>JACPMK010000001.1 GCA_016186115.1 Candidatus Wildermuthbacteria bacterium
CAGAACCCATTTTGCGGAGAACCCCGATTGACCGCCTCCGCTTCGCTCCGGCGGGACGCTCGGGCGCGGCGGAATTCCCCCCACACCCCCCTTCCGCCGCGCCCTCGCTTCTGGCATTCCGGCGAAAAAATCCGACGGCTACATTGAAAAAAGAATGGGAAGTTGATATGATTCTATTGCAAGTCATAAAATGTATTATATCACTTTCCATACATTATAATCTACTATGTCCACAATAGGCAAGAACATCAAGAAATTTCGGCAGGAAAAAGAGCTTTCGCAAGATAAGCTGTCTAAACTTGCCGATTTATCACTCAATACGGTTGTTAAGATAGAACTGGATGAAAGCCCGAACCCGACCATTGAGACAATCCAAAAAATTGCGAAAGCTCTTGATGTTTCGGTTGATGATCTCTTGAAAAAATAATATGAACAGACCATATACAACTTTATTTTTGTTAGTTTCAGTGGACGGAAAAATTTCTACTGGTGATACCGACACAATGGATGTTGATAAGGATTATCCAAGAATTGATGGGGTGAAAGAGGGTCTGAAGCAGTACTATGATTTAGAGATGGAAACCGACCTATTCTCTCTAAACACGGGGCGCGTTTTTGCAAAAGTCGGAATGAACGAAAAGACGGACGAACCAAAGAAATTACCAGTTAGTTTTGTTGTGATAGATAACGAACCACACCTGACAGAGAGGGGTGTTTCTTATCTTGCAAAGAAATCAAAAAATCTTATTGTCGCCACCACAAACAAAACTCATTCTGCCATATCGCTAAAAAATAAATTCGATAACATTAGTGTTTTTGAATACCAAGGAAAAGTAGATTTTGGAGATTTATTTTCTAAATTGAAAGAACAATTTGGTGCGGAGAGACTTACTATTCAATCAGGTGGTACCCTAAATACCACTCTCGTTAGAGAGGGTCTAGTTGATCGTGTTTTTCTTGTGATAGCTCCTGCGCTTGTTGGTGGTAAAAACACCTCCACATTGATGGATGGCGAGTCTCTGCACGCTCCCGATGAGCTAAATAAAATCAAGGCTCTTGAATTGGTAGAGGCAAAACCCCTTAAAAATTCCTACCTGCTTTTGGAGTACAAAGTCAAAAATTAGTATGTCAATAAAAATCACTTATTTTGTTCACGGAACTACGACTGATAACGAACAACATATTTCCTCTGGCTGGAAAGATATTGAACTCTCGGAACTCGGCGTGAAGCAGTCCATAGAACTGAGAGAGCAGACCAAAGATAAAAATTTTGATGTCGTGTTCTGCTCTGATCTTAAACGCGCTTATAACTCCGCAAAACTCGCTTGGGAGGGCATCTGCGACATTATTCCCGACGCACGGCTTCGTGAGTGCAATTACGGCACACTAAACGGGGCATCATCGGACATTGTTGAACCCATGCAGGAGGACGAGGCAATCACGAAGCCGTTTCCAGGCGGCGAAAGTTATGAAGATGTTAAAGCCCGTGTCGCGGATTTTCTCGCGTTCCTAAAACAAAACTACGACGGTAAACACATCGCCATTGTCGCGCACAAAGCGCCACAACTTTCGCTGGATGTGCTCCTCAAGGGTAGGACATGGAGACAAGCACTTGCCGAGGATTGGCGTAAGGCCAAAGCATGGAAACCAGGCTGGGAATATGAATTGGAATAGTTATGGAAAAACAGATTATTACAATCGGATACATAATACCGACATTTGATGAAAATCATATTGATTTTTATAGCGGGGCGTCTTTGATGGATGCTGATATTCTACTAATTTCTCCAGAATCATTTGAGCCAAGGGGAGGTTATGGGAGTTGGATCGAATTTTCTTCAGGAGGAGGTTGCTACAATGCTTCAACATCAAGTGAATACGAGAAAAAAATATCTCATCTCAAAAAAGAAGTAACGGATTTTTTACAATCTGGAAAAAGTGTTTTTGTCATTTTGTCTAAAGAAGAAAGTCATCTACTTTCATCTGGCGTATCTCACCCCAGGAAAGGGGAAAATTTACACAGTACATATACGAAAACTAACTATGATTTTTTACCAATCAGTATTGGTACACTAGTGTCCGCCTCCGGGAAAAATATTGAATTTTCTGGAAACCCACTATTCAGCGATTTTCACGAAAAATTTAAGAAGAGTTTGGAATATCAGCTCTACATTGAGAATCCGGGTAGTGCTCAAGTGATTTTTACCGGAAAAGACAAGACGAAAATTCTAGGTGCAATTTATAAAGTTAAAAATGGACATCTTGTAGTATTACCACTCATAAATTATGACGAGAAAAAATTTACCGAACACAGGGGTAAGGGTAAAGAAAAGAAAGCATATTGGACAAAAGAGGCAATACAATTCGGCAAATCTCTAGTTAAAACACTTGTTGATGTAGATAAAGCTCTTCGCAAAAGCGGAGACAGAACCCCACCTCCCGATTGGACTAGTCAAGCAGATTTTCAATTAACTCAAGAGCAGGTTTTACAGAAAGAGATTGAGAAGAAATCAACGGAAATTGATAAGCTCATTTCGCAAAAAAGTGAATTACAGGAGAAAATAGAACAAGAAGTGAGATTGCGTGATTTACTTTTCGAGAAAGGAAAAATACTTGAAAATGCAATTAATATCGCATTGGAAATTTTGGGTTATACAGCGGAAAATTACAACGACGGAAACCTTGAAATAGATCATGTTATCACTTCGCCGGAAAAAGATCGATTTATTGGTGAGGCAGAGGGAAAGGATACTTCTGCGGTAAACATTGAAAAATTCAGCCAGCTAACAAGAATCATTCAAGAAGATTTACGGAGGGAGGAAGTCGAAAATCCTGCAATTGGTATTTTGTTTGGGAATGGCTTTCGACTGACAAAGCCATCTGAAAGAGTAGAACAATTTACGACCAAGTGTATTAGCACTGCGAAGTCATTAAATTGTGTTTTGGTGAGAACGCCCGATTTGTTCCGAGTCGCAAAATACGTAAAAGAGTCTAGGGACGATTCTTTTGCGAAAAGCTGTCGAGATGTTATAAAAGATAGTATTGGGAAAATTGTTGATTTTCCTGAAATACCAAAAACATAGCCGTCGGATTTTTTCGCCGGAATGCCAGAAGCGAGGGCGCGGCGGAAGGGGGGTGTGGGGGGAATTCCGCCGCGCCCGAGCGTCCCGCCGGAGCGAAGCGGAGGCGGTCAATCGGGGTTCTCCGCAAAATGGGTTCTGACCACCAAAATCCAAAATAACTATTCGAGTCAACGCTAATCTATGCAAAAAAGAGTATTTTTAATTCACGGTTGGGACGGTTCGCCGGATAGCTGCTGGTTTCCGTGGCTCAAAAACGAATTAGAGCAGCGAGGTTTTGCGGTTGAAGTTCCGGCAATGCCCAATCCCGAAGCGCCAAAGATTGAGGAATGGATACAATATCTTTCGCAATTGGCAGGCGATGCCGACGAAAATACCTATTTTGTCGGGCACAGCATGGGATGCCGCGCCATTCTTGGTTTTCTGCAAGGGATCGATGAGGCAAAAAGGATTGGCGGGGCTGTTTTGGTTGCAGGATGGATTAGTTTGTCGCCGTACGCCTTTGAAAGCGAAGAGGATAAATTAGTTGCCCAGCCATGGCTTCAGATGCCGATTGATTGGGACAGAGTCAAAAAAGTAGGCAACAAATTTGTAGCGATTTTTTCCGATGACGATCCATTCGTTGCATTGGAAGAAAACAAAGCAACATACGAAGAAAAACTCGGCGCAAAAATAATCGTTGAGCACAACAAAGGGCATTTTAGCGACGACGCCGGCGTAAAAGAATTGCCCTCTGCCCTCGCCGCCCTTCTCGAAATTGCTTAACTAAGTTAAGCAATTCTGCAGTAGTTTATGGCAAAAATTTGGAAATTAAATTTGTATCATCATATATTCCCTTACGTGGCGAACGGGGAGAAAACCGTGGAAGGTAGGGCATGGTCGGAAAAAAGAGATTATCGCAGAATGAGGCGCGGCGATAAAATTATTTTCAGCGATCTCGGCAGCGACAAAAAAGTTACTGCCGCAATCAAAAGCGTACAGCATTACAAAACCGTTCGGGAGTATTTGAAGAAAGAAGGATTAAAAAAGTGTTTGCCGTGGGCAAAAGATTTGGCCGATGGCATCGGCATTTATTACGGCATTGCCGAGGACTGGGAAGAGCGCATCCGCCACGGCGGCATCTTCGCAATCCGAATAAAAATGCTGTAGGATGAGGAAAAGATTTGGAGAAGTAGAGTTTAATCGAAAATTAAGAATTAAACATTAAAAATTCTGCAATATGTATATTCCCATTATTTTGGGCACGGCGAGAGAGGGAAGAAGGGCGGAAAAAGCTGCGAAATTTGTATTGCAGGAGGTTGCGAATGCAGGGATCGAAACCGAACTTATTGATGTGCGCGATTTCCCAATTTCTGCAACCGGAGAGCAAGCGCCGGCATTGCAAGAACTTGGCGAAAAATTCAAGCGGGCAGACGGGTATATTATTGTAACGCCAGAGTATAATCACGGCTATCCGGGAGAATTAAAGCAGCTACTCGATTCTTTCTACAATGAGTATGCCAGAAAACCAATCGGGTTTTGCGGCGTCTCCGGGGGAATTCTGGGTGGTGCGAGGGCAATAGAGCAACTGCGACTGGTTGCGATTGAATTGCACATGGTGCCTATACGCGAGGCAGTGTATTTTGGGAACATCAACAATCTTTTTGACGAGCAAGGGAATATTCAGGATCCCTCATGCGCAAAGAGAGTGCAGACCCTTTTAGGGGAGCTCTTGTGGTATGCAAAAGCTCTCAAGCCGGCAAGAGAGGAAGGGCGTTGACAAGAAAAAGAGGGCATGGTATAAGAAAAATCAGAAAGAAATGTCCGCGCGAGCGGGCATCGTTTTATAGAAAACGCAATTTTTAATTTATTTCTCAATTTATTAAAAATTAAGAACTAAAAATTAGAAATTTTATCGGTATGATCGATCTCAAAAGTTTTTCAGTTCTGCTTGATCAGATCGCAGAAGAAAAAGGTTTGAACAGGCAGCAAGTCATTGAGGCCATCGAGCAGGCAATTGCTGCTGCTTATAAAAAGGACTACGGAAAACGCGGTCAGAATATCAAGGCAAAATTAAATCTGGAAACAGGCAAAGTTGAGTTTTGGCAGGAAAAACTTGTGGTGGATGAAAGCATGATTTATTCCGAAGAAGAGCTGGAGCAGCTGAAAGAAAAAAGGGAACCGATTGAGGAAGAAGCAGAAGAAGGCAAGAAGATCAGGTTTAATCCCGAGCGCCATCTTATGGTTGAGGAGGCAAAGACATTGCAGGAAGATGCAAAAGTGGGCGATGCCATTGAAATTCCTTTGGAAAGCAAAATGGATTATGGCAGAATCGCAGCGCAAACAGCAAAGCAAGTCATTTTGCAAAAGATTCGCGAGGCCGAGCGTTCTTCGATCTGGAATGAATTTAAGTCCAAAGAAGGAGAGCTGCTTTCCGGCATTATTCAGCGCATCGAAGGAAGAGTTATTTTTGTAGACCTTGGCAAAACACTCGGAATTTTTCCAAAAGAAGAACATGTGCCGGGGGAGTTTTACCGCCCCGGCCAAAGATTGCGGTTTTACGTTTTGCGCGTGGAGGACAGCCCCAAAGGGCCAAGCGTGCTTTTGTCGCGGGCATATCCCAAATTTGTTTCCAAACTTTTTGAATTGGAAGTTCCGGAGATTCCTGCCGGCACCATTGAAATTAAATCAATTGCCAGAGAAGCGGGATCGCGTTCCAAGGTGGCGGCGGCATCTTCGGCAGAAGGAGTGGATCCGATCGGCGCTATGGTTGGCCAGCGGGGCACAAGAGTGGGGTCAGTGATCAATGAACTGGGTGGAGAAAAAATTGATATTGTGGAATGGGCCGAGGATCCGGAACTTTTTGTTGCGCACGCGCTCTCCCCTGCCAAAGTGTTACAAGTCACTGTATTGCCGAAGAATCGGGTTATTGCTTTGGTGCCAGAGGATCAGTTGTCGCTCGCAATCGGGAAAGAAGGGCAGAATGTGCGGCTTGCTGCAAAACTTACTGGCTGGAAAATTGATGTGCGCACGCCCGAAGGCAAACAAGTTGAAATGGAGGAGGGGCAGGAAGAAAAACCCGACGAGCAAGCAGAAGAAAAAACAGAAGAGACAAAAGAAGAAACCCCCGCATAAAATATGGAATATTCTGTTCGGAGGACTCCGAAATCAAAAATTGAAATTGAGATCGTTCTTTCTCCTCAAGAATTGAAAGAATACGAGGAGAAGGCCTTAGAGGTATTACGGAAAAATCTTTCACTCGAGGGGTTTCGTCCGGGAAATGTTCCCTTGGAAATTGCTCGTAAAGAATTGGGCGAGAGCCCCGTTCTGGAGAAAGCAGCAAAAGATGCGATTTCCGAAAGTTATGTCGAGGTTATCGGCAAGGAAAATCTCGATGTGATTGGGGAGCCAGAGATTATGGTCAAGAAATTTGCGCGAGAAAACCCCTTTATTTTTACGGTCGCAGTTTCTATTGTCCCCGAAGTTGCGCTGCCGGATTATAAAAAGATTGCCAAGCAAGTAGAAAGAAAGAATGTCGCAGTCCAAGATCAAGAGATTGAGGATACCTTGCGCTGGCTTCAAAGCAACAGAAAACAAGAGGGAGAGGAAAAATTGCCGGAGCTTGATGATGAATTCGCAAAATCCCTTGGGGAATTTGAAAATATGGATGGCTTGCGAACGAGCATCAGGGCAGGGCTTACTGCAGAAAAAGAAACGCAAGAGAAAGAACGGGTGCGTCAAGAAATTTTGAATACTATTGCAAAAGAAACAAAAGTGGAGGTTCCAGATGTTTTGATTGAGCAGGAAAAACATCTCATGCTCGAAAATACCAAACAGGGAACAGTTCAGATGTTTCAAATTACATTCGAAGAATATTTGAAGAAAATCAATAAATCAGAGGAAGAATTGTTGCAGTCCTTTCGCCAAGAGGCGGAAAAGCGGGTAAAGAATTCTTTGATATTGCGGGCAATTATCAAAAAGGAGAATATCGAGGCAAGCGCCCAAGAAGTTGAGGAAGAGGTGAATAAAGCGTTACAACGATATAAAACTCCCCAAGCCGCAGAGAAAGAGATTGACCTTGCGCGACTTGTGCGGTATATGAAAAGTGTAATCGAAAATGAGAAAACCCTTCGTTTTCTCGAAGAGTTTGTACAAAAATAATTTTTTATAGAGCCATGAATCTAACTCCTACTGTTATTGAAAAATCCCAATATGGAGAGCGGGCGTATGACATCTACTCGAGATTGCTCAAAGAGCGCATTATCTTTTTGGGAACGCCAATCAATGATTTGGTGGCGAATTCTATTATTGCCCAGATGCTGTTTTTGGCTTCCCGCGACCCAAAAAAATCCATTGAATTTTACATCAATACTCCTGGAGGGTTGGTGACCTCGGGTTTGGCAATTTATGACACCATGCAATATATCCAGTGCCCGGTTTCTACGGTGTGCGTGGGGATGGCTGCTTCCATGGGAGCAGTATTGCTTGCGTCAGGGACCAAAGGACAAAGATATGCCTTGCCCAATGCCCAGATTATGCTTCATCAGCCAATGGGAGGCGCGCAAGGGCAGGCAATTGAGGTGGAGATTGCGGCAAAGCAAATTGTGAAGATTCGGGAGCGTCTCAACGGTATTCTGGCGAAGCATACCGGGCAGCCCTATGAGAGAATTGAAAAAGATACGGATCGCGATTTTTACCTTACTGCCGAAGAAGCAAAGGCATACGGAGCAATCGATGAGGTAATCTTTTCCAAAAAGTAACCTCCGCCGGGTTTTGACATTCTCATGCGTTTTTGGTATGCTGGAAATAGATATGTGTAGCCAATTGTTTCTCAAACAATATGAATCCTTTTATTCTACTGGCGGTAGCATGTTTGACGCTGGCCATAGGAGCTATTCTTGGGTACTTTGCTCGTCAGTCAATTGCCAAGAGGCAGGCGGGCACAATTGAACAAAAACTCCAAAAGCGCATTGATGAGTTCGAAAAGGAAGGCGAAGCGATTATTGCAAAATCCCAAACCGAAGCGCGGGAAGTTTTAGAGTCCGCAAAAACGGAAGAAACCGAACGCAGAAAGACATTGCTTGCCGCAGAGCAGCTTTTGTTAAAACGCGAGAGTGCCATTGAACGCAAAGCATCAGAATTGGAAGAAAAAGAAAAAAAACTTAAGACCAATGCAGACCAGATCGAGAATATTCAAAAGGAAGTTGAGGGGTTAAAAACAGAAGCATTGCAAAAGTTAGAACAGGTGGCAAAGCTTTCACCCGAGCAGGCAAAAGAAGAATTGTTCAGCCGCGTGGAAAAGAAATACGAACAAGATATTCTGGGAAGAGTCCGGAAGCTTGAGCAGGAAGGCGAGGAACGCTTCGAGCGCAGGGCAAAAGAAATATTGGCATACGCAATTCAAAAAACAGCAGTTTCCCAGAACCAAGAAATTACCACCACGACAGTAGTGCTTCCTTCCGAAGATATCAAAGGAAAAATCATTGGCAAGGAAGGAAGGAATATCCGTTCTCTGGAGCGTCTTGCCGGCGTTGAAATTATTGTAGACGAGACCCCAGAAGCAGTAGTTATTTCCGGGTTTGATCCGGTGCGCCGTCATATTGCAAAGATCGCCTTGGAACGGCTCATCAAAGACGGGAGAATCCATCCTGCCAGAGTGGAAGAAGAAGTGCTCAAGGTTCAGGCAGAAATTGAGACGCAAACCAAAGAAGCAGGAGAGACAGCGATCTACGACGTCGGTTTGGTGGGGGTAGATCCAAAACTTACTCATTTGCTGGGCCGGTTAAAATTCCGCACCAGCTATGGCCAGAATGTATTGCTTCACTCCATTGAAGTTGCGCATTTGGCCTCGGCGATTGCTTCGGAAGTTGGAGTGGATGCATTAGTTGCAAAGAAAGCCGGCTTATTTCACGATGTTGGCAAGGCCTTGGATCATCAGCTTGAGGGTTCGCATGTGGAAATCGGGATTCGAATTTTGGAAAAGTTTGGAGTCGAAAAACCAGTGATCGACGCCATGAAATCGCATCACGAGGATTATCCCTATGAATCGATTGAAGCGGTTATTATTCAGACGGCAGATGCGATTTCCGCCTCGAGACCCGGCGCGAGAAAAGACAATCTTGAAAATTATCTCAAGCGCATTGGCGAATTGGAAAAAATTGCGGCAGGGTTTGGAGGAGTGGAAAAGGTGTATGCAATCCAGGCGGGAAGAGAGATTCGGGTCTTTGTGAAGCCAGATGACGTGAATGATTTAAGTGCGCAGCAGCTTGCCCGCGATATCGCAAATCGTATCGAGGAAGAATTGCGCTATCCCGGAGAAATCAAAGTTACCCTCATTCGTGAAAATCGTTTCGTCGAATACGCCCGGTAGTGCAGCTCCCTTGGACAGGCTTAGCCTGTCTACAATAGGAAAAAGAAAAACTGCCTCAAAAAGGCAGTTTTTCTTTTGAGCGGGTGATGGGAATCGAACCCACATGGTCAGGTTGGAAACCTGATGCACTACCACTGTGCTACACCCGCGCCTACGCCAGCTATCGCTGGCTTCGGCGGGTAAACCCGCTAGAGTCAGCAAACTCTGGCAATAAATTTTTTGGTCGGGGTGTCCAGATTCGAACTGGAACTGCATCCTCCCAAAGGACGCGTGCTACCATTACACCACACCCCGCAAATCAGGTATGTTATAGCATTTTTGCCTTGCAGATTCAATGTATGGTATACTCATTATAATGATTACCTTTCACGACGTCTTGGCTCAGTTAACGTTCAACGATCAGTGCAGGAAGTTTGGAATCCCCTTGTGGCAGTGCCCGCATTTCTTGTTCTTTGTCATGGGCATGCTCATTATTGTCTCGATTCTTATTGCGTATGCACTTGGTTCTCAACTGGTGGATGATCCTTTCGTTGTGAATCTTATTATCCTTGGCCTGACCGCTTCTCTTATCACGATCGCATTCATTATTACTCACTCTTTTGAAAAATTAGCAGAAGCAAACCGTTTAAAATCAGAGTTTGTCGGTATTGTTTCCCATCAACTTCGCACTCCTCTTACCAACTTCATCTGGGCGCTCGATTTTCTCAACACCGAGGCAAAGGAAGATGTCACCGAGAAGCAGGAGGGGTATTTTCATATTCTCGAGGCCAATGCCGACCGGATGAAAAATCTGGTAAACGAACTTCTTACGGTTTCCCGTATCCAAGAAGGAACATTGCCTTTGTATAAACAAGAATTTTCTTTTGTGCAGCTTGTCAACGTAGTGGTTTCAGAATTCAGCCCTTTAATTCGCGCTTCTAATATTAAGCTTGTGGTAGAGGGAGGTAGCGATCTTCCCAATGTGTACAGTGACCCGGCCCGACTTCGCAATGTGGTTTCGAATTTGCTGGACAATGCTATTAAATACACCAAAAAAGCAGCAGACAAATCACAGAACCAGCAGGAACAGCCGGTGATTACTCTTCGGTATGAGGCCCGTGGCGACAAACTCTATTTTGAAATTCAAGATCAGGGAATCGGCATCCCGAGAAATGATGAAAAATATATTTTCCAGCGATTTTTCCGTTCCAGCAACGTGCTTAAACATGAAACACAAGGATCGGGACTGGGCTTGTACATTGCAAAATCAATTGTTGAAAAGGCAGATGGTGAAATGGGATTCCATTCCGAAGAGTACAAGGGGTCGACCTTTTGGTTTACCGTACCTTTTGCAACCCATGTATAAAAAGCAATTATTATGAAAACAATTCTTTTTGTTGAAGACGAGTCAGCATTGCAAAAAACATTTGAAGATACATTAAAAGAGCAGGGATATTCCGTAATTCATGCGCTTGATGGCGAGACAGGGCTGCGTTTAGCAAAAGAGAAAAATCCCGACTTGGTGTTGCTCGATCTTATCTTGCCCAAGATGAGTGGATTTGAAGTATTGGAAGAGCTTAAACAAGACAAGGCCACCAAGCATATCCCAGTGATTATTCTTACCAATCTCGAAGACATGCAGAACGTGCAGAAGGCAGTGGATTTGGGAGCTACAACCTATCTTTTGAAATCAAGTTATCGACTTGAGGAAATTGTATCAAAAGTTAAACAAGCATTAGGAGAAACCCCCTTTTCACAGTGACACGCGTTGAGGATCAACAGCTCAAGGCATTTCTCAAAGATGCCGGACTGGTGGCAGATAAACAACTGAAAGAGGCAGAGAAAAAAGCGCACAAAGCCGATCTTTCTCTCGGCGATGTTTTGGTCGCAGAAGGATTTATTTCTCAAACGGACCGTTCCAAGACAGAAGCGTATATTCTTGGGATCCCATTCGTGAATCTCGAGAATAAAAAAATTGATCCTGAAATTTTGCGCATTATTCCGGAGCCCATTGCCCGTTCCCACAATATCGTCTCTTTTCGCAAGAATGGAAAAAATTTGGAGGTTGCAATGCTGGATCCCCAGGATTTAGTGACCATTGATTTTATTCGTAAGAAATCAGACCTCAAAATTTTCCCGCGGCTCACTACTCCCGAAAGTATTAAGCATGCGCTTCGGCAGTATTCAAAAAGCTTGGAAGCGGAATTCGGGGATATTATCAGGCAGGAAGTAACGGGTATTAAAGCCATTCAGCAGGCAGATATAGAAGAAGGGGCAGAGGTGGAAGAGCTGCAAAAAGCAGCAGAAGATCTTCCCGTGATCCGGATCGTGGATACATTGCTCAAGCACGCGGTACTGCAACGCGCCTCGGACATTCATATTGAGCCAACCGAAAAAGAAGTGCTGGTGCGTTACCGTATCGATGGAGTTTTGAGAGACGCGATGGTGCTTCCCAAGCAAGCAGCATCCGGAATTGTAGCCCGTATCAAGGTTCTTTCGAATTTGAAACTCGATGAGCACCGCCTTCCGCAGGACGGCCGTTTTAAAATTGAAACCGAGGACTACAAATATTCTATTCGTGTTTCTATTTTACCGGTATTCGACGGCGAAAAGATCGTGATGCGTTTGCTTTCCGAAACATCCAAGGCCTATACCCTAGAGCAGTTGGGATTACGCGGCGAGGCATTGGAGCATGTTCAGAGGGGCCTCAAGCGTCCGGTTGGCATGATTTTGATTACGGGCCCCACTGGCTCCGGGAAAACAACAACTTTGTACGCCATGATGGAAATTTTGAATACTCCCGAAGTCAATATTTCGACCGTAGAAGATCCAGTAGAATACCGTATGCTCCGCATCAATCAGACCCAGGTGAATCCGAAAATTGGACTCACGTTTGCCTCGGGACTGCGCTCTCTTTTACGCCAAGATCCAGATATCATCATGGTTGGAGAGATTCGCGACAAAGAAACAGCGGGCCTCGCAATCAATGCCGCGCTTACCGGGCACTTGGTGCTTTCAACTTTGCATACGAATACTGCCGCCGGCGCAATTCCCCGTTTGATTGATATGAAGGTTGAGCCATTTTTGTTGGCTTCCACCGTGAATCTTGTGATTGCGCAGCGACTGGTTCGTCGATTGTGCGAAGACAAGGAAGAGTACCGGCTTTCGCCACAGGATCTCGAACGTTTTAAGGAATATTGTGATATCGAAAAAGTAACCAAGACCATGCGGGAATCAAAAATGATTCCTTCCAACCGGACATTGCTGGACGTGTCATTTTATAAACCAAAACCAAATGCAGAATCCCCTGACGGCTACCGGGGAAGAGTTGGAATTTATGAAGTATTGCCCGTGACCGAAACCATCAAGGGGTTGTTGGTAGAGCGCGCTTCTTCTGATCGGATTCAGCAACAGGCAGAACGCGAAGGCATGCTGACCATGATTGAGGACGGGCTATTAAAAGCAATCCAAGGCGTTACGACCATTGAAGAAGTCCTGCGTGTTATTAACGAATAAAGATGCGCTGATCTATGCCCATCTATTCTTACTCAGCCATTTCCCATAAGGGAGAAAAAATTACGGGCAAGGAAAATGCGAGCAGCGAGCGGGAGCTTGCGCAAACATTGCGCCAAAGGGGATTTATCCTCACTTCATTTGAAGAGGAGGGAGTAAAAATCAAAAAATCATTGCTCAAGGATTTTACTGGAGGGCTTTTTGGAGTAGGGCTCGTGGACAAACTTGTGTTCATACGAAACCTCAAGGTCATGG
The DNA here is from genome assembly GCA_016186115.1 of Candidatus Wildermuthbacteria bacterium. GTDB lineage: Bacteria > Patescibacteriota > Minisyncoccia > Minisyncoccales > UBA10102 > JACPMK01. The sequence goes on from JACPMK010000001.1 coordinate 13,177, forward strand.
CTTCTGCAGGAGTTCCTATCCCCCGTGCTTTGGACATACTTTCAAAGCAAGTCAAGAAAAAAAAGTTTCGCGATGCAATTCTTGATGTGAGGGAGCGTGTACTAAAGGGGCAGGCGCTTTCTCAGGCAATGGAGGCATACCCGGATATTTTTTCAGAGCTGGTGGTTAATATGGTGCGCGTGGGTGAAGAATCAGGAGGACTCGAAGAAGTATTGTCTCATCTTGCGTTTCAGTTGGAGAGAGAGCATGACGTCAAATCAAAGATCATGGGTTCTTTGCTGTATCCTGCGGTGGTGATTACGGCAATGATTCTGATCGGGATTGTCATGCTTATTTTTGTGGTCCCTCGTATGGCCAGCGTCTTTGATGAGTTGGGAGTGCACCTGCCCATCACAACAAGAATTGTGATTGGAATCGGTCAATTCATGGCTACCAAGTGGTACCTGTTCTTCTTGGGATTAGGGGGAGCTGCTTTTTTCTTTCGGTGGATCTACAGAAAAACTTTCTGGGGGAAAAATATGGCTGGCAGAATTGTGCTTTCTTTTCCTATTATCTCTGGGATTGTGCGTAAAACAAATACGGCTTTTACGGCCCGAACCTTGAGTTCTTTGATTGCCGCAGGAGTTGCGTTGGTGCGTTCTATCGAAATCACTTCCCGCGTGGTGGGGAATGTGTATTTTCAAAAAGCGCTTCAGCATTGCGCAGAGAGGGTGCAGACCGGAGAAAAATTTTCTCAAGTATTAAAGCATTATGAAAATTTGTACCCCGTTGTTTTGATTCAGATGGTGGAAATCGGGGAAGAAACCGGCCAGACCACGGAAGTGCTTTCCAAACTCGCCGAATTTTATGAAGAGGAGGTAACGAATCTCACGAAAAATCTCACCTCTATTATTGAGCCGATTCTTATGCTGGTCATTGGAGCTGTGGTTGGATTTTTTGCCATTTCAATGGTCCAGCCCATGTATTCGATGCTCAGTGCTTACTAGGCTTTTTTATGCATGAGCCATGGCAGAGAAAAAAGATGCAGAATGGGTTTACATTAGTGGAACTTATGTTCTTTGTGCTGATTTTGGGAATTATTGTTGGTATGACCGTGGTCCTGTTTGCAAATCTTCAAAGGGGATCAGACGTGAAACGTATCAGCGAAGATATGATTGGGATTCTTCAGTTGGCTCAAAGCAAAACCTTATCGTCAAATGGCGCAAGCAAATATGGAGTGTACTTTGAGACCAGTACGAACCCTCATCAGTATATTCTTTTTAAGGGCAATACTTTTAGCACGAGCGATCCCAATTCAAAAGAAATTTACAAGTTGCCATCGGGCGTAGAAATTTCTGCAATCAATCTGGGAGGAGGAAGTGAAATTGCCTTTGACCGTCTCACCGGAACATTGAATCCCTCGGGCAGTATCGCGTTACGATCTATTGCAGACCCCTCTCTTGTCCAGACCATTTATATTGAGGACTCGGGCGTAGTGGGAATTGCAAGTTCTTCTGCTCCTTCTGATGCCAATCGTACCAAGGATTCGCGTCATGTCCATTTTACCTATGATAGTATCTTGCGCCCTATCGACCCGGCCACAGAAAAACTTGTGTTGACGTTTGCCACAACAACCAAAGAAATTCTCCTGACGCAGAACATGCAGGCAGGCCAGATATATTGGGAAGGCGAGGTGGATGACGGCGGAGAAATTCAGCAGGTAAAAATTCATACCCATGCATTCAATGATCCTGTGCTTGGAACCCGATTTTCCATTCATCGCGACCGGAGATTCAACACCAAACCTTTAACCATTGATATTGACGGGACCGTCGATCCAGATCCCGGTACTCTTATTCAGTACAATGCAAATGGTCAAACCAGCCAAGGAACTTCTATTTATGTGTCAGAACCAGAGCGGCAATAACAAAGGCCTCGCCCGCCATAGCTCATTTCAGCGAGCGAAGGCGGGTGTCCTCCTTATGGAAGTTATTATTGCAACTGCGCTCGTCAGCGTGGTCGCGGTAAGCATTCTTGGTCTTGCTGCGTTTGCATTGGATCAGAACGCATACGCCAGAGAGGCAACGCAAGCCGTTTTTCTTGCTCAGGAAGCATTGGAAGGAGTGCGAAATTTTCGGGATGGAATTGCTTGGAATGCTAACGATCCTGCCAATGAATATGACGGGCTTGGCGTGGTAAGTACCGGAGTTCCTTATCATACAAAGAAATCGAACGGCGCTCCCCCTCAATGGCAGCTCATCCAGGGGCAAGAGGTAGTGGGCAATTTCACGAGGAGCATTCAATTTGATAACGTGCAGCGCGACGGAAATGACAATATTGTTTCTTCGGGGGGTACCACGGATGTCAATACAAAAAAAGCAACGGTAACGGTTTCGTGGCAGAGAAAAGGAGCAATTCGACAAATTATTCTTGCTTCGTATTTTACGAATTGGAGTATAAGTCCATGAACAACAAAGAAAAAGGCACAACCATATTGGAGGTCGCTATCTATATTGCGGTCTTGGCGATTATTGTAGCAGCAGTCGGTTCCCTATTGCTTTGGGCAATACGTTCGCAGACAAAAGCGCGGGTACTCAAAGAGACCACGCTGTACGCCAGCAATGCCATGGACGCGATGACGAGAAAAATCAGGGAGGCGCAGAGCATATACGAGCCCACGACCTCTCTCAATCAGCTTTCTCTCGAAACAGCAGCCAATCCCCCAATTGATGAGAGTAGTACGTATGTTGATTTATTTCTCTGCGATACAAGAATTTGTCTAAAGCGGGAGGGGGAAAATCCGGTGCCCCTTACTTCAGAAGAATTGGAGGTGCAGACATTGGAATTTCGCGAGGTCACAACCACATTCATTCCTTCGGTTGAGATTACCCTCGAAGCACAATATAAGAATCCGTCTGCAAAGCCGGAACTTACGGCTTCTGCCAGAATAGTATCAACAGTTTCTTTCCGAGCATATTAATTCATATGTCTTTACAAGAGGTATCAGCAATGCAAAGGGGTTTTGTCGTATTTTTCCTTACTTTGGTTCTTTTTGGAGTTATTCTTGTCATTGTGCTGGGGATTGCCTTGATAAGTACAACCCAGCAGCGTGCTCTCGGCGAGACCATCCAATCTGCCAAAGCATATTATGCAGCAGAGTCAGGAGTTGAAGATGCCTTGCTGCGTTTATCAAAGGCAATGAATTGGTCGAATACGTATTCCTTTCCCGTGGAATCTACAGCCACTGTAGACGTTGATATTTCTGACGTAGCAGCCGGCACAAGAACTGTCCTTGCAGAGGGAAATTCGTCAAGCAGGGTGCGAAAAGTCAAGATTATCTACGAGCTTTCAGCGGGCAATGCCCAATTTTTCTATGGCGCTCACATCGGAGAAGGAGGATTACGGTTGAGTCCCAATAGTGCGGTCTTCGGCAACGTATTTTCGAACGGCGATGTGATCCAAGGGTCCAATGCGGGAATTAAAAATACGGTCGAGATTGCTGGCGCAGGTCATCGAATCTCGGGAGGATATGTCAATGATAATGCGTATGTGGATGTTTGCCAAAATACCAATGTGATCGGGGATTTGCATGCCAATAGCAGTTCGGGATGCGGTGCGTTTATTCCTTTGGGCGCCCCTCCTGCGTCCATTCCCCTGCCCCTTTCTTCTGCCCAGATTGATCAATGGAAGGCAGATGCAGAAGGCGGAGGGGTTATCGTCGGAGATTACACCGTTCCCTTTGGAGGAGGAGCGATAACGTTGGGACCTAAAAAAATAACAGGAAACCTTATTGTTCAGAATAATGCCGAATTGATTCTGACAGGCACTCTTTGGGTGAATGGGAATGTGATCCTTAATAATAATTCATGGGTTCATTTGCACGGTAATTACGGCACCACAAGCGGCATGATCATAAGCGATAGCGTGATTACTCTTTCGGAGAATAACGACTCTACGGGCTCTGGCCAACCCGGAAGTTACCTCATGTATATTTCCACTTCTTCGGCAAACCCTGCGATTATTGTGGAGGAGAATGTACAAGTCGATATTCTGTATGCAGGAAATGGATGGGTTGACATAGCAAATAACGCCTCGGTGAGAGAAGTAAACGCATATGGAATTGAGCTTGGGAATAATGCCGGATTGTACTATGAGATCGGTCTTCAGGATGTGCTTTTTACCAATGGCCCAGGCGGAGGATGGACTGTTGCAAGTTGGCAAGAAGTAGAATAAAAAGGTACAATACAAAAATGTTTGATTTCCTTACTTTAAAACCCCAGGCATTCGGACTTGATATATCGGATCTTTCGATTAAAGTAGCGCGACTCAAAAAGAGAGGGGGCCGGTATCGTCTTGCTTCGTTTGGAGAATTTCCATTGCAGCAAGGCATTATTGAGAATGGCGAAATAAAAAAAGAAGAAGCGCTTATCGATATTCTTGGGAATCTTCAGAAGCATACCAAGGGAACGCGATTGGACACTGCTTATGTTATTGCTTCTCTTCCGGAAGAGAAAGCATTTCTTCAGGTGATTCAGCTGCCCTTGATGAAGAAAGAAGAATTGAAGCAAGCCGTGCTGGTGGAGGCAGAAAATTACATCCCCTATTCAGTGGAGACCGTTTACATTGATTATGCGTTGCTTCCTCTGGCGCCCAATAATTCCAATCATCTTGATGTGCTTTTGGCGTCTCTGCCGCGGGAAATCGTGGATTCGTATGTTGCCGCACTGCGCAAGGCGCGTCTTACTCCTCTCGCATTTGAGATTGAGTCCCTTGCTATTGCCAGAGCCCTTATTAAAAAAGAGACAATCCCGTACCCTTATTTATTGATTGATGTCGGCGCAACAAGGGCAAGTTTTAGTGTGTTCGCCGGTTCCAGTTTGAAATTCACTTCTTCGATTCCAATTTCTGCTGTTCAGTTCACGAGAGCAATTGCAAAATCCTTTGCCGTTGATGAAAAAGAAGCAGAAGAGATCAAAAAGCGCTATGGTCTTTCCGCAAAAGATCATCCTGATGGAAAAAGGGTTTTCGATGCTTTGGTTCCGGTGCTTACCGATTTGGTTGAGCAGATGGAAAAATATATCGACTATTACGAGTCGCATGCGAAAAACGGATATTCCTCCGTTAAGGAGGGCAAGATTAAAAAAGTGCTTTTGTGCGGAGGAGGAGCTGTGCTGCGCGGATTCCCCGAGTTTCTCTCCCAGCAACTGCGAATTGATGTTGAACTCGGCAACCCCTGGGCAAATATTCTGCCCGAAGTTACCAGAGAAGTGCCCCAGATCCCCTATGAGGAATCCCTCCGCTACGTGACGGCACTGGGGCTTGCTATCCGCGGAGTGCAATCATCAAGAGAATAATTTCATGATCAACCTCCTTCCCCCTTCATATAAAGAAGAACTGCAGAGAGAAGAGCAGTTTCGAATTTTTGCGACGATCGCAATCGCTCTTATTTGCGGTCTTCTTTCCTTTGCGCTTATTCTTCTTTCCATCCGCATCTACGCGAGAGGCGTGGTATCGAATGAAACATTTCAAATTTCTTCCATGAAAACCATAAGCAAAGAAGGGGAGCAAATCAAAGAAGAGATCAAAAATCGCAATGCAACCCTCTCTGGGCTTACTTCGTTTTATGACCACAACACATCTGCATACTCGCTTATGAAAGAAATTGAGGCAACGCTTCCCTCTGATGTTGCGCTTACATCTTTTTCCTTTTCCTCCTCTGCGACAAAGGAAAAGGAAGTGCAGTGGCGTATTGCGCTTGCAGGAATTGCGCCCACCAGAGAAAGCATCCACGTGGTGCAGGAAAATTTGAAAAAGAACCCAAATTTCGCAAAGGTTTCTTTTCCTTCCACCACATGGACGGGTCCTGCAACGAATGTCGCTTTTAATGTTACGTTTGAGGCAAAGCCAATTCGTTAGAATACATTTTTATTTATGTTTCAAAGGAGAAGATTTATTGTCACCATTGGGATTGTTTGCATGATGGTGCTTGGCATTGGGGTTGTGATAGTCATGCAGGTGAAAAATGGGATTTTCCAGAGCGCACAAGAGCTGCGTACGATGAGAGTTGAAGCCGCAAAGCTTGAGATGGAGAGAAAAGACATCGAGCGCTATCGTTCTTTTGTATTGCAGAAAGGTTCTGAATGGCAGTCCGTCAATGCCCTTTTTGTCAATGCGGAAACGCCGATTGATTTTGTGGAATTTCTTGAAGAAGTTGCCGGCAAATCGGGAGCTGTTTTTTCTATTAATCCCGGCGAAAGAAGAGCCGAAGAGGGCGAACGCTGGCCCTTCATGAGATTTCAAATTTCTTCTTCCTCTTCGTATCTGGAATTTCTTAAGATTCTTTACGAGCTCGAAAATTCTCCCTATTTGATAACTGTAGAGGGCGTAACGGTAAACAATAGCCGTCTTCTTCCGCAGCAAGGTCAACCTTCCGGCATAGCCAAGAACTTACCGCAAAATCCGGAGGGCATTGTTGATTTTTCTATCAGTTTTAAAGTATACGTACGATGAAATCTCGATCTTCTTTTCGCGCCGTTGGATCCGTTGTTTCCAAAGCCCCGCGTTTCTTGGCAGAACACGCATTTTTCTTTTATCTCTTTCTGATCTTGGCTTTTTGCATTTTTGCGACTTTCCTTTTCTATTTTTACGTCTGGATCCCGCAGCGCGAGCAGCCGAAAAATATTCGCAGCAATACGCAATTCTATCAGAATGTTTTTGAACGCGTGCAGCAAATTCGCCAAGATCGCGCGAAAAATTTTCAAGACGCAGATACTTTTCATCCCCGCAATCTCTTTCGCTACCCCATGTAGGATCTCTCTTTTCAGAGCTTGCGCATACGCGACTTTTTCTGTATTATTGGATGGGAGTTCTGCCCGTTCAGCGCGCCCCTATAGCTCAATGGATCGAGCACGGGCCTTCTAAGCCTGGGATGTAGGTTCGACTCCTACTAGGGGCACCCTGCCTACTTGGATGGAGGTATTGGTGTAGTGGCAGCACAAGGGTCTGTGGAGCCCTTAGGAGGGGTTCAAATCCCCTATACCTCCCTGTCAGCAGGTGTACAATAAATCAAAAACCCGCTACGTACAGCGGATTTTTGATAATGATTCAGAGTTTATTCTTCTTCGGTTTCAGGTTCTTCTGCTGGAGATTCAACAGTTTCTGCTGCCTCCTCCTCTTCTTCTTCCGGGACTTCATCAAATTTTTCGGTTTCGCCGTCATCAGCGCCGAATGTATCGTCATCGAAGCCGATGAATGGATTGAGCCGAATATCTTCAAATGTCATGATGTTTGATGTCGATATAATTGTGAGTGCCAAATGGTTGAAATTTGGACGCTCGACCTTTGCATACGCCCTATTATAAAAATCCAAGCATTGTTGTCAACCCCTGCGGCGAAAGTTTTCCCCAGAATATTTTTTAAAAAGCAAATTATTGCAGATTCTCTCCTTTTGTGGTATTTTATAAAGGTATAGTTTTCCTCTTTGGGGCTTACTATGAGCTTGTGTGCGATGAGCTTGTTGAATCCGATGGAGAGCTCCTGTAGTTCAACGGATAGAACAGAGGACTCCTAAGCCTCTAATGTAGGTTCAATTCCTGCCAGGAGCACCGAGAGTATATCGGGCCCGTAGTATACCGGCAACACGCCTCCATGGCATGGAGGAGTAAGGGGTTCAATTCCCCTCGGGTCCACTCGTGGCAAGCCATCCTAGGCGAATCGAGTGGAGGCGCGAAAAGAAGGAGGGTTGCGCCGAATGGTAAGGCACTGGTTTCGAAAACCAGCGGGTGAAAACCCTTGCAGGTTCGAGTCCTGCACCCTCCGCAGCGTACTACTTTCTTTCTATGAAATTCTTTTTCCAAAAATCAAAAAAATCCATTGGTTCCTTCGGGGAAGTCGAAAAGCAGATTGAAGAAATCCAGACAAGGATCGACGAACTTTCGCATTCCCTTGAGGAGTTAAGTAGCCAGATGAAAAAAGCAATCAGCAGAATTGCGGTGATCCGATTTAATCCTTTTCGCGAAGTGGGGGGAGATCAAAGTTTTACTATAAGTTTTCTGGATGAGGAGAATAATGGGGTTGTTGTTACGAGTCATTACCTTCACGACTCCACGCGGGTCTACGCAAAGTCCATCAAAAATGGAACATCGGAATACTCGCTTTCTGAAGAAGAAAAGCAGGCGATTGAAAAAGCCCATTCTTCGAAACCCGAAACGAAGAATTCAAGATCTGTTGCGGTATGAGAGCGCGGGAAAAAGTTTCCGAAACAAGACCTCCTATTATTGTCGTAATGGGTCATGTTGATCACGGGAAATCTTCGTTGCTCGAAGCAATTCGAGAGGATTTCCGTATCACCTCTCGCGAGTCAGGAGGCATCACGCAGCACATCGGAGCATATCAGGCAGAGTATCAAGGCAAGGCACTCACGTTTATTGACACCCCGGGACACGAGGCGTTTTCTGCGATGCGTTCAAGAGGCGCAAGGGTGGCGGATATCGCAATTCTGGTGGTTGCCGCGGACGAAGGAGTAAAACCCCAAACCGAGGAAGCCATTGAACAAATCAAAAAAGCAGGGATTCCTTTTGTTGTAGCATTGAATAAAATTGATAAGCCCGGAGCAAATCCCGACAAAACAAAAATGGAGCTGGCGCAGCGCGAGATTCTGGTTGAGACATTGGGGGGAAAAGTTCCGAGCGTTGCAACGTCGGCTATCACAAAGAAGGGTATCCCGGAACTTCTTGAGCTTTTGCTTTTGATTGCAGAAATGGAAGGGCTTAAGGCCGATCCTGAAAAGTTGGGAGAGGGCATTGTGATTGAGTCCACCGTGAACAGCAAACGCGGCACAGCAGCTACGCTTTTGATCCGTGACGGGAGTTTGGAGGTCGGCAATGGCGTTGCGACGCCTTCCACGTTTGGCAAAATTCGCGCAGTCGAAGATTTTCAGGGCAACGCGATTCGCAAAGCAGGTCCCTCTGCTCCTGTTGTGGTGATTGGTTTGGAGGGGTTCCCGAAAGTCGGAGAAGAATTCCATGTGTTCGAGAATTTGGATGAAGCGAAACAATTTACTTTTTCTCATCAGGAAAAGATAGCGGAAAAAGCGAACGAGAAAGCGTCTCAAGAGGACGAGGGAAAACCATCTATTGTCCTCGTACTGAAAGCAGACGTTGCTGGTTCCCTTGAGGCCCTAGAGAACGTGATTAGTTCTATTCCGCAGGATAAGGTGAAGATTGATATCGTGAAGAGAGCGGTTGGTGATATGAACGAAGATGATGTAAAATTCGCACAAAGTGCGGGAGCCCGGATTCTTGGCTTTCGCACAAAGATCGAAAAGGGAGCAAAAGAATTCGCAGAGAGAACAGGAGTTTCTGTGGCTCTATTCGATGTGATCTATGAAGTGGTGGAAAAATTGCGAAAGAGTATGGAAAAAATTATTGTGCCAGAGATTGTCAGGGTTGAGAAGGGAAGAGCCCGCATTTTGGCGGTATTCGGTAAAGAGAAAAATCGGCAGATCATTGGCGGGAGGGTTGTTGAAGGAGAAATGCGCAAGGGCGCAACCGTGGAAGTTGTAAGGCAAGAAACAAAGCAGGGGGAGGGAAAGATCGTAAATCTTCAGCGCAATAAACAGGATGTGCCGAGCGCAACCAAGGGTTTTGAGGTTGGGATGCTGTTTGAGTCGGCTGTACAGGTTCAGCCCGAAGACGTGCTTACCTTCTCTGTCGAGGAAGAAGTGAAGGGGGAATTGTAATTCTATGCGAATATGGCGAAAGAGCGAGTCCCTCGGGTGAATAATCTTGTCCAGAAAGTGCTTGGAGAAATTTTATTGCGCGAGTATGATTTTGGCAAACATATTCTTATTACCATTACAAGGGTTGAGGCGACTCCAAACTTGCAAGAAGCCAGAATTTATATTACGGTAATACCGGAGGAAAAACAGGGGCAGATATTGAAAATTCTTTCCCGGAATGTATACCATATTCAGCAAGAGCTTAATGAGCGTCTCCGCATGAGGCCCGTCCCCCGCATCAAGTGGCTTATTGAGAAAGGAACAGCCCAAGCCCAGCGAGTGGAAGAGCTATTGGAAGAGATCAAAAGAAAGGAGCAGTAAAATTGGCAAAAGAGTTTGGCGTCGTGGCGAAGTGGCAACGCAGCGGTCTGCAAAACCGCTATACGTGGGTTCAATCCCCACCGACGCCTCTTGGGATTATTGAATGGGCCCGGGTGGCGGAATGGTATACGCGGAGGACTTAAAATCCTCTGCCGCAGGGCTTGTGGGTCCGAGTCCCACCCCGGGCACCAGAACCATAAAAAGCACAAAGAGCTGTGCTTTTTTGTTTGTGATAATTTTTGGGCTTGTGGTGCGTCTCCAAAAGATCAGAGAAAAGGTCGAAAGATAAAGTAATATTGTTGTGTATGGATAATCAAACACGAATAGGTTTGGGAGTATTGGTTGTTAACATCCTGATCATAGGAAGTATTTTGGGGTATTTGATGGGTGCGAATAATGCGCTTGGCCGGTTGCTTGGGGAGGAAAGAATGGCGAGCATTGAGAATGGTTTGAAGGGCACAACGGAGCAAGGCGCGGTTTCCGAGTCGCGTGATGAATGCGAGGATGCGCAATCAATGGGACGATGAAATTGATACATTGATTTTGGCAACTTTGTTTATTTTTATTGCCGTCTGTAAGAATGGAAAGCAACAGTCGTCTTGTAAGATGTCACCCCTTTCGATAGCTTCGTTCTTTTACATCATAATGTTTGGATTTGATGCGCCTTGAACTCATACGGCTCGAGGTCGACTCGTATGGGGAATTATTCGGGATAGCCGGTGCTTCAATCCAACAGAGAGCAGATAAGTAATAACTAATGTATTACTTATGACAGAAGCAGGCAGAGAACGGCGAGGATTTGCCGCAATGGATCCGGAAAAACAGAGGAGAATTGCGAGCAAAGGAGGGAAGGCAGCTCATCAATCGGGTAGAGCGCACGAATTTACTTCCGAAGAAGCAGCTGAAGCTGGCCGGAAGGGCGGAAGGGCATCTGCGCGCAGCCGAACGTCCTAAGAAGCTTGCGCGATCCTCGAAAACAAATTACGGGAGATTTAATCTCCCGTAATTTGTTTGTATCAACCCTTTATCTTTCCAAAATTTCGATCGTACTTTTCTTCACGCCGAATTGGAGAGCTTGACCATAGCTTGGAAACCAGATATCGACTTGATCGCGCTTTCTCGGGTGCATACGGTCTTCTACAACGAAGACCCTTTCGCCATAAAGATCCGGAAGCTTAATCCTTGTTCCCAAGGGGAGCATGTTCGTCGCCACAATTCCATCCCTTACCATTGTCCCTGCGGCAGTAATAAACGGAGTATCATCAGTTTGTTCGGGCGTAGAGGAATAGGCAGTGACAAGAATATGAGACCGGGGGATGGCAAGTTTGGGCTTGTCGTGAGCAATCGTTGAGAGGAGGGAACTGGATCGGATTACGATCATTCCCTCCCCAATACTTGGGGGATCATCCGTTGTGGCGGTCAGCTCTTCATTTGCCCCGTTGCTTCCCAGCGTGGGGGTAACGGAGAGGGTGAGAACTACCACTCCAGCGATGACAATTTTACGTATAGGTATTCTCATAAAAAAATCCCATCATTAAAGGGATTATTCTTGAGTATACATCAAACCAGAGCAAAAGTCAAGGGCTGGGAGCGGTAAAGCGATAGTCCTTTCTCTCGCCGGCAGAAGTCAATAATTGGTATGGTAGCATGGTTTTTCTCCACAATTTTCTCTTTTGACAATGATAGGTGGAATGATACAATTGGAATATTCCCCATTGGTATAGCACGTTCTCAACAGGATACAATATATTGACATTTTCCCTTATGCGTTGTCCTATTTGTCACCGCGAGTCGCGAGTCACCAATTCACGGATCGCAGATCAGGGGCGCGCAATCAAGCGGCGGAGAGTGTGCGTAGGATGCAGAAGGCGTTTTACTACCTATGAGAGAGCGGAATTGGTTGGCACAGAAGTGCTTAAAAGGGATGGGTCGCGGGAACCCTATTATCGCCATAAGCTTGAGTTAGGTCTTCGCAAGGCCTTAGAAAAGCGACCCCTTACCGAAGCACAGTTCCAGAAGCTGATTTCCGCTATCGAGGGCGAGATTTTGAACCAAGAGAAGGAGCTTATCACTTCTGAAGAGATCGGACAGATTGCGCTTTCCCATCTTAAGTCCTTCGATAAGGTAGCGTATTTAAGATTTGCCTCTGTGTACAGAAACTTTCGCAGTCCGCACGCCTTTGAGCGGGAAATTGAAAAGCTTTCCCAAAAATAAACGTCATCCATGTAATAGCAACTTCATTACCCTATGCTTCAAATCACCAAACAAGAGAAGGAGTATACGAATGCCCGTTTTTCAGAAAACGCCCTGCGAATGATGAAAAAACGCTATTTAGTTGTGAATGGGCAGGGAGAACAGGAAACGCCAGCAGATTTATTTCTGCGCGTGGCGCGTGCCTTGGCTGAAGTGGAGAAAGCGTATGGAAAAGGCGATGGAGAAATTGATCAAATTACCAAGGACTTTTTTGATGTGCTTGCCAATAAAGAGTTTACTCCGGCCGGCCGCACCCTCCGCAATGCCGGGAACGAAACCGTTTTGATCGCAAATTGTGTGGTACTGCCGATCGAGGACTCCATGGAGGGCATTTTCCAAACCTTAAAGGAGGCCTCTCTGCTTCAGCAAGTTGGATGCGGGCTGGGTTTTGATCTTTCGTCTTTGCGCCCCGTGGGATTTCCTACCAAAAGAACGCAGGGTGAGGCCTCTGGCCCCGTTTCTTTTTTGAGGGTATACAACGAAGCATTTAGGACCGTGAAACAGCAAGGTCGCCATGGCGCGAACATGGCCATGATGCGCATTGACCACCCTGATATTTTGGATTTTATTCATGCCAAGAATCGGGAGGGAGAAATCGAGTGTTTCAACATTTCTGTTACAGTTACAGATGAATTTATGAATGCCCTGGAGCAAGATCCTAATCAAGCATGGCATTGTAAATTCAAAGATAAGAAAACCAAGCCCCGGATGGTCTCGCGCTATCCAAATGGTTCTGTGTACAATATCGAAGAAGTTGATATGTCCGTAGGACAGCTTTGGCAGGAGTTGGTTCATTCTGCATGGTTGAATGGAGAACCGGGAATTGTATTTATCGATACGGTGAATAAAACCAATCCCCTGCCGGGGTTGGGCCCTATTGCAACTTCAAATCCTTGCGCAGAGCAATTTCTTCATCCTTACGATAATTGTAATTTGGGATCGATTAACTTGGCCGCTTTTGTAAAAGAAGGAAGGGTGGACTGGGATCGATTAAGTTTCGTGACAAGAACGGCAGTCCGGATGCTCGATAATGTTATTGATAAATTTGATTTCCCAGTGGCAAAACTCAATGAGATGGCACGAGGGAATCGCAGAATAGGGTTGGGAATTATGGGATTTGCGGATATGTTGTATCAATTGCGAATACAGTATAATTCTCGAGATGGGTTGGAAATGGCAGAAAAGGTGATGGGTTTTGTTCAAGACGAATCCCACAAAATGTCTGAAGAGCTTGCAGCGGGAAAAGGCATTTTCCCCAACTATCATTTGAGTGTTTTTGCCAAGCAAGGAATCAAACAGCGGAATGCCGCTCTTACCACAGTGGCTCCTACGGGCTCCATCAGCATGATGACTGATGCCTCTTCGGGTATCGAACCAAATTTTGCTTTGGCCTATGTGAAGCAAGATAAAGACGGCATGCAATATCGTTACTTCAATACCTATTTTGAACAAGCCCTCAATCAACTTAATTTGAGCTCCGAAGAAAAAGAACTCGTGAAAAAAGAAATTATTGAAAAGGGGACAATTCAACATTTGAAGAATTTGCCAGAGGATTTTCGCGATGTATTCGTGATTTCTATGGATATGTCGGGAAAAGAGCATATGCAGATGCAGGCCGCGTTTCAAAAACATGTCGATAACTCTATTTCCAAGACCATTAATTTTCCCAATTCGGCAACCGAAAAGGAGGTTTCCGAAAGCTTTGCCGATGCATGGCAACTGGGTTGTAAAAGTTGCACCGTATATCGTGAGGGCAGCAGAGTGATTCAAGTACTGAATCTTGGAACGGGGGAGAATATCGCTGCTCCGACAGGAGCCCCCTCTCAAAAAGGCGGAGGATCTTTTGGCGGCAGCTATAAAAAAATTTCGCCAAGGCCGCGGCCGGAGGTCATGAATGGGAAGACCTATCGCGTAAAAACTGGCTATGGAAATTTGTACGTTACGATCAATAGCGATGAAAAAGGCGAACCCTTTGAAGTTTTTGCTAATATTGGGAAAAGCGGCGGATTCTTTCAGGAGCAATCCGAGGCGATTACCCGTCTTATCTCTTTGGCGTTGCGATCTGGCATCAAAGTGGAGAAGGTGATCGATGATTTGAAGGGAATCCGCGGGCCAATGCCTATTTTCACTGACAAGGGTACTATTCTTTCGCTTCCCGATGCAATTGGAAAAATATTGGAGCAGCACGTAACCGGTACCCCCCAAGTGGAGGATTTATTGCAAAAGCCGGAGAATCAGGAAGCATTTCCCTTTGTGCAGCAGGAAGACAAATCAATTGCGGATCTTGGGTTTATGCCCGGCTGTCCGGAATGCGGCTCTCCTCTGGCCATGGCCGAGGGATGCATCAGTTGCAAAAACTGCGGATTTAGCCGGTGCACATAAAGATAGAAAAGCTATGAAGGATAGATTGATTTTTTGCCTTCTTCTTCTGTTGGCGATTGTAAGTATTGGCGTACGTTTTCTCCCGCATTTTCCAAATTTTACGCCCATAGGCGCCTTCGCCTTGTTTGCGGGAGCATACTTTTCTCGGAAGTATAAGTGGGGGCTTGGTTTGCCCTTGCTCCTTATGCTTGTTTCAGATTTCTTTATTGGTTTTTATGATTGGAAATTAATGGCTGTGGTGTACGCAAGTTTTGCCATATATGGCATTATTGGGATGCTTGTGGCGAAGAGGCAAAACGCAGGCACAGTGGTATTGGGAAGTTTTGCTGGGGCAGTTTTCTTCTATCTTGCGACGAATTTTGCGGTCTGGGCGTTTTCTCCGTGGTATGAGAAAACTTTTGAGGGTTTGATACTTTCCTATGCGCTCGCCTTGCCATTTTTTCGATTTACCCTTCTGGGAGATTTAGTTTTCTCTGGAATTTTCTTTGGCGTATACGAGTTCGCAAGACAACTTGTCTTGCGTCCGAGCTCTTTCCAGCAAAGTGTCTTTATGATAAAGAAGAAGTAGCTATACACCACACAGCTCTTTAAACTTTTGAAAGGAGTACAATGCCACAAGAAATGAGAGTTCCGAGGGAGAGACCAAGAACCGTAGGGGGAAAAACGGAAAAAATTCGTACTGGCCACGGCAATACCTACATCACCATCAACTTCGATGACCAGGGCAAGCCCTTTGAGGTGTTCACCACGCTGGGGAAGGCTGGTGGCTGCGATGCGGCCAATCTGGAGGCCATCTCCAGGCTGGCCTCACTGGCCCTGCGGTCGGGGATTGACGTGAAAGAGGTTATCGAGCAGCTTCGGGGCATCACGTGCCACCCGCAGTGGGACCAGGGCGTCCTCATCAAATCGGCGCCGGATGCCATTGGCATTGTCCTTGAGAGGCATGCCGTGGGCAGGGACCGTCGACAGTTGCGTTTGACTCCAGCTTGAGGCAGCCGTTTCCTAAAACCAGAGGACGACTTTTTTGCAAAGTCGTCCTCATTTTGTTCGAGATTTAATGAAGAGCGGGTGATGGGAATCGAACCCACGTACTCTGATTGGCAACCAGATGCACTACCATTGTGCTACACCCGCAACGTAAGAAATTTCTGAAAGAAATTTCTACGTCTCGCATTTCGCGGTGCCGCGGGGGTGAATCGAACACCCGACGCCATCCTCTTCAGGGATGCGCTCTACCACTGAGCTACCGCGGCATAAATTAAATTGTTACATTGCTGTGGGCGCGTCCTGACTCGAACAGGAGACCTTCTCGGTGTAAACGAGACGCTCTAACCAACTGAGCTACGCGCCCTCTCGGTGGGACGCTGAGCGTCCCCAGAACAACGCTAAGCGTTGTGCCCAGGGCGGGAGTCGAACCCGCACGGCCTTGCGGCCACTACCCCCTCGAAGTAGCGCGTATAGCCAATTCCGCCACCTGGGCCCGACTACAAACTGCCAGCTTGTATTATTTTTTCGTCTCCGTAGGTTCGGTTATCTCTTCGGCTGTCTCGGTTACTTCTGCTTCCTTCTCCGTACCTGCCGTTGCTTCCTTCACTTTCGCACGTACTCGTTTTGCAGTTGCCTGTCTGAGATAATACAATTTTGCCCGGCGTACCCTTCCTTTTTTTACCACCTCTATTTTGGAAATCGACGGAGAATGAAGTGGGAAAATTCGCTCCACCCCTACTCCATGACTGATTTTGCGGACTATAAAAGTTGCGGAAATCCCGGCCCCGTGTTTTCTTGCTATGACAATACCCTCAAAGGGCTGGATTCTTTCTTTGTCCCCTTCTTTCACCTTTTGGTACACCCTTACAGTATCTCCCGCACGAAAATCGGGTATCTCCTTTTTGATATATGGTTGTACAAACGTTTCAATTGATGAAGACATATGTTTATTGCGATTCGATTCTTTGCAAAACTTCTTGTAAATCTTTCGGCAATTCCGAAGAAAACTCTTTTGTGATGCCGTTGGGCAGTGGTATTTTTAGATAACTGGCATGAAGGAATTGGCGATTGAGCCCTTCGGGAATCGGCTGATTTTTAAACCCATACAGTTTGTCTCCTGCAATGGGATGAGATTTCCAAACCATATGAGCTCTGATCTGATGCTTCCGGCCTGTTTTGGGGGTAATTTCCAAAAGCGTATATTGAGGAAAACGCTTGAGCACTCGATACAAGGTTACAGCTTCCCTGCCATTTTTTGTCTGCGCGTGCTCTGGCAGATATGCTTTTTGTTTTCTGCGATCTTGAGGCGACCTGCCAAGCAACGTTTCGATTATTCCTTTGTCCTCCTTTACATTTCCCACTACGAGACAGATATATTTTTTCTCAACACGCCGTTCTTTGAATTGCTGCTGAAGAAAGGAAAAAAGTTCCTTGGTTTTCGCCACCAAAAGCACGCCAGAGGTATCCTTGTCGAGCCGGTGGACAATGCCGCATCTTCGTTCTGCGCCCAGCTCCTTTTGAGAAGGACGCTGCTCTAAAAGAACTTGTGCTTTTTCAATAGGCAATCCCGCGGGCTTGTCGAGCACTAACAGTGTAGCATCTTCGTATAGGATTTTCAATGGCATAGGGTACAGGAATATTGTGCTCTTTTCTTAATCAAAAGGCAAGCTAAGAAAAACCGGGCGCCTTTATTCAAGCACCCGGTATATTCCCCGGAACTTTGGGCCGAGGAACTTTTCTAGTGGATCCTCCACGACTCGTCTTGCCCGCCACGAGGCGTGAATTACCGTGTGGTGTTCTGTTATGATCCCGACATGGCCGACTGGAAAACATGCTCGGTTTTCGTCTCGGTATCCTCCCCATCGGCCTTGGGTGAAAATAAGATCTCCCGGCGCGTGTTCGCCAAAGGGAATTGGTTTCCCAGCATAGAGCTGCCCGAGAAGATCTTGCGGCAATGCAATGCCGTGTGCATGAAATACGCAGGAGATAAAGACAAAACAATTCACTAATTCCGGAGGTCTGCATTCTTCTTCCAAAAAGCAATAACGTGCTCGCGCGACAAATGCACGAGCTGTTTGTACCGCAAGGAGTCCTGTTGATGTTCTGGCAATACTCATCTTCCCTCCATGCCCTGCAGATTTTAAAGAGCATTCATGAGATGTGGGCGCATCAGGATTTGAACCTGAGACCCCTTCCGTGTCGAGGAAGTGCTCTGCCACTGAGCTATGCGCCCGTATATTGATTGACAACTTTTTCGCAGAAGAATTTACTTAAAGATAAGAGTTTTCTCTGGATTGCAACATTTCCGCAGCGTATATGGCAGACGCCATTATAGTTAGCATAAGTCTTAGAGCCGAGCGTACGTTTGTCTATATTTACCTGTTTGAAACAATTTAATGGGAGTTTCAATTCTCTTGCCCAGAATTGTTTTATCTCTTTCGGAATTTGGTCTGCTCGTATGTACAGCTCACACCGTATTTTTTCAACTTCTATGTGATAAATGTTCTGTATAAGTGCGAGGAAGAATTTTAGGATAAGAGGATCGGAGCTACCAAGAGCAGTTTCTGTATTTTTCTTGGCTCCTTCTCCAAAATATAGAAGCGCTAGAGTTAATTCAAGGATTTCTTTTTTGAGGACGTCAACCTTTCGTAAGGTGATGAGTGCTTGATTTTCTGCATCCTGCAATCGTTTTGCTTTTTGTGCATTGTGCCACCGAACAGCTTTGCTTCTTGCTTTCGTTAGTGCTCGTTCCCATCGCAAATGAAGTCGCTCTCGCTGCCTTTTTGTAAGTATCACTTCTTGGAGCCATCCGCTTAGTGTTGACCGTGGTATTCCTAATTTTTGTTCGATATTCCTAAGGGAGATTCCTTGCTTTCTCAATTTGAGCGCATCTGGTTTTAACTCGTACCACCTCGATTTCATGTATCCATGATAACACTTGTTGTTCGGTTAGTAAAAGCTTTCTATCCACAATGTGCCCTTTGTTTGAAAATGCGCGAACCTTCTTTGAACGAAACTGACGCTCCGCCCCGCCGCCGCTCGCTAACGCTCGCCACCCCGCAAAAAAGTTTTCTTCACATTTTTTGATTTGCGCGCCCGATTTTTTCTTTTAAAAGGAAAAGAAAACTTTTTTGCTGGGTTCTGCTCTGAACGAGCAGGGCGGCGGGGCTTCGCTTCGGCTCGGGCGCGCTTTGGACGCCGACGGAATTTGTGCCAGCGTTAGCTGGCGCGCCGCTCAAAATTTTTCAAATAATCCTTAATTCTTTCACGGTCTTCGTTTTCTTTTTCGCCCTTGAAATATATCTCAATAAAATCAATTTTACAACTTTGGCAATGAAAGGCGTAGATAACTCGTATTCCACTCTTTGAACCCCGCCCTTTTAGGGCCTTGCAAGCGAATTTTTTTATTTTACAAACATAAATTTCTTCCGTGCAAAAACCTTGTATCGGAAAAACGCTTGAATTATTTATCTTCTGAATATGATAAAACTCAATAGCCGCTATTTTTGCGAGCTCTAAATCACTCTCAAGTGATTTGAATTTTTTGAGTAGTTTTTTGAAATCTTTTTGAAATTCCGGCGTTTCGCCATAATTAATCTTGCTGGTCATAGTTTCTCACAGAAGTTTTAGGAGTGCGGTAGAATACGGCCTCGTAATCAAGCGGCTGATTTTCTTTCGCAACGAGCCAAGGAGTGTCCTCGTGAGAATATTCGCTTAATTCTGTGGCGTTCTTATCGCCCAATCTTGCTATTACTTCGTCAATATGACGCAATTCGCGCGCGTCTTTTAATTTTGTCAAATCCGGTTCACGAATTGGCAAGTATTTTCTTTGCGGATAATTAAAATATTTTCCTTCTACTTTTACAACCTCGCCGTTTTTGATCATATCGTCAACAATAGTTTTGAACTCAACGGGTGTAGGCCCATAATGATTTTTAATATATGTCGCGCCGACAAGCTGTTCCTCAAATTTTTCGTAAAAATCAAAATCAATAAAATAAAGCAATTTATAAACCACGGCTTCGCCGACATTCGGCTTGCCGCCTACTTTTGATAAAACATAAAGTAAAACTTCTTTGAATTTTTCAAGATTTTTTTGAGGAACGCTTATTCTCATTCCTGATTTTTCTTCTTTTATTTTTTTCACAATTTTTTTAATCTCTGCCGTATTGGAGGGAACCTTGCCCTTGATAAAATCGTTAAAATCAATGCCAAAAACATCTGCAAGTTTTTTTGCTTCTGAAATAGTTATGTCACGCTCGCCTTGTTCTATCTGAATATAAGTCGGGCGAGAAACGCCAATCTTTGACGCCAAAAACTCCTGCGTCAAATTGTGCTTTTTTCGTTGTTCTAATATAAATTTACCAAGCATATTGTTATCTCCAGTATAATCCTTGTAAAATTCTTTGTCAAGCCAGTGCCAAGATATTTGACAAACACCACGAAAGGACTAAAATAAATAGGGAGTGACGATTGTTTGCGGCAATAGCATCTCTCCCCATTCACAGAAATGTCTTTTTCGCCCTTTGGGGCATTTCAGCTAGACCTGTAATAAACCACAACTTTATTTTAACAGATTTAGACAATTTAATAAACAAGAGCGGTTAATAATCCAAACAACATGGTTAATCAAGTATTCGTTAGCCCTGACGGCGAGGATTGGAAAGTTAAGGTTGTCGGTAATCAAAAGGCTTCGGCCATTTGCGACACAAAAGCGGAAGCGGTTGAGCGCGCCAAAGAAATCGCGCAAAATCAACGCCTTGAACTTCTTGTCCAAAACTTAGACGGGACTATCGGCTGGAGAAATTCCTACGGGAACGATCCGAGAAAATCAAAAGGATAGAAGATAGAAAAAGAACGAGACCGCAACTCGTTCTTTTTTTGCATTTTTCAAAAATTTTTAACTTCTATTTCCCTTTTTAATATTGCAAGGACGGCATCGTAATTCAGCGTTTGAAAGTTCGGTTCTACCGCCCTTACTCCACGGGTCTACATGATCCATTGTTAATTCCTCGGTATAAAAATACTTTTTGCAGTCCGCACATTGATATTTATTCTCTTTATTCGGCTTCTTCTTTCTTAAAAATTCTTTTTTGTCGTCGCTAGAAAATAATCTTTTATCGTCAACGCTGATATTATTAACAATGGCTTGAATAATATCTTCTATTTCTTTTGCTTTATCAGTCAATTTTGCGTCGTCGCTCTTTAAATATCTTTTGACACGAGAATTTATTTCGTCTTTATTTTGTTTCCATATAACCGAGTCCTTAAAATATTTTCTCGCCAAATCAAAATAAATATCTAATTGTCCATAGTCATCAAAAATTTCCCTAACGAATTTAATATATTTGCCTATCTCTCTTTGGTCGTCTGTAAAAGATTTTTTCTGATTTGCATTTATATAGTCGTTTATACTCTGCGCGTCTTTCGGCAAATTTTTCAATTCCATCAATAATTGCAAAACTCTATATTGATTTTTACCTCGGCTGTTGGCGTTTAGAACTTTCAGCGCGTCTCTATCTTGCCCGACATAAACAGTTAAACCTCTTAAATACTCGCCGTGAAAAAGGCCGTTCAAGACTTCATAAGGAGAAAGTGGAACGCCCAAAGTGTTAATTCTTCTAAATATCTCCCTTTTTAATTGTTCTTTGCCTTCACAAACAATGATTGAAAGCTCGGCATTATTGATTATATCTTGAACTTTTTTGTCCGTTTGTTTCCACAATTTATCTTGATATTGGATGTCGTTTTCAATAAATTTTTTAATGGCTTCTATTCTTTGTTTGCCGTCCAATACTTCCAAAATTCCTTCGTCATTTTTCCAAAAATAAAAAGCGGGTAACGGAATCCCATTAACGATACTGTCTATAACTAGTATTTGTTTTCCGGTATCATAAACTATCTCTCTTTGGAGTTCTATGTCGCTGATAATTTTTCCGTCCCTAAGTTGTTCGTATAAAGTTTTGATATTCATATTATTTTTCATTTTTAATTACCTCTCTATTTTTTATTAAAATTCTTTCAAAAGGTGCCCTGAAAGGTTTTCCGTCCTTTTCAATCCAGAGCGTAGCCTTATCACCCTTGAACCTTACTGTTTTTTCAACCTGAACCCCTTTTCCTACAATCTTAAACTGCTGTGGATTATACTTTGTCAAAAAAGTAACTGGAACACCCATAATACCATCAAAATCAGAAGGTATTTTTTTTGTTTTTTCTACGTCCACGCCATTATAATTGTAATATTTTGGGTATTTTTCGGGGCTATAATTCTCCGTCAAAATCATCCTATCGTGCCTATAAGCAACATCCAAATTCGTGTACCATTTACAAGCACGAGGCACTGATCCTTCGGGATTTTTTGAAAGAACAAGAGTACCATCAGCTAATCGAAATCCGGATAATTGTTTTGCGTAACCAAGCCACATTTTATTGTCTTTTATA
>JACPMK010000002.1 GCA_016186115.1 Candidatus Wildermuthbacteria bacterium
GAGCAAGTGAAAAATCTTTGTCAAAAAGTTTCTTTGCCCGATGAGTGGCGGGAAAAGTTTTTGTCAAAACTGGAAAATGAGAACAAAGAATCCCGCCATTCATCTGCCCTTTTCGCTCAAAATCTTCGCGATCAAATTTCCGCCATTAAAACCCGCCTCGAACGTCTAACAGACGCATATTTAGGCGAAGCGTTGGAACTTGCCGAGTATCAAGAGGAAAAGAATCTTTTAATGGCGGAAAAGAAAACAATTGAGGAGAAATTATCTGATTTTGAGCGAAAAGGTAATCATTGGCTCGAACTCATGCGAAACTGGATTATTGAAGCCAACCAAGCCGAAAATCTCACTAAACAAGAAAATCCCTCACGGATGAGAGATTTTCTTGTTTCCATCGGCTCGAACCGCCGCCTCGCGGCGGGAATTCTTGCGGTGGATTTCAAAACCCCTTGGGATTTCTTGGCGAAAACCACCGCCGAGGCGCGAAGCGCCGAGGCAACGTCCGACCCAAATCTGAAATGGTGGACCGTGGGAGATTCGGACTCCCGACCCCCTCATTGCAAATGAGGTGCGCTACCACTGCGCCAACGGCCCAGGGGTGGGCACGGATGGAGTCGAACCATCCACTTCTTCATTATCAGTGAAGCGTTCTACCGCTGAACTACGTGCCCAGAATTGAATCAATCCTTATTCTAAATAAAAACAGGACCCAAGTAAAGGGCCATCTCGTAAGGGCGTTTTCTTTGACGTGCTGGCATGCACGCTGTTCCTTGGTGCATTTCCTTTTGACAGCAGAGAATTTTTCTGGTACAGTATAGATAATCTCGCAAAAGAGGGTATGTGCGGGATTTTTTTATGGAAATCCGAAACATTGCAATCATAGCCCATGTGGACCATGGGAAAACCACGCTCACGGATGCCATTTTGCGCCAAACAGGCGCTTTTCAGGAAGGCATGAGCATGGATACCAACGCACTCGAAAAGGAGCGCGGTATTACGATTTACTCCAAAAATGCTTCCGTGTATTACCAAGGAATGAAAATCAATCTGGTGGATACTCCGGGACACGCCGATTTCGGATCTGAAGTGGAACGCGTGCTGCGTTCGATTGATTCCGTGGTGTTGGTTGTTGATGCGCAAGAAGGGCCCATGCCCCAGACAAGATTTGTTTTGAAAAAATCTTTGGAGTTGGGACTAAAGCCAATTGTGGTTCTCAATAAAATAGACAAGCAAGCTGCCAACCCAGAACTTGCCAAAGAGCAGGTGTATGAGCTGTTTTTAGATTTGGGTGCAAATGATGACCAGCTCAATTTTACAACCCTGTATGCTGTTGGCAGGGAAGGAGTTGCAAAATACAATGTTGAAGATGAGTCCAAAGATCTCTCTCCATTATTGGATACTATTGTAAAGGAAGTTCCTTTGGCTTCAGGAAAAGAAGATATGCAATTGCGGGCACAGCCATTCAATCTTGCATACGACAATTTTTTGGGTCGGCTTGCGGTAGCAAGAATATATGAAGGCGTTTTGAAAACGGGTGGTACGGTATATATCAAGCACAAGGATAAAGAAACGTACACGGGAAAAATTACGAAACTGTTTACCTTTAACGGATTGGCAAGGGAAGAAATCGGCGAAGCTTTTGCAGGCGACATCGTCATGATCGCAGGAATTCCTGACATCTATATTGGCGATACTATTTGCGCTTCTTCCGATCAAGAAACACTGCCAGCAATTTTAATTGATGAGCCAACAATTGCTCTTAATTTTTTGGTGAATGATTCTCCGTTTGCAGGAAGAGAAGGAAAATTTGTTACCTCACGGCAGCTTCGAGAGCGTCTGGAAAAAGAGCTCGAAGTAAACGTAGGACTGCACATCGATTTTTCAGATCAGGATAAGTTCAAGGTATATGGAAGAGGGGAATTGCACATTGCGATTTTGCTGGAGAATATGCGGCGCGAAGGGTACGAGCTTCAGGTTTCCCAGCCCCATGTAATTATCAAAGAAGTAGACGGGATGAAGATGGAGCCGTTCGAAGAGATTACCATTGATGTCCCCACGGAGTTTCAGGGAGTGGTTATCGAAAAATTAAGTCAGCGGGGAGCTCGACTGCTTGATGTGAAACATGATAGCGCTACGGTGCGTATGCTCTTGAAAGGGCCGACGCGCGGAATCTTGGGATATCGCGGCCAATTTATTGTTGACACAAGAGGGGATGGAATATTTGCGAGCAGGGTAGTTGGGTTTGAACCCTATGCCGGGGAAATTTCAAAACGGCAAGTTGGATCCATGGCATCTATGGCTACGGGAAAAGCCCTCGGGTATTCTCTATTCAATTTGCAAGAACGAGGAGTGCTATATGTTGGGCCCGGAACGCAAGTATACGAAGGCATGGTAGTCGGCAACACCTCGAAAGGAATTGAGATGGCGGTAAACCCAACAAAAGGCAAACATCTTACCAACATGCGCGCCGCCGGTTCCGACGAAAATATTATTCTTGCTCCTCCCAGAGCTTTGACTATCGAAGATGGGCTGGAAATCATGGCAGACGATGAGTATCTTGAGGTTACTCCTCAAAACGTACGACTGCGAAAGCAATATCTCACCAAACTTGATCGCGCAAAGGCGCGACGTCATGTTTCTTCTCCTTGACAAGTGAGGGATTATTCTCCTTTTTGACGAAAGACGTTGCGTGGCGTTTCGTCGTAAGAAGAGTATGGTATATTTAAGGAAGAGCAATAGTGTATCATTTTCATTGCTATGTATTATTTCTTTAAGTTCCTTAGCAGCGTTTTTCCTGTGAAATCCGTGTATGCTCACTGTGATATTCCCTGCGGGATTTATACTGCGGAGCCCGCGCAAACCGCAGCTCGTACCGTCGTGAAGATGGTCGAAAAATTGTACGAGCAGGTGCCTCCGGCAGACAATGCAGGACGACAGGAGTGGCTGGAGTTTGAGAATACGCTTGCCCGGTGCATCATGGTCAAAGAAGAGCATGCCAAAAAATGCAAAGAAGAAATTTTGATTTTGTGGACTGATTATTTCAAGCCTGAACATTTGGAGATGTTTCCTGATCTTCATGAAAAGGTGTGGAATATTACAAAACTTTGCTCAAAAAACAAGCAGCAAGTGAATATGGAGTTTGCTCAACAGTTGAAAAAGGAGGTGGATGAATTTGCGGAAATATTTCATAGGGTCGAGGAAGCTAGGAAGTCGAAGTAATAGCTCTCGCTACTATGGTTCAATTATTTATAGTCAAGGGAGATAGTATGCAGCCATTCTGTGGAGAAGGGGACTTTGTCCTATCTTTGCCCTACTTGTTTTCGAAGCCAAGGATAGGACAAGTTATTGTCCTAAATGATCCAAAGGAAAAAGATCATCTCCTTTTGAAGCGCATTATTCATATCAATAAGACGGATCATCATTTTCTCTTATGGGTAGAGGGAGAAAACAAGGAACAAAGCTTTGACAGCAGAGCATTTGGTTGGATCCCCTTCGATTCTATTTTGGGAAGAGCGGTAATGCTTAGAAAGCCGCACGGAGTTATCCACAGGTACTCTTGATGAGATTTTTTGTATAATAAGAGAATACATTAAAGGTCATTTTTACAGATATAATTATAAAAAATACTAATAATTTTTCTTTGATATGCCAGTACAGACAACAATGTTAGAAACGCTTCAAGATGCGCTCCGGACATCGTTCACTAGTTTATTGATAGGATTGGGGAAGTATATCCCTTTGATTATTCTTGCTTTGGTTGTGTTTATTATCGGATGGATTATCGCAGGGCTTGTAGGGAAGTTGGTAACAGATATTTTGAAGCGAGTGCGTTTTAATCAGATTTTCGAAAGAAAAGGATGGAAAGAGGCCTTGGAGCGGACAGGAACGAAAGTTGATCCAGCGGGATTTGTTGGAGCAATTTTTAAATGGACGCTCGCCATCGTGTTTCTTCTCGTTGCGGTAGATATTTTGGAATTGAACACGTTTGCAAGTTTCCTTCGCGATGTCCTTGGGTATATTCCCAATGTGATCGTGGCAGTGTTGATTATTGTGGTTGCGGTTATTATTGCTGATATCGCAGAGAAGCTTGTGCGGGCAGCAGTTGAGAGTGTGCAAGTTGGCTATGGACATTTGGCGAGCATGATTGTGAAGTGGTTCATTTGGCTTTTTGCAATCTTTTCCGCTTTGCTTCAACTCAATATTGCAGTACTTCCTATTCAGGTGCTTATTCAGACATTTGTCACGGCGCTCGGATATGGTTTGGCATTGGCTTTTGCCATTGCGTTTGGGTTGGGAGGAAGGGATATCGCGGCAGATGCATTGCGCCAGCTTAGGGATAAGTTTAAGTCGTAGAAGATAGGGTTAAAGCCCTTGTTTTTCAAGAAAACTCGCCTCGCAATTTCAAATGGCGAGTTTTCTTTTGCCGAGGTGCTCCTTGACAGATAATTTTGCGTACTATAAAATGGTTATGGACATGAGAAAACGAACACCTACTCAACCATTTGGAAGCGGCTAATCAAACCGGAGTTCTCGTTTTGGGAGCAAAGAAGCCGCTGTTCGAGCGGTTTTCTGTTTCTCATGGAAGCCCCTTGATAATTTCATAGGGATGTTTAGGAAGAAAAACAATTAGTGAATAGGGGTTCTTAACTGTTAGTCGATTCTATTGCATTTACAGGCAGATGGTGGATGCCTAGGGACGTCAAGGCGAAGAAGGACGCGGCGTAGCGGCGAAATGCCTCGGGGAGGTGCGTAGCAACCTATGATCCGGGGATATCCGAATGGGGAAACCCGTTTTGGTGAAAGCCAAAACAGTCCTGTCGTAAGATGGGATAGCACACCTGGGGAAGTGAAACATCTCAGTACCCAGAGGAAAAGAGAACAAACGTTTATTCCCGTAGTAGCGGCGAGCGAAAAGGGAAGAGCCTAAACCGCGTAAAAGACGCTTGCGTCTTTACGCGGGGTTATAAGGAGATAGTGTCGGAGTTTTACCTCAAGTTTTGTTTTCCACTTTGGGGTAGCACTGCCGAGGGAGTCAATTAAATAAGTGGTTGGTTAGAAGAATTCTCTGGAAAGGGAAGCCAAAGAGGGTAATAGCCCCGTATTCGAAAACTACATTTATACTCCTTGCTATTTTTCTTGAGTACCTCGAGGAACGAAAGCTTCGAGGGAAATTTCCCGGACTGCCGGGAAAGGCTAAATACTTGACGTCACCGATAGTGAACTAGTACCGTGAGGGAAAGGTGAAAAGCAGCCCGGTGAGGGCGGTGAAATAGTACCTGAAACCATCCTGCCTACAACAAGTCGGAGGAACGTAACGCGCAAGCGTGTACGTTCTGACGGCTTACTTTTTGCAGAACGAGCCAACGAGTCTCTTTCATCAGTTTGCCTAAGCGCTTCTGGCGTGGAGGCATAGGGAAACCGAGTCTGAATAGGGCGTCTCCTGGCATAGCCAGGAGGAATTGGTGGAGGAGGACCCGAAGCCAAGCGAGCTTGCCATGGTCAGGGTGAACTCCGTAGAGATACGGGGGGAGGCCCGAACCCGTGAGTTGTTCAATCCTCTGGGATGAACTGTGGCAAGAAGTGAAAAGCTAATCGAGCTTGGTGATAGCTGGTTCTCCCCGAAATAGCTTTAGGGCTAGCGTCCATTGATCCTTTCTGGAGGTAGAGCACTGGAAGAGGTGTCCTGGAGCAATCCAGATACCCCTACCAAACTCCGAATGCCGGAAAGTGAAGATGGGCAGTAAGAACGCGGGCGCTAAGGTCCGCGCTCAAGAGGGAAACAGCCCAGATCTTCGTCTAAGGTCCCTAAATTAAGCTAAGTGCAAAACGAGGAGGTGGAATTCCGAAGATAGCTAGGAGGTTTGCTCAGAAGCAGCCATCCTTTAAAAAGTGCGTAACAGCTTACTAGCTAAGGAATTCCGCGCCGCAGATTTATCGGGGCTCAAGCTTAATACCGAAGACAAGAATCCTGTGCCATATGGTACAGGGTTGTAGGGGAGCGTCTTTATCGCAGCGAAGCCCAAGCGTGAGCGCGGGTGGAGCGATAAGGAGTGAGACTGTTGGCATGAGTAACCACAATCCCGATGAGAGCTCGGGACACCGAAAACCTAAGGTTTCCTTGGCACCGATATTCGACCAAGGGTTAGGCGGTCCTTAGCCGTGCCCCGAAAGGGGCAGGTGATGGATAGCCGGTTAATATTCCGGCCCCTTGCCATATGATTCTATTGAGCGACGAAGAGTAGTAACTTGGGCAGATTATTGGATTTTTGTCCCGAGTGAGCACTCTTCCCGGAAAAGCTTGATGGAGCTAAGTATGGTGAGTCCGTACCGCAAACCGACACAGGTAGGTTGGCGCAAATATGCTAAGGTGAACGGATGAAAGCTCGTGAAGGAACTAGGCAAAAAAGTGGTCGTAAGTTCGCGATATGACCTGCCCGCGATGCCGCAAGGCATTTTGCGGGCCGCAGCGACTGTTTCCCTGGCGACTGTTTATCAAAAACACAGGTCCCTGCTTAACTCGTAAGAGGATGTATAGGGGCTGACGCCTGACCAGTGCTGGAGTGTTAAAGGTGCCGGTTTCTGCCGCAAGGTGGATGCTGAGTGCCCGAAGCCCCAGTGAACGTCCGCGGTAACTATAACCGTGTTAAAGTAGCGTAATCCCTTGCCTGGTAAGTTCAGGCCCGCATGAATGGCGTAACGACTTGGGAACTGTCTCCACGAGCTGTCCGGTGAAAATACAATGCCGGTGAAGATGCCGGTTACCTGCGGCTAGACGGAAAGACCCCGGGAGCTTTACTGTAGCTTCCTATTGTTTTATCATCTGGGATGCGTAGCGTAGCGGGGAGGCTTTGAAGTCCCTCTTTCGGGAGGGATGGAGCCGACAATGAAACACCCGTCTTCCACAGAAGATAGAACTAACCCCGAGAGGGGGACAGTGGGAGGTGGTCAGTTTAAGTGGGGCGCTTGCCTCCTAAAAAGTAACGGAGGCGTTTATAAGGTCGGCTATCCGCCGATGGAAATGGCGGAGGTCGTGTAAAGGCACAAGCCGGCTTGACTGCGAGACGGATATGTCGAGCAGGTGGGAAACCAGAACTTAGTGAACCGACCCGTTTTTACAGAAAACGGGAAGATCATCAACCAAAAGTTACCCCGGGGATAACAGGCTGGTAGGGCCCGCGAGTCCATATCTACGGCCCTGTTCGGCACCTCGATGTCGGCTCATCACATCCTGGCGGTGGAGAAGCTGCCAAGGGTCTGACTGTTCGTCAGTTAAAGTGGTACGTGAGCTGGGTTCAAACCGTCGTGAGACAGGTTGGTCCCTATCTACCGTAGGCGTCGAGTCTTGAGGGGAGTCATCTCTAGTACGAGAGGACCGAGATGAGTTAACCTCTGGTCTACCAGTTGTCCTGCCAAGGGCAGCGCTGGGTAGCTAAGTTAGTAAGAGATAAACGCTGAAAGCATCTAAGCGTGAAGCTCGCCCCAAGATGAGGACTCAAAAACCCCTCCGAGACCAGGAGGTTGATAGGCTCTAGGTGTAAGTCCCGTAAGGGATTGAGCCGAGGAGTACTAATGGTTTTGTGCAATAGAATACGGCTAGCAGTTCAGAATTCCTATTCACTATAAGACGCTTCGATTGAATGTATTATTCGAGATTTGTGTAAGGCGACTATACTGGAGGTGCTCCACCCGTTCCCATTCCGAACACGGAAGTGAAATCCTTCAAGGCCGATGGTAGTCGAAAGGCGAGAGTAGGTAGTCGCCCTACAAAGATCTTGAACAATCGGAGCGTTTTTGTTTTTCTTCGATCTTGCCAGGAGGATTTCCTATTCTATAATGAAGTGAGAACTGCATGAAGTTTTCTTTTTTCAAAAAGCGGATTTTTGTTATTCTCGTTATTCTTTTTTTTATTTTTTCTCTGAATCTGTTTTCCGCCCAAGCCAGAGATTTTTTTTACTCATTTTTTTCTCCTATCGAGACCCTATTTTGGAAGGCGGGCAGCGCATTCTCTGATGTTCTTTTTTCATTGCAAAAAGGGGGAGTGCTTGGGGAAGAAAATAAAACGCTCAAACAAGAGAATATCGAACTTCGTAGTATGGTTGCGCAAATGCAGGATACGGCAAAAGAAAATGAGCAATTGCGTATGGCTCTTGGACTTGGGATGGAAAGGGATTTTGCAATGGTGCAGGTTGATATCATCGGAAAAGAAATCGGGAACGATACATTGATTGTGCGGATTCCTCAAGAATACCGTTCTTCTATTCGCGAGGGTTTATCAGTCGTTACTGCGGGGAAGGTAGCGGTAGGCAAGATTGCCGAGGTATCAAATAGTTTCGCAAAAGTGACGATGCTTTCTCATCCCAAAAGCGCAATCGATGTGAAAATTCCGGAGAAAGGTATTGCTGCAATTCTCAAAGGAGAAGGAAGGTTGCGTTTCTCGCTCGAGTTTGTAAAACTAGAGGCAGATCTTCGCCAGGGCGATACGGTTGTAACCAGCGCATTAGGCGGAATTTTTCCAGAGAATATTTTTATTGGGAAGGTGGAAAAGGTTATGAAGGATGACCAAGGAGCATATCAGCGAGGCGAACTCTCTTCTCTTCTTTCGGTGCAGGATAACGAATTCCTCTTTATTATTCTCTCTCCATGAAGCTAACAAGGATATTCATCGGAGGAATACTGGCGGTCGCGCTTTTTGCTATTTTTCAGGCAAGCTTCCTTGCGCATATTCCTCTATGGGGCATGGTGCCGAATATCCTCGTGGTTTTTATTCTTGGGATTGCCCTACGGGAAAATGTCTCTTCCTCGAATAGCATTGTCTGCGCTCTTTTTGGAGGACTTCTGCTTGATATTTTTTCCGAACGTCCCCTTGGGATCGCAGCGCTTATTCTATTGATTGCAGTATTATTCATCAAGATTATAAGGCAACGATATGTTCGGCTTTCTTTTTTCTAGAAATTATCAGGTCCGTTTTTTAAAATTTTCCCGCGAACTCGAACCTCAAGAGATTTTGCTTGATCGACTAGCACTGCAGCAAGAGGAAAACGGCCTTGAGCAAAAGCGAATTGAAGTTCCCCTTTCCAAAACTGTTGCACGGGCAATCTTTCTTTTGTTGCTAGTGGGCTTGGGGGTGTTTCTTGAGAGGACTTTTCATTTTCAAATTGCCGAACATCGTGCCCTTTCTGCTCTTGCCGAACAGAACATGATTCGTACGGTTCCGATCTTTGCGGAAAGGGGCGTGATGTACGATCATTCCATGCGCCAGCTTGTGTTTAATCGTTCAGGATTTGATCTTATATGCGACAAGCGCGATATGCCTTCTGACCGCGAGGGTCTCGAGCGAAACTTGCGTTTGCTTAGCAAAATTCTTGAGCGGCCATTTGATGAATTGAAAGCGAATTTCGGAGAAACGAGTGCCCCATTCTTTCTTGCTCAAGAAAAACTTTCTCACGAGCAGCGTATTATCTGGGAGGCGAAAAAGAACGAGGTCTCGGGCTGTGAGGTCAGGGAAACGATTGTGCGAGAGTATGCGGGCAATGCTTTCGCGCATCTTCTTGGATATGTCTCGAGTATCTCTGTACAGGAATTAAGAGAAAAGCCGGGATATTTTGTAGGAGAAAATATCGGAAAAATGGGCGTCGAGTCGTCCTATGAAGATGTTTTGCGTGGGGAACCGGGCGAAATCCTTATTGAAAAAGATGCAATGGGCAATGTTTTGTCAGAAGGAAAAGCGAAGGATCCTCGATCGGGAAATAATGCTGTGCTATGGCTTCGTTCTGAACTCCAGCAGAAAGCGCAGAATGCTTTGCAAAATGTATTTGAGAAAACAGGGACAAAGAAAGGAGCAGTAGTTGCAATGGATCCCCGGAACGGAGGAGTGCTGGCGCTTGTCAGTTTGCCCACGTTCGATAATAATATCTTTACGAAAGGAATGGCTGCGCAGGAATGGGAACAACTGCAGCGCGATCCCTCTGCTCCCTTGTTTAATCGGGCGATTTCGGGAATCGGATATCCTACTGGTTCCGTGATTAAACCCCTGGTGGGTCTGGCTGCTCTGCAGGAGGGCATCATTAACGAGAAAAAAATTATTTATGCTCCTTTGGAATTATGTATATGGAATAAATACAGTCAACAAGATGAGTGTTTCCGCGATTGGACGTATCATGGTGATAGCGATATCAAGAGAGCAATTGCTGAATCGATCAATACATTTTTTTATATCATAGGAGGAGGATACGGAGATATCGAGGGGCTTGGCGCGCAGAAAATAAAAGAGTATATCCAGGAATTCGGCTGGGGAAGCAAAACGGGGATCGACATTCCTGGCGAGGGTGCTGGCATATTACCGAATCTTGAAAAGGATTGGCGCTTAGGGAATACCTACCATTTTTCCATTGGCCAAGGTCCTTTTTCCAT
Source organism: Candidatus Wildermuthbacteria bacterium (assembly GCA_016186115.1). Lineage (GTDB taxonomy): Bacteria > Patescibacteriota > Minisyncoccia > Minisyncoccales > UBA10102 > JACPMK01. The sequence goes on from JACPMK010000002.1 coordinate 10,408, forward strand.
TACACCTGTTCAGGTCGCAGCTGCCTTTGGCGCGATTGCCAATGGCGGCACGCTTTATCAGCCAAGGGTTGTGGAAAGAATTATTGATAAGGAGAAAAATACAGTAAGAGAAATTCAACCTGTGATTATACGAGATCATTTGTCAGATGCTTCGTATCTGGAAACAATCCGAAAGGGCATGAGGCAAACCGTAACCGCGGGATCTGCTACTAATTGGCTGAATGAACTTCCGGTAAAAGTTGCAGCAAAAACAGGCACTGCGCAAACAGGGAGGAAAACTTCCGATGGGAAAGATTATTTATACAACTGGACAGTTGCGTTTGCGCCTTACGAAAACCCGGAGATCGTTGTCGTGGCAGTGGTGGAAAATGCCAGAGAAAATCAGGCGGTCGCACTGCCCGTGGTAAAAGATATTCTTGAAGAGTATTTTAGATAAATATGGCAAATTACATTACTGAAGAAGGAGTAAAGAAAATTAAAGAAGAGCTCGATTATTTGAAGAATACCAAGCGCAAAGAAATTACCGAACGGATACGCGTTGCGGTTGCTCATGGCGACTTGAGTGAGAACTTTGAGTATGCGGCGGCAAGAGAGGAACAGGAAATGGTTGAGTTGCGGATACGCGAATTAGAAGAGGTTCTTTTGAATTCGACAAAGGTTTCGACGTCTGTTTCGGGAGATACGGTGCAAATTGGTTCTCATATTCTTCTCGAGGTTGACAGCAAAAAAGTGGAGTATATCATCACAGGTCCCCAGGAAACAGACCCTCTCAATGGAAAAATTTCAGCCGAGTCGCCTTTGGGCCGGGCCCTTTTGGGCAGAAGGAAAGGCGATACCGCAAGCTTGGAAACCCCCGGCGGCAAAACCATATACAAAATCCTTGAGATTGCGTAGGAACCGTATCGGGAGAATCGTATAAGGTTTATTATAAGATTTTTTGTTGCTATTTTTTGTTATAAATAATATTGTCTGTAATAAATGCGATCGCAAGTATTATAGACAAAGCAATTCCTCTTTGTTTTAGGAAAGAAGTCCGAAATGACTCCGTAGTTTTATGTCATCTGATATTTTCTCCACGATAGCAAGCTGAACATAGTGTGTTATACCCAGAAGTTCTGCTAAGAGCTGAATTTCGTTTTCGCAAGGCCATGGGCATGCCCAGGCGCTTTTTTGAATTTGAAAGAAACCAAGGTTTTGCAATCTCATTCGTAACGCATTTCTTGCCGCCTTCTTTTTCTCTGGAATATCAAAGAGCACAATTCGCCATTTCCTGTCCCATTTTGATGGTTTTTCTATGTGGAGTTCTTCAAGGCGGTACTGTTTTACCTTTCTTTTGCCATTTTCTGTGAGTGCTACTGTAATCGTATTATCCTGTTTTTTAAGAATGACAAGACTATTTCTTTTTAGGTAGGAAAGCGTTTGTGCAATTTTTCGTTTGTCTCTTCCCCGAAACTCTTTTTTCCGTTGGAATATTTTGGCAAGTGGCATAAGAGCTCCGGGAGCAGTGAACGCTACCACCATGACTCCTCCCATAGCAAGCCCCAGGAGTATCTTTTTTGTAAGTTCTCTTTTTTTCATTCTTTCATTATTTCAAAAGGAGGAGTATATTGTCAACAGAATTTGCGATCGCTAGATTTGTAGGCAAATAGATAATAGATGTCGATTTTCCCTAGCGTTTGACACGCACAGTAGAATTCTTGACATTTTGGGGGTTGTGACATATAGTAGAGGTTACTGCTCAAAAATGAGCAAGTGAAAAAGGAGGCGTTATTTTGACCAAGTCCTTCCAGAAGAAGCACATCTCTCTTCAGACGGCCCAGGACATGGTGGTTGCCGCCATGAAGAAGGCCCAGGAGATCGGCGTGCCGAGTTCTATTGCCGTGTGCGATGCCGATGGCACTCTCAAGGCCTTTGTCCGCATGGATGGCGCCGCCCTACTCTCGGTGCGCGTTGCTCAGCAAAAGGCGTGGACAGCCATCTCCTTCGGCATGGCCACGCATCAGTGGTTTGAGTTCATTAAAGGCGACCCGCCCCTGCTGCACGGCATTGTGCATCAGCAAGACCTCATTGTCTTTGGCGGTGGCTACCCCATCAAGGAAGGCAACGACATCATTGGTGGCATTGGCGTCAGCGGTGGGCACTACAGCCAGGACCAGCAGGTAGCGGAGGCCGGGCTGGCAGCGGTATAGCAGGTTTGATCTTTCAACGGGGTGGTTGAGCGAAAGCTCAATCACCCCGCATTGTTTTTATGGCGTTGTTTTTGACCGGAGGCGGAAAATGCAGTAGAATTATGTAAACTATGGCTACGATTGAAGAGATAAGAAAAGCAAGGTTAGAGAAATTAACGCGTCTGCAAAAAGCAGGGCTTTTGGCATATCCTTTAAAACTCAAAAGAACTTACAGAATTCAAGAACTTGTGAAAAGTTTTGCTCAATTGGCCAAAAGCCAGAAAGAAATCACCGTAACAGGCAGGATCCGAAGTATACGCGAGCATGGCGGTTCCACGTTTTTTAACATTGAAGACGCGACAGGAATGATTCAATCCTATATCAAGCGCGACAGAGTGGGAGAAAATGCCTATCAGCTTTTTCTTGAGAATTTCGATATCGGCGATTTCGTACAGGTGCGGGGCATTTTGTTCAATACAAAAAAGGGAGAAAAAACCATTGAGGTCGCTGATTACAAAATGCTTGCCAAAACATTTTTGCCTCTGCCCGATAAATGGCATGGACTTCAGGACGTGGAAGAAAGATACCGCAAAAGATACCTCGACCTCATTTTCAATGCAGAGGTAAAACAAAAATTCGAGCAGCGCGCAAAAATTCTCAAAGCCATCCGCGCATTTCTTGACGCAGAGGGATTTTTCGAGGTTGAAACCCCAATTCTTCAGCCCTTGTATGGGGGAGCCGAAGCAAAGCCCTTCGTTACTCGTTTGAATGCTTTTGAGATGGATATGTATCTGCGCATAGCACCTGAACTTTATTTAAAACGTCTGATCGTTGGCGGGTTTGAAAAAGTATACGAAATCGGGCGCGTGTTTCGCAACGAGGGCGTTGACCGTTCGCATAATCCCGATTTCACCATGCTCGAATTTTACTGGGCTTATGCTGATTATAAAGATTTGATGAAATTGACCGAGAAATTGTTTCTCCATATTTTTAAGGAATTATTCAAGAGAGCAAAAATCACGTACGAGGGCAAAGAATTGAATTTTAAAGCCCCTTGGCCGAGAATCGAGTACGTAGATTTGCTCCGCCAATATGCAAAAGTAGACATTGAATCAGCAAATAAAGATGCCTTAACGCAGAAGGCAGAAGCATTGGGAGTTCCCGTGGACGCAAAATTCAGCAAGTTTCAAGTGGCTGATGCGATGTACAAAAAATATTGCTTGCCTCGCCTTTGGAATCCAACTTTTGTCATTCATCATCCTGCAGGGTCAAAACCGCTCGCCAAGCAATTGGATGATGATCCTTCCAAGCTCGGATCTTTTCAGCTTATTGCCGCAGGATGGGAGTTGGTCAATGCGTTTTCCGAACAGAATAATCCTTTGCAGCAGCGCAAGATTTTTGAAGAGCAAGATACATTGCGCAAAGAAGGCATGGGCGAGGCACATCCTTTTGACGAGGATTTTCTAGAAGCCCTTGAATATGGCATGCCCCCGACTGCAGGATTCGGCATGGGCATTGACCGCCTCACTGCGCTCCTTACTGATTCCCATTCTTTGCGCGAAGTGATTTTATTCCCCACCATGAAACCGAAATAGTATGCTCGACATTAAATTCATTCGGGAAAATCCAGAAAAAGTAAAAGACGGGATTGCAAAAAAGGGAGCAAGACCAGATTTGGTTGACGCGGTGCTGGAATTGGATAAAAAAAGGCGGGGATATCTTCAGAAAGTGGAGGAATTAAAAGCCCGTCAGAACAAATTGGGAAAAGATCATGTCGAAGAGGCAAAAGAAATAAAAAACCAAATTAAGGAATTGGCGCCAGAGTTGGAAAGTATTGAAAAAGAACTCCATGAAACGATTTTGCGATTGCCCAACTTGCCTTTTGAAGATGTTCCGGTTGGAGACGAAAGCAAGAGCGTAGTATTGCGAGAGGCGGGGGAAAAGCCCAATTTTGATTTTCAATCAAAGGATTATATGGAGCTCGGTGAGTCCTTGGATTTGATTGATGTAAAACGGGCTGGGAAGGTTGCCGGAAGCCGTTTCGGCTATCTCAAAAGAGAGGCAGCCTTAATCGAGTTTGCTTTAATGAAACTTGCTTTCGATGCGTTGACGAAAGAAGGTTTTATCCCAGTTGTTCCGCCAGTGATGCTGAAAAGCCAGATGGCTCGCGGGATGGGCTATCTGGAGCAGACCGATAAAGAAGAAGCATACTATTTGCCACAGGATGATTTGTATCTGGCGGGAACTGCTGAACAGCCCTTAGGCACTCTTCATGCGGATGAAATTTTTGATGAGCAGGAGTTGCCCCGCAGGTATGCTGGGTTTTCAACCTGTTTTCGAAGGGAAGCCGGATCTTATGGGAAAGACACAAAAGGAATATTCAGAGTGCATCAGTTTGATAAAATAGAGATGTTTAGTTACGCAAAGCCCGAGGATTCAAAAAAAGAGCACGAGTTTTTATTGGGCCTTCAGGAAAAATTTATGAAGCAGCTTGAACTGCCTTACCACGTGGTGCTCATCGCTTCTGGAGATTTGGGGAACCCAGCTGCCAAAAAATATGATATTGAAACTTGGTTGCCTTCGGAGGGGAGATACCGGGAGACCCATTCCACTTCGAATTGCACTGATTATCAAGCGAGACGTTTGAACATCCGTTATCGCAAAAAGGACGGAGGGATCGAATTCGTCCATACCTTAAATGGTACTGTCTTTGCCATTGGCAGAATGCTGATTATGATAATGGAAAATTGCCAACAAAAGGATGGGAGTATAGCAATTCCCAAAGTTTTGCAAAAATATATAGGAAAGAAAAAAATCGAAAGGCCGGTCTAGCGCGACCGGCCTCTTTGGAGGATCCATTTCCTCACTGTCTCTCCTGCCAACATTGGCCAGAAGCACGCAAGGACGACGGTGGTTAAAGAATGGTCGAAAAATGCCTCTGTGCCGGCATTCTCTGCTCCATTCTTGATATGCCGCTCCTTGGCATTCAGATATTGATCTTTCTTTCTGGCTTGCAGAAAAATAGTGATAATTAATCCTGTCACATATATGGATATAAACCCCAGAACAAGTACTTCCCACATCATCTTCTACCTCCTTTAAGAGAATAATGCCGCCTCCATAATATAATTTTTATAGAAATAGTCAAGCATGCAGGAGAAAGATATTCTCATGAATGGGTTCAAAGTTCACTATAGAATCATGGGACAGGGTCAACCGCTCTTGATTTTGCACGGCTGGGGTAGCTCCTCGGATCACTGGGTCAAAGTTCAGGAGCATATTGCAAGAGAGGAGATGGAAGTTGTTGTGCCCGATCTCCCCGGTTTTGGAAAAACCAATTGCCCGTCCGTAATTTGGGGCGTAAAGGATTACGCGGAATTTGTTGCGCAATTCGCAGCAAGCATCGGATTAAAAAAGTTTTCTCTTGCCGGGCATTCTTTTGGCGGGCAGGTTGCAATCCAATTTGCGGTTTTCTATCCAGAGAAAATTGAAAAGCTTATTCTCATTGCTCCCGCGGCAATACGCAGAAGACCGGGCGTGAAAAATTCAGTGCTACGATTTGCCGCAAAAATAATTGGCATTGCGCTGTATGTTTTGCCTCCCAATGTGGGGGCGAATATAAAAAGTATAGGGTACCGGCTGCTGCGCAGGCCTGACTATCTGAAATCATACGGTATTATGAAGGATATCTTTAAACAAGTCATTAGCGAGGATTTGTCATCTGTTTTAAAAGATATTCGCGTACCAACGCTTTTGATATGGGGCAGGAGAGATACGCTCACTGCTCTTGAGGACGGGGTTTTTATGTCAAAGCAGATTCCCAATGCGATATTTAAGATCGATGATTCTTGCGGGCATAATTTTCATGTGCAGATTCCCGAAGTCTTGGCGAAAATGACAGTTCAGTTTATCAAATAAAGCGCCAATCTCGTAATACGAGATTGGCGCGGGGAAAGAACTTTACTTTTGCTCATTACTTTTGTCAGAGGATTCGGTAATTTCTACTTCTCCTTTGCCGCGAATCTTGATAACGAAGCGGCATTTAGGATTCGTGCATGCCCATGCCTTATAGGGGATAGGGGTCCCCTCTCTGGTATAATCTGATAGGGGAACCAAGTCCCCTTTCCCGCATCTCTGGCATTTTGGAAGGTTAGGTAGGACCATATTTCCTCCTTTAGCTACAGCTCTACCATATCATGTTTGAAACTCTATTCCCAAATATCATACATTTTCTTTTTTCATTGAGCGCGTTAGCGTTTTGGTCACTTCCGGTTTTGTGGTTGGTTCGTCAAGTGAAGGCAATCAACGTATGGCTTTATCTCTGGCAATTAAAGGAATACCATATCGGAAGGTTCATTGACCATTTCCGTACTACAAAAGGGAAAAAGTTAGTATGCAACAAAGCGATTGCAATTAAATTTCTATTTTTTCTGATTTTTATAAGTCAAGCAATTTATTTCGTGTTTGCATATCCTCTCGATAAAATTGTATCCCGCCCCGATATTGTGGAGGATTTTCTTCCATTTTTGCAAGTAGGGAGCTTTATTGGTCTATTCGGCATGTATAGTTTTGAGGCATATAGAGGAATCCGAAATTTTATAAAGAGGTTATACATTCCTGTTTTCACTAAAAAAATAATTTTCTTATTTTTTATAGGGATTACAGTACAAATCTTTTTGCCATTATCTTTATTCTTGACGCCAGTATTTGCCAGTATTTTCCCTGATAGTTTTAAAAGTTTTACTGCTGGTATATTAATGTTTTTTGCGTTAGGGATTTTTGTAGATCTTGCCACTCCTATTATTGTTTCTGCAATAGTGCTTATCTTTCAACCATTTGCTATGTTGGGGAAGAGACATATTATTGCAAAGGCAAAACAGAAAAGGGCAAATCTGAAAAATTTGAAGGTAGTCGGTATCACAGGAAGCTACGGAAAAACATCAACCAAAGAATTTCTTTTTACCATATTACAAGAGAAATTTCGTGTATTAAAAACCCCGGAACACCGGAATTCCGAGATTGGAATTTCGCAAACAATTCTCAATGATTTAAAAGAAGATCACCAAATTTTTATTTGCGAAATGGGAGCGTACAATAAAGGAGGAGTGAAGTTGCTTGCAGAAATCGCCCAACCCCAGATTGCAATTCTCACGGGGGCAAATGAACAACACTTAGCTCTATTTGGTTCAATGGAGAATCTCTTGAGCGCAGAGGGTGGGGGAGAGCTAGTTGAGACATTGCCGGAAAATGGAACGGTAATCATAAATGGATATAGCGAAAAACTCAAAACTCAAATCCCCCGCCTTCGCCAGACCTATAGCGGGCAAGTAAAACTCAAAAAATTTATTGTTGCTGGGGAAGATATGCGAGCAGCGAATGTACGCGTGGAGAAGGAGAATATTTATTTTGAGGTAGATGGGGTGCAGTTTCAGGTGTCCGTATGTGGCGGCCACAACGTGCAGAATTTGTCGGTCGCCATAGCCGCGGCGCGAGAGCTGGGGATGGGGCTGAAAGAAATTGCAGAGGCGTGCGAGAAAATTACTCAAGATATGGGTGCAATGAAGTTGAGAAAAGGAATCAATGGGCTCAACATTATTAATGCAACGTATTCCGCAAATCCTGATGGGGTTATTGCGGCTTTAGAATATCTGAAATTATGGGAAGGCAAAAAAGTTATTGTGATGCCGTGTCTCATTGAGCTTGGAATGGCGTCCGAGCAAGTCCACAAAAAAATCGGCCAGAAAATAGGAGAGGTATGCGACTTGGCGATTATCGTTACCAAAGATAAATTTCAAGCCATCAAAGAAGGTATGGCTCAAGGCAAGGCAGAAGTTGTGTATTCAGAAAATCCTCAAGCAATTTTTGAAAAGGTAAGGCCTTTCACTGTGTCAGATAATGTGCTTTTGCTGGAAGGCAGAATACCGCAACAGATTATAAACCAGTTTGTAGAAAAACCATGAGAATGATTTCGATTTCACTGTCGCCGAACACTGAACCAGACGATATCCGGCTTGCTTTCAAATTGCTTTTTCAGCCATGGCGGTGGCAAAAGGGTAATGCAATTGAAACGCTCGAAAAAGAATTTGCAGATTATCTTGGAGCAAAGCACGCGATTTCTTTCAATAGCGGCAGATCCGCGCTTTTGGCGATTTTGGATGCTTTGGAGTTGGAGAAGGATGACGAGGTGTTGCTGCAGGCGTTTACATGCAATGCCGTGCCAAATCCTGTGATCTGGTCTGGGCTAAAACCGGTATATGTAGATTGCAACGAAAGCGATTTCAATATCGATGCGGCGGATTTGGAGAAGAAAATTACTCCCAAAAGCAGGGCAGTTGTTGTTCAGCATACATTTGGCATTCTGGCTGACCTCGAGAAAATAATGCAAATTTGCAAAGAACATGGCCTGATTTTGATAGAGGACTGCGCGCATGCGCTCGGAGCAAAGTACAAAGGGAGGGAAGCCATGTCTGCCGGCAGGCAGGTAGGCACCCTTGGGAAAGTCGCGTTTTTTAGTTTTTCCCGCGACAAAGTGATTTCTTCGGTATATGGAGGCATGGCAACAACGAACGATCCTTCAATTGCCCAGAAAATTCGGCAATTTCAGGACAAGGTTAGTTATCCCTCGCATTCATGGATTTTGCAGCAGCTTTTGCATCCGGTGATTATGAATATAAAGATCCTTCCTTTCTATGCTATAGGCGGAAAATACCTGCTGATTATAGCCCAGTGGCTGCACATTCTTTCTAAAGCTGTGCACTGGAAAGAGAAGAGAGGATTGAAGCCCTCGTATTTTCCTAGGCGTTTACCAAATGCTCTTGCGATTTTAGCGTTCCATCAGTTTAAAAAGCTCAATCGGTTTAATCAGCACCGCAAAGAAATTGCAGAATTATATTCTCGAGAGTTGGTCCATACCAAATACCAAATACTAAATACTAAATACCAAGAGGGGGGTATTTTTCTTCGCTTTCCCGTTCAGCATCCCAACGCACACGAAATTATCAAGAAGGCGTGGGCAAAGAATATTTTGATAGGGGATTGGTATACATTCCCTATCGCCCCCGACGATACGCAATTGGACAAGCTTCAATACGAAAAAGGAAACTGCCCCAATGCAGAACGACTTTCCCAGATTACCTTGAATCTTCCTACTCACGTCCGTATTAGTAGAAAAGAAGCGTATAAGATTATTGAGATTCTAAAAGGGTATGCAAGTTAAAGAAGCAATAGATCAGGATATTTGGGAGGGGTTTTTGGGTAAATGTGCTGAAAGGACATTTCTGCAATCTTGGAATTGGGGGGAGTTTTGGCAAAAAAATGGCCTGTCTGCCTGTTCCGACTCGGAGACGAGGCGAGCCGGTAGGCAGGGGAATATGGTTTTGCGGCTGGGGGTGTTTGAAGGCGATGAGCTGCTTGGCGTCGCGCTTGTGGTCAAAGTTTCGGCAAAGAGGGGGACGTATTTGTTGGTGCAGCATGCCCCGATAATTCAAAAGTCAAAACTCAAAACTGAAATCCTTAAAGCTTTTTTGTGGGAGCTGAAAAAAATAGGAAAACAAGAGGGGGCAAGTTTTATACGCATGGCGCCGCTTTGGGAGCGGACAGGAGAAAATGAGCGAATGCTCCGGGAATTTGGTTTTCGCCAGGCACCCATGCACGCGAACGCGTACGAGGCAACATGGAAACTGGATATCACGTCCTCAGAAGAAGAATTGCTCAAAGGGATGCGCAAAACCACGCGCTATTTGATTCGGCAAGCCATGAAAAATCCCGATATTCAAGTGACGCAAAGCGACCGTCCGGAAGACGTTGTAATGTATGCGCAACTCAACGAAGCGGTAGCAACAAGACAGCAATTCGTGCCCTTTTCAAAAGAGTTTATCAAAAACGAGTTCGAGATTTTCTCGAAAGAAGGAGAAGCCCTGTTGTTTTTTGGTAAATATAAAGGGCAAGTGGTTGCGGCAGCGCTGGTCATTTTTTGGTCGGGCATTGCGTTTTACCATCAGGCGGCGTCTCTTGGCGAGTTTGCAAAACTTTCCATTCCCTATCTTGTTCAATGGGAAGCAATTCGAGAAGCAAAAAGGCGCGGATGCGCACTGTATGATTTTTGGGGATATGTGGATCCCAAGAAATATCCGAATCATCCATGGGCAGGGCCTACACTATTTAAGATGGGATTCGGAGGAAGAGCTTTTGAGTATATGAAGACACAGGATTTTGTTTTATCATTGAGGTATTGGCCTATTGCATTATTTGAAAAACTGCGGAGATTTTCTCGTCATCTATAGCAGAGCATGGCAAAACGCTATCACAAGGCAAGGAGCATTAAAAAAAAGCGTTCATTTCTGCGAGGAAAATGGCTTTGGTTTTTTATTTTTCTCTTGGGATTTTTCTCGGGTGCTTTCTATATCTCGGTGTTTTCTTCTTTTTTTCAGCTTCAGCATATTCAAACATCGGGAAACGCTTCTGAAAACGCGGAATTGCAAGCAAGGGCAGAGCAGCTTCTTTCTCAAGAAGTTGGATTTCTAAACACCAAAAGTATCCTTGTGCTGAATCTTGAGCGCATCAAAACAGAACTTCTGTCGCAGTTTCCTGCTCTTGCAAGCATTTCTCTTAAGAGACAATTTCCAAATTCTCTTATCCTTGTTGCACAGGCAAGGGAAAAGGTTGCTTCATGGTGCGCCGATGCAGAAGAAAAACAATGTTTTGCACTTGATGAGGAAGGGGTTATCTTTTTGAAAGAAAATCATCCTCAAGGATTGCGGATTACTCTTGCCAAGGCCGTGTCTACACCCGTTGCATTAGGAGAACGGCTGATGGAAAAAGATACCCTTGGACTGCTGCTTCAATTTCAGAAGTCAATGGAGAATTTTCCTCTTTTGCAAAAAGATGGGGCAAAAGTTGTTCAGTTTACTATTTTTTCTTCGAATCAGGTACGCGCAAAATTTTCTGAAGGTTGGGAAGCGTATCTCGATCCAGAAGGAGATTTTAACTGGGAAATAGCAAAACTTCAGGTGGTATTAGAAAAAAAGATCCCTTCCGAAAAGAGGAAGGGCCTTGAGTACATCGATCTCCGCTTCGGCGACCAAGCGTATATTAAGTATTCTCACTAGAGAGGGGATACGTCTACACGGTAGAGGATGACTTGGCTGTCTTCTTTCTGGAATCTTTTTTGCTCCTGCCAATTGGCAGGAATTTGTTTGTAGTAGTCCCGCCAAGGATCTCTTCCTACAAACCAAACATAACTGCTTTGCGGCTGAACATCGCTTAGATTTTTTACCGCAATCGTATCTGCCCTTTCATAGATTAAGCTTGCTTCTCCGAATCCTTTTCTAATCCATTCGGGATCGGCAAAAATTTTGGCGGGGGAGCCAGTTTTGTTGTAATATGAAAAATCAAAATAGGCGTAGAGTTCGCCAACAACAATTTCATCCCCGGTTTTGTAGCTTGCATTGATTTGACGGCCGACTTCGCGCATGCCGTGTCCTTCGACAGTATCCACTTTGTATATTCCAAGCAGGAGCAGAATGGTGAAAAGAGGGGCAAACAAATATTTTGCAAATTTATTTTGAAGAGCGGAGACAAAAAGGGCGAGAAGTCCATAAAAGGCAATTGATGACCAAACGAAATAGCGGTCTTGGTAGATAGGCGTGCGGATAGAGGAATAAAGAAAAATAAGGTACATGGGAATTAAAAAGTAACCAAGAATAAAAATAGTTCCTCGCCATTGCGTTTTGCGTTTTGCAATAACAAATATCGCCATGATTGCTAACGCAATAAGGATCAATTCATGAATATAATTTGGGGTAGGATAGGATCCGATGTGGTCAAAATTAATATAGGATAAAAATCGATATAAAGTACTCGGGACTGTTCGGATAGTCATCCATTCTTTTTGGATCCAATAGCTTGCGCTTACGCGCGTTGTTTGTTGCAAAAGAATTGGTATCCAGAACGCAAAAGCGCCAATAATAGCAATATGAGAAAGAACCCACGGCAGAGAAAATAACTTTTTGAATTGGATGGAAAATGGCGGCTGATAATTTTTCAGAAAAATGTAGAACCAATGGATGGGTAAAATCAATAAACTAAAATATTGAGTATATGCGGCTAGAATCATGGCAATAGAATAGAATGCCCACCATTTTGCATTTCGTCCTATGGAATTTTGTTCCGAGGCCCGCAAGAGAAAATATGTTGCTGCTGTTACTAGAAAAGCCACCAGCATCCACATCCGCGCTTCCTGCGAATAACGGATAAGAAATGGTCCCAGTGCGGTGAAAAGTGCAGCCCACTTGGCAACTTCTGCATTGAAAATTCTTTTCATCACGATATAGAAAAAGAAAACGACTCCGATTCCCAAGAGAGCCGAAAAGCCGCGTATCGCTAATTCTGAATTCCCAAAAATCTTTGCCCAGTAATGCAAAATTTCATAGTACAGCGGCGGATGAACATCAAGCATGGTACGGCGCAGTATTTCTTGCGGAGAAAACTGGATCATCATCATGGTAAATCCCTCATCGTGCCAGATGGAGCGGCGGGCAATGAAAAGAAACCGAACAAGCGCGGCAAGCGCGAGGATTGCCGCAATAAGGATTCGTTCTTTTTGAAGATAGGTTTTAATTGCTGATAGCATTGCTGTAATAGAAAAAGCCATCTTTTGCAGCAAACTGCCCATCGGGAAAACGATTTTCTAAAATGGGCCTTGCTTCTTTTGATAATGTTTCTTGGATCACGAAGATATATTTCGTTGAAGGAAGAATAGCAATTTTGTTCAGATTTTCAGCGTGATCGATGACGTAATAATTTCCAGAAATGCCGTAGAGGCCTTGGATGCGATGATCTTTGTGGTCATGCGTGAGAAAAGCTAATGAATGATTGGAGTAACCCAAAATAAGCGCGTATTTTTGGATATCCTTTGGAATCGTATTGAGAAATGCTGCCATTGAAGCAATATCGGCGTCATAGGCGCGATAGGTTGCCGGATCCTTTGCCCAGACAACAAAATATTTCATATAGCCATATGCAGCGCTAAAAATCAAAATAAAAATTAAGAAAACATTAGCAATCTTTCTTGCGGGTATTTTTTTGTGGAGATACCTATGGAGGGGTTGGATGGCTAATACCGCAAAGATGTACATTACTGGGATAGTTCCAACAGCACGTAGCGCATGGGGAATTCCTTCGCCAGTGAGTATGGTTGGCGCCAGCATAAAGCCAAACCAGAGCAGAAGGAAAAAATACTCTGGTTTTTTTATTCGTAGCAATGCAATAAAAATCCCAACAGCAGAGAAAATTCCTACCATTGGATCGAGCATTGGCGAGCCCCCGAGATTATGGCGGTAATTTTCATCTCCGGCATTGGTAAACATGAAGAGAGCTTTTGCGGTGTTTTCCAGAAGCAGTTGGATTGGACTTCCTAGCTCTGGATTTAAAATAGAAGTTCCAGCAGATCGTGCGAGAAAATCGCCGGGATGCTTGGCAAAGTATAATCCCATTGGCAAGTATATAAGTATTGCTGCGGCAATGCCGAGTACAATATTTCTCCAGTTTTCTTTGAGAAATACCCAGAGTTGGGATCGATAGAACAAAAGAAGATAGATCAAAAAGAAAAAGGCGATTGGCACAATCATGAGATAGGAAAGGTAGGTATAGAATCCTAAAGCAAAAAACACGCCCGTTGCAACAAAATAGATAGGTCGTTTTTCGCGCAGGGCTTTTGTGAGGAAATAGAAAAGGAAAACCAAGATAAAAGGAACCATAATGGCGCGAAAACCGTTGCGGCTGAATTGTACATGCCATGAGGAAACAGCCAAAAGAAAGCTTGCGATCAAAGCAGCGTTTTTCCCAAGCCACTGTTTTACCAAAAGATAAAGTCCAAAGACCGTAAGAATGCCAAGAATTGCCGGCGCAAGCCGAAGGGCCAGTTGAGTAAATCCGAGCCCGGGAATGGGAAAGAATACGCCAAAAGCTACGAAAATTCCTTGAAGATAAAAGAAAAGAGCTTCCCTTGGGCCATTGGTGTTATAAAAAACACGGAAATCATGGTTATCTATCATCCGGATGATATCCAAACCGTTTGCTGCTTCATCCGGATGAAGGCCCGGAGGAAGTGTATTGAGCTGCCACAACCTGAAAAACGCCGCAACGAGCAGAATCCCGATGAGAATGAAGGTCGATATTTTTTGCATTTCTCTAGTGTACCATAGTTCAGTAGTTCTTAAAAAGAGAGCTAGCAGTCGAAGTGGTTATCCTTCGATAGATTCGGGGCAATACCGAGTTAGCAATCGGACGTATTGACTGCTAATTTTGGTTTGGTATCATAGAAAAATGGCGCCAAGCGCACGACAAAGACAAATTCTCGCGAGCATTGTGACAGAGCATATTCGTTCTGCTTTGCCGGTGAGTTCCCAATTTATCGAAGAGACCTATACTTTGGGAGTTTCCCCTGCTACGATTCGCAACGACATGAAGCAGCTCGATGAGAATGGCTACCTTTTTCAGCCCCATACTTCGGCGGGGCGAATTCCTACCGATAAGGGGTATCGCTTTTTTGTTGACGAGATTGTGCGGATAAGAATATCCCACGCAAGAAATATTTTTGCAGTTCTGGATCGGTTGCAGAATGGCGAAGAAGATATGTTTCAGTTTGTGCAATTGCTTATGCAAAGATTGGCAAACGCCTCTTCTGCTTTGACGGTTGCCTACTTCACGCAAAGAGAAGTGATGTGGAAGGAAGGTTGGGAGCAGGTGCTAGAGGAGCCAGAGTTTGAAGATAGAGAAACAATTTTTCGCTTCACTCAATTTATAGAAGATATTCAAGAGCATATGGAACAGTTTGAAGAAGGGCCATCTTTTCAGATATTTATTGGTGGAGAGAACCCCTTTTCAGAGGTCGAAGATTTTAGTATAATAATTGGCGATTGCGCTTTTTCCGGCGGAGTGAAGGGGAAAATCGCAATGATCGGTCCGAAAAGAATGGCATACCAAAAAAATATTGGGCTGCTTCATGCCTTGGCGAAAAGAAATAAGGGATCAAAATAATATGGCAGATGAAAAACCAGAACAGGAACAGCAGCTATCAGAGAGTTTCCAGAAAGAGCTTGAGGACTTGAGAAAGCAACGCGATGAGTATTTGGCTGGCTGGCAAAGAGCAAGAGCTGATTTGATCAATTACAAAAAAGAAGAAATGGCGCGGATCGGCGAAATGGCAAGCTATGTCACGGAATCCATTGTCCAGAAATTGCTACCTCTTGTTGATAATATCGAGATTGTTGAACAAAATCTTCCGGAAAATGTAAAAAATAATGTTCATGTGAAGGGATTGTTGCAGTTAAAAACGCAACTGCAAGATTTTCTCAAGAGCAATGGCGTGCAGGAGTTGGAGGCGGAAGGACAAAAATTTAATCCGGAATTTCATGAAGCAGTCGAGGAAGTTGACGTGAAAGAGAAGGAAGCAGCAATAGTTGCCGAAGTCGTCCAAAAAGGTTACTTGTTTCATGGGCATGTGCTAAGGCCAGCAAAAGTAAAAGTAGTAAAGTAAATCATTATGGCAAAAGTATTGGGAATTGATTTGGGCACATCAATATCAAAGATGGCAACTATTGTCGAAGGAGAACCGAAATGCATTGAAAGTCGGGAAGGTTCGATTTTGATTCCTTCCGTGGTTGCGATCTCAAAAAATGGCGAGCGGGTGGTGGGAATATTAGCAAAACGTCAGGCCATTACAAATCCAAAGAATACCATTCATTCGGTTAAGCGATTTATTGGCCGGCGCTATTCCGACCCCGAGGTTCAAAAAGAATTGAAGATATTGCCCTATGAGACCAGAGAAAGATCCGATAAAAGCGTAGAAATAAAGATGGATGAGAAATGGTACACGCCCATTGAAATTTCGGCAATGATTCTTCAGAAAATTAAACTCGATGCAGAAGAGAAATTGGGCGAGAAGATAACAAATGTCGTGATTACCTGTCCCGCAAATTTCGATGACTCCCAAAGAAAGGCAACAAAAACAGCAGGAGAGATCGCCGGTTTTAATGTTTTGAGAATTATCAACGAGCCAACCGCCGCGGCTCTTGCGTATGGCTTGGGCAAGAAAAAATCAGAGAAGGTTGCCGTGTACGACTTTGGAGGAGGAACATTTGACGTAACCATTCTTGACGTTGCTCCAGATACCGTGGAAGTTCTCGCAACGGGCGGAGAAGCGCACTTGGGAGGGGACGATTTCGATCAGCGAATTATTAATTGGATTATCGAGGAATTCAAGAAAGAACAGGGCATTGATTTGTCGGGTGATCCTCTTGCCTTGCAACGTCTCAAGGAGGCGGCCGAGCGGGCGAAGATTGAATTATCTTCCGCGATGGAAACAGAGATTAATTTGCCTTTCATTAGTTCTGATGCGGCAGGGCCAAAACATTTGTATTACAAGATTACGAGGGCGCAGTTTGAACATATGATCCGCGATTTAGTAGAGAGGTCGGTTGAAAGAACAGCAAAAACATTGCAGGAAGCCCAACTCTCAAAAGATCAAGTCAACGAAATTGTGTTGGTAGGCGGAACTACCATTATTCCGGCAGTTCGTGAAGCAGTTAAAAACTTATTTGGAAAAGAACCAAATAAAACCATCAATCCTGAAGAGGTGGTGGCGATGGGAGCTTCTATTGAAGCAGAGATTTTGACTGCCCAAAAAGAAGGGAGGGCTCCCGAAGGAGATATCAAAAGCGTGTTGCTTTTGGATGTATTGCCATTGTCATTAGGGATTGAAACACTCGGGGGAGTGAATACAATTATGATTCCCAAGAATACTACGATTCCCGCATCCAAGACACAGGTTTTCTCAACTGCTGCAGACAACCAAACGTCGGTAGAAGTGAACGCATTGCAAGGAGAAAGGGCGATGGCAAAGGATAGCCGTTCTCTTGGAAAATTTATTCTTGATGGGATTATGTCGGCTCCCCGCGGGACACCCCAAGTTGAAGTTACATTTGATATTGACGCGAATGGATTGCTTACGGTTAGCGCAAAAGACAAGGCAACCGGAAAATCTCAATCAGTCAGGATTGAGGGATCGGTTGGGTTGTCAAAAGAAGAAATTGAGCGGATGAAAAAAGATGCAGAGATGTATGCGGCAGAAGATCAGACGAAGCGCGAATTGGCAGAAGCGAGAAATGCCGCAGAGAATTTGATTTATGTGACCGAAAAAATGTTGCGGGAGAATGGCGAAAAGATTCCCGCAGACATCAAGCAAGAAATCGAGGGGAAAATCAAGAGTTTGAAAGGGGTAAAGGATGGTGATAATATAGAGGATATCCGGAAAGCGACTCAAGAACTTTCCCAGACGGCGCAAAAAGCTGGTTCTGCGGTATATCAATCTCAAAAAGAGGGAGGGGAGAATTCTCAAGGGTCAGAAAATCCAGGTCAGGGAGATCAGGATGGCGGAGCGAATCCGGAGGAAGGTGAGTACAAAGAAAAATAAATTGCTACGCCACACGTTATGAAGGACTATTATAGAATTCTTGGAGTGTCGAAAGACGCTTCCGAAGAAGACATTAAAAGCGCGTACCGTAAATTGGCTCACAAATATCATCCCGACAAGGGAGGGGATGGGGAGCATTTTAAAGAAATCAACGAGGCGTACCATATTCTTTCTGATCGGGACAAACGCGCTCAATATGATCGTTTTGGCAGGGTGTTCGAAGGAGGGGAAGCAGGCGGAGCCCAAGGGCCCGGCTTTGGCGGTTTTCGATGGGCATGGGGAAGACCGGCCGCAGGAGCTGGCGCAGATGAAGAGAACATTCCCGAAGGGTTTGGTTTCGACGCACAGGATTTGGGCGATATTTTTGAAGAATTTTTCGGGGGGGGCGCTGCTCAAAAAACTGTCAGCCCGAAACAGGGCAAGGATATTGAAGTTGAAATAGAGATTCCTCTTGAGGCAGTTTTGAAGGGTCAGGAAGAAACCTTGGCGCTGCATAAATTTATTAAATGTGAGCGATGCCAAGGGGTGGGAGCGGAGCCGGGCACACAGGTGAAGGAATGTTTTTCTTGCCGGGGCACAGGAGAAGTTCAGCATATCAAGCGCACAGTCTTCGGTTCTTTTACAAGGGTAGCTCCTTGTCCTGAATGCGGGGGAGATGGGTTGCGGGCAGAGAAAGTATGTAATGTGTGCAAAGGAGAAGGACGCGTCAAAGGGACGGAAGAATGTAAGGTAGTGATTCCTCTGGGCGTGGATAGTCATCAGATTCTTAAAATTGATAAAAGGGGAGACGCAGGGCGGAAAAAGGGTCCGAGCGGGGATTTATATCTTAAGATTTTTATAAAACCCCACTCTATCTTTGAAAGAAAGGGAGACAATCTTTATCTTGATATTTCTATCCCCTTTTCGCGAGCAGCATTGGGAGGAGAGGTTGAGGTCCCTACATTGGAGGGCACTGTAATTCTTTTGAAAATTCCATCCGGCACCGAATCGGGAAAGGTTCTTCGAGTTGCAGAAAAGGGCCTGCCTCATTTTGGCGGATGGGGAAGAGGGCATCTCTTTGTGCATTTGCATATCGAGACGCCAAAGAAAATTACAAAAGAGCAAAAAGCGCTTCTCGAAAAACTCCAGAAGGAGGGGTTGTAAAATCGGTTTATTTCATGTATCTTAAGAGGAGGGCAGAGCCCTTCTTATTTTTGTGATCCGCCCCGCTAGCTCAATTGGCAGATCCGCCCGCTTGCGGGCGGACTTTTAAGCCGTTGGTTTATGAAGTACACTGTATACGTAGTCAGGAACAGGGAACGAAACAAAATATACATTGGATACACGAGCAATCTTATAAAAAGATTAGCAAGACACAATAAAGAATTACCCGGTAAGAAAAGTTCATTCACAAGTAAGATGAACGGCCACTGGGAAGTCGCGTATTCGGAGGATCACAGTACCATAGAAGAAGCAATGGCAAGAGAAAAGTATTTGAAAAGTTATCGAGGTAGAGCGTTTATAAAGAAAATTATCGGACAGTAGTAATGCCCCGCTAGCTCAATTGGCAGAGCATCGGCCTTTTAAGCCGTTGGTTGCGCGTTCGAGTCGCGCGCGGGGCACTCATCATAGCTCAATTGGCAGATCCGCCCGCTTGCGGGCGGACTTTTAAGCCGTTGGTTGCGCGTTCGAGTCGCGCGCGGGGCACCCTTCGACTCCGCTCAAGGTAAACTTCTACAAGACATGCTTAGCCTGTCTATTCTATTTGACGGATGGGGTTGGTCTGATGTAAGTTAAAGTAACCTATCAAAAAGGGGGGACAAAAGATGTATCCCACAGCCGTAGAGAGAGATTTTAGAGTTCTTGAGAAAGCTGCGCACAGTAGCAAAATTTCTGTGCAAGAGGCAAGTGGGGCATTGATCTGTCATGCCCATCGTAGGGCTGGTGGGGATGTGGACGAATCAATCCTCGCCCTCGAGGGATTGGGATTGATCAAGAGGGAGGGGAATACTTTGGTGCTCAATGGAAAATAGTTGAGATCTTTGGAGAGTGTTTCGGGGGCTGGCCACAAATAGTGACCAGCCCTCTTTTTATTGAAGAGCATACTATTTGTTCAGCTTGCAAAGGTTGTTGGGATACGATAATCTGTACGCTGACTGCTCAACTAATCCTTGGAAGGTCGCAGGAGCAGAGAATTACTTAATAAGATATGTAGTGTTCATGACGTACTCGTCCATACTTCGTATGGCCATGCGAATTTTTCTTGTGGCCGTGATCGTTATTTCCACGTTCGTAACTTCGATTGTCGGCTCTTATTTGAGAGCTCGAACAGATCAAAATGAAGAAAATACTGTGCATGCGCAATCAAGCGTTAATGTGTGGTGGCCTGTTCCCAATGTAAAAGTAGGGGGCGTGCAGCCATTCAAAGCAATGATTTCTGGGCAGGATGTCAATTCCTATGATATGTATTGGCAGGTAGATGGAGATCGGTTGAACTCGATGCATACCAGCTATACTGATTATCCGCATAAGGAAGCGATGGTTGATCTCTCTGGCTGGAATTGGCGGGGAGCAGGGCCCTATACCATTGCGTTTATCGCAAAGGATCGGGCAAATAACACTATTGCCCAGAGTTCTTTTGTCATCTACACTTCTTCTCCAACTCCGAAAAAAAGTTATGTTCTGACATCCTTGTGGCCAGTTGATGGTTCGCGTATCGTGGGATCGCAACTTTTTAAGGCCGTTATCGAAGATAAGTCCATCGAAGAATATCATATATATTGGCAGGTGGATGGTGACCGGTTGAATCCCATGGAGAACAGCTATACGGGTTTTCCCCACAAAGAAACAGTGATAGAGCTTTCGGGCTGGACATGGCGAGGTGAGGGACCATATCGGATAACTTTTGTCGCCAAAGATAACAGCCAGAACGAGCTTGCGAGAAAGGATATGGCGATTTATGTGCCGAGATCGATACCAACTCCAACGCCAGTTCCTGTTTCTGTGTCTATGCCAGTAGCTACTTCCATATTCTCGCCGACCCCAACCGTAGTCCCAACCCCGATTCAAATCTCGATTCCAACTCCTTCTTTGGCTTCTGTTTCAAGCCAACCTTCTTCTGTGTCAGAAAATCTTTCTTTGCCTATTGCTCAAGCGCAATCTTCCTCTGCTTTCTATGTGGATCCAAATTCTTCTGCAAAAAAACAAGCTGATATGTGGAGATGGACGAGGCCAGACGATGCGCGTTTGATGAATCTTATAGCATCGCAACCAGTTGCAAAATGGGTGGGGGATTGGAATAGCGATATTCGCAAAGAGGCGCAGGAATACACAAACAAGGCAACGGAAACAAATACCATTCCAATCTTCGCGGTGTACAATGTTCCGGGAAGGGATTGTAGTAACTATTCTGCAGGAGGCGCGCAAACTGCTGAAAAGTACAAGAATTGGATTAATGCTTTTGCTTCGGGAATCGGTGATCAAAAAGCCACCGTGATTCTTGAGCCAGATGCCTTGGCTTTGATGGATTGTTTGTCGTCCCAGGCAAAACAGGTGCGATTCGACCTGATTGCTTATGCGGTGAGCAAGCTCAAGGCAAACGGAAAGACAAAGGTATATGTTGATGCAGGCCATGCGAAGTGGATTGCATCAACAGAAATGGCCGAGCGTTTGCAGAAAGCGGGCATTCAGCAGGCAGATGGATTTGCTTTGAATGTTTCAAATTTCTACAGTAATGAAGAAAACGTGAGATACGGAGAAGAGGTTTCGCGGAATACCGGCGGGAAACACTTTGTGATTGACTCGAGCAGAAATGGAGTTGGGGCGTTGGCTGATTTGGCATGGTGCAATCCTCAAGGCCGGGCTCTTGGAACCCGACCAACCGTCAATACCGGCCATTCATTATTGGATGCTTATCTCTGGGTTAAGGTACCGGGAGAGTCCGACGGCCCTTGCAACGGAGGGCCTTCGGCAGGCCAGTGGTGGCCGGAGTACGCGCTTGATCTTGCCCGCAAGTACATTACTAGAGATTGAGATCGGGCGTATCGTAACGCAGGCGATAGACCGAAAGAGTCAAGCCCGGAGAAAACTGACGGGTTTCCAGTCGCTCAAAGCGCGTATCGAAATACATCTTGATCTTTTCTTTGTAGCCCTGATCGTAGCTAAGCAAAAGCCATGCCTTCTGATGATGATCGCCTAGTTGGCGCACTTGATCGGGTAAGGCGGATTCATCGAACGGAGGAATTGGCCCTCTCTGATAGCGATCCCAGATAGGCAGGGTCGCTATTTGAGTTGGGCCGTCGTAGTAATAAAGTATTGGATAAATGGTAAAAGGCGCAGAAAGAATAATGATGTCTTGGGGAGCGGCATTCTGTAGAAGATACGCGCTTACTGTTTTGTAATCCTCCCGTTCAGGATTTCTCGCATTAGTCACTTCGAATAGAAGAGACCCAATCATGAGGGCAATAAGAGTGATCTGTAAAAATGTTGCGATTTTGGAAGGGTATACAAAAAAGAGCCACGAAATCAGGAGATACAGCGACGGAACGGTAAAAATAAGATATCGGCTTAAAAACGCCGGTTGCAGAGTGATGCTGACGAGAAAGAGGAGAAGGACAGGAACAAAGAGAGTAACTAAAAAGTATGTAGCTTCCAAAGAAATTTTTCGATTTTTTTGAATGGCAAGAAATCCAAACAGCGTGGTCATGGGCCAGAGGGACAGGATGATCGTGTTGAAATGTGTAGTTTGAAATCCAAACAAAAATTGAGAAAAAGCGTTGAGAAGATCAATGCTTGTGGGAGAGGCGAGATGGGGCACGGCATTTGGTGAGGATTCGTTCATAACGATATAGAATATCCATGGGCTGAATACGATGCCAAGAAGCAGAGACACAATAAAAAAATTGCGAATGGCGGCAAAAGAAATTTGCTTGCGTTGAAAAAAAGCGAATGCCCACTGGCTGCAGAGTAAAAGAAAGTAGAGGTAGTGAGTGAAAATTCCAAAAAGAGAAACAAAAAAATATCCTGTCCATACCAGCCATCCTGTTTGATTCCGAAGAATCTTGAGGAAGAAATAATGGGAAAGTATCGCAAGAAGAGTGAGAAGCGTGTACATTCGAATCTCGTTGCCGAACCAATTCATAAATGGCGAGACCGCAAAAAGAATTGCTGCATATAATCCAACCGAGGAATTATAAGCAGATCTTCCCAAGAGAAAAAGAGCGGGAATTCCCAAGGCGAAAAAGATAAGCGACAGCATCCTTGCTTGTTCAAGACCTTCTCCCATAAGGATTTGCCAATAATGCAAAATCAGATGGTAGAGAGGCACGTGAACATCTTCAGAAACAATCTGAAGAATTTTGAGAGGGCTGTGATATGCCTGCCATAAACTTTGAGCTTCATCGAGCCGAAGGCCTTGCTGGGAGAAAAGAAAAAAAGAGAGCCCTGCTACGAAGAGGATGAGCAGGAGAAGAATTTCTCCGATGGGCATCGCGTCTTGTTCAAAAGAAGGGCGTTGCTGGTTGTTCATAGAATATGTTCTTTTTGCGGCTGCGGGGAAAGTTCAATGGATTCTTCTCTGGGAATCTCCGCGACAGGAAGAGAAACGTGTTCGGGAGCCGCTGCTTTAATAAATGGGGTAAAAAGCGCAATATAAATAAATGCCCATGCGGTATTGGTTATGAAAGAAGCACTGATTCCCTCTCGGAGAATTCCTACTCCTATCCCAATAACCACAAGCGCAATATACGCCATATGGGGTACTACAAGGTAGAGAAAATTTCCATAAATTTGGGTTTTCGAAGTGATCACAAATCCTCCTCTTTTTTTAAAAAGATATTCAAGCAATGCTTGCACATGGATACTCCATGAACTAAGGGAAAATGCCAGTGCACGGAAGGTGTATGAAAAATTACTTGCATTTTGGAGATTGTAAAGCGTAAGAAAGATATATGGAATAAATATAATCGCCAAACTCACCGTAGAGATGACAAATGGCACGAGCCCCGTATAAAAGTAGAAAATGGGAATGAGGGCACTTAAAAGAAAGGCAACTCCTGAAAAATAGAAGGTTGCCGATGCGAGGTATTGAATTTTTTGCGCAAGAGTGAGTCCTTTTTGCAAAAGAGGATTACGCTTGAAAAGGAGTTCGATACTCCCCCTTGCCCATCGCAGTTGCTGATTATAATAGGAAAGAAAGTCCTGCGGAGCCAACCCTTCCGCAAGAACCTTAGGGATATAGACCGATTTCCAGCCGTGTTCGTGGATGAGCATTCCGGTAACGACATCTTCTGCGACATTATTGATAACCATTCCCCCTATTTCCTCGATTGCCGTTCTGCGGAGTACCATGTTGGTCCCGCACATGATGGCCGAGTTCTGGCGGTTTTTCCCCCGGCAGATTGCTCCGAAAAATAGTTCCTGCTGTTCCCAGGCAGCCCCGGTCACGAGATTTTGTTTATGATTTTTGTAGTATTGGGGCGTTTGCACAAAGCCAACTTTCCAATCTGCAAAATAGGGCATTGTGACCTTGAGAAAATCAACATGGGGCACATGGTCAGCATCGAACACCGCAATGAAGTTGCTCGTTGTTTCTTTTAGGGCGTGGTTGATGTTTCCCGCTTTGGCTCCCCCCGGAATTTTTCTGGTAATACAAGCGACACCGTATCGAAGCGCCAATTCTTCGATTTCTCTCCAATTTTCTTTCCCGGCGACATACCCGTCATTTAGGATGAAGATCTTAAAACGCGGGTAATGCATCGCGAGTGCTCCTTTGAGAGTTTCCTCTACAACGCCAGCCGGTTCTCCTGCCACCGGAATAAAAACATCAACCTTTGGGAAGAATAATTTTGTGATCGGCTGATCGGTCTCATCTTTGATTCCCCACACCGTATAGATAAAAGTGAATGTTTGCCAAAGATAAAATATTTGTCCCGTAATAAGAATGGCGTATAAATAGATGTTTCCTGTTTCAAACCAAAACGCAAGCAACCCAAAATGGAGCAACGCCAAAGTGCCGTTGACAACCAAAAGCACGACCGATGTCCGTGCTTTTAGGGATTTTGTTGCGTTGTTTGGTTGAGAGAAAGATTGTCTTGCCATATGGAGGAAAATATATTGGGAAGAGCTTTGTGATAGAGCGCAATGCCGAACCATGCCCAGTTGTCATCATAATAAGAGAGCGTGCCTTTCCATGTTTCACTGTCTGGGTTGTACAGAGTTTTCAATTTTCGTTCGTAGATTATTTTTGCCTGTTCGGGTTTTTGCACGAGAAAATATCCTATGTTTGCGCCGTAGAATGCCGGGGTCTCGTAAGGCGATACAATTTTCCCGTCATGGGTATAGGATGTAGCAAGAAAGCCATTCTGTTCCCACTGTTGATTCAAGAATACTAATTTCGTTAGGATATCTTTTGCTTTCTGGTCTTGGAACCATTCCCAATCCAGTGCAATTCTCCATGGAATTCTCATGGCATCAAAACTGTAATGAGTCGTAAGTTGTGACGTAGAAGGGGAGAGGATGTTTCCGGTTTGCCGGTCGATCAGAATCCAATCCGGAGGAAGAGAAGAGCTTGTTTGACTATTGAGTGGAGATTGCATGCTTTGCTCGAGCACGTCATAAGCACTATTCACGAGCGCCATCCAGTCGTGTTCCTGATCTACAATGCTGAAGATCCGGTAGGCATAAGGCGCAAAGTAGGAAGGATTTACCACAATGGTTGGTTCCAGCTTATCTTTCTCGGTATCATTTGAGACGAGAAAAGGTTTTTCTTGAATCGTCACCACTTCTTTTTCCCAGATGTCAGAGATAATGGGTTTTGCATCTTGGAGATACTTGGGATCAAGCCATCGCGCATAGGCAAAGAGCAGAGAAAGAGCAATATCGGTGTCTCCATCGGTGGCAGTATTTTGCCCGCCGGTTTCAGTAATAATTCCATACGATCCATCTGCTCGCTTTCCGAAAAGCCAAGAAAATAGGTGATCTTCCTCCCGCTGGAGGTTATCTTTGGTCCATTGCCAGCTTCGATCAAATGTCTCTTTGTCATCCTCCCATACGGCACGGAGCATGGTATAGCTTTGTCCTTCGGAAGTGGTGATGTTGCCCCTCGATTTGTCGAGTGTTCTCCATGTTCCCGGCTCCAAGTATTCTTGTTTGTATGCCCGCCATAAAGAATTCAGCATGAGCTTTTCTGAAAAAATCAGTGGCGCCTCCCTCTCTCTGATCTGTATGAAGACAATAGAAGCGGCTCCAATAATTCCTGCGCAGAGTAAAAATAATAATACGACCTTTTGTTTGGACGTCATAGAAATATTCACTTGATAAATTTTATGTCCTTAACAAAGGACGTTTCTTGACAATGTGAACTTACAACAGAGCTATTGCGCGAGCTATTGACAAAATCAAAATTATATGCTAATATTGAGGTGTTTCATACAGTTGAGCAGATCTTTTCATAAGTTAAGACGCGTCAATGAGTGCCCGACCGAGCATTAAGTGAAGAATTTAGTGCTTGGCGGGGACTGATTGAACATAAAAAAGAAGGGGGTACGCCATGGCTAGCAATTCTAAACCGGTAAAATATTTCGTGGTGAAGGGCATGGTGGCCTTTACCAGACAGGAGGCGCTCGGTCTTAAACAGAAGTAGAGCGCCGCATGCCGGTGGCACGCCGGCAGAGGTGGAGACCTTTCTGAGTCGCACTTGCTCGGATCGCCTGAAATGTCTCCAATCTCTTAAGTCCATGACATGAGTCGTGCGTTTAAGAGATTGACAACAGCTCTTTATAAAACTTTTCCATAGCGGCGAAATGGACATTAATGCAGAACCATTCAGAACAATTTCTTTTAGGAATGTATGTACCAAACAGTTAGTGTCCAGTTCGCCGCTATGAAAGGAGAAATCATGCTTTTTTATATTATTTTTATCATGGTGCTGGTTGCGATCGCGTTTGTGCTATGGCTAGTTTTGAGAGCTTTGGATCGGAAGGAAGAAATTCAAGACAAGAGTTCTCAAAGCGTCAGCCCAGAGGATCTTATCGGGATTCTTTCTGGGCCTAATGATCCAAGGCACAACGCAGCGTATCCTGCGTTGTGGAATTATCTGGAGAATCACGAAGAGGACGATGATCACCACGCCATACATTAAGGGAGAGCAGCAATTGTTCGTTGCTCTCCCGCCCATCAAAGTTCGGCACATTCGACAAGCTCAGAGGCGGATTTTGATGGGGAAAGTTATTTCAAGAACGATGTGAGGACTTGCACAAGTCCTTAATTATATGGTAAATTCATATAAGTGGCTAGATTCTAATGAAAGTAAACGAAGGAGGAGAAAATGGAATACAGATTGAGTCCCCGGCGCCTTAACTGGCGAGAGCCCGGGGATCCAGAAACCGTCGCGCACGAGTGCGATGGAAAAGATCACTATCTCGTCGATCTGTCTCGTTGCGTGTTCCCTGTGGCAGTACGATTGGGAGAGGGACATGGGGTGGTGCAAATCCGAAGAGAGGGGGCATGCCCTAATCCTGTTAGATGCGATGGAGCGTTGGAAGATCTCATCGCACAAAATGACGCAGAAATGACAATTAAATATAACTAGTCGAACTTAACAGGGAGGCGCATGTCCAAACCGACTACGCCTCCCACCACAATTTTGATTCTTCTTTTTCATAGGGGCTTTTGGGGATGATTTTCCGCTTGTTGAAGACAATTTGCTCTTTTCAATCTCCCTCCTTTATTCTATTTCAACAAGCACCTAAGAGCCCCGCTGAAAAGGAAGAAAAAGAAAACCCTGAAATGGTTTTCTTTTTTGCTGGACAAGGCATAGAAAATGTGCAATACTACAGTTAGATTCAGTTTCTGAAGGAGGGGTTCCAATGAGTCAGCTGACGCTTAGGTTGCCTAGTGCCTCCATACATTTCATGTGTCCTCTTACCGATGTTCGCTGCGTGAAGATTCACGGGAGCACACTATTTCTACCTGGCGACTGGGAGAAGGGTAAAAGAGGTGTAATTATTCACTGTGATTTTCCTGGAGTCGCCTTCAATAGACCAGAAGATCTCGAACGGCTATTCAGCGGGCGCTCGTTTGAGATAGAGATCGATCTCGACAGGATTTCTCCGGTTATTTCAATCCGTCAACAGGTATGGCGCCGGGCATTTTCGGCAATGTGGCTTACCCGCTTTTTCGAAGGAGAGAAGGTTGGTGGAAATCCCATCTGGAAGCATCGGGGGCCAGCTTGGCTCCTTTTGTGCACCGATGACCTTCGGAGAGGACGGGTCCACAGGGCGGGCCATTCGGAGGAATATGGCATTGAGTCCAAGACAATCAATGAAGTAATAATGCAAAGGGCTGCTTCGTAAGAAGCGGCCCTCCTTTATTGTGAGTGAAAAATAAGTGTGATATAGTGTATTCGTATTTTATGAAAAAGATTGCACAGATTATTTTTATTGGTATCGGAGCTGTCGGGTTGGTCGTGCTTGGTTTTGGAGCTGGGTTTTCTGTCGGCAAAGAGCAGGGGACTGTGATTCCTATTGAGGGCGCAATCAATTTGACTCAAGACAAACCCGCAGCAGCTGACTTTTCTCTTTTTTGGCGGGCATGGGGTGTAATACAGAATCAATTTGCTGACCGGAATGAGTTGAACCAGCAGAACATGATGTACGGCGCGATTTCTGGAATGGTGGAGAGTTTGGGGGATGAGTATACTGTGTTTATGACTCCGGATGAGTCAAAGAAGTTTTTGGAAGACGTTTCCGGTACTTTTGAAGGAGTCGGGATGGAGGTTGGCATGCGCGACGGGCAACTAAAAGTCATTGCTCCTCTCGAGAAATCCCCGGCTCAAAAAGCAGGGATCATGGCGGGAGATACAATCGTAAACATTGACGATACTTCAACAGAAAACATATCTTTGGATCAGGCAATTTTCCTGATTCGCGGCCCCAAAGGAACGAACGTGCGGTTGTTGATTATGCGACAGGGTTTCAATCAGCCAAAGGAATTCGTTATCAAACGTGATGTTATTGAGGTCCCTTCTCTCAAATGGGAACTGAAAGATAAGGTTGCCTATATTCATCTGTATCAATTTTCTGATCGGGTAGTGCAAGATTTCCGTAAGGCGGCTTCCCAGATTCTTTCTTCGGGAGCGGATCGGATTGTGCTTGATTTGAGAAATAATCCGGGAGGATATTTGCAGGCCGCTCAAGACATTGCAGGATGGTTCTTGAAAGACGGTCAAACCGTTGTGATAGAGGATTTCAAAGCCGAAGGGAAGCAGGAGCCCTATGCGGTAGAAGGCGATGGTGCATTTTTGCATTATCCTATGGTAGTATTAATGAATCAGGGATCGGCCTCGGCATCAGAGATTCTCGCGGGAGCCATTCGGGACAACCGCGGAATTATGCTGATTGGCGAGCAATCGTTTGGCAAAGGATCTGTGCAGGAGCTTGTCAAATTGCAGGATAGTTCTACGATAAAAGTAACAGTTGCGCGCTGGCTTACTCCCAAAGGCAATCAGATTGACGGCAAGGGTCTGAAACCGGATATTGAAGTAAAGATCACCGAAGAGGACAGTGTACAAGGGAAAGATCCGCAGCTCGAGAAAGCTCTTGAAGTTGTGAAAGATTTATGAGAGAATACCAAGATATATAAAGATCAGCTAAAAATTATGAGAGTGGTGTTATTGAGCGATATCGAAAACATAGGAAAACAATTTGAAATCAAAGAAGTTGCAGACGGCTACGCAAGAAATTTTCTCATTCCTCAAGGGCTGGTGCGTCCTGCCACCAAACAAACACTTCAGTGGCTTTCTATGCAAAAAGAAATTGCAGAGAAAAAAGCAGAAGATGCGCTCAAACAAACTCAAGAATTGGCCTCGAAATTAGATGATCTCGAGGTCTCCATCCCTATGAAAGTTGGCGAAGAGGGCCAGCTTTTTGAGGCAATCACCGCGGCCAAAATTGCCGATCGTTTGAAAGAGATGGGATACGATGTGAAAAAGAATCAGGTGAAAATTGAAAATCCCATCAAAGAGCTTGGGGAATTTCCCGTCAAAATTGCTTTCGATCATAATTTGGAAGCAGAGATCAGCGTTATCGTCACCGAAGAAGAAAGCAACGGCTAAATTGGGTTTTTGATAAGGTAACCATTTTCACAATGACAAGGTTTATTTTTGTTGCGGGCGGAGTCATGTCGGGCGTAGGGAAGGGTGTCGCTACTGCTTCCATCGCAAAGATTCTCCAGAGCAAAGGATTTCGGGTAAGTGCGCTCAAAATTGATCCCTATATCAATGTAGATGCAGGAACAATGAACCCCATTGAGCATGGGGAAGTTTTTGTGACCGACGATGGCACAGAATGCGATCAGGATGTTGGCAACTACGAGCGTTTTTTAAACGAAAGTTTTAGCACATGGAACTATCTTACAACCGGCCGCGTGTATCAGGCGGTGATCAATCGCGAGCGAAATCTTGAATACGGCGGACGGTGCGTTGAAGTTGTGCCTCACATTCCTCTCGAGGTTATTGCGCGCATCGAAGAGGCAGGCAAGAAAGACAGGGCGGATTTTATTCTTGTTGAAATCGGAGGCACCGTAGGGGAGTATCAAAACCTTCTTTTTTTGGAAGCCGCGCGTATGATGAAACTCACTATGCCTAGCCGGGTTCTTTTTGCTTTGGTTACGTATTTGCCAGTGCCCCGGATGATCGGAGAAATGAAAACCAAACCCACCCAGACCGCAGTTCGTTCTTTAAACTCGGCAGGAATTCAGCCCGATATTATTCTTGCGCGATCGGAATTGCCGGTTGATGAACCGCGCAAGAAAAAAATTTCTATCTTTTGCAATGTTGCGCCCGAAGATGTGATTTCGGCTCCTGATGTCCATTCGATTTATGAAATTCCTTTGAATTTTGAAAAAGATAATCTGGGAAACCGAATTCTGCAAAAATTTCGACTGCAAAAAAAAGCCCATGATTTGCGCGATTGGAGACGATTGGTAGAAGTGATCCATGCAAAAAAGCCGGAAGTTCATATCGGCGTGGTGGGGAAATATTTTGAAACAGGGGAATTCACTCTCATGGATTCTTACATTTCTGTCATTGAAGCAATTAAGCATGCGAGCTGGGCAAATAAGAGAGAACCAAAAATCACGTGGCTTTCAGCGGAAAAATATGAAAAAAATCCCAAAGCGATTAAGGAGCTCGCATCATTCGACGGCATTATTGTTCCCGGAGGGTTTGGAAACAGGGGAGTGGAGGGAAAAATAAAAGCCATTCAATTTTGCAGGGAACAAAGAATCTCATTTTTGGGACTTTGCTTTGGTTTGCAGCTGGCGGTCATTGAATTTGCAAGAAATGCGTGTGGAGTTCGAGACGCAACTTCGGGCGAGTTTAATCCTCATGCCAAGCATCTTCTGATCGATGTGATGCCAGAGCAAAAGGTACTGCTCAAGGAAAAACGCTACGGCGGCACGATGCGGCTCGGCAAATATTTTTGTCAGATTACAAAAGGGACTCATGCTTTCCGGGCGTACGGACAGACCGAAATCTCCGAGCGCCATCGCCATCGCTACGAGGTAAACAACGAATACCGCGAGATCTTGGAAAAGAAGGGGATGGTATTTTCTGGCATTAATCCCGAAAGAAACTTGGTAGAAATTATGGAGTTAAAAAACCACCCATTTTTTGTGGGTGTTCAATTTCATCCGGAGTTAAGGTCGCGTCCCCTTATTCCTCATCCATTATTTCGAGAGTTCGTGCGGGTGAGTTCCCGTGGGAGAACATGAACTTTTCTTGCAAGCCGGCGGGAATTTGTAAAGCTTCTTTTCCGAAAAGGAGTAAAGCGAACAATTCCCTCGCACAATGCAAAAAGGGTATTATCGCGGCCAATTCCTACATTTTTGCCGGCGAAAAAATGTGTTCCATGCTGCCGAACCAAAATTTGACCAGCTTTTGTAAACTGCCCTTCGAAAAGTTTGATTCCAAGATATTTGGGCTGCGAATCCCTTCCTAGTTGCGTGGATCCGCCAGCTTTTGATGTAGCCATACCTTTCTATGGTATCAAGGTTTCAAGAGATTGTCAATGAGCTTTTAGAACTGATCAAAAAATATGAAAAGGATATTGTCCTTGTAATTGGAGTTATTTTGATTTCTTTGCTTTCTTTTGCGATTGGGTATCTTGTTGCGAAAGAGCAGCTCAAGGAGCCCATTCAAATTGAAGATTTTTCGTCTGCCGATCGTCAATAAGAGTAGCTCTTATTCATCTTGAAATGTAGGGGTAAAACGCTATAATAGAAAAAGAATTCTCGAGTGTAAAGAGAAAGGAGGTGAGGATTGGGTTCAGTAATAGTAAATACAGAGGAAGCGGTGGCGGCATACCTTCTTCAGGGAGGTGTCGGATTCCTTCCCTGGAGAGAGGGCTTATGGGCCATGGTCTGCGTTGAAGAGGCGGCAGAACGCATGGCTCAGATCAAGGGCAGAGAAGGGAAGAAACCCTTTTTCTACCTTGCGGTCGGGCCAGCAAAAGAACTTTGGACCTATCCCGGAATTGCGCATTTTGGGAATAATCTCCACAAGGTGATTGTGGAGATCTGCGGGCGGGTCACGCCCATCGCGGTGCTTCTTCCCGCAGATTCGCGACTCCACAAGATTTCTCCTCGTACATGTGGTAAGATAGAAATTTCTCAACGAGGGGAAAAGAAGACAGTACCTACAGTAGGATTTATGTTCGCGGGGAGTTCTCCGCCGGAAGAACAATTAGGCCATGGCGATACCTTTGCTCGATTAAGAGCTCTGCTTCCTGCCGAAGTACGTATTCTTGGGACGTCGGCTAACAAGAGCGTAGATCCCTATACGAACGGATCTGGTCATTACAATTTCCCGGATTTGGAATTTGATTTCCACGAGGATGAGGTATGTTTTTTGGTAAGACCATCTCACGCCCTGGCAGATAAACTACCCGTATCAGCATCAGTGGTTTATCTACGGGAGAGTGGATTTCCTTTTCGGGCAGTAGAAGGACATATTGTCCGGATCGGTTCAACTCCCGAAAACAAATTGCGGCAAATTTTAGAAGATGCGGGAGTTCGATCGATCCAACGAGCTCTTTCCTTTCGCGAAGTGCACGCTTATGATT
Organism: Candidatus Wildermuthbacteria bacterium; assembly: GCA_016186115.1. Lineage (GTDB taxonomy): Bacteria > Patescibacteriota > Minisyncoccia > Minisyncoccales > UBA10102 > JACPMK01. Next base: position 43,146 of record JACPMK010000002.1, read on the forward strand.
ACGCAGCACGCGAGCAAGCATGCAAGGATGCGATGCAATATCCAAGGGCCTAGCTGACAATTATGTACCAGCTAGGCCCGTTTCATTCACTCTATGAGTGAGGGAAGTTTAACTTCCTTCATACTTTCATACTGACTTTGCAGATTTTCTTTAAGGATGCCTATGGGGTAGTAAAAGTTAGTCGAGCATTATTCAATAGGCAGCGGGGTTGACAGAAGAGAGTTAGATGCGCAGTGAGTAGGGGAGAGGTATAATGAAGTGATCTATGGAAAAAGCAATCAGCTGGTCAGTTTTCCGCCGCTGTGGAATTTGCGATGAATATCGCGGAGTTGTTTTGAAGTGACGTGGGCGTAAATTTGGGTGGTGGCAAGATTTTTATGTCCAAGAAACTCCTGGATCAGTCGCAAATCCACTCCTTGGGCAAGAAGGTCCGTCGCAAAAGAATGGCGGAGCGTATGGGGAGTGGTAAATGAGGGGATTCCTGCCTTTGCCACGTATTTTTTTACGAGTTGTTCAATGGAGCGAGTCGAAAGCCGCCTGGGCCCTTTTGCGGGCCCTTTATAATTGATAAAGAGCGCTTTTTCTTCGTCTTTTCTTTTTGCGAGATACTTGCGCAGGGCTTCCACGGCGCGTTCCGAGAAATACACTGGCCTTGGACGGCTCCCTTTGCCAACAACTACTATTTCAAGATCCTTTGTATCGGGCAGAATTTTGAGCTGTTCACGGTCGAGACCCGCAAGTTCTGCAACGCGGAGACCGGTAGAAAAAAAGCTTTCCAATATTGCACGATCGCGAAGGCCAGCAGGAGAAGAGGAATCAGGCGCAGCGAGCAATTGATTGAGTTGTTCTAACGTGAGGAATTTGACGGTGCGGCCTCCCTTTTCCCGGATAAGTTTTATTTTATCAGCAGGCAGGGAAAGGATATTGCGTTCTGCAAAATAGACCAAAAGGTTCCGTAGGGCGATGAGATAATAGTTTTGGGTGGAATGTTTGAGGGGTTCTTTGGTCGTTTGGTTGAGGGTACGAGAGAGGAACACTCTAAAGTCCCAAATATGTTTATCAGTGAGCTCGTGAGGTTTTAGTTCCGATAAATTATTTTTTTGGAGCCAGTCAGAAAATTTTTTCAAAAATCTTGCATAGGTTTGCTGGCTTTTGTTGCTCAAGCCTTTTTCAATATCTACATATTCCAGAAAGTTATGAATATGGCCTGGGATTGGTTTTTCGCTGGTTTCCATAGGGTTCTTTTATTATACTCTATACTTCGGTAAAGGTACATTATGCGAAGTATACTATATTCAATATAAACCCTCCCCTAGGGGGTCGTCAATAGGGTTCATCGGCTCTTCGAGAGACAGCGTTACTTTTGCTGCGGTTCTTTCGTATTGAAAAGGGAAATAAATTTCTCAAAAATATTTTTACTTTGTTTGAACGTTTGCGTTTGGAGATCGTGTTGCACCTCTTGTTTTTCTTTTTGCAGCTCTTCTTCAAGAGCAGGACGCTTTGATTCAAAAAGGTTGAGCACAAAGGTCTTTATCCCCTGCCAAATCTTTTTGCCCCATGAAAAAACGTAGATATCCATCTGCTTTTGGATCCAGCTGGCCACGCCAAACATGAAAGGAGCAATCTTTTGCTGCCAGATGCGCACTACGCTTTCGTTCATTTTTTGCAGTTGACCAGATGCATCTTGAGGTTGCGGTGAGGGTTGTGCTGCCAAGACATTGAAAAACAAAGCCAATCCCGCAGCTATGCAGAGCATTATGAGCAAATTTCTATAGGAGAAAGAGAGCATATTTTTATATTGCTGTAAGTTTTTGTTGTGCTTCCTTGATGCGCTCAAGTGTTTTTTCTTTGCCCAATACCGTAGCAACTTCAAATGGGCCTGCCGAGGCCTGTTTTCCAGTTAGAGCCGTCCTTAAGGGCCAGAGAAGATATCCCCTGTCTTTTTCTTTTTCTGCTTCGCCAAGCAAAATGTTGGCAAGAGTATCTCGTTCCCAATCTTTTTCTGAAACTGCAGAAAGAATTGTTTCTAATTTTTCGAGCGCTTCTTTTGTCTTTCGTGGAGTAGAGTTTTTCCACGTCAAAAGTTCTTTGGGGTAATCCAATTGCTCAACAAAGAAATAATCAGCGAGGGCTGCAATTTCAGAAAGATTTTGCATACGCTCTTGATACAGCGCGATAATTTGTTCAAGTTTTTTTATTTCAAGTCCGGTTTGGGGAAGATATGGCATAACAAGTTGCGTCAATTCGGAAGGCGACTTTTTGCGAATATAGGAGGCATTGAGCCAATTGAGCCGCTTTTCATTGAAAACCGCTCCTGCTTTTTGAACGCGTTCCAAAGAGAATTCCTTTATTAATTCCTCAATGGAGAAAATTTCTTCTTCTGTTCCGGGATTCCAGCCAAGGAGGGCAAGAAAATTAATCACAGCTTCAGGGAGATACCCTTGTGTACGATAGCGCGCGACCGATTGATCGCCATGGCGTTTGCTCAATTTTGTACGATCTTCTCCGAGCAGCAACGGCAAGTGGGCGTACAGAGGCCGGGGAAGTCCAAGGGCTTCCTGAAGCAGAATTTGTTTTGGGGTATTGGGAATATGATCCTCTCCCCTGATCACGTGAGTGATGTTCATTTCGTAGTCGTCTACCACGACAGAAAAATTATAGAGCGGCGTCTCTAAATCCTTTGCAATGACAATATCCCCGAGCAATTCGGTATCGAAAGAAATTTTTCCGCGAATGAGATCATCAAAAGTTATTGTTTTTTTCTCTCCAATAAATCGAATAACTTTTGCTTCCCCCTTTTTCAAACGGCTTTCGCATTCTTCTTTGCCAAGACCTCGGCATTTGCCCGTATAATGCGGTATCACTCCCCTGCTCAATTGATCTTGTCGGATTGCCTCGAGTTCTTCCGGTTTGCAAAAGCAATAGTATGCTTTCCCCTGCTCCAGCAATTGCTCCAGATATTTTTTGTATATTGCTGTACGTTCACTCTGGCGGTAAAATTCATCCCATTGAAGGCCAAGCCATGAGAGATTTTCCGTGATATCTTTTTCCCATTCTGGTTTTGATCGCGCTTTATCGGTATCTTCGATGCGCAAGATAAAAATCCCCTTCTCTTTTTTTGAGAAAAGATAATTGAATAGCGCAGTGCGTACGCCTCCCATGTGCAAGGGGCCGGTGGGAGAAGGCGCGTAGCGCGTGCGAATTTGTTTCTGCGTGTTTTGCATAGATATGCCCGACTCTTTGATCACATTCAAACACTATTTCTTTAAGTATTCAAGAATATAAGTTGCGATAATGCGAGCGGCGTTGGGACGGGCAAATTCTTGCGCTGCTTGCGACATTGCGCTCGAAATTTTTGGAGAGGAAAGCACAGTTCGGATTTTTTCCCAGAAAAAATGAGGCGTAAGATTGCTTTCTTCTAGAACGATTGCAGCTCCTGTTTTGCCATAAGAGTACGCGTTTTTCAGCTGATGGGCTTGGGCGGCTTCCGGCAGAGGAATGAGCAAACTCGGTTTCCCGAGTGCCGCGATTTCAAAAATGGATCCCGAACCGGCTCTACTTATGATAAAATCAGCAGCAGCATAGGCATGGCGCAGCTCCGTCTCTTTTAAGAATGGAACGGGGTGATAGTATTCTTGTTGCTCTTTGGAGAGCATAACCATTGCCTCTGTTTTCACCTGCTGGAAATTTTTTTCTCCTGTTTGATGGATAGTCTCAACCGATTTTGTCATTTCTCCTATGATCTGCAAGAGAATATCATTGATTCTTTGCGCCCCTTGCGAGCCCCCCACTATAAGAAGAATAGGCCTCCCGCCCTGTAAATGGAATATGCTGGCTGCTTCTTTGGGAGAGCCAGTAAGAATTTCTTTTCGAATAGGGTTGCCTACCAGTATGATTTTCTTTTTGGAAATTTGCTCGGTATAGGGAAAGGAAGCAAAAATTTCTACTGCGAATCTTCCTGCGATTTGGTTGGCAAGACCCGGCGCAACGTCTGATTCATGGAGAAAGATAGGGATCCGTAGGATCCACCCCGCAATTGTCACCGGCAACGCTCCGTACCCTCCTTTGCTTAGGATGACATCGGGTGCAATGAAAAAGAGTTTCCAGAATGCAACGAGAATCCCGGCAGGTATTTTGAGTGTTACATCAAAAATATTCTGTAAGACGCTTTGCGGATTCCAATACCTGCGGAGTTTGCCCGAAAGGATTGAAGAGACGCTTACTCCTTCCTGAAGAAAAAGCATGCGGGAAAACTGATCATCGGGACCCAGGTAGAACATTTGCAAAGTGTTTAGAGGCGATGATCTTCGTAGTTCTCTTGCGACCGCGATTAAAGGAAGAATATGGCCTCCGGTACCGCCGCCCGTGAATACAATTTTCATACTGTTTTTTGTTTGGATATATTAAGCAAAATTCCAAGAGCAATCAACTCGGTCACGAGCGCTGACCCCCCATAGCTTATAAATGGAAGCGGAATCCCGGTCATGGGCAGAAGACGGATCATGGCCCCGATATTGATGAATGCCTGTAGCGTGATCCACCATACGATCCCTGTGGCGACAAGGCCCGAAAACTGGTCGGGAGCCCTTCTTGCCACCACAAACCCTCTCCAGCAAAACGCAAGAAAAAGCGCGATTAGGAGGAATGCCCCAGCGAATCCTGTCTCTTCGGCAAAGATCGCAAAAATAGAATCAGAGATTGGTTCGGGCAGAGTGCCAAATTTTTGAAAACTTAATCCCAGTCCAACTCCTGTCAATCCCCCCGAGCCAATGCCGATAAGAGCTTGTTTGATCTGGTACCCCTTTCCTAGCGGGTCTAAACTTGGATTAAGAAATACAAGAAATCTGCTTAATCGATAGGGCGCAATCTGAACAAGAAAGAACAGGGCGGCTGTGCCCGTGGCGATCATCGAAAGCGTGTGCCATAAAGGAGTGGAGGCAAGGAAGTACATCGCGAGCCCTATCATAATAATAATTCCGAGCGTGCTTAGATCGGGCTGGAGAATAAGGAGGATTCCCATCACTCCGAGAATTCCCAAAAAGGGCAGGAGGAGTTCTTTCAATGCTCTTTGGGTTTTTATACCATTTTTTGCGCCAGTGGATCTTGATGTAAGAAAAGCAGCAACGTAAAGAATGGCAATAAACTTAATCAATTCCGAGGGTTGAATTGAAATGGGCCCCACAAAGATCCAGCGATGCGCTCCTCCCAAGTTTGACCCGACCCCCGGAATGAATACCATGCCCAAAAGAATAATACCAATGCAAAGTAGAGCAAAACTCCATCGTTTAAGGAAAGACAGGGGGAAAAAGAAGGCAATGGTGCCGAGCAAAACGCCGGGCAAAACTCCAAAAAGAAGTTGATGATTAAGATAGTAAAAAGTGCTTCCGGTGCGCGAAATGGAAAACGATGCCGAGACGCTTGCGAGAATAAGAATTCCCAAAAACAGAAGCGCTGCACAAATACTCAAAAGAATGAAATCCGGTTTTCTCATGATTATTGTAGTGTATCATACTGCAGAGTGTTTCTCCAAAAGAAAAGGACCACTCAAGTGAGAGTGGCCTTTTTTATATGTGAGAAGGTGCTGTATCTGTTGAACTCTCGATAGGAGTGTCTCTACCCGAGACCAGGGGCTCAAAAATTGAGAGCCGCAACAGCGTATTTCTATTATATTGGAGTCAAACAGAGCAGTCAACATTTTGTTTTCCACATGGGATACGGGTTAGTGAGAGCTTAGCCAGATTGCTATGGCAGAAAAAATGCCAGCAAGAGTCCAGGCATACATCACAATGCGGGCTTCATCCCATCCTTTCATTTCAAAATGGTGATGCAGAGGAGCCATGGCAAAAAGCCGTCTTCCAAAGAGTACGCGCCATGTCGTTTGCACCATTACCGAAGCAATTTCGATGAAAAATATTCCTCCGATAAGCGGCAAAAGCACTACTCGATCAAGCGCAAATGCAATTGCCGTAAGTATAATCCCCAATCCCAGCGATGCCACGTCTCCCATCTGATATTTTGCAGGTTTGATATTGAATAACAAATATCCAAGTAATGCTCCCATAATGGTTGCAATGAGAAAGGCGAGGTCCCTGCTCCCTTGTTGAATTGCGATAAAGAGATAGGATCCGAAAGCGAAAAGAAGGGTTCCGGCAGATAGCCCATCAATGCCATCGGTGATATTCACCGCATTTGCCATAAACATTACGAGAAAAATGATGATAGGAATAATAAAGAGCCCAACATCAATAAGTCCAATCCATGGAAGCCACAAGCTTGTCCATCCAAGCTTAAAGGAAAGCCACCAGGCAATAATAATTCCGATTAAAAACTGCACCAGAATTTTTTCATGTGCTTGAATACCATGCCCGGGATGAGATCCGAGCAGATAAAAGAATCGTTTGTAGCACTGCCATGGGAAGGTTATGACATACCACACACGCATTTTTAATTCTTTATGCTTGCGGATTAACAATCCGATACGCCCCAAGGTGCGCACCGGCCTTGAACTTCTCGCAAAAATGTTCAATAAATCGTCAGCTCCTCCTAATAATGCGGAAAGAAGAAATACTCCGATTGGAACATAGGTTGTAGCGCGATGCCAATTGAAAAGCATGGTTAGAGCAGTGATCACCACTACCAGAATCATTCCGCCCATAATGGGTGTCCCCTTTTTCATCAGGCGTCCCTCAATAAGAAATGAAAAATCGCGTTCGTCTTTTCTTACGACTCCAAATTTTTTCAGTAACCGAATAAGAAAAGGAGAACCCAAAATGGTAAGAAGAAGGGCAGAGGAAAAAAATATAAATACGGAGTCGCTAAAGGATAACTGCATATGCTAAGGGTGAGAAAGAAATAAGGGGTGATAAAGCTCCGGCTTTCCTAGGCGCAGGGTAGTGTGCCCGGTATCTGGAAATTCCTGCCATTCTTGCTGTTCTAATGGATTTTGCATCTCGCGGATAGCAATTATTCCATTTTTTATGCCGAATCCATTATTTTCTCTCACGGATTGAGCGTAAAAAATGCGTATCGGATCCTTGTTTTCATTATATTCTACCCGAGTAGTTAGAAGCGCATGATCAATTTCTGCGTTTGTATCAGCTCTATCTGCTATGTACTGAAAACGGATTAAGTCACCTGGTCGGATTTCTCTCACATCTCGGAACTTTTTTGCATTTGGTTCATTGGTAAGAGTTTCAATATCAATATGAGTAAATGGGCGGAAAAAAGCAGCAATTCTCCCTGCCGCGCCCCTATGAGGAAATCGTAAAACCTGATATATCCGTTTTCCATTTATCTGTTTAAGCCATGCATCGAAAACATGGGCAATAAAGCCCGAGCAATCAATGCCAAGCTTACGCTTCCTCATAATATCTCGTATTTCTTCTTCTTGCATAAGGGAAAAATTTCTCCCCTCGAGCTTTTCTATCATATGGATCTCATCGGCAATTTCTTTTGGAGATCCCTTTCCAGAAAAGGCATTAAGACCCCATCGTTCTCTTCCGCTTCTTGGATTACGGTAATATGGGCAACGAATTCGTTTTTCTGCTTTAATAGGAAGATACTCGTATTGCTCGATTACTTTTTGAGCCGCAACGGGTATATCGGATATATTTTTATCTGTTGTAATCATAGTATTGAATACGAAAAAGTTCTTCATTCTCCCCTACTTTTTTCATGCGGCTGGGCAAGACATTGGGAACATTGGGAAATAAAATTGTGTTTGCAAGTATTTCTTTTTCTGATTTATTACGGTAGAGAATTTGATATGCTGGAAACGGCAGCAGCAAAGGAGGATGGAGTTCCTCATCCGGAATAAATCCATTGTTCCTCATCATATCATGAATCCAGATGAAAAAAAGAGGCAACTTCCCTATTTTCCAGTGAAGTTTTGCTTCAAAGGAAATACTTGCCGGCTGATGGGTATTCACCTCAATAAAGTATACTTTTTTTGTTTTTTGCCCTACTAATACATCAATGCCAAACAATCCGATATACCCCTCTTGATGCATTTTTTGTCCTACTTTCTCCAAAATAAGCTGAATTTGTTCTTGTTGGCTTGAAGTGAGATTTTCTGCCGGTTTTTGGAAATCATTCCCTACCGTAGCAAGAGGATTATTGGTTGCTTCTTTCAAGCCCGTAAGCTGCATGCTTATTGAGCCGTGATAAACAGAGCCATTTTTTGCGACCAATCCATTCAGAGTATAGCTTTCTCCATGCAGAAATGGCGAAACCCGTACTTGCCGTTCTGGAAATTTCTCAATGAGCGGTTTTATATCTTGGAGAGAATGGATGAGAAGTGTTCCGCCTCCGCTGTGTCCAATATTAAACTGTGCTATAACCGGATATTGTTTCGCTCGTATTTTCGAAGGAAATTGTTTTAATGAAAAAATTTTTGTAGGAACAAATGGAACAGCCGTGTGCAATTTTTCGTATTGGCTCAATTTATTTTCAAAAATTGTGGCGATTTCTGCTTTTGGAGTCCATAAATTCCAACCCTTCTTTTCGCATAGGTCTTCTATTAATTGCGATGTTTTTAAAACAATAATCGCTACCGGATTTTTCTTTTCCTCTTGCTGAATATATTTTTGTACAGCAGGAAATTGAAGCATTCCGTAACTCCCCCTTTCTAAGATCCTATCGAGTTCCTTTTTTTCTAAATGTTCTTCGAGAATAAAAAGAGGAGTTCCTTGAGAATGAAGTTCTTCTGTAAGTTTGCTTTTGTAGGGGCAAATAACGTGATAGTTTGGTATCACGCTTTCTGTGCCCGTAGCCCGTTCAGGATCAAGCGCCACATAGAAAATTGTATACGAATTTTCTTTTTGCATTATATATTAATTTGTTGCGATGCAAATTGTTTTTGCGTTTCGATGTTGCGGATGAATTGTGCGATGTTTCTGAACTGCGGCGAAGGTAAGTAAGCTTTCCGGGCCGAACTTTCTGGAAGGATTTTCTATCGCTTGTTCCGTGGTAGAGAGTTCTTGCTTTGAAATTATGTATCCCCCGCCCTTCGTATTATTGAGAATATGGAGAATTTCATTCTTTCGGTGCGCAATGCGATCGATAACCGCTCTTGCTGGGTGCTCTTTTTCGGGTGTAAATTCTTTGTCAAAAATCTCGGCAATGGGATGAACCATAGTGGTTTGCACGCAATAAATGCGCGGAATTTGGATGTTCTGCTGTTCCAAAATTTTATAGCCAGCATAGAGGCCAGCAATGGTCGCGCCGGAAGATGTTGGGACAAAGATTTCTTCGACCTCGCCATACTCTTTTGCAAGCTCGAAAGCAAGGGTTTTGTATCCTTCGATTGCCAAGGAGTCAACTGATGCGCGAAGGTATGGAATATGATGATTTTTGCTCCATTGGAACGCTTCTTTTTTTGGGGTGTTGCTTTGGTGCAGAATGCTGATGGGAAATTGTTTGAGATATCGAAGTCGATCTTCTGGGAAATCTTTACGGACAAATATATGGAGTTTTATGCTTGCCAGTTTGCAATAATACGCAGCAGATTTTGCGGCGCTTCCCGATGAAGATATCACAAGTTCGGGAGTGTCTTGCATATGCCAATACGAAACCCAATACTGAAAAGAGCGATCTTTGTGCGTTGCAGTGGGGTTGGCGCTCTCATCTTTAATCCAGATGTTTTCTCGTTCCCCCTTTGACGCGGTATAGTTTAGTTGATAGAGTGGAGTTGGGCGTATGATTCCGGAGAGTTGGAATTTCTCTGGAATAGGGGTCGAAAAATAATTGTTATATTCCCAAAACATATATGGCAGAGGAAAAGAAACAAATTGATGTTCAGTGTCTTGAATGCAAAAATATCAATAAACTGTCTGAAGACGATGCCAAGGTTGGACGGTGGTTTGAATGCAAATTCTGCGGAACAACCTACGAGATTACGGGAGTAAAGCCGGATGGTTCGTTGGAGTTGCACCCGATCGAAGAAGAGAAATAGTTTCCTCAATCATTCCGCGGAATCCTTTCTGACTCATAAAAGCAATCACGCCTTTTTGCTTGGATTGTCGCCAGTGCGCGGCAATTTTTGTTATACGCCTGATTAATTCCACATCGCTGGGGATATATTCCATGTGTTGATAATTTCCAGAAAATTTCTTCCAGAGCCGTTCATTAAAATGAGCAATTGTTTCACGTGCCGCACTCACGCGCGGCAGCAAAATATAATCTGTCTTGGCAAAGCAGGTTGCATAGGATTTTTGATTGAGCGCCTTGGTGTTTCTGCTGCCGGGTTCGTACACCGCCAGTATTTTTCTTTGAGGATACTGTTCTTGAAGTGTTTCTAATACCCCCTCAACTTTTTCTGGCGAATGAGCATTATCATCGATAATAACAATCCCCTTTTCATCATATCTTACTTCTTGTCTTCGTTTTACCCCTTGAAAGGTATCAAGTGCTTTTCGAATAATTGGATTTGATATGCCGATTGCTTTTGCCAATACTGCTGCTGCTTGGCTGTTTTCACGCCAGGCCTTGCCTTTGAACGGCGGTGTAAAGTGTAATTCCCGATCTTCGTTGTACCATAGCACTTTCTTGGTGGTGTTTTTGAGAAGTTCTTTCAGATACTCCCCTTCTGCGTTTGCTATGATAGCTCCTTCTTTCGGCATTTTTGCAACTAATTTTCTAAAAATTTCTCTGTAAGATTTTTTCGTTGGGTAGATATCCATGTGGTCCCATGTGATACCGGTGAGAATCAAAAACCGCGGATGATATTCAAGAAACTTTGCGGTTTTTTTCCAGTTTGCGACCGGATATTCATCTCCTTCCATCACGCTCCACGAGGAATCGGTTTTGCGAATGCCGTCGGGAAAATTTTTGGCAATTCCCCCGATCATAAAATTTGGGTTATGCCCCGCAACTTCCAAAATCCACGTCACCAATGCCGTGGTGGAGGTTTTTCCTTTGGACCCTGCCACTACGATCGCATTTTTCCCTTCTATCAATTGCGGCAGAACTTCGGCGTATGCTTTGTACGGAATTTTGTGCTGGATGGCGAACTTCAGTTCGGGATTTTTCTTGGTTATAAAAGCCATAACCACGCATAAGTCTGGCTTGGGGTTGAGGTGCTCCTCTTTATAGCCCGGCATAACGGTAATCCCGTTTTGCTCCAAATATGTGCTCATAGGCGGGAAAAACGCCCTATCGGATCCCGTAACCTTCCAGCCCATTTTTTTGTACAGCACTGCCAAGGGAGCCATTGTCACCCCCGCAACTCCTATAAAATGCACGTGCATATTCTTAACCCTAGCACAAAAGCGCCAAGAGTGGAATAATGGATATCATGCGTTTTCCTGAAGCAAAAAGCATTACCAAAACAGCAACAATTTCCCATTTTTTGCTGATGCTGGGGTATAAAACCTTTTCTTTTTTCTTTCCCCTGTTTTTGCTTCAGCAGGGATTGTCCATTCCGCAGGTGGGGTATGTGTACTTGTTGTTGTACTTGCCCATGGTGCTGTTTTCGCCATTAGTTGGATTTTTCAATCGTAAAATCAATCCTTCGTTTTTCATTATTTTCGGCATTGCAGGATACGCCCTGTATGCCTTTGCCATGATTGTGAGCGGGCCTTCGCCGATATTTTTCGCGGCGCAAGTGTTGCTTGGACTTGCCGCTGCTTTGTTCTTTGTATCTTTTCGGGCTCTTCTGATTGGCGCCCGGCTGCCCCAGCCCGATCGATCATTTGGCTGGTTTTATTCTGCTCCCGTTTATGGGGAAGCTGTAGCTCCGGTGCTGGGTTCTCTTATCATTTGGCAATTTGGATTTGTGGGTGTGTTTATTGTAAGTTTATTCATCCATATCGCAAACGCCGTGTTTACTTTTTTTGCGCTTCGTTCTGCCGGCACAAAGCTCAAAGAGGGCGTTTCCTTGCCAGAACTTGGCACGCGATATGTTGCCATTGGAAAAGGTCTGCTCAACCGGACGATTCTACCCATTATTATCATTTCCTTGAGCATTCTTTTTTCTGCGGGAATATATCGTTCTTTCTTTGTGGTATTTTTGAAAGATCTCGGATGGACCCAGAATTCCATTCTGCTGTATGGTTCTCTTTCTTCGATTCTTTTTATTCCTTTTTCACTTCTGCTCATTCGATATCTCGGAAAACATCACAGTTTTGCCAATGTGCGCAATGGAGTGTTTGTCTATGGCGTGAGTTCTGTGGTGTTCGGGTTCTTTGCTCCCCTGCTCCATTTTGTTGGCGTGCTCTTTCTTATGCTGATTCACGACATTGGTTCAATCATGGCAAACTCGGGAAGGTCAGGGTTACTTTCGCGCACATTTTTCCGTTATCCTCACGAAACGGCAGTGGTGGATACTCTTTTTTCTCCGTTGGGGACCGCGTTGGGCTCATTGGTTGCGGCGCTCCTTATCGGAGTAATAGGATTTGTCGGATTGTTTGTTGGCAGCGGCGCATTTGTGTTGGCGTTAGGAATATTTATTTTCATGCTAAGCAAGCGCCTCGCGCTTCAACAAAAAACCCTTCCTCAATAAAAATAGCGCCCGTAGCGATTTCTCGCTCGGGCGCTTTTGAGGTTTTGCGACTTGTTTATAGGATGCGCTCGAGGGCGCGGCGGACAAAGTCGGGGTCGCGGATGGCGTCGCCAACCGGGAGGCCGGTTTCTTTCTCGATGCGCCGGGTTTCGTTTGTGATTTCTTCATCGGTCATGCCGGCGGTATTAAGAGCAACCGCAACAACTCTTGCGTTGCGGTATCGCGGAAGAATCGCTGCTTCGTAGTGCGCGATTGCCTCGGGAATACTTGGAAGTTTTACTAATGAAGATCCGATGGAATGTTTTCGTTGTGGCCGATGCACCAGAACCAAATGGGTTGGAACTGCCCCATGCAAAAGCGAAATGGTAGTGTTGGAAAATGCAGGATGATACAAACTCCCCTGCCCTTCCACAAAAAATGTTTCATACTCTTTGGCGTCTTTTTCCAAAATCATTTTTTCAACTGCGCCCGCCATAAAATCAGCAGGCAAAGCATCAATGGAATACCCCCATCCTTCGATCATAATGCAAGTTTGGCCAGTTGGAATCATGCATGATTTGATTCCCTTTTGCAACGCCGCCTTGTACAGTTCATAAGAAACAGTCATTTTGCCCAAGGCCGCATCAGTCCCCACAGTGAGCACGATTGGTTTTTTGATGTGATATGCTTTGGCAGAGCAAATGGGAATTTCTTGGAGATTAACATCGCTCCGCACGTCCCAAATCACAGCTTTTGATTTTTCTGCCGCATGCCGGAATTTTTCGTTTTCTTTCAGCGAATAATGCAGTCCTGAAACAATATGCATCCCCTGCTCTAAAGCCCAGACAATGTCGTCTTCCCATTCTTTTGGCAATTCTCCGCCTTCGGGGGCCGCGCCCAAGATTAATATGGTCGCTCGGGTCTTTGTTTGGGCCTCTTTGAACGAAGAGAAAATGGGTAGGTCTGCATTTTTGCAATTTTCGAGATATGCTCTTAAAACTTCTTTTGCGCTCCTTTCCGTCGCCTTTGAATCCACAATCCCCCCTATCGGATAGCTTGCGTAACGCAAAATCCCGTCTGCGGTTTTGGCGCGCATGGGAAATTTTGCCCTTGCTTGGCTGCCGAAAACTCCCTCGGCATAAATTAGGGAGACATGTTTGTTTAGATCAATCGGAGCATTTCCATTCATGCAAATAATTGTTCAGTATACTATGTTTAATTCCTAATTCCTAATTTTTAATGTTTAATGAAAAAAGAGCGAGCCATGTCCCTAAAGGGAACCCTTCGCAGTGCGACGGCACGACCTGCCTGCCGGCAGGCAGGGAAAAGAGCAAATTTCCAGCAGGAAATTATGCGTGTTCCCTGAGGGGATATGGCGATCGATTATGGCTCGAAGCTCGAGTACCATATTTCGTTGTTCCATGACCAGTCCTCGGTCATGCCGCCAGTGAGCCATAGTTTGCCCTGAAACACGGCCGTAGCATGGTCTTCTCTGCCTCTCCAAGGCGCGTTTTGACTCGTTTTTTGCCACTCTAGGCCGTTTTTCGAGTACCAGACGTCTCTTATTCCTTTCCCCTGTTTTGTATCCCATCCGCTGATGATCCAGAGGGTGTTTTCATATACCTCGAGAGCAAGGCCGTGGCGCACGGAAAATGGCGCGTTATCGGTGACCAGTTGCCAATTCAGACCATCTTCTGAAACCCAAATGTCATTGGTTGCATCTGCTCCGCCGAGCGGCACGCCTCCAATGAGCCACAGTTTGTTTTGAAATGTTGCAACCGCATGGTCATAGCGCGGCGACCATGGAGCCGATTCGGTGACAATGCTCCAATCTTTGCCATTTTCCGAAATCCAGATATCGTTGTAAGTTTTTCGCGTGTCAAAACGCACTCCTCCCATCAGCCACAATTTTCCTTGGAATTGCGTAATGGTGTGTCCTTCTCTTCCTTCCCATGCTGTTTGTTTTGAAACTCTTTTCCAATTCTCGCCATCCGAAGTATTCCAAATATCGTTTTGGTATTTCCATACCGTGTTATTCCAACCGCCCATCAGCCAGAGCTTGTCCTGAAAAACAACAAGCGGAAGCGAGCGGCGTTGCTGCCACGGTGCGTTGTTGGTGACGAGTTCCCAGTTTGTGCCATTGGAGGAGGACCAGATATCGCTGTAATGGGGCATGTTCCAGTATTCTTTTTGCTGGGGTTCTCCTCCCAATCCTCCCATCAGCCAAAGTGTATCGCGGAATACTACCAGTCCATGAGAATCCCTTTTGGGCCATGGGATAAAGGCGGGATCAACTTGTTTCCACGTGAGCTGCTGGAGATCTGCCTGTTTTGCAGTAGGAACATTTTCTTGCCGCTCTATCGCTTGGGTATTATTTTCTTCTTGTTTCTCGTTTTGTTTTTCGCGCAGAAGGTTGACAATGCCAACAATACTAAGAACAAAGAAAATGCCCATTATTATTCCGAGTGCTCCAATGAGAATTTTAGAAACATGTTCTTTTTTCATTTGTATGTTGCGAGGATCCAGTCGGTAAGTTCTTCCATTTCCTGAAAGCGATGTGGAGTATTCAGCATTATATTAACAATATATCCTTTGCGATCCGGCGATTCCAACACAAGAAGAAGTGTGCCTTGAGCTGTGGGAGTCATGCCTGTTTTTCCGCCAAGAATTTTTGTAGGCCAGCCGTCATGCCCCAGCAGCTTATTCGTATTAGACATAATATGATGTGGTTTGCTTTCCGCGGTCAAGAGAGTAAATTTTTCAATGGAGAGCATGTCGAAAATAGATGGGAAATTGACAAGGAGATATCTGGTCAGCAGGGCGAGATCTGAAGATGAGGACGTATTCAGTTTTTCCGCTGATGTTTTTGGATCGAGGCCGGTCGGATTGCTAAATTGCATGGAGGAAAGACCCAATTCTTTTGCGTTTTCATTCATGAGTTGGACGAAGTGGTCCCGCCCGACGACTTCTGCGAGCGCTGCTGCTGCGTCGTTGCTTGATTCAACGAGCAAAGAATAAAGAAGTCCTTGGACGGTAAATACTTCGCCTGTTTTGAAATTGCCGCTGTCCTCTGGCTCTTGGATTGCTTTTTCTGAAATCACAACAGGAGCATCAAGGTTGTAATGCTTTAGTACAACGAGCGCAGTCATCAGTTTTGAAATACTTGCAATAGGCAGGGGTTTTTCTCCGTTTATATCCAGCAATATCTTTGATTCTTCTGTTGTGCGGTCGAAAAATATAGAGTATACGGCATGAGCAGAAAATTCCGGGGCTGAATTTGGGGTTGGAGTAATGGATGCGGCGGGTGATGGCGTCGGGGTTTCAAAAACCTGTGCTGCAAGATTGTTTTGTATGTTCTTTTTGTTGGTAGAAATTTCGGAAAGGAACAAGATTCCTCCGCCCACTGTCAATAGAAACACAACTGCGATAAGGTAATCCTTTTGATGCATATGCAGTATTTATGACTTCTTTTGAGATTTTGTTTCTATTTTTAGGTGAAGCTCCTTGAGCTGTTGTTCTGATATTTCACTGGGCGATTGCATGAGCAGATCTCTGCTGTCGCCTGTTTTTGGAAATGCAATTACTTCGCGGATACTCTGCTCACTTTGAAGCAGAGACATAAGCCGGTCGAATCCCCACGCGATTCCTCCGTGCGGAGGCGCGCCATACGAAAACGCCTCGAGCATGTGTCCGAAGTTTGCTTGGATTCGTTCTTTTTCGTATCCCATGATCTCAAAGACCTGCTCCAACGCTTCTGGTTGATGATTGCGAATGCTTCCGCCGCCGATTTCCATTCCGTTCAGTACCACATCATATTGAGACGTAAGAATCTCTGCAATATTACGCTTTGCCATAAGATCATTCATATATTCGGGCTTTGGCGCAGAAAATGGATTGTGAGTGAAGGTCCAGCCGTTGGTTTCCTTGTCTTTTTCGAAGAATGGAAAATCAATCACCCAGCAAAACGCGAGCAAATCTGGGTTGTTTTTGTCTTTGCGCAAATCCGGGCGATCGGTTCCATATTTTTGTATTACATCTTTATACAATAATTGCGGAAATGGAATTTCCTGTATTTCTTTTTTCGGGTAGAGCTTTTTTACTAGCGCAATCAAGAGTTGTTCGTTCAATTCCATCACATCTTCCCGTTCCACAAAGCTCATTTCAAGATCAAGTTGAGTAAATTCCGGCTGGCGGTCTGCTCTCGGGTCTTCGTCGCGAAGACAACGGGCGAATTGGAAATACCGTTCAAATCCTGCAACCTGAAGCAATTGTTTGTATTGCTGGGGGCTTTGCGGCAAGGCATAGAATTTTCCTGCGTAGAGCCGCGATGGTACCACAAAGTCGCGCGCCCCTTCCGGGGTTGATTTCGTCAGCAGAGGTGTTTCAATTTCGATAAATCCCTCATTGCTAAGAAATTCTCGGACAAATCCAAAAACTGTATGGCGCTTTGTCAGGTTTTCTTTCAGTCGTTTTCTTCGCAGATCGAGATACCGATACTGCAGACGTTTTTCTTCGTTCAGGTCGTATCCATTCGTATCGATCGTAAACGGCAAGGTTTTTGCTTGAGAAAAAATCACGATTTTTTCTGCCGCGATTTCTATTTCGCCTGTGGCGATCGCGGGATTTTTCATCGCTTGCGGGCGTTCTTGTACCGTACCCTCAATTTCGACAACCCATTCCGATCTCAGGGCTTGAGCTGTTTTGTAGGTTTCTGCCTGTTGCGGCGTGGATACGCATTGGGCAACTCCCTCTTTGTCGCGCAGATCAATAAAAGTAATTTTGCCATGATCGCGCCGGCCGTCAATCCATCCCGCAATTTTTACTTTTTCGCCCTTGTGACTCGGTGTTTCGTTGGTAAAAATTCTCTTCATATCTTCAAAACCAGTATACCCTTCTCATCCAAAAACATCAACAACATATAAAGATCAAAAGGCGGGCTGATGCGTGATCAGCCCGCCGTATTTTTTTCGAAAGGCGAAAAGAGCTACCGACTATTGGACGTTTTTATTCGGGCATGCCTTTGTTTTTGGTAGCAATTTTGGCAGAGTTTACCGCTGCTGAGTACCTTTTCTTCTCCGCAATTTTCGCACAAGCCGATTTTTGCGTATTTATAACAGTTCTGGCAGATTGGCTCGCCCGATTCAAGTCGTACCTCTACCGGACCATTCTGTAGGCATATCATGCATTTTTCGTAGATAGAAAGGTTCTTGCTGTAGTAGCAGTGTCTGCAAACTGGTTTGCCTTCCAGTGTATGCACGAGGATCCACTTAACCTTGCCGCAGATCGAGCATGTTGTGCGTCTCGCCGGATCTTTGGAGAAGCACATCCTGCACATCAACTTGCCGGAAATATAATTGCGATGGACTTCTTTTTCTTTTTCGCAAATACTGCAGATTCCTTGCATCGTTTTCCTCCCTTCCTGCCCATATTCTTATCCAATATTGCCAGGGTAGTCAAGTGCAATAAAAAATCCCGCTTAGACAAGGATGCCTTCAGCGGGATAAATTTGTTGCTATTTGTCTTTCAACGCATAGCTTGCAAAGGCCGGCAGCGTTGATAGATTGTGTGAGACGCTCGCATTCGGTGCATTGTTTATACATTTTTCTACACCGAGAGCATATGAGGCCATGTTTATTTCGCTTTACAATTTTTTTCTGTTCGCCACATATATAGCATCTCCCCCACATATCACACCTCCTGTAACAGAGGATATTATCTCTGATCTTCTTTGTGAATTGTAGTCCTCTTTGGTTGATTTTGTCAAATTAAAACTGGATTGCTTAACTTAGTTAAGCAATTGACTAGACAGGCTTAGCCTGTCTACTAAAACGGGGATACTTCGCGATAGACAGGCGGCGTAAGAGAGAAGCTGCAAATCACGGAGTCGGGATGAAATGTTACGTCCTTGAGATTCGTGAACTTCGGGCATGCTCCCGTGATATAAAAATCATATTCATTACCCGATAATTCCTGAATCGTGCCAAAAATTTTTCCCGAAATCGACTGAATTCCGACATGAACGCTGTTTTGTATCGTAACATTTTTGAATTGCACATCGCTTTGTTCCACGACAATCGCACCCTCATCAGTTTTACTGCCGCCGTATTTTATAATGGTATGTTCGAGTACAGAGCCCGAACTTTCGGGCGTAAAATGAATTCTGCGCCAGCTATTCATTGGATGCGACGGCGAAGTTACGCCAGCCACAGAATCATCGCCAAGCGCAGTGAATATCACAGGATTTTCTGCGGTGCCTTTGCTTAAGAGGCTGCCTCGTATAATGAGTTGTGATTCCGGGGTGAGTCCGGCAAATTTGATGACTACTCCCGGTTCAATGGTAAGCATTCTATTTTTATACGCTAGGAAATTCTCATAGATCATGTAGGGCATAGCATCTTTTGGCAAGATAAAGTTCATATCTTGTAGTGGCCCCTGGATGAAAATTGCATTGTATTCATTATCTGTTGCGGTGTTGTTTGCGAGTTGAGTTGATCCATGAAAAAGTCGTATAGGATAGGCATTGTCAGTGAAGGTGTTATCGCGTACTACTGGCGCGCTGGGTTTTATTGGCGGATTCTGCTGAACCAAAATTCCGATCCATTGTTCAGAAAAAGAAGAATTGGTAACGGTTGGACTGCCGTTTTGTATTTCAATTCCCATCGTTTTGCGCGAGATCCCTTGGAATTCAACGTGGTCAATTTCAGATTCAGAATCAGCTAGGTAGAGTTGCGTTTCCTGCCCCGATCCCTTGAGGATTGCGTTGCGGATAACCACATTACTTTGTTCTGCCCATATAGAATAGGATCTTGAGCTAGGAGAAGAACACGAGGGTTTTGCTGTAGCTGCTTTTTCGATGACCACAAATTCTAATTTGGAATTCGTACTTGTAGGGGTAAAATGCATGCCGCACCAATTAGGGAAATTGCCATCTCCATAATTTGTAAAAATGATCTGGTTTTCTTCTGTTCCTTGTGCATTCAGTGTTCCTTCCACAAGAATTTCCGATACATTTTTCCCGTAGACCATCTGTAGAGTCACTCCCGGTTCTATTGTAAGTATCTTTTTCTTAGGGATTTTTAAACTTGCAGTTGCATAATATGGGTTTGCTGATTTTGTGAGAGTAATATGGTCAAACTCATCAAATCGCAGGTAAGAGATTCTTGTTTCAGTGCCTTTGAGAGGAGTTGCGCTGTTTCTTTCCCCAGGCGTGCCGTTGATCAAAAAATATTTTGCATCTTTTCCATTTGTGAGAATAAGGTTGTTCGTTGTCCAATTCGAAGAGTCGGAACTCGGCTCTGTTGGAGAAATTCTTTCCATGGAAGCCCTTACCCAGTCCCCCCTTGAATTTTTTTCATTGATGCCGGCAAACCAACCGCTCGAGGCATCGACCGCGTCGATAAGATTTTCTTTGGCATCGTAGAGTTTGAGAATTTCTCCGTCGTTGCGCATCGCTCCTTTGTATACTGTGGAGGGCGTATACACTTCGCGCAGATTGTGCGCATCAGATCGTATTAATAAATGGTAACGCTTTGGCAAAAGGGTGCCCGAAAGCATGATTTCGGATTTAGAGTCATCATCGCCAATAATAAATTTCCAATCGGTAATGTTGATCGTTTCTTCGCTCGCATTATAGAGTTCAATCCATTCATCATTTGCATCTGCTTTTGTTCCCATCCACGCAACCTCATTGATGATAACCTTGCCTACAGAATGAGTTGGTAGCTCTATCCTCGTTGAAATACTGTTCTCTTCGCTTTCGTTGCCACCTTTATCTTTTGTTTTTGCATAAAATGTATACATATGTTTGTCTTGCCCTTGCAGTTGAACAGCGAAGTTTTCCGGCCCCATGGGCAGCATTCCCGATTCTTTTGCTTGCCATTGTTGCCACTCATTTTCTTCGTCGATTCTATACTGAAGCGTACTTTCTCCATTTTCGTTTGGATCGTCATGATACCAAAGTACGACTCCGTCGATGTTGCTTGGGGTTACTATCGCAATAGGATTTGATAATTCCCAAGAAAGCGTAAAAATGGCTTCTTGTTGCACAGGAGCAAGAGAGCCAAAAAGAACTTTCGGAGGAATAGTAGTTTCTTCTGGTAATTGTTCAGTCGTTTCCGTTTCCTCTTCTTGGACATCGTCCTCTATTGTCTCTGGATCTTCTATGATTTCTTCGTTTCCTTCTGTTGCGGTATTGTTCTCTTGCTGCGCCTCTGATTCGTTTAAGGTATACTGTGTCTGCTCTTGGTTTTCGGGTTGTGTGGCATGCATTATCTGTGCAGCATTTCTTGCTCGAGGCGTGGGATTCTGTATTTCAAAGTCCTGTGCATTGTTATCCGTATCTTTTGGAGATGCGCCCTCTATTTTTCTGCCAACAGAATATCCTGCTGGCGGATTTTCTGCAGGCGTTTCTTCGAAATCAGTAGCATTTCCCAGTCCTACTTTATCCACAAGTTCGCTATTTGGATTGTAGAGCAATATGGTATTGTTTTCTGCTATTGCATAGGTTTTGCCGGAGTAGAAAAAATCAGGAGTGGGTTCTCCTCGGTAATTTTTTGTGCCGTCTTCGTTATCTTGAGGCGTAATAAGAAAATATCCATTTGCTCCGATAGCTCCGCGAAAACTCGGAGCACTTACGAGATTGGACTCGTTGCCGCTTGATGTTTTCTTTTTGAGAGACCAGCCGGAGAGATCGATGTTCTCATTGGTAGGATTGAATAATTCTATAAATTCATCCTTTGCAGAAATATTGCTTTCTATTTGAATTTCAGAGATTAAAATTTTTTGGTAGATCTGGACCTGATTTTCTTCCTTGGGTTGCTGTTGTTGAGGATTTGTATTACTTCCGAGCGCATACATAGGTTGTTTTGGCTGTTCCCAAGTGAGCTCGGGCAGTCGTCTCATCGGCTGCTTTGTATCATTATCTCCGCCCGGCCATTTTGGGTCTGCAATAACTTTGTCTTGTAAGGCGCAGGTGTTATCAAAAAGATACAATGCTTCATCTTCGTTTTTCAGACCTCCTTTATAAATATAGTTAGCTGGAATGTCTGGTAGCGTTGTATCGTCAGTGCGTTCCAAAAGAAAAGTTCCAGAAGCAGGAATGCCGTATTCTGGACCGAATAAAATCGAAATCTCCTGATTTTTGTTGAGCAATTGCCATCCCGAAAGGTTGATTGGCGTGAGTTGGGTATTCTTTAATTGCATCCATTCATCAAATGACGAATTTGTGGTGCCCATCCACGCGATCTCCTTAAAAATAACGCTGGAATATTGTGGGATGGCATCGGGGCTGGGGCTGCACCAAGTAATAGATGGTTCTTGGATTTTTTCTTTGATCTGTTTTTGCGGCTGCGGAGTTTGTGTGGGTTGCGGGGTAGGGCTTGACAACGCTTCTGCCTGAACTGTCTTTTTTTCTTCCTCCTCCTTTTGTATTTGCTTTTGTTGGAGAATTATTTTTTGAGGCGTTGGAGTCGGATCCGGTGGAACGGTTGTCGGTGGAGTATTTTCGTTCCTTTTTTGTTCGGCCACTGCTTTCTGCGGTAGTCCGACCTCTCTAATACTTAATTCAGCGCTAAGATTGTCCGGATTCTGCAAGGTCTTTTCTGCTTCTTTGGTTACTTTTTTGGTCTGTTGCCAGACATACTGTGCACCTTGTTTTACTTTATTCCATACACTCGCTACCCCTTGTTGCGTTTTAAGAACAACGAGTTCTTTAGTAATTGGTTTTGCCTTGTTCGGATCTTTGTACTCTGCCTTTGCCCACGCATTCTGCGGTGGATCTCCACCTAATGGCAAACCGTAAAATTGCTTCTTTCCTATTTTCAGCGGCACCATTCCCAGCGTTGGTGATTTTTCTTTTGATATTAAAGATTTATTCTCTCCATGGCGTTCTTCAAATTCACGCTGAAGATCTTCAAGTGGAGTGAGTTTGTAGTAGGGACTATCATGCGCAATTTTTGGGGTATATGTATTTATGTTGTTGAAGAAATTCCCTTCCGCTAGATTCCAACGAGAGAGATTGCATTTGCCATCTGGCGCATAATCTGGACAATTGGAATGAGAGCCCTTAGCAATATACACCCAAGGATGTTTTACATCACTTAATTTTTTGGAATCAAATATACCTGTATTCGTGTTCCCTCCTTGGTGAAAGGAGCCGAGTACGCTTTTAATTTTCTGTGTCTTACGATCGATGACGACAAAAACAGACTCCCAATCGCCGTAGTGTTCATTCAAGCCATTATTGAATACATAGAAGTACCAGTATTGATAAACAATATCAGGAGTTGATGTTTTATCTATAGAGTAGAAGGCAGCAAAATTCTTTAACTTTTCCTCAATAGAAAGCGCATTGTATTTTTGTTTAGCTTCTTCACCGGAAATTTCTTGAAGTGCATTGTTATAATAGAAGTTTAATGGATTTGTGGGATAATATCCTTCTTCTTTATGTAGCCAAATATTAGGAGCATAGGTACTAGCTGGCGGGATATTTTCTTCATTAGTTTGACCTAATGCCAGGGTTACCCCCAACAAAAAAAGCGCGACAGAGAGTACATATTTATTTATAAATATCGTCTTCGTTAAGTTAAGTTTCCCCATACCGAATTGCACTCGCTATCATCCAGCCAAGTACACATCCCATAAATAAGAAAGTAAAAATATACGATGACAGGAGCGAACTCAGAGATTCTCCCAAATAATTACCAATGATCGGACTTATCAAAGCAGTGGATAGCAGACTTGTCGCTGTGGCTAGTCCAATTTTTATTAGATTTTTTTTGAGAAGGATTCCATATAGTGTTCCGGTAAACAATCCTACTATAGCAAATTCCAAATATAGAACTCCTATTCGTAGGGAAGGTTGGAGGTCCCAGTAATAGAAAATTTTCGACAAAAATTCATTTGGTTCGGATGGAAGCAAAAATTCAAGTAGAACTGTACCCCATATTACTAGCCATTCTATCCATATCATCGGTATGATGAAAGACATAAGCCAGCCGAGGGTGCCGATGGACATTACTTTGAACATCAGTTTTCTATCGCCGGAAAATAAAACAAGGGATAAACTCCCTAAGATGCCAAAGGCGACTGCGCCTAAAATGTAAGAGAATGGATTGGTGAATGTTTCGTTGCTGCCGACGGTGCCACGGTATGCTTCAATGCCCCAGATTGCGCCGGCTAAACCGAAACCAATGATGGGGGCGAGAGTGCGCTTGTGGCGCAGGAGAAATCCTTTCATTACTGTCGTTAATTATTGGGATTATTCTCGTTTGGATTATTCTCGGGGAGCATGCAGCTTTTGAGCTGGCTGACGATGTCTTTGGGAGTATGAGAAGTTTTC
This sequence comes from Candidatus Wildermuthbacteria bacterium, assembly GCA_016186115.1. Classification (GTDB taxonomy): domain Bacteria; phylum Patescibacteriota; class Minisyncoccia; order Minisyncoccales; family UBA10102; genus JACPMK01. The sequence continues at coordinate 66,962 of JACPMK010000002.1, forward strand.
AAGAGATAGGCGCAAGCCCCCAACGTAAGGGCTTCTCTTTTTACTTTCGGGTCTTCAAAATTTGAGAACGCAATAACCGGAATTGAGGCAATGTCGGGGTCGTCTTGTTTTTTCCATAAAAAGGATAGGCCATTGGTATTTTGCAGAATAATGTCGAGCAAAATGGCATCGGGCTTTTCCGCTTTTGCTTTTTGAAAACCCTCTTCGCTCGTGGCGGCCGTGAGCACTTCAAGGCCCTCGCGCTCCAATTTATCGCGGTACATATTCGCAAGCATCTGTTCGTCTTCAATGATGAGGATTTTCCTCATGTGTTCATCCTAGGACTTTCTTGGGGTTGGTTCAATGGCAGTTCGATATGGAAAGTGCTCCCCTTTCCTTTTCCTGCGGATTCCGCCCAGATTTTTCCATTATGCAAGCGAACAAATTGATCTGCTATGTAGAGGCCAAGGCCCGCGCCTTCGGTCCATGATTTCATGCCGGCAGTTCCGCGGGAAAAACTTTGGAAAAGCGTTTTAACTTCTGATTGCGTCATGCCATCGCCTGTATCTGCTACAGCAATATGCACCCTTTCATTTTCTTGTTGTTTTGCCTTTAGGGTAATAGACCCGGTGGCGGTGTAGCGTATTGCGTTATCGATAAGATTGATTAGTACATTTCGAATTTTTTCTTCATCAACCAAAATTTGAGGCAATGGTTTTTGAGGTTTCTCAAACAGCAATTGGAGATTTTTTTGCTGCGCTTTTATCTGAATAGCCCCAATTGTGCTTTCGATAATTTGCTCTATATTTGCCGGAGCCAAATCCACGGTTATTTTTCCCGATTCAATTCTTGATAAGCTCAATAGATCGTTTACCAGTTTTATTAATCTTTCATTGGAGTCGTACACATTGCTTAAAACTTTTATTGCCTTCTGGCTAATTTTGCCATAGCTTCCTTCAATGAGCATCGAGGCATATCCTTTAATCGCGGTGAGCGGCGCCCGCAGCTGATGGGATGCAATCGAGATGAATTCTGATTTAGCCGCGTCGAGTTTCTTTAGCTCGACATTGGCCACTTCAAGTTTTTGAGTTAGAGTTTCAAGCTGTTCCCGCTGCCTGACTTCTTGACGCACCGCTTTTACGAGAAAATAACCAAGAGTTGCTGTGCCGATAAAGAGAAACAAGTTGAAAATTGTTTGTGAAAGATTTTCCGGACTAAAAATATTAAGAAATAATATCGCAACAAGAAGAGCTGTGAGTATTTCAGTCGCGATTACTTTGATATCAAGCAGACGATATCGAAAGATTGCATATGCGGCAAGAAAAAGGAAGGGAATCGTGAATAAGGGGCCAAATTGTATAAAAGATGTGTTCTGGAAAATCGCCACTGTTATAAACTGTGTGGGAATAAGCAGAAGAAACATGATTAAATATCCTATTCCAAGATACATGAGCTGTTTCTTTCTTACTTCTTGCGCTTTTTTTAATTCCCGGATCAGTTTAATTCCGCCAAAGATAAAAAGGGAAAAGATTGCGGCTGCAAACAAACCAATGAGAGGGCCGACTACTGGTGTTGGGATCCCCCCATCAATTCGGGCTAATCCTCGAAAGACATAGGGACTTTGCGTGGCAATCATTGCTACTAATGCAAGTATGCTCGGAAAGAGTATAATAGGTTTTTTGAGAGAGAGTTGCCCCTCGGCAAAGCTATAAACTAATAAGAAAAATACCCACTTGAGCAATACTGCGAAGAAAAGTACAAGACGTACAAAATAAAGTTGATAAGGAGATATTTGTAGGGATAAATAATTTATAAAAGACCAAAATAGAATTGCTACTCCCGCAAATAAAAATAGGTTTCTATTTCTTCCGTGTTCGCCCCTGGAGACAATTCCCAGCAGGGTGAGCGTAAGTGTAATGGTAAGTAGTGTAGAAGAAAAAGCTATCGGCATTTTATTTATGGTTGGTTTTCATAACCCACATTTGTTTTGTTCCCATTTTAAAATACATTGGATGTTCTTTGGGCCAAAAAACAAGTTTCGGTATTGACCTTGAGCCAAGATGCTGGTGGAGCTCTCTAAACTCGGAATTTTTTTCTAAAAGATGCGACAGAATTTTTTTAAGAACTAAATTTTTTTCTTTGCTTGTGATTTTGTAATCTTTACACAATTCGATATTAATTTCGAGGTATTGATTTTGTCCTTTGCTATACTTTGTAAGCATTGTAAATTTACCGGTTACAAATTTACTTATAGGATTTTCAAGCAGTGCAGCTCGGATTGTTTCGGGATAAATTTGGAGTCCGTAAAGAGTAGTGCTGAGGTCCTTTCGTTCGTAAACATACACAAACGGAAGTTTATATATATTATCTTTGCCCAATATGTTGGCACCTTCTTTCAGAAGATCAACCCCCGCTTTTTTAAAAATGGATTCGACCTCATGAAAAAGCATTGTTCCACCGTGGTCGCCAATAGCATAACGTATGAGTGGAAGAGTGTTGTTTCCCGTTAGGAGAATATCTTTTTCCGATGTTGTTTCAAATGTAATAAAAAGGGGGTTATATTGGGCGAGTGTGGGCGTTTTGATGCTCTGCGAGAATAAAGCAAGAAATAATGATTGGTCTTGCATTGCTATTCTTCTGGCTAGAATTGCTATAGGAGTTTCAAAAGCCATTGCCCCGATGTCTGCTGATCCGTAAATATTTAATGTATCGAGATACAGATTTTTAATGCCTGTCTTTTGAATAAGATAATCTCTGAAATGCTCCGTAAAAGATTCAGCCGCAAATAAAAGACGGATGCGCAAGCGATGTAGATCTACTCCTTCCTCTGCTGACTCATCTATAATATCTTTTATAAAAGGCGGGTACCCCACAAGAATTGTTTGAGCAAAATTTGGCGCGATCTTTTTTAGAGCCTTAAAAATCTCTCCTTTATTGATACCGGGGGTGAGGATGGAAATGGGATATCCTCTTTGGCCTGCCAGTTCGAAGGCCTTATAGGTAATTAACCCCCCGATCCATACGCCCATACCAAAACAGATAAGTACAAGGGTTGGTTTCTTTCCGTAAGAGCTATTCTGCAAATAGAGTTCCAGCAGTATCGAATATTGCCAGTCGAGATCATTATTTCTTGAGAAATAGAACGGTTCTCCAGTGGAGCCAGAGGTGGCAGTAAGAACCATTGGCTTTGCAATCGATCCATTCCAGTGAAGTTTTTCTATGGGATATTGACGGAGGTAATCTGCTTTACTCGTAGGAGGAACGAGTTGAAAATCTTGCCAGTTTTTGATTTTTTTGGGGTTGATCCCATGTTTGCTGAGAAAATCCTTATATGCCGGCACTTGATTTGCGGCCCTATGGAAAAGATCCAAGGCTCTCGTTTCTCTTTCTTGATTCCAGAATTGCTCTTGTTTTACATGGATATTTTTGAGAATGTGCTGTGGAGGGGCGTATTGTTTATGCATTGCTTTCATGCGTTTGGCGTTTTGTAGTTCGAAGAAAAATTTGTTCCGCAAGCATATCGGCTATATAATTTGTAGGCTGTTTTTCTTTCTGTGACAAATTAAGAATTTTTTCTGTGGTATTGCTAATATTCTCAACGCACTCTTCGACTCTTGCTTTATTATATCCTTTTGGATTTAGTTCTGCGACTACATTAATAAGACCCCCTGCGTTTGCCAAGTAATCGGGCACATATAGAATACCTTTTCTGTGCAAAAGCATTCCGACTTTTCCGTTCGCTAGCTGATTATTCGCACCTCCGCAAATAATTTTGCATCGTAATTCTTTTACAGTAGTTTGTGTAAATTCATTCCCAAGTGCACATGGTGAATACACATCGACCTTCTCTTTATGAATTTCTGATGGTCTGACTATTTTTACCTTAGGAAATTTTTTCTGCATGGATTGAGTTTTTGTTTTATCAACGTCAGCCGCTATAATGATTGCGCCATTTTCGTACAATAAATGGCATAACTCTCCGCCTACCTTGCCAAGTCCTTTAATCGCGAATACTCTTCCAGCGATTTCAGAGTTTCCTAGGGCAAGTTTTAGAGCTGCTTTGATAGCATAAAATACTCCTTTCGCAGCCCATGGAGAAGGATCTCCTGCGATATTCGGTTTTCCTATGATAAAAGGAGATTTCTTTAGGAGGATGCGCATATCCATTTCGTCGATTCCCACATCTTCTCCAGTATGTAGGGAGCCATTTAGCAGATTGATTTTTTGAGCGTATGCATAGAGAAGGTTTTCTGTTTTTGCTCTTCGGGAATGAGCTATAATGACACCTTTACCCCCTCCGTAAGGCACATCAGCAAGCGCGCATTTATAGGTCATCGCTTTCGATAAGTTTAGGGCATCGCGGAGCGCCTCAATATCCGAGGCATATTGTCGGTATCTAGTTCCTCCCACTGCGGGTCCGAGATTGGTGTTGTGAATAGCAATAAAACCTCGCAGGCCACTCTTTTTTTCAGAGAAAAAGGATACAAGTTCGTGGTTGTCGAATTCGGGGAGGCGGTCGTAGGGGAAGTTATGAGACATAGAGATTACGCATAAAGAGAATCCATTTGGAAGTAATATCGGCCCGATTTTATTTTTGATGGAGTGGTTGCCAATTGTCTTATCGCGTAACAGGCAGCGGCACCGCGCAGAAACGAGGACTCGGCCAACTGGGGAATTCCCGCCAATGCAGAACCCACCAAAGGAAAAGATTGCTGAAGCCGTTTGGTGAGATGCTGTGTTCCTATAAAATCTCTTGCCAAAGCCACAAATTTTCGCACATCTTTTTTCACTGGATCCAAATGCGCGATTTGATTTTTGATTACTGTTTTGAGATAACCGTTTAGGATTGGTAATTCGGGATTAAGGTCGTATCGCTCAACGTCGATGATCACGTTTTCGCCGTTGCCCGTAACCATGATAACCGGAATACGATATTTTCTTGCGGCTTCCCGAATTGAAATTTTGAGCTGTAAGTGATCCGTCTCCTCTACCAATACGTCAACTTTAGGATGCAGTAAGAATTCTTCTTCTTTGCCCGGCACAATGCCTAGGGGAAATATGGTGAGATCAGCAAAGGGGTTGATCTCGTAGATTTGTTGAGCAGAGAGAATTGCTTTGTTCATTCCTATTTGATGGACACAGGAGCGAAAACGATTGAGGTTTGAAAGTGACAAAGGGTCGTTGTCAGCAAGCTTCATCATTTTTACTCCTTCGAGCGCAAGACAGATGGCGATGGGGTTGCCCACATTAAGCCCTGCAATGCCGACTCTGATATTTTTGAGCTTTTGCTGTTCTTCTACGGTAATAAGATTTTGATTACGGGAGATTCGTACTTTTTCGAAATCCGGCTGTTCGAGCGTATGCACGAGAAGGAAACGCCAAGGGTAAAATACCCATATTCCTTGCGCTAAGCTGTTTTTACCTCCACTTTTTTTTTCGGCGGGCCGTAAAAGTAGAGAAGGATTGCGAATAATGCGGAGTTCTTTTTGCTGGTCTTCCCATTCATCAATCACTGAAAGCACTTTTTTTGTTTTGATTAATTCGGCTATCCGTATTTGGTCTACCTTCTTTTTCATCGAGAAAATCAATGGCGCATACGAAGCGCTTTCCTTCTGCTGTGCCTTGTCTAGTAATTGTGCGATCGCTTGGATATGATTCATCGCAAAAGTTTGTCTTCTACGGGATGTTTCGGCGTGAGGGGTTGTTTTGCTGCCATAGAGCCGGCGCAGAAAAGGAATTGCGGGAGGAGATTAGCGCCAAGCAGTTGTTGCACGTTTTTATGCAAATCCCCTATTTCAATTGCCGCAATAAAAATGGATGTTTGAAGACCGGAATTCTGGAGCTCAATCATAAGACGTTCAACAAGCCGTCCGGTTTTCATCCAGACAGTGGGAGAATTTTCTTTTGCCGTGACAATGCAGATAAGAGGAGCAGAAGAAACACTGCGATAATTGAGTTTCGCAAGAAATTTCCCAAGATCCATGAATTTCATGAGAAAAGGAGTGAGAATCGAAATGATCATGGGCATCCGAAGAGAATAGCCGGGCATTCCGTCTGCTTTTTTGGAGAAGTTCGGGTTAATCCAGCGCGACATTTCTTTACGGAATGCCGGGTTTCTATGGGCCATTCTCATTCCTTTTGCGGTGAGAGCGGCAAGTGCTTCAATCTTTTCTTTTTCTGCAATGAAATGAATCTCGAGAACATTATCGAGATACTCTTGTGCGATGGAAGACATTCTTTGGACGAGAGAATCTTCCACCGGCTTTTTTTCGAATACTCCTCTTGAGTTTACTCGTTGAAGAATCGTTTCGAGAATTCGGTTGTATTCCTCATTTTTGTTGCCATTCGGTCGAAAGAGCACTTCTGCAGCGAGATTATTCTCGCCATGATAGATGATACGATCAAAAATTCCGAAGCATTTTGCTGCGAGAATAAGATTTTCTGCACAACAGCCAATGCTTATATAGCTATCTCGTCCCATTGGATCTGCTTGGGAAAGCTTAAGCTTGGGATTAAGATATATTTTGCAAGAATTTTTCTCAACACGAAAAAGCCACGGTTGAGTATTGTGGACAGAAGGAGCTCGTACCGCGTATTCCAAAAGAGATTTTATTTGTTCTTCCATAACTAAATAGTTTCTCCTTTAGCAAGAGAAAAAGAAAAATATACGCGGAGGTCGAAAATCTTATTTCGGAAGCTGGTCGGAAGGGGCCTGCGGAGACGACTGCGGAGTTGTTGGGGAAGTGACTTGTTTTGTTCCCTGTTTTTTGTTCTTCATGAAAAAGAGCAAAGCAATAATAAGGGCCAAAACTACTGCACCCGAGATTAAAACAGTTTTATCCATAGTGAGACATTAATTTTTATAGAGCGAGCATTGCAAATTCGACCTCTTCTGTTTATCATCTGCTGTTCTTTGAAAATTGTCAATGAGAGTTTTTCAGAGCAGTGGAAAAGATTGAAGAATTGCATACTCTGCGCCGGATCGTTTGAGTTTGCTTTCCATTGCTTCGATGGACCGCACAGGAAAACTTACCGAAATATTTTCGTTGACTTCGGAGCGTTCCTCGGGCTCGATACGCTGAAATTCCCATTCGCGAAGCCGGGCCAAGGTAATATGAAGATTGAATTCTCGTTTTTCGGGTTGGTAATGCAGGATAGGAGAATTCGACAGTGTCTTCTCGAGATTATTTTGCAGAGCCAAAAGTTCGGGAGTTTTATCCCCCACCGCCCAAATCATGCGGGGCGTTTCTTGTTGAGGACCGTAGATAATTTTTTCGAATGTGAGTGAGAATTGTTTGCTGCGCGCTGCAGTTTCTTTGGCGATGCGGTATACTTCTTCTAACTCTTTATCTGAAGTGCTGCCGAGAAATGCCAAGGTAACATGCAAGTTTTCTGGCGTTGTCCACCGCGCAGGCATTTCTTGCCATTTCTCTTGATACGACAGCAATGTATGTTTGGTGTCTTCCGGCAAATTGATCGCAATAAAAATCCGGCGCAGATTCATGATTGAATTTTAGCAGAAAGATAGCTACGATGTAAGTAGGTTGAGCTATGAAAGAAAAGATCAAAAAATCTCAAATAAAGAAAAAGGGGAAGAAAAATCAGAAGCAAGAAGAAAGCGATATTCAGAAGGTGGTAAATCATTATTTTTATTCCAAGGGGCTGACGCTGGAAAAAATAAAAAGAGACGCAAGAAAGAAAAAGATTATCTATTCCCGTTACACGCGGCCGGCAAAGCAGCTCATTGAGTTGGCGGGCTCCATAGAAAAAGCCAAAGCAGCAATTGATCGCGTGGCAGCGTGGGCCAATTCGCGAGGATTGGACTATGCGATTGAAACCGTATTCAAAAAATGGCTTGAATTGGACCGGCTGAAACCCAAAGAAGTGGTAAAGAAGCCATTTTATCAAGGAAATCCCATGGTGTGGTCTGAAGCCAAGAAAAAATGGTTTGTGGTTACTCCAGAGGGAGAGTGGCTTGAGTTCGCCGACAAGGAATCTACAATGGAGTGGAAAATTGTATCATGAAACATGAGAATTATTTTTTTGGGGACATCAGAGTTTAGCACAATCGTTTTGGAAAAACTTGTAGAGTCCGGCATGAAGCCGGTTTTGGTTATAACCGTGCCAGATAAACCCGTCGGCCGCAAACAAATTCTTGTTTCTCCGCCCGTGAAGCTTACGGCACAGAAATATGGTATTGAAGTTTTGCAGCCAGAGGAGAGTATACAACACACTAAATACCAAATACTCAATACTGCGCCTGATCTTATCGTTGTTGCTGCTTACGGGCAGATTCTTCCTAAAGAAATTTTGGATATTCCGAAATACGGGGTATTAAATGTTCATCCTTCTGTGCTGCCAAAGTATCGCGGCCCTTCCCCAGTGCAAACTGCAATTTTGAATGGCGATGAAAAGACAGGGGTTACAATTATGCTGATGGATGAGAAGGTGGACCATGGGCCAGTCCTTGCTGCGCAGGAATTTTCAATTTTCAATTTTCAATTTTCAAACGGGAAGCCAACAACGCCGGAATTGAAAAAGAAATTAGCGGAAGTCGGGGCTCAATTGCTTGTTGAGGTAATTCCGCAATGGATCGATGGGAACATAAGGCCCCGGCTGCAAGATGACAGCAAGGCCACGTATACAAAGATTATTCGCAAAGAAGACGGGAGAATCGATTGGACGAAGAATGCGGAATATATTGAGCGGCAGGTTCGGGCATTTCAGCCATGGCCCGGTACCTATACATTTTACAATCATACTCTTGTAAAAATTCTAAAATCTGGTATCGTATTAACTTCGGGAGGAGTATCCCCTATTCCGGGGACAGTATTTTTCTCTTCTGAAAAGAAAATCGCTGTGGTCGCGGGGAAAGATGCGCTCTTGGTTGAAAAGTTGCAACTCGAGGGAGGCAACCCCATGCCTTCGAGGGAATTTCTTCTCGGCCATAGAAATTTTATTGGAACAACCCTCCAATAAAATTTCTAATTTTTAATCTATGTTATCTTATTTTGATTTACGCAAAGGTGTGCAATTTATTTTCGAGGGCCAACCCTATGAAGTGTTGGAGTTTAAGCAAATGGGAAAATCGCAGGATGTGGTGGTGGCGCAGACAAGAATCCGCAACCTTCTTAATGGAAAGGTATTGCAGAAAAACTTTCATCAGGGAGATGTGTTTGAAGAGGCGGAAGCGCAAAAATTCAGCGCGAAATTTCTGTATAGCCATCGCGGGAAATATGGATTTTGTGAAGAGGGGGATCCGAGCAAGCGTTTTGAGCTGTCGGCGGAACAAATTGGCGACGGGGTAAACTTTTTAAAACCAAACGCAATAGTTGAGGGGTTAAAGTTTGAGGGGAAAATTGTGAACATTATTCTTCCGGTAAAGGTGCAGCTTAAAGTGACCGATGCGCCTCCGGGCGTCAAAGGAGACAGCTCAAAAGGAGGAATAAAGACGGTAAAGCTTGAGACCGGAGCAACGGTGAACACCCCGCTTTTCGTTGAAACGGGAGATACGGTGGAAATCAACACCGAAACAGGAGAATACGTCAGGCGCGTGCAATAGGATAGTGGCAGAATTTGTTGTTTTGATTTATGATAAAAGAGAATATGCTGCAAACTCTTTCTGATATTCAATCTGCCCTTATCCCTCAAGAAAAAATTTCCCGTTGCGCTCCTGATGACACGCTCGATGCTGCTTTTGGAAAGACACGGAGCAGTCATGACGCTGTCTTTGTATGGGGATCTGACAAAAATTTTCTCGGATTGGCGTCGGCTTCCTATGCTTTGTTCCGCAAGCACTATCCTTTTGGCACTAAAGTGCGTTCGTGTCTGATTCATTCTCCCCGCGTTACTCTTTCTACTCCCCTGTGGGAAATTGCGGAATGTATGGTTTCAACAGGATGCTATACGCTTCCTGTTTTTCATTCTAGTGGTTCTGTCATTGGGGCAATAAGCGCAAAAAATATATGGCAAGGACTTGCAAAAGACCCTGGTTCTTTTTTAGATTCCATACGGAACGTGAAGGCCACAAAACCAGTGAGCGCCCCAATGAATTGTTCGGTGAAAGATATTTTGGAATTGCTTCGTCAAGAGAAAACCTCGCGCATCGTGCTTGTGAATGAAGCGGGCAAGCTCGAGGCGATTATTGCAAGGAGAGATGTCCAGCAATTGATGATCAAGCCAGCGAAGCGTCAAAGCGCGATGCCATCGCCCGGAGGCGCTCGAGCCAATGCGTTTGGCACGGAAACAAAATCCCGTCTCGATACGTCTGCGAAGACCTATGCAAAGAGAAATATACTTGTTGTGCCGGAACACACTCCGTTAGCCGAACAAGTCAGGACGCTGCTTTCCTCCGGAAAGACGAGCATTGTAGTGGTTGATGGAAAGGATCGGCCAGTCGGTATTATTTCCATGCGTACTCTTTTGCAATCGCTTGCCTTGGCAAAGCCAGAGGTTGAAATTCCTGTGATTGTGCGCAACGACGCGAAACTTCCCAGCGCGGATATCGATTACATCACTTCGCTCTTGGCAACATTTGCAAAAAAACTTTATAAACATTCTCCTTTGCAGAGAGTCGAAGTAAGCATTAAGGAATCAAAAAATCCGGCAGGAAGGCCCATTGTATTTGAATTAGTGCTTCAGGTGCTTTTGGCATCAGGAGCTAGATTCGTGGCCAAGACCCAAAATTATAAATTAAAACCAGCGCTCCAGGAAGTAATCCTCGAGGTGAAACAGCAAGAGGCAAAGAAACATCATTCCTAGTACAAAGAGGAAGAAAGTTTGCGGGCAAGGAGTATGGCTCCCCATACTCCCTCGTCGTTATTGGATGAAAATTGTACCTTCGGGTAGAGTTGTTTAATTCGTTTTTGGACCAATGCTTTGAGCCCCTGCATATTCCATACCGAGCCCATAAAACCGAGACAGAAGGCCTTTTTTTGAATGTGCAGATTGCGTATTACTGCTTCAATCCCCCGGACGAGTTCTTGGGCGGTTTCTTTGCGGATTTGTTTTGCTGCCCAGTCATTGCGTTTGAGAGCTTGGTCAAGATATTGGGAAAAAGACGCAATATATTGTTTCGTTGCGTTTGGATTTTGTGAAATTCTCTGATAAGTTGCTGCAATAAGTTTTTCCATGGTCGGTATCTTTGTTTGTTGCAGCACAATTTTTTCGAGTATACTCTTTTTGTTTCTGCCATCCCATGATTTTGCTGCTGTCTTCAAGATTTTCAGACCAACTTCATAGCCGCTTCCCTCATCCCCAAAAATATAGTCCCAGCCAATGCTCTTTGCTTTTTTCCCTTTGTATTCGCCAAGTATCGAAGAGCCGGTTCCAGAGATTGCCAATATTCGAGGCATACTGTCGTTTTGACATCTCAATTCAAGGGCCGTCTCTGCATCATTTACAACTTGCCATAGAGAATTGCTAGGGAGCACTGCTTTTACTATTTTTTCATATACTCCCCTATCTTTTTCAGTATCGAGGCCAGCCAATCCTAATACTGCTATTATCTTTGCATCATTTGCTTTTTTACAAATGGGTCGGAGCAATTGGCGCAAATTTTTTCCTGTCGTTGCTATGCCAATACCATGATAATTCAAAGGGCCTCCTTTGTTTTGTGCAATAGCTATTTCTCGTTCGTCAACAAGCATTGCTGTGCTTTTTGTTGCTCCGCCTTCCACTCCCAAATAAAATATTTTTTTCTTCGGATTCATATCAGATGCGCTGTAAAAGTTTAATCAAGAGGCGTACTGGCGCTCCAGCCGCCCCCTTTGCAAGATATTCTCCTTCGATTGCTGTCATGCGCGGAGCAATGTCGATATGAACCCATGGATACCCCTCGGTAAATTGCTTGAGAAATACTGCCGCGGTAATCGCGCCGCCATAGCGCGTTTTGCCCATGTTGGCCCAATCGCCAAAAGTTCCCTTAATTTCCTCTGCATACTCTTCCCAAAGCGGCATTGGCCAAACATAATCCCCCGTTTCTTCGCCTAACTCGCGAAAAAGCTGTTCTAATTTTTGATCTGTCGTAAAAATGGCAGAAGCGCGTTGCCCAAGTGCTGCCATTGCTGCCCCTGTCAGTGTGGCCACATCGATAACAAGCCGCGGATTATAGCGTTTGGCATATCCTAGGGCGTCAGCAAGAAGAATTCTTCCTTCGGCATCAGTGTCAAGGACTTCGATTGTTTTTCCCGATATGGTGCGCAGCACGTCTCCGGGATGATAGCTTGAGCCCGAAGGCATATTTTCTGCTGCAGGGATTAAGCCGACAATATTTTTTTGCAATCCCATTTTTGCAGCAAGCACAACGGAATGCATGACTGCCGCTCCCCCAGACATATCCATGTGCATATCAGAGGTCCCTTCCCTTGGCTTGAGATTGATTCCTCCGGTATCAAAAGTTACGCCCTTGCCTATCAAGACAATGGGTTGTTCGTTTTTGCCTGCTCCGTAATATTCCAATATGATAAAACGCGGCTCTTCGGAAGATCCTTTTGCAACTCCCGTAATTCCGCCCATGCCCAACTCTTTCATTTCTTTTGGTTCCAAAACAGTTACCTTAGCAGAAGTTTCTCGAGCTGCTTTTCGTGCTGCCTCGGCAAGAATTTTCGGGGTCATATCTCCCCCGGGTGTATTAGAAAGAATGCGTGTATTGTTGACTGCATTTGCAATGAGCATTCCTTTTTCGATTCCTTTTTCTATTTCTGCTTTGTCTTGGCTCGAATGCAAAACAATCTCTTCAACAAAATTCCATCCTTCTTTGGGAGGAGTTTTGTATTGTACAAATTCAAAATTGGCCATTTCAAAATTGATAGCCAGCACTTCTGCTTTTTCTTCGTTTGAAAGCTGGACATTGGAAAATTCGAGATCGTCAAAAGGAATTGCAATGCTTTTAATGCGCTGGCCTTTGGCCAGAGCAATAACTTGCCTTGCAAGAATAAAAAGTTTTCTGCGATTGATTTGGTTTTTATCCCCTATTCCCAAAGCCAAAATTCTCTGGCCGTCTGGCAGTACTTCAATCCACGATTCTTGTCGTTGTTCAACGAGTTTGAGTACGGTTATTGCTTTATCCTGCGGTTTTTGAGATACGACACTGATTTTCATGGAGTATCTTAGCGATAGCTGGGATGTTTTTCTTTTTTCTTATTTGTTTTCGTGGAAAAGCGTGCCATGGCGTAGAGAAAGCTTGAAAGACGGTTGAGGTATGCCCCCAATTCCGGCGGGAGCTTCTTTTTTTTACTTGCCAATTTTTTATTGAGAATAAAAAATTTCAATTCAGCCCGTCTCGCCACTGCCCTTGCAAAATCGAGCCAAGCCGAAATCTCGTCTTGGCCATAGACCACAAATTTTCGTTCCGGTTTTACTTTTTGTTCGAGGGTGTCAATCATTTCTTCCAGTTTACGAATTTTTTCTTCTTTGAATTCCGGAGGGTTCCAGCCGGTGAGAAGGCATCCAATATGGGCCTGAATAATAAAGAGATCCTGCTGGATTTCTTCCAGAATCTTTTTTGAGGATGTGGGGATTTTTTGATTTTTTACAATACCGAGTAAACTATTCAATTCATCCAGCGCGCCTACTGTTTCTACCTCGGGAGAATCCTTCTCAATTTTTTTGCTCCCAAAATAGCTTACGCCCTTATCCCCTTTTCCTGTATAAAAAACCCGTGCCATACTCTCATTGTAAGAGTTTTGCCATCAATGATGCAAATCGATCTAGTTGCTCGAGCAAGTAATTTTTCTTTGCCCCGCCCCGTCATTCGGCTGGGGCGGGCCACATTTCGCTCCGCCTGCGGCGGAACTCAACGTGGACACCTACGCGTCTGCAGAAAAACCACTTCCTCTCGCTTTTTACTACCAATTACTCACTACTAATCTATTCCCCGAGTTGTTTTTTCAGCTGCTCCAAGATGTGTCGCTTTGTTTCTTCGACGGTTTGGCCGCTCACATCGGCCGCTTCTTTGAAGGTTTTTTCGGTAATATTTTTATCGTTGCCCATATCATTGTTGAGCATGCCGCACCCGCAATTGTAGCACATAGATTGTGTATTGGTTATGTTGATTATTCTTTCTAGTAGGTATATTTTAGCTCTTTTTCTATTTTTTGATAATGAGGTACTGCTCGACCAACTAATTTCCAGAATTTCTCTGAATGATCAAAGGCCTCAAGATGGCAGAGTTCATGCACGATGATGTAATCAGCAATATGCTTGGGTAGGAACAAAAGCTTATAGCTGAAGTTGAGATTTTTTTTGTCAGAGCAACTCCCCCAAATAGTGCGATGATTTTTGATGCGAACAGTATGGAACTGAAGATTATAGAGTTTGTTGAAGTGAGAAAGCCGATGCTCCACAAGTTTCTGCGCCTTTTCCTTGTAGGCAAGGTAGCTTTTTTGATCATTGCGAAAGAAAATGCCTCCTTTGAAATGTTTAAAAAACAAGAGCTGTTTCAGCATCCAGTTGGCCTTTTCGCGCAGAAATGTGCGGATAATGCCTTCGGTTGTGCCTTTTGGGATGGTAAGCACAAATCTGCCGTCGTAGTAGGCGTCTAGCCGTAATTTTCGGGCTTTTCTGCTTATTTTCACGGCGTAGCGGATTTTCCGGTTTTTGACCTTAATTTGTTGTTCCATAGACCCTCCTTTCTATCAAAATTGATCCACTGTTGTCAAAACAAAGACGAAGAGACCCAGACGTTATGTCGACTGGGTCTCTTTTCCATCGAGCTCGATTTTCTTTCTACGGAGTTCCGAGCGGAATAGGATTTTTTATCCAGTTGATGACGTCTCTTTGTTTTATTACTCTCACTTCGGGCTTGGTTAAGGCGTATGTGAGAAAATCTTGGAGAGCCGCTTGGCGCGCGAGCGTGGTTGCTGATCTTTCTGGCTGCCAGTCGGGTTTGCCCCATTCCTGGCTGTGCAAACAGAGATGCATTGGGGCTTTGTTTCCATTGCTATGCTGGTCAAGATTATATTTCAGCAAAGTTGCAATATCTGTGCCTTCGATGCCGGCAGCGAACCAATCTTTATCGCAATAGCCAACTTGTGCTCCTAGTCCAAGTTTTGTACGCAATTCTGCGGGTACATCCATTCGGTCTTGCGGCAATTCCCAGAATCCGGGATGCGATCCAGTGGGAGCGAGATTGCCCTGCGTGGGAAATCCGTTTTCCAGTGTGCCGGGCCAGTATTGGGTGGTGGCGTTGTCTCCATTGGAGCTGTAACCGGTTGCGGTGCTCGCGGCATAGGTGAATCCGAGTTCCTGCAAAGCAGTGTACATTTCAGAATTGTAAGCGTCTTCTGCCGCCCTGTAGCCGTAGATCTCGCTGGTGGGGATGTTCAAGCCAAGCCGGGGCACCGTTTGCCCTCCAGGCGATTGCACAAGTACGCCATCTCCTGCAAGGGGTCTGGTGAGGTAACCTTGAGCTGGCACAATCCAGTTGTCCTTCCATCCCTGAACCGTAGTGGGGACTCCTCCGCCGCACGCAGCATCGCTCGTAAGGCCGCAGTAGCCGTGATTGCCAATCTCATGTCCGTTGTCGTAGGCATTGCGATGGGCATCTCTCAACCCGGCGCCATAGGATTCGTGAGTTCCGATGAGATAGAAAGTTCCTTTCACTGGCGTGCCGTCATAGGTTGCTGAATTTTCTGTTCCTGCGGGATTCACCTTTCCGGCGAACAATTCATTGACAAAGAAGTTGACTCCGTCTATGCGATTGTTGTCGTCGGAGCCAAGGGTGATGAACTGGGGCGCTTGGCTGGGAGAAAGACCACCCGGTGGAGTCCTTGCGGGCGCAATAGCATCATTTGCCGTTGTTGTTACCTGAATCACATCTGCAAATTGCCAATAGGAGGTACCTCCCAGTTCTGACGCATTGCGCGGTACTACCCGTACATAGTATGTCGAGTTTGGCGACAATCCAGGAATGCGATAGCTTGTGTGTTTGCCCGCGTTTCCACTGCTCACAACGAGATTAGTAAATGCAGCATCAGTGGCAACATCCACCAAATAGGTGTCGACAAATGCTCCATGAAACGCAGGGTCTGTCCAAGCAATGTTGACGTAGTTTGATCCTTGTTCTGTTTCCTGAACTTTCAATGCTCGGGTGCTGAACAGGAGTTCTGGCATTCGGTTACCATTCACATCGCCAATTTTTGCTGAAAACAACCATGCGGTGCCGTATCTCGTGCCTTGATCTGTTTTGACAATAAGCGTATTCCAGCCCTGTTGCAAAGCAAGAGGAATGTCGTATGCATCAATGAGAATGGGAGATTCGGCAGCAATATCGTACGTATTATATCGAGCTGACGCTCCATCGAAAATGCTTACTCCATTCAGCCAAACCTTTCCCGCATTGCTTACTCCCCATTTGAGATGCACGGCATTGTCTGTGCTGTGATCCGCGGGAGAATAAATGTATGCTGCGGCATATCCTACTTTTTCTGGTTGTGTTGATGTCTGCCCTCCTCCATATTCATAGCCGGAGAATGGCGCTGCGCTTTGTAATTCAGCCATTCTTGTAATGCTGCTGGCAAAATTATCAGCCAATTTCCATACCAATCCGCCCGCGATGCCGTCTTTCTGGGGAGTTACGGCATCGAGGACAGGTCCCATTTCATCCGAGCCAATATGGTTAATGTTCATTCCTCCGTCGAAGGGGCCGAGAGAAAGCCAATAGCGCGGAGCAGGAAAATCGTTTGGATGCTCATTTTTCCACAATTCTGAATTAAGAAGCATGGAGCCAAAATCAAACGACTGACAAGCGCTCATATGGTAGTGATTGCCCCATGGTTCGTTTACAATGGGCGTGCCCTTGGTGACAAAAGTGCCGTTGGGCACAAGCGCTCCCCCTCCTCTCACGTGCGTCCATACCCAGCATGCCTGATTGTTGTTATTTTCATTGCTTGTTGCTGTAAGCCGCACCATGCCTTGAGATTCGGGATCAGAGCCCACGTCATGCCAGACATATCCGTCCATCATTGCCTTGATCTTTTTTCCGCTCCACGCTCCTACATCAAATCCTGCGTGAGCCACTGCCGTTTCTCCCCCGTTCGGCTCAATAAATGTTTGCATTTGAGCATTTTCATGAAGCGCGCCATCAAAAGGATACCGATAGTTTTCAAGATTGGGAAATACTGGATCGCTCGCATCATTTACCGCAAAACCAACATCTTTGCCCAGAGACAGCGGGAATGGCCCCTGCCCTCCTACCTGTTCAAAGCCATACGCATTTGCTTCTTTCCATACATAGCCGTACACGCGAAGTCCATTGATGGATACGGGCAAGGCATTAAAGGCGACACGGAGCGTGTGCTGTTCTGTTTTGTTATTTCCGCTCACCTGCACGGTCGCTTCAACCTTGTGTCGCGGAATAATAATGCTGTATCCAAGAAGTGTAAGCGTTCTTGTGGTCCCGTCTTTGAGGGTATAATTGTAGCTTTCGCCCACAGCCAGCTCCACCTCTGTGGGCCAATCCGGCGGCAATCCCCCGGAAGGAGGCGGCGTGGCAAGCGTGGTAAAAGTATTGGGAATACTTGGTTCTGCGGCTTGATTGTTGTTTGCATCGTTGCTGTACACCCGATAATAATATGCCGTATTTGCGGCCAATCCCGTGATCCCAACTGAATGAGAAGTGACCAAAGACGAATCCAATGTCGTGAAAGAACCCAATGTGTCTGCTAATCCGTATCCTACTTGCGACGTTGCCGGTTCATTGGTGGCCCAGCTAATCGTTGCGGAATTCGATGCAGGGAATGCCGCAATATTTGTGATTTGCGGAGGAATTGCATCTGGCATGGCAACACTAAACGAAATCGCGTAGTCATCGGCGTTGGCATTTCCGGATCCATCTTCGCAGCGCGCATAGAACGCGTACGCATTTCCATCAGTTAATCCCGACAAAAGCGTGGAATGATCAAATCCTCCTGTCGTAGCAAACGCAGAGGCCATCGTCGCGTACGCTACGCCCGGTACTATGTCATACTTGCAGGTCGCATTCTCGCTTGTGCTGACACCGAGAGTGGCTTGAGTGGTGCCTGCGGGAAGAGTGCCCGCAGGTTGGCCGTTTGATCTTGCAGGAGGCATGACATCAGGCCCTGAAGTATATTCAATGTATATTTTTGCCGCCATCGCAGGATTGCTGTCGTAACTCGCCCACGTATGGTAATTACTCGATAAAGCGCTCGAGCCATCTTCCAATAATGCAATCGAGTTAATTGCTCCATGTCTTCCTATGAGTTCTTGAATACCAGAAGAAAGATCCGGAGTTCTGATCCAGGAACCCGCATTTGCTTTTGGCCATGTCCATGGAATAGAAAAGGTGGTGCGGGTATTCCATCTGGTTGCAGGGGTTGAAGACGAAGAAAATGATGCAGAGTTTGCGCTATTCTCGAAGGCAAGAGTGGTTGGGATGATATATCCCCAGCCCGATTGATTCAGTTCCGCATAGGCATTGGTGATGGTGGCATCTGCCGGGATATTCAATCCTGTCCAGCGCCAGCCGCCCCAGACCGCACGGCCCGAAACATTGCCGGCATACACCACCGTATCAGTGTGGTTGTAATTGGGCCAGCCCGTAGGAACATCGTATGCGTCATCGGCAGAGAAAGATACTTGAGCATTACGTATCATAGGGCCCGGCGGATTCACGCTGAAAGCAATGGAATAATCATCGGTGTTCGCATTTTCCAAAATATCTTGGCAACGCACATACAAGACATATTCTGTGCCGTCCGTAAGGCCGTTTACCGTGCTCGAGTGAGGCATTCCGCCGGTCGCCGCAAAAGTATTGGGCATGAGATTGTAAGAAGTGCCGGCGATTGTATCGTATTTACAGACAGCATTTTCATCTGTATTCACAGATACTATTGTTTGAGTTGTCCCGGCAGGGAGAGCGCCCGTTGGCTGACCATTCGATCGCACCGGAGGAATTGTATCGGGAAGAACGGTAAATGAAATGAAGTAATCGTCGGGGTTTTCATTTGCCGCAGCATCTTGGCAACGCACGTAGTAGGCGTAGGAAGTGTTATTGGTAAGGCCGTTGATGGTTGAGGCATGAGATGTGCCGCCAGTTATTGCAAAGGTATTGGGCATCAATCCATAACTTGTTTCTGCTACCGTGTCATACTTGCAGGTTGCTGTTTCGTCGGTAGTAATGCTCAAATTGGCTTGAGTTGTTCCCGACGGGAGATTGCCGGTTGGCTGACCATTCGATCGCACCGGCGGAGTAAGATCTGGCATGGCGACGCTAAAGGAAATTGCGTAATCTTCGGGATTCGCATTGCCCGCGGCATCCTGACATCGCGCATAGTAGGTGTAGTTTGTTCCATTCGTTAGCCCTGTGATATCTGTTGAATGTGCGAGTCCTCCTGTTACAGAAAAAAGCTCTGTCATTACACCGTAATCTAGTCCGGCAACTGTGCTATATTTGCAGGTCGCATTCTCATTGGTATTCAAACTCAAAGTAGTTTGTGTTGTGCCTACGGGAAGAACTCCTGTGGGTTGGCCATTTGAACGTGTCGGAGGTGCGGTATCGAGACCCGAAGTATACTCGATGTGAAGTTTGGGTGCTAGACTTGGATTGCTGTTGTAGCTTGCCCATGAATGATAATTGCCCGAAGGAACTCCTGTTCCATCTTCGAGAAGAACAAGCGACGCGAGAGCTCCGTGCGTATTCACAAGTTCTTGAATCCCTTGCGAAAGATCGGAGGTTCTGATCCATGCTCCCGGAGCTTGCTTCGGCCAATTCCACGTGGTTTGAAATAGAGTTTTATTTTGCCAGCGATTATTTGGCGTGGAGGTAGAAGAAAATGTTGCAGGGTTTGGAGAGTTTTCAAAAGCAAGAGTCGTGACAGTGTTATAACCCCAGCCCGACTGATTCAGTTCCACGTAGGCATTGGTAATAGTGGAGCCGGCAGGAATGTTGAGATTAGTCCAGCGCCAGCCGCCCCAAATCACTCTTCCAGAAATATTCCCGGCATATACAGCCGTATCTGTATGGCTATATCCTGGCCAGCCCGCAGGAACATGGTAGGCGTCATCAGTGGAGCTATTGACTTGAACATCGACAATGGTGGGAGTTTCGGCTTGAAACGATGAGGGGAAAAACATGCCAAATAAAAAAAGTACAGAAAGAGCAAAAACCGTACCTGTCGGCATTTTCTTCATGATAATCGTTTTTTAATTTTTATATCTCCATTCTTAATACCTCGACCGTATGGGCCCTGTCAAGCTTTCAGAGCAGGAAGCAAAGAAGGAAGTTTGACTTCCTTCTTTGCTTCCTGCTTAAGGAGACGCTATTTTTTATTTTTTCGTAATTTGTTTCACAAGCCAAACAATTACAAGAATGCCAACGATCAGCCATACAAGATAGAACAATCCCCATAACCCCCACCATCCGCCATTTCCCATCATCCCGCCCCATCCGTCCCAGCCCATCATATTCCAATTTTGATTAGCAAATGTATTCATAGTTTGTATGTATAATTTATAACCTTTTTCTTTTTAATAATACCGCGTTTGCAGCCACAATCACAGTGCTTAAGGACATAAAAACTGCTGCAAGCGCTGGTTCAAGAAGAATTCCCCGAAAGGCCAGCGCGCCTGCCGCTAAAGGAAGCGCAATCACATTATACCCGGTTGCCCAGAAAAGATTTTGCATCATTTTACTATAGGTAAGCCGCGAGAGGCGAATAATTTTGGGGATGTCGCGGGGATCATTTCGTACCAAAATAATGCCGGCTGATTCAATGGCCACGTTCGTGCCCGCGCCAATCGCTATTCCAAGATCTGCCTGGGTTAGTGCTGGCGCATCGTTTACTCCGTCCCCAACCATAGCTACTCGCAAGCCGCGCTGTTGCAGTATTTTTACTTTGTCTGCTTTTTGCTCGGGTAAAACCCTTGCAAAGTATTCGTCAACTTGAAGTTCCTGTGCAACCCATTTTGCAACATCGTCCGAATCGCCAGTGATCATGGCGATTCTTACGCCCTGTTCTTTGAGCATCTGGATTGTTTCTTTCGATTCTTCGCGGATTATATCTGCCAGTGCGATTGCTCCTACCAGTTGTTTTTGTTTTGCCACATACACAACTGTTTTTCCCTGTGAGGCCAACGCTGCACTGCGAGAGCTGATTCGTTCTTCAATTGGTGCGCCAATTTCGTAGAGAAGCGTTTCATTCCCAACCACTACTTCTTGTCCGTCGATTTGTGCTCTTGCGCCTTTTCCCGCTATTCGCTGGAAATTTTTTGTCTCACGAATTTGTATATCTTTTTCTTTTGCGTCTTTGACAATCGCCTTGGCAATGGCGTGTTCAGAATATTGATTCACAGACGCGGCAAGTCGCAATACTTCAAGCTCGTTGAAGCCGGAAGCGGCAAGAATGGCATCGACTCCGAATTCTCCTTTGGTGAGCGTCCCTGTTTTATCAAATAAAACTACATTAATGTTGCGCGCAGCTTCCAAGGCAAGGCGTTGCTTGACCAAGAATCCATTGCTTGCAGCCATGTTGGTGGAAATGGAAGCCACCAAAGGCACTGCCAGCCCCAAAGCATGGGGGCAGGCAATGACAAGCACTGCAACCAGCCTGGCCACTGCAAAAGCAACTTCCTTTCCGGCAAAAAGCCATGCCAGCAATGTAATTGTTCCAGCAACAACGGCAACAATGGTGAGATAAAGCGCGGCCTTGTCCGATAGTATTTGTAGCCGAGATTTTGATGCTTGGGCTTGCGCAACAAGACGCATGACCCCTGCGAGAAAAGTATGCTCCCCTATTTTCGTTACTTCAACTTGTAAAGCTCCATCCCCATTGATTGTTCCTGCGATTACTTCATCTCCAATTTTTTTTGTTACGAGCTTGGATTCGCCCGTAACAATAGATTCATTTACTTCAGATTGTCCTTCGAGAATTTTTCCATCCGCTGGTATTTTCGCTCCCGGTTTTACCAAAACCACATCCTTTTCTTTCAGTTCTTCCAACGGAACAATTTCTGTTTTTCCTTCGCGGATGACCTCGGCTTTATCTGGCAACAGCTTTGCTAATTCCTTGAGAGCTCCCCTAGCTCCCTGCACCGCTTTCATTTCCAGCCAATGCCCCAGCAGCATGATGGTGATTAACGTGGCAAGTTCCCAAAAAAGCGGTTTTTCCGCAGCAAATGTTGCATACACGCTCCATACATAAGCAGCAGTGATCGCCAATCCGATAAGCGTCATCATTCCGGGCAGGCGGCCTCGCAGTTCTCTCCACGCGCCCATCAAAAATACCCATCCTCCGTAGAAAAATATCATAGAGCCAAGAATGAGGGCGAGATATCCAGACCACGGAAATTGAGGCAACTCTTTATTGAGAAATATTTTGGGCAATTCCGAATAGAGAATAACGGGAATGGCCAAAATAAAGCTCACCCAAAATTTCCGAAGAAACATTTGGGTGCTGTGCCCGGCATGTTTATCCTCCGAAGCCCGAGCCCCTCGACTGTGCTCGGAGTCGAGGGCGAAGGCGGATTTGCCCGCTTTCTGTTTTGCGGGCACAAGGTTCATTCCGCATTCGGGGCACATGCCGGGGCTATCCTGCTGAATTTCAGGATGCATGGGGCAGGTATAGAGTTGTGCGCGTTTTTGATCCATAAGAAAATGATTTTATGCCTTTGGGTTTGGTACCTGCTGCACGAACTTGTTATGCAGAAATGCAAAAAGCCAAGCCACAACAAAGGTATAGAGCGCAACTTGAAGAAGTCCTATCAAAAGTCCAAGAGGAGTGATTGTTACATCGCCAGCGAATTTGTCTACATTCACGATGTGGGTCAGCCAACCAAGAAGTCGCAAGGCAAAATCAGGCGCGATTAAAACGAGGATTGCGCACACAATGTAAATGACGCCCAATGTTCCTGCTGCGGCCAAAGCGAATTTTGTTTTATCTAATTGCATAAAATAGGTTGCGGAACGTCTTTCTCGGCACATACTTTGTAATTACTTCCTCTGCTTTTCGGTCTTTGTGTGAGATACTAAATATGTCCTCGATGACGTTTCGCAATTTTTACATACTTGTAAGAGTACGCGACCTTTTATTTGTTAGACAGGCGGTAAATCTCAAGAAGCTCTTTGACCGATTTTGCTTTTTCACCTTTTCGCATTTGTTCTGCCACGTGCGTGTCGAGGTGATGCTGGAGAATAACTCGTTCAAAACTTGAAAGTGCCTCTTTCACCGCGAGAGATTGACGGAGAATATCAATGCAGTATTGATCTTGGCGCACCATGCGTTCTAATCCTTCGATTTGCCCCTTGGCAATGCGCAGGCGTCGTACCGCCTGTTGTTTTCCGTTTCGTTTCATTACCCCATTATACCCCCCTAGGGTATGGTGTCAAGAGTCCAACGGCTTAGTTTTTCTTTGCCCGAAGGAGAAAGAAAGAGAATATCCCCAAGATGAGAAAGCCCCAGACAATGTCGGGAATCTTCGCGAATATTCGCAAAAGATCTTGTGACCACTGAGCAAGAGATGTTCCGATTTCGGCTTGGAAAGACGGCGCCCAGAATGCGTTTCCCGTAAAAGCAAGCATAAGGAGCGTAATTCCAATCGCAAAAAAGAGAATGCCGCTGAACAGATTGGTGGAGTGGATGAAGAATGATCTGTCTGCAACTTTGATGTTCCAGACCGTTCCCTTGATGATTCGCGATTTATCGAGCTGAAATTTGTCGTAGAAATACGCGGCGATAAACAAGGGAAAGGTCATGCCGAATACATAGGCAAAAACCACAATGAGGGCCTTCCAGAATACTCCCGAAATGACTGCCAATGTTACTGCGCCAGCCAATACGGGCGCGCAGCAGGAAGTTGCAGCTCCCGAAAATATGCCGAGCAGGAATACCGATTTTGCGTCGCTCCCTGTCTGCCGCATGGCTTTTCGGGGCATCGGGATGAAAGAGAGTCCTTTGCCGAGCACCGCAAGAATGGCAAGCAAAAGCATGAGAGTTCCTCCAACAATATAGAGTTCTTTGTGAAAACTCTGAAATACTTTTGCCAATCCAGCAGCTCCCAAGCCAATAGGGATAAGAATGAGTGCGATCCCAGCAAAGAATACAAACGTCATCCGCAGGATATTATTTTTTGCCCGAAATGTGGATCCGAGATATGCAGGCAAAAGCACGGTGATGCAACAGGGCGCAAACAATGCCACCATTCCAGCAAAAAACGAGGCGATAATGGATGCGCTGAAAATGAAATCCATGTAGGTGTTTTTATCTGGTTACGTTTGCTCGGAAATTAAATTCTACTTGCGGCGATACAGTCGAATTGGTTTCAAGATATACGGCGCGTTCCGCAAGGCCGACTCCAGAAGGCCCATGGGCTGCCGGGTCAAACACTGCCTCAATTGTTACCGTTGTTCCCGGAGCTACCACAATGTTTGTTTTGCCGCTCCCTGCATGACCCGGCATGCCAAAGGCCCCGTGGCGCTTGCCCGAAGCATCTTTGACATATGCGTTTGTACACATGCAAGAGGTGTATACCTTTTGAATCGTAACGGGATCCGTTCCTTCGTTTTTCAGCTCAAATTGATGCGATACATTTCCATTTTGCATTGCGATCGTGCCGAAATCAAAGTTTGTTTCTGCCGCAGCAAGCGCGCTGGCAGATTGCGTATTTGTATTTGCAGCGGTCGGGCGAATATTGTCTCGGCTTGTGAAGAGCAAAGCAGCAATTCCCACAACAAACACAACCACAGAACCGTAGAGAATTATTTTTTGCATTGTTTTGTTCATAGATTTGGTATAAGAAAACGCCCACTCAATATTGAATGGGCGCATAGCTTAGTTACAACGATTCATGACCGTGACTACCGAACGGTACTTTCTTTGCTATGCAGCCCTGCAAAAGGAAACGGGTCTCGCTTTGTGTGAAGCGCGATCCATTGGAGAAAAGAGCGATTACTTTTTGCATAGATATCAAAAATTTTCTGCGCCTTGGATCGCGAAAAAAGCGATGCGAGAGAAAGTATTCTTTCCAGTATGCTTTTTGCAATGATAGAAAAAACGATGAGAGCAAGACCAAGCGTAAAAGAAATTAACACACCAGAAAAAATTCCTTGAGTGAGCATTTGAAATTGCGAGAGATGGTGCAAAACAATACCAAGAGTATTTTTTAGAGATGTACAATCATTGCTCGATAAGGCCAACAAGGGGCAGGCGTAACTGCCGTCATGTGAAAGCGTAGCCAATCCCGCAATATTTGCTATTGCAGCAAGGGCAAGGAATCCTGCCAAAGTTCCTATGAGAATACGTTTCATATGCATATGTACTGTACCATTTTCTTGTTTGATTGTATACTGTGGCGATATAAAAGGAGGGGATAACTCGTAACGAGCTATCCCCTCTCTGGCCGATGAAGGTTCGGACTCGGGCGCGAGCCTGCCTCACTTCTTCGGAATCGTCTCCGGCGAGATTTTCTTCAAAGAACATCACCTCCTTTCTGTGTGAAACAGCATGGTAATTCAACAGGATGTTCTCGGTTACACAAAGGACACAGTCCCATTGTTCACCTCCCTCTTTTTTCTTTTTATCACATCCATATGTCGTGTCAAATACTTGACGAGGCACAATCCAAGAGTTATAAATTTTATATGCTGGACAAGAAAGTTCCAGCATAAAACAAGGAGGTGGCGGAATGGCAAGAAGAGGTTATAATAGATTTAAAGTTATGGAGGGGGTTTCTGCTTGGAATGACAAGCCAGTCATTCCAGGGCTCAGTGAGGAGTCGACAGAGGAGAAGAAAACGGATAAGAAACGAGGAATTCGTTTTTGGTTCCTCTCTATCCCAAGGATTGTAAGGGAGCTGTTCGTGGGTCCCTCCCCATAGAAAATCCCACCCTTTGACATTCTAAGATGCTCTTCCGAGCCGGGACACTACGATCGGTGCTCCCGGCTTTTATTTTTGCCAGTAATATATTTTTATTAATATTGTATACCACGAGTATAGTATTTTCTTGCTATAGCATGAAAACATTATATCGTCATGTTTATTAAAAAGGGTAGCTTTTGATTCGCTACCCTTTTCCTTTTGGTACGGTAAGTTCAGTTGCCCTTTTTAGATTTTCGAGGAATTCCTCAAGCGCTGGATCGCGACGAATTTTACCTTGCAAGAGTTTTTGCTCTGTCTCGATTAATTTCCTAGGAATGAGTTTCCCAACAAGACGCACTTTTGGAATTTCCCAAGAACCCACGATTCCCCCGTCGTATTCTTCCTTCCCGAGAGTAATGCGGGGATCCGTTGCTTTCAGTATGGCTTCTTCTTCAGAATTCGCCAAAACGAAACGGAAATTTCGAATTCCGATCACCAGAAATAACTGCTTTTTCGTGTCGATGACAGTTGCCTCCTTTGTCTTGTCCTATTTGGCTGTCCCTCCTGAACAAAATCCGAACTTTTTACCAAACGAATCTCGACAACTGACCGCCTCCGCTTCGCTCGGCGCGGCGCAGGCGGACAAAATTCCTTTCCCCAAACCCCTTTCCTTTTTGCCCGCCCGAGCGAGGCTAGAAACGCAAACTTTACAAATTGGCTGCGGGGCCAGGACTCGGACCTGGAATTTCTCCTCCAAAGGGAGACGTGTTACCAATTGCACCACCCCGCAATTATTATGATTCTGATTGTAGGCCAATTCCTTCAACCCATCCAGAAATTTTTCTTGTTAAGTCAGAGCTTGCAGAAACTTTTATGCGTATAAGCCCATGATAGGTTTCTCCTATGTTTTTCCTATGCGGTTGAAAATTTGGTCTTTTGAAATAAACTCGAATATATTTACTTTTTATATGAAGTTGTCTCCCCCACCATACTATTGCTTCTTTCCAAGTTGCATTCTCGTGAATATAAAGTTCGTATATAAGTTTTCCTTTTGGAATTTTGAAAAATTCTTGAATCCAACTTTGAAAAAACTTAATCATCGTACAATCAGAATTCGAGAATTTTACTGGGGTTGATCTGCCGTATTCTTTTTCTTTTGATCCCTCCGCCCAGTACAATGCAACACCTATAAGCCAACGTTCTCTTTTAGTTAGGAATTTTATATTACTTGCTGTTGTATGTTTGATCTGTTGCCATTTTTGTAACCTCTTCAGGTGGAGCGTTCGAGCTCCTCTAAGCGCTGCAGCTAATTTTTTCTCGGTTAGTCGCTGTTTTTGTTTTTTGCTAAGGTGTACGCTTTTTAACCATACTGAAAGCGTTGATTTCGACACGGGGATTTTTGCCAGAATTTCTCGATAAGATAGACCTTGTTTCCTTAATTCGACTGCCCGTTCTTTTTCTTTTATTCTTTTGATCATGAACCACGATTTATATTTACTATATTGTACTACCGTGGTTCGGATTATGCAAGAGCTAACGTAATCCGCACGATTCGATGATTGCCAGTTCCAAAGGAAGTTGGACGATGCTGGAGTATTTCATTTTGTTTTCCGCTTCCATAAACGAGAAAAGAACTTTCGGAAGCATTGTTGCGTCAAATCCTTTTGCCTGCTCTGCGATTTTCTGTTTCTGCTCTTCGGTAAAATCATCGAGCATATTCTGGAGTGTCGGGTTTACCTGCACCACCAGAACATTCCGAAGATACCTCACTGCATTTTTTGCAAATTCCAAGGGATCCATCCCCTTCTCTAAATTTTCATTAAGAAATTCGATTGCCTTTGCCGCATCTTTTTTAACGAGCAAATCAACAAATTCACTCACAATCGAAGCATCGACAACGCCGAGCAATTCTTTCACGAGATCTGCCGTGACTCCTTCTTTTTTACCAAAACTAAGATGAAAAGTCAAAATCTTGTCAAGTAAGGTGAGCGCATCCCGCAGAGAACCTTGCGCATTTGCCGCGATAAGCTCAAGAGCGGATTTTTCAATCGGCACATCTTCTTTTTCTGCGATGAGCTCCGTTTCCCGAACTATCTCCGCGAGCTTCAGTTTTCGGAAATCAAATTTCTGGCAGCGCGACAAGATCGTCGGAATCATTTTGTGCGCCTCGGTGGTAGCCAGAATAAAAATCGCGTGTGCGGGCGGCTCCTCGAGTGTTTTCAAAAGCGCATTTGCTGCTTCTTTGGTAAGTTGGTGCGCCTCGTCAACAATATATACTTTGTACTTGAGCATGGTGGGGGCAAAACGAATCCCCTCTTTCAAGTCGCGCACTTCATCGATTCCGCGGTTTGAGGCGGCGTCAATTTCGATGAGATCGATTGCCCTGCCCGAATTGATTTCTTCGCAAGAGGCGCAGCGGTTGCAGGGCTCCCCCTCTTTTTGATCGGAGCAGTTTATTGCTTTGGCTAAAATCCGCGCAATGGTGGTTTTGCCGCTGCCGCGAGGGCCAGCAAAAAGATACGCATGCGAACATATCCCAAGCGCGAGTGCATTTTTGAGCGTGGTGACGACGTGGGTTTGCCCAACCACTTCAGCGAATGTCTTTGGGCGATACTTGCGATAGAGGACGAGATTGGCCATAGGTTGATTCTTGATGCCGGAACACAATAAATTTATACCCCAAGAAATTCCAAGTAAATACCACAATCGTTCCTCCGATCGCTCCCACGATTGCCCAGAGATTTGGACTTATCCCAAACTGGGGTTTCATGATATTCACGATCAAAGAAGCAGTTCCAACGTTCAAGAGAAAACCGATCACGCTTACGGTAAGAAATTGCACAAATTCTGCTCCGGTATGCTTGACGCGTATTGCTTCTGTTTCTTTTTTGAATGTCCAGAATTTATTCCATAGATAACTGTTTACTACTGCAGCAGAAAAGGAGATTCCTTTGAATACGGAATACGTAATCCCCTGATTGATTTCGGTGAGCAATATAAAGATAGTAAGGATCCCAATATCAACAGCAGTATTCGAAACGCCTACCAGTGCGAATTTTGCGGCTTGAAAAACGAGAGGAATAAATTTGCCGATTTGCTTGGCGACGAAGATGCCTATAATAGAAAGGAGAGGAAAGATAATGAACGCAGCTTGAGAATATGGAATAAGATCGCTTAGTTTTTCTTTTACGTCGGGATTCTGAAGAATAATAAAAGAAAACACTGCGATAAGAAATCCTATAGCAGCAGATGCAATAATATCTTTTTTATTCATATAGTTAGAGTATACCACACAACAATAGAAAAGAAAAAAGTCATGTGATACAATATTACAATGATGAAGGTGTCAAATACGCTGTCTCGGCGGAAGGAAAATTTGCGGCCGAGAAAGAATAAAGAAATACATCTTTTTGTCTGCGGACCGACCGTATACGATTTTTCGCATATCGGCCATGCCAGAACCTATATTGCTTTTGATGTGATTGTGAAATATTTGCGAAGCATTGGTTTTCGCGTGGAGTATCTTCAGAATATTACCGATGTTGACGACAAAATTATCAATCGGGCAAAAGAATTAGACACGAGTCATATCGCCTTGGCAGAAAAGTTCGAAAAAGATTATCGGGATGACATGAAAACGCTCAAGGTGGACAGTGTGAGCAGATATGCAAGAGCAACCAGACATATCAAAGAAATCATTGGGCAGATCCAACGGCTATTGCAAAAGGGTTATGCTTATGAAATTACTGGAGACGGGATTTACTACGATATCTCGCGATTCAAACGCTATGGCAAGCTTTCCGGCAGAACAAGCACGCAGGCAGAAGATGCAATTTCAAGAATTGATGAATCGATACATAAGCGCAATAAAGGCGATTTTGCGTTGTGGAAGCTTACCCCGCGAAGCCCAAAGGGCGAAGTGGGATTCGTGGAGTCAAGCTGGCCAAGCCCGTGGGGAAAGGGGCGGCCCGGCTGGCATATCGAGGATACAGCAATTACCGAAAAATATTTCGGGCCGCAATACGATATTCATGGCGGAGCGAGAGATTTATTATTTCCTCATCATGAAGCAGAAATAGCGCAGATGGAGGCACTTTCTGGCAAGCGACCCATGGCAAAGTATTGGCTGCACACGGGATTCCTCACTATTCATGGAGAAAAGATGTCGAAATCTCTTGGAAACTTTATTACCATTCGGGATTTTACAGAGAAATATTCAGCCCGCCTCCTTCGTTTTTTGGTTTTGAAAACGCATTACCGCTCCCCTATTGACTACAGCGAAGAAATGGTAGAACAAGCACGGCATGAGTTGGCAAGAATAGATGAATTTGTAGGCAAACTTCATGAAAAATCCGAAATCCGAAGCACGAAGCATGAAACAAATTCAAAATTAACTTTAAAATTCAAAAAGGATTTTACAAAAGCGATGGAAGATGATTTCAATACTCCAATTGCAATTGCATCGTTGTTTCAGTTGATTAATCAGGGTAATATCTTTTTGGATAAAGACCGTATTGGCCGCACCGCCGCAAAAGCGCTG
This sequence comes from Candidatus Wildermuthbacteria bacterium, assembly GCA_016186115.1. Lineage (GTDB taxonomy): Bacteria > Patescibacteriota > Minisyncoccia > Minisyncoccales > UBA10102 > JACPMK01. The sequence continues at coordinate 97,293 of JACPMK010000002.1, forward strand.
CTCGATTTCTTTCAAGAGATCGATACGATTTTTGGATTTATTTTCTGGCGGGAAAGAGCTGCAATTTCTCCCGATATTAAACAACTCATACGGGAACGTGAGGAATATCGCAAAAAAGGAAATTGGGAAAAAGCAGACGAACTGCGCGCAGTTTTGAAGACACGCGGCTGGACCGTGGAAGATACCGCCACTGGTCCAAAAATCAAAAAATCTCCCTAGGAGAGCTGCTTGCCAATTTAAAAAAGAGCGGATATGATGGGTTCATGACAGAGCAGCAACCCGAAAAACGGCAACTTGTTGAAAAACTTCCTCCCCAAAGCATTGAAGCAGAAATGTCTCTTTTGGGATGTTTGATGCTGGACAAAGACGCGATTGTAAGGGTCGTGGATTTTTTGGAGCCGCGCGATTTTTATCGCAACACTCATCAGCTGATTTATCAGGCAGCGCAGGAACTTTTTGAGCGCAGCGAACCCATTGACTTGCTCTCGGTTTCCACGCGTCTTAAAGAAAAGGGGCAATTGGAAACAATCGGCGGTCATGGCTACCTCACAGAGCTCATGAATACCGTTCCTACTGCTTCGCATGTAATGACCTATGCCAAGATTGTGCAGAGGAAGCGCATTCTCCGCGATCTTATTGTGGCGGCGCGGGAAATTGAAGTGATGGGATATGACGAGGAGGAAGACCCCGACGTTTTATTGGATAAAGCCGAGGCACAAATTTTCAGCATTGCCCAGAAAAATCTTTCGCATAACTTTGTCCGTATCAAAGATACGCTTGAGGAGGCGTTTGAGCGGTATGATCGTTTGCATCGCGGCGATCAGCTCACGCGAGGCGTGCCCACTGGTTTTGCCGATCTCGATAAAACTCTTTCCGGGTTTCAACAGTCCGATTTAATTATTCTTGCAGCACGACCTTCTCTTGGGAAAAGCGCGCTTGCAGTTGATATTGCGCGTCGCGTCGCGACCATCATAAAGCAGCCAGTTGCTATTTTCAGTTTGGAGATGTCAAAAGATCAGGTGGTGGACCGGGTGATTGCTGCGCAGGCAAATGTTGATATGTGGCGTTTGCGCACTGGCCAATTTTCGAGTCAGGAAAATGATTTCTCAAAAATTCAACAAGCCCTTGGCACGTTGTCAGAGGCCCCTATTTTCATCGATGACACCCCCGGCCAAAATATTTTGCAGATGCGAGCAATGGCGCGGCGTCTCAAAGCTCAATACGGCTTGGCTCTGCTTGTGGTTGATTACCTGCAATTGATGTCGCCCCGCAATACTCTGGCGAGCCCGGTGCAGCAGGTGACAGAAATTTCCCGTTCCCTCAAGGGATTGGCAAGGGAATTAAATGTTCCGGTGCTTGCGCTTTCCCAGCTTTCGCGGGCAGTAGAGCAACGTCTTCCTCCCCGTCCCCGCCTCTCGGATTTGCGTGAGTCAGGATCCCTTGAACAGGATGCGGATGTGGTATTGTTCATTTATCGTGAAGACAAGTACAAGCAAGAAACGCCCAATAAGAACGTTGCAGAAATTATCATTGCAAAACACAGAAACGGGCCAGTCGGTTCGGTAAAGCTCTTCTTCAATGAACAGATCGTGAGCTTCTCTGATCTTGCAAAGGGCATGGAGCCAGAAGAAGGGAGCGTTACCGAAGATCTGCCATTCTGATTTCACCATGTATCCCAAAACAATTCGACACCTCATTGAATTATTCTCAAAGTTCCCTACAGTTGGCCCGCGCACAGCGGCCAGATTTGTTTTTTATTTGCTGAAAGCTCCGGAAAAAGAAGTTCAGCAATTGATTGAGGGACTGGAACAATTGAAAAAACAGGTTCGGCTTTGTGCATTTTGTTTTAATCCTTTTGATGCTGCAGAATCGAATCATGGGGAACTCGACCCGATTTGTGCTGATTCCAGCCGCGACACTTCGCTTTTATGTATCGTGGAAAAAGAAAGCGACTTGGAGGCGTTGGAGAAAACAAAAACGTATCACGGTCTATATTTTATTCTTGGCGGAACGGTTGGGATGTTGCGCAAGGAAGATCTTAATAAACTTCGCATGGAAGCATTGCGGCAACGTATTGAAAATCCTTCCCAATTTGGAATTGCTCGCAAGGGCTTTAAAGAGATTATTATTGCGGTTAACCCTACCACCGAGGGTGTGGCCACTGCATTGTATATTGAACGTACGCTGAAATCTTTTTCTGGAACAATCACTCGTCTTGGACGAGGACTGCCTGTTGGCGGCGAAATCGAATACGCCGACGAAGAAACATTGCGTAATGCTCTCGAACGGAGACATTAAGCTAGTTTCTAAGCGACTCGCAGTTGACGTGTCAATTTTAACTATTTTGCTTCGATGGCTGTAATTTCCACCTCGGTGAAAAGTTGGCGATAGCCCTTCTTTTTCTTTTCCCGCTTTTTCGCCTTGAATTTAAATACGATAACTTTTTCTGCTTTGCCGTGTCTTAGTATTTTGCCTTTTACCGTAGCGCCTTCTATATTGGGCGTCCCGATCGTAATATTCTCATCATTTTTTGCTAAGAGAACATTTTCAAATAGAACTTCCTCCCCTTCTTTTTGAGGGAGTTTTTCTATCTTAATTCTCTGCCCCGGTTTCACGAGATACTGTTTTCCGCCCGTTTTGATTACTGCTAACATACAAGAGCCATTATACTCAAATTCCAAATATAGTCAACTTTCACTCGGAGGGATCGGGGGAGGGTTGCTGGAGCTCTGCAATCTTTACGTCATTGGAAGTGCCGGTGAGCTTGAGGATGTCTTTGTCGATTTTGCGAAATTCTTTCGATGCGAGATTATAGGTGTTGACGGTGGTGCCAAGATGCGTGCCGAGCTTGGCAAGGTATTCGTCATAGGCCTTCAAGTGATTGCTTAGTTGGCCTACATTTTTCAAAATTTCCTTGGTGGATTCTTGTACCTGATAGGCCCTCATGCTTTGCCACAAGCTTTGCAGGGTAACATAAAAAGTCGTTGGAGAAACAATATGCACATGTTTTTCGCGGATGGCGTATTCCAAAAGGTCACGGGTATTTGCTTTGACGACCCCAATTTTATTGATGAGTAAATCGTAATAAATGCCTTCTGCCGGAATAAACATAAAGGCAAAGTCCATAGTCCCCTCTTCTGGCCGGATATATTTTGCAGTTTCTTCGATACGATTTTTGAGGTCTTGAAGAAATATTCGTTCCAATTCTTCCCTTCTGGATTCTTCCGGTTCTTCTACAATTTTATTATAGTTTTCGAGCGAAAATTTTGAGTCGATGGGAATCAATTTTTCTCCCAAGAAAAGAACCGCATCAACCGCATCGCCGTTGCGAAAACGATATTGTAGTTGATATTGTTTGGGGTGAAATGCCTGCTTGAGCAGAGCTTCGAGATAATATTCGCCCAAGATGCCGCGATGTTTGGGATTGCGGAGAATGTCTTGGAGCTTTTGAAGCTGATCAGAAAAGCCGAGCACTTGTTTGTTTGTTTCGTCGAGGCGGGTGAGCTTTTCCGTGATATTTTCGATAAGCTGGGCGCTTTGGCTGTATTGCGTTTGAAACATCTTGGCAGAGTCGCCAAGTTTTGTGTCGAGGGTGTTGCGAAGCTCATTGAGCTGATTCTGGAGCATCAAAAGAGCTGAATCCCCTGTTTTGGATTTTTGGATTTCTTTTCTAATAAAAAATACCGCAAGCGCGATTCCTGCGAGCACTATTATCGTGAATAAGATAAGGCCAGTATCCATGCAACCTTACCATATCATACTTGGGTCTTATTTTGTATTGGCAATAATTTCGGCGGCAACAAAGAGAATATACAGTCCTCCCAATAAGACCGCCTCTTTTCTGGTGATCTTTTTCCCAGTATGCACGGTGATAAAGAACATCATTAATCCTACAATAAGAAAGAATCGGGCGATGGCAAAAGGCGAAAATTCAACAATTTCAATCGGATTTATGAGAGCTACAATTCCCAGTATGAGAGTAGAAAGTGTTACTACGGAGCCCATTAATTCTCCCAAGATGATCCAATTATTGCCGCGTTTGGCGGCGTTGAGTGTAAAATAAAGTTCAGGCAGAGCGCTTCCCAAGCCCACAACAAGAATTCCAATAACTGAAATAGGAAGATCAAGGGACGTTGCGAAAAATTTCGCAGAACGCACCACCCCTTCGGCAGAAAGAGCCACCATTCCAAGCGCAAGAATAAGGACAGCAATACTGCGAAAGAATTTTCGAAACTCTCTGACCGGTCCCCCTTCTTTTTGATTTCGATACTCCTGCGCGTAGAGTTTGCGTTTGTGGAGCAGCCATACGCTGTAGCAAAAGAAAATGAAGAGCAGCAGGATTGCGTCTCCCCTGCCGAGTGCGCCATCGAGAATAAGTACGAGCGGAAGCAGCGCAACGAGGGTCGTGAACAAAGAAGATGTTTGAGCCATGCTGCTGTGCGCCTCCAATCCTTTGCCCAGAAATACCGCAAGCGCTGCAATCAGCGTAAGATCGATCACGTTATTGCCCACGATGTCTCCAAACGAGAGCTCGGGCACATTGTCGAGCGCAGAAGAAATTCCTACAAAAAGATTGGGAATGGAGGAGCTGAGGGCCATCACAAAGAACGCCATCACAAATTCTCTCCATTGCAGGTACGAAGCAATATGGCTAATACTTGTTGTTGCGATGCTTGCCGCACGGAAAAGCAGTATCCCCGAAAGGAGAAACACAAAAGAAAACGATGGAAACCCCGGAGAAAGTATGCCGAGCGACAGAAACCCAAGCGTTCCTCCCAAAAGAAAAAGCAGAAGCAGATTCCATTTCATGGTGCGTAGGTTACTTTTCTTTTAAAATACCACTTGGCGCATTCGATCAGTATAACATTGAGAATCGCAAGTCCCAAAAGTGTAATCCAATTGATGAGAGATAAAGGAGTGGTTCCGAGCAATAGATGAAAGAGTGGGAGATATACAGCGGCAATCAACGCGGCAAGTCCGATGAGTACGCTTGCAACCAGAAACGTATTGGAGAATGGGTTGTATTGCCAGATATTTTTATGCAAATTTTTACAGGAGAATATGTAGAGTAATGAATTAAGGCCTAGCCCCACAAAAATGATTGTTTGGATCTGTTGCGCGGAAAGGTCGGTGGCTTTAAGCAAAAAAAAGAATAATCCCAACAGCAAAATATCTGTGAAAATACCTATGACAAAAATGATTATTTTCATCTCGAGATTAAGCAGAGGTTCTTTTTTCGCCAAGGGAGGGCGATGCATCACATCTTTTTCTGGTTTCTCTGAAGTAAGCGCAATACCGGGAAGCCCATCTTCAATTAAATTTATCCAAAGAATCTGGAGCGCAGAAATCGGCAAAAATGGCGTCTGTAACAAAATACTGGTACCAATGAGAATGGTTTCGGTGAAAGATCCTGAAAGCATGTAGGTAATAATTTTCCGGATGTTGTCAATGATGACTCGCCCTTCCCGTATTGCCGCAGGAATAATCGCGAAATTGTCGGCCAGAAGAATAACATCCGCCACCTCCTTGGCGACTTCCGTGCCAGACCCAAGAGCCAATCCAATATCAGCTTTTTTCAAAGCTGGGGCGTCATTGATCCCGTCGCCAGTCATGGCAATAACTTCTCCACGATTTTGCCACGCTTCAATGATGCGCAATTTATGCGCTGGTTCTACTCTCGCGTATACGGAAATATTCGGAAGGCGCCGTTGCAATTCTTCGTCATTCATATTATCCAGCTCTTTTCCTTCGATGACAGATTCAGCAGTGGTAGCGAGATTAAGTTCTTGCGCTACTGCTTTTGCGGTTAAGATATGGTCGCCGGTTACGATGATGGTTCGCAATCCGGCTTGACGCGCATGCTGGATGGCTAATTTTGCCCCTTTTCTTAGAGGATCTTTGAAGGCGATAAAGCCGGCAAGGGTAACATGCTCCAGATGGGTGCGCAGTTTTTTTGAAAATTCTGGGTCGTTCTCCCATTCGTCAAGCTCTATGGTTTTGGATCCCAGCGCAATGACGCGCAGCCCTTTTTGCGCCAATTCCGCTACTCCTTGCATTAATTGAGCGCGTTCTTCTTGATCCAAGCCCGAAAGTTGCAAAAGAGTTTCCGGGGCTCCCGCTACATACGCCTCGATTATTTGTTTCCCCTCTCTGTGGAAGCTGGCCATGTATTTTTGTTCTGAAGAAAACGGAATGACAAAAATTCTTGGAGAGCGATTCTCTATATTGTTTTGATACACCCCGGCGTCAATCGCAGCTTTCAAAAGCGCCCTGTCTGTCGGACGTCCCTTGATAACCCATTGTTCAAAAGGACTGTGAGGATTTTCGATGAAGGCCTCGTTCGCGAACATGGCGCATGTCAAAACGTATTCTCTTGTTGATTGCTCTGTCGGAATTATTTGTTCCACTTCCATTTTTCCCTCCGTGAGCGTGAGGGTTTTATCAGTGGCGATCACAGAGGCGCTGCCAAGAGTTTCTGCAGAATGGAGATGACGCACCAGTCCCTGATGAGCAAGGATTCGCTGCATGCCAATCGCAAGTACGATGGTCATTGCCACGGGCAATCCCTCGGGAATTGCTCCCACCGCAATCGCGACTGCCATTTCAAACATTTCAAGCATATTGCCGCGCGTAAGAATTCCTTCTATAAATATTCCCATGGCGAGTATCCCAATGAGAATCCCGATCATCCATGAAAAACGTATGAGCCGTTGTTGATAGGGTGTTTTTTCATCTTTGGCGTGTTGAATGAGTGTTGCGATTTTTCCCAATTCTGTGCGTTGATCGGTTGCCGTGACCACCGCCATTCCTTTGCCTTCTTCAATTGTGCTTCCCATGTATACCATGTTGTCGCGATCTGCGAGTGGGGTATCTGGAGCAAGTGCTTGGGGATGTTTTTCCGATGCAATCCATTCTCCCGTCAATACTGCCTCGTTAATTTTCAAATCCCAGCCTTCAATAATTCTGCCGTCAGCAGCTACCATGTTGCCAGCCGTGAGCATGAGAATATCTCCCGGCACAATATCTTCTTGCGGCACTTCTTTTTCGATTCCTTCACGGATTACGAGAGCGGTTTTCTTGAGAATTTTTTTGAGAGCCGAGAGCCCTCGGGTCGCTTTATTTTCCTGAACATAGCCGATCATTGTGTTGAGAAGCACTGCCCCCCAGATTACAATGCTATCGGTATATTCTTGGAGAAAGAGCGTAATGCCTCCCGCGATCACCAAAATAAAAATCAGCGGGCTTCGAAATTGCCGCAAAAAAATAAGCAATGGAGAAGGATACTTTTCTTCTGGCAGCAGATTTTTTCCGAATACTTTTTGCCGCTCTTTGGCTTTCTTTTCATCGAGTCCTTGATTTGGATGAGTTTTGAATTCCTTGAGAACTTCATCCAATGACTTCGCGTGCCACAATGCATTCTCTATCTCTTGCATATTCAGTTAGTATATCAATGAACGTATCCTTTGCAAACAGACAATTTTATGCTACAAATAGATACACGCTCCCATCGTCTAGTGGCCCAGGACATCAGGTTCTCATCCTGGAAACACCGGTTCGACTCCGGTTGGGAGCGCCGCGTAATAAATTTTTCCGAAAGAAAAATTTAAACGCGGCTGGGATGTAAAAATGCTTTCGTTCCAAATGTGAGTTACGTTCCATGATCAGGAAAAATTTCATAGTAATCAATGATATATTGAGCAAGTTGCTTAAAGAGCGGAACCGCAGAATACTCTGCGGTTTTTGCTTGGGGATTGTCAAGTTTCACGAGGATCAGAAAACGCGGTTCAAATGCTGGCGCATATCCCACGAATGATTGAATCGTTTGGTCGGAATACCCTTTCTTGGGGATTCCCAGCGCAGCCCACGAAACCTGCGCAGTGCCTGTTTTGCCGGCAATGTAATAGCCAGGAACTCGCGCTGCTTTTCCATATCCATTTTCTGTTACACTCGTGAGCATTGCACTGATTTGCGAGGCGGTCTTTGAAGAAATCACCTGTGCTTCTTTCGATTGATCGGGCACAAGGGATTTGGCCTGCCCGTCTGGAGCAATCAGGCGTTCTCCTATAAATGGTTTCATGGGTTTTCCCTCATTGGCGAATACGCCGTATGCCCTTGCCAGCTGAAGAGGTGTAAGTTCAACACCTTGCCCGAACGAAGCAGTCGCAAGGGTAATTTCGTATCCTTTTTTGAGTTCTTTATTTTGAGAAAAAATCTCTGCCACAAGATCAATCCCTGTCTCCTTGAAAATTCCAAAACGCTTGAGATAATTGAGAAAATTCTTTCCGCCCAGTTGCTGCTGCGCGAACACAGCGCCTGTGTTGATGGAATATTCAAGAACTTCTGTCATCGTTCTTGTATTCCATACGCGGTTGTCGTAGTTTGAAATTTCCTTGTCCCCTATTTGTACGGTCCCGGTGTCGATATACGTTGTCTGGGGAGTGAGTTTTCCCATATCAATTGCCGCTGCCATGGTCACTGGTTTGAATACAGAGCCGGGTTCATAGATTCTTTGGTGAGTAGAATTCTGAAAAAAAGAAAAGTCCTTTACTTTCGAGTATTCATTTGGATCAAATTCTGGAGTATTTGCGAGCGCTCGGATTTTCCCCGTGTTGGGCTCCAACACCAATACGGTGCCTCCGGTGATATGGAGCGTTTCCGTTGCTTGCTCAAGAAGCGATTCTGCAAACGCTTGGACATTTGGGTCGATAGTGAGAACGATGTCAGAACCGTCCTCGGCGGTATTGGAAAAAAGAGAAAACAGGTAACCGGCTGGAGTCCTGAAGACGGTTTTGATGCCTTCTTTGCCCCCAAGAACAGCGTCATAGTATTCTTCTATTCCATATTGTCCTTGACCATCCTGATTGACGAACCCTGTCACATGGGAAGCAAACGCTCCATACGGATAATAGCGTTTTATTTCGGTTCCCAGTTCGATTCCTTTGAGATTTGCATTTTTGATCTTCTGCTCTTCTTCGGAAGAGAGGTTCTTTTTAAGTACAACAAAATTTTCTCCGCGAAAAATGTTGTTTTCAATTTCTTGGGCATCGAGCGCGAGTATTTCAGCAAGCTGCGCGCTTGTTGCTTTTATGTCTTGAATGTTTGAGGGGATTGCGTAAGCAAAAGGAAGCTCATGGTTCGTAGCAAGTACATAGAGGCGGCCATCCTTATCTTGAGCGTAGATATCGCCTCTTTCTCCTTTGGTCGTAGAGCCGATATTCCTTTGGCCTTGGGCTAAGGCAAGATAGAATCCATGATCAATAATTTGTAAAAAAATTAAACGGCCGAGGAGAGCCGATCCAAAAAGAACCAGTATCCCTAAAAGAAAAATACTTCTCCAGCCCTTCATATTGGTTCAGGAGAATTAATTATTGCTGGGATTGCTGGTTTTTGCAACAGAGGTTTCTTCTATACGAAGGTAGCTTACACGGTCGATCCGTTGCAAGCCCAAAGAATAGGCGACTTCATCCGATTTTCTCAACGAGGAGTTCTTCAGAGAGGAAGAACTTAATGTTTTATTCGCTTGGCTCATCGTGCGAAGCGTTTGCTCTTTGCCTGCAATTTGATAGGCAAGTTTTGTCAGGTCATTGACCTGAAAAATATAGGTTGCGGCAAGAACGCCAACCAGTAGAGCGATGCCGCAGATAAAAATTTTCAATTTGATATGACGGTTTCTTTTGTGGCGGGCCATGGGTTTATAATTTCTTTGCTGCTCTCAATTTTGCTGATCTTGCTCGACGATTTTTTTGGAGTTCTTCAAAAGATGGGATGATTGGTTTTTTCGTAAGAATTTCGATCGATTGAGTATTGTGGAAAAAATTCTTTACGATCCGGTCTTCGAGAGAATGAAAGGAGATCACGACGATTCTTCCCTCCCTTTCAAGGATATCGATTGCCTGCGGAAGGGTTTGCTCGAGCGATTCGAGCTCATTGTTGACTGCGATACGGAGCGCTTGAAAGGTTTTTGTTGCAAAGTGTAGCCGTTCTCTTCGGTACCAGCCGGGAACTGCCTTGGTGATGATTTCGAGCAGCCGTGCGGTAGTGAGAATTTCCTTTTTTGCTCCGGGTTTATATTGTATTCTGGATTCACAAATTTTCTCGGCAATATTCTTTGCAAATTTTTCTTCCCCGTATTCTCGTAGGATGCGCTCTAAGTCATGTTTATTCCAGTAGTTGACAATTTTTGCTGCGGTCAGAGGATTCCGGGTATCAAAGCGCATATCAAGCGGCTCTGTTTTTTTGAAAGAAAATCCCCTTCCGCTTTCTTCTAGCTGCATCGATGACATGCCCAAATCTAGGAGAATGCCGTGTACCGGAGAAAATTTCTGCTCTTTTACGATCTCTTTTAATTGTGAAAAGTTCTTCTGGACGAGAATAACCCGTTTTTCGTGCCCGTTCTTGGCAATGTTTTCCTTGGCGTGCCCTAGTGCCTCTTTATCAAGATCTATCCCCAGTACTCGCCCCTTCGGTCCATTGCGTTCGAGAATCGCAATGGTATGGCCGGCCTGACCAACAGTACAATCAATAAAATTTTCATTGGGATTGGGATGGAGACACTCGATCACCTTTTGGGTAAGAACTGGAGTGTGTTTTGCGTGTATATCCATGTTAGATACCCAATTCACGAAGGCGCTCCGCGATATTTCCAGCTTCTTTCTCCGCTGTTTCTTTATAGGTAGTCCATTTTGCCTCGTCCCATATTTCGATTCGGTTGTATACCCCTGCTACCACCACCTTTTTTTGCAAGGAGGCGTACCCCTTGAGATAATCGGGAATAAGAATTCTTCCCAGCCCATCAATCGGCGCTTCCATTGCTCCAGTGAGCATAAGTCGTGCAAATCCTCGTGCGTCAGCTTGCGCTAAAGGCAGCTGGCTTAATTTCTTTGCCAATACCTGCCACTCTTTTTCTGAATATAAAAACAAACACTGATCAAGTCCGCGGGTAATAATTGCTTTCTTCGTTAAAAGCTTGCGGAATTTCGGGGGCACCGCGAGTCGTTTTTTTTCATCGATCGAATAAGTGTATTCTCCAATGAACATAGGAGTTTTCCCCCATAGGGGTTATTTATCCCCACTTTTTTCCACAATTACCCACTACACTTTCACTATACTCCACCCCTCTACCCGAGTCAACCACTATTTATCCACAAAAAAACAGCTTAAATAAGCTTATTTTTATACGGCGATTTTTTTATTCCCTAGGAGCGGATTGTTATGCTAAAATCGGTTGCATCAACTTCTGCACCCATGCCTCGTTGCAGAGTGCCGTTGAGTAGGGCAACAGCAAATGCATCCTCCACTTTATCTTGAATCACTCTCCGCATATCTCGCGCTCCAAATCTCGGGTCGTATCCCAGTTCAGCTATTTTTTCTATCAATGCATCAGTAACCACAAAATCTACTCCTTTGTTTTTCAGATTTTTCTTTAAGCTCGAAAGCATTAATCGCGCAATATCGAGCAGATTCTCTTTCGTGAGTGGTCGGAAAAGAATGACGCCGTCAAATCTGTTGAGAAACTCCGGCCTGTAGACCCCTTCTTTGAAAAGGAAATCGAGCATTTCTTCTTTAAGCGTAGCAAAATCCTTTTTTTCTTTAATGGCCTGAAGAATCAATTGAAATCCCGCATTACTTGTTGCAATAATCATTGCATTGCGGAAATCAACTCTTCTTCCCATGCCATCGGTCACATGACCTTCGTCGAGAATTTGCAGAAAAAGATTCAGAATATTCGTATGTGCCTTTTCCAGTTCGTCCAATAGAATAAGGGCAAAGGGATTTTTGCGAATTGCGGTAGTCAGGAGCCCTTCCTCTCCTTCGACGCCAAGAAGTCGCGGGATATCAGTCGTATTTTGGAATTCTGACATATCAAGCCGGATCATCCGGTCTTCCGATCCAAAGTAAAGAGCGGCAAGCGCTTTTGCTGTTTCTGTTTTTCCAACGCCGGTTGGCCCAAGAAAAAGAAAACTTCCCATGGGTCCTTTTCTTGTCGCAACTTCTGCCCGTGCCCTCCGCAGCGCAGAGGCAATCTCTTCTACTGCTTTTTCCTGATTGACGATGCGTTTGTGAATGAGTTCTTCCAAATTCAGCAATGTTGTCCGTTCTTTTGTTTGAAGTTCTCCAACGGGAATTTGTGTTTTTTCGGTCACGAGCTGCGCAATATCTTCGCCAAGAAGCACTTTCTTTTTCGTACGCGCAAGGCGATTCAGCGCATCATCAAGAAGATCAACCGCCTTCTTGGGAAGCGGAGCTGTTTGGATGTAACGCATAGAATAAGAAAGCACGGTTTTCAAAGCGGGATAAGAAACAAAGCGATTGTATTTTGTTTCCAGGAACGGCACCATTTCTTCCAAAGAGAGGAACGCTTCTTCTTCGCTGATCTCATTGATCTGGATAATTTCAAAGTTAGAAAGGAACGCAGGATCTTGCTCGAGTTGTCGGTAAAGTCCGGAAAAAGTCGTAAGTGCAATAACCGGCATTAACGAAGAACGCAGTGGTTCAGCCAATAAACCCGTAATATCGATTTTCCCGGGCGTCCGTTCCCCGCTATTTTTTGAATTGCCAACAAAATTATGCAATCCATCGATCATAAGAATAACATTTTTGGCTTTTTCTGCTTCATATAGTATTTGATGCAGTGTGGATTCCACGCTTTCGGTATTTTGCATGGAAGAAATAAGAAAGGCAAGATCAAGTTGTACAATGCGTTTGTAGTTTAGTGAAGCGTTTTGGCATTCGCCAAGCGCAATTTTCGAGGCAAGGTCAAGAACAAGTCGCTCCTTTCCAACGCCCGATTCCCCCACCAGCAACACATTATTCCCTCGAGTTTTTGCAAGGATTGCTTCGAGCGCATCTTTCTCTTTGTCGTGACCGATTGCGCGAGGAAAATTTTGCCGTCGGACCTGTTTTGTTAACTCTCGGGAAAAAAGATCGAGAGTAATGGTGTACGCATGAGCCCATTCTCTCCCAATGGTTCCATAGCGTTTCAGATTTCTGGGAAGCAGTGTATTTTTTTCTTTTGCGATGGTTTCGGCAATAATGCGATACCAATGCGCCATACGAAATATGTCACTGCTGGTAAGATCATATGCGATGAGTAGATCGTTGAATTGCTTGTTGCGTTCTGCAAGGGCTTCAAGCATATCCTCAACTTCTATAAGAGAGTGATTGCGAGTATGAGCCAATTGCAGGGCGTAGCGAAGAGCCACTTCAAAATCATCGGAATAGAATGAAGTGGTTTGTTCCCTTGGTTCCCGTCCCAGCTCTTCTTGAATGCTTTTCAAAAATTCTTGCCGGGGTAAAAGCGCTCTTGTAAAAGCAAATTGAATATCTCTATTCTTTTTGAGCAAAGCGTAGAGCAGGAGGAGCGGAGTGACTTGTTCGATACGATTTTTCTTGGCATGGGTTATTGCAAATTTTGCAGATTGGAGCATGTCAAAAGAAAGAAGAACTGCAAGATTTTCTGCCGAAACTGTTACAGTGGCGTCTATTTCCCGATGCGCGAGAGCGATTCCAAATGAACCCGAAAGAAAAAGGATTAATCCGACAGCAAGCAGAAGAAGAGTAATGCCAAGAATTCTTTGCAACGTATGTTCCGCAATGAAGTTGTCTTGGGCAAAGAAATCGATAATAAAGAGCGCAAAGAAAATAGCCGCGCTTAATCCTGCAATCCGCAGTGTCATCCTTTTGAGTGTTTGCAAGAAAGGAAACTTGATCCAATCCTGAAACCACACCGCGTTGTAAAACGGTGACTTGGTAATATCAAACGAAAAGGAGGGTGATGCCATAAAAAATACTTACTGCAATAACAATGGGCAGAAAAAACCATAGGAGCAGTATCGCCATTCCTCCGAGTACTAAAATTATTTCTGCAAAAATCCCAAGACCAATAAGAGAGCCGCGTACTCCAGCTCCAATCCAGCGCGAGATGATGTTGGAGCCGGCAACATAGAGAAAATCTCCCGGATCAAATCCTCTTTTTCTTTGCCATCGGATTTGTTTCCAGGGGGCAAAGAATGTTCGCAAGAGCACTCCAAGGGAAAAATATTCCAGATTAAAAAGGAGAACTGTTTTCCAATTTTTGAGAATTCTCAAGGGCGCTTTCAGAAAAAACCACTGGAGAAATTGGAGAAAAAGGATTGCTGCCATTGGGCTATTGTAGCACACTTTCTATCTGTTTGCGTACGCCTCTACCTGAAGGAGTTCTGGGATAGTGAGAAAAGTATATCCTTGATTTTTGAGTTCGTGGATGATTTGAGGAAGCGCCTGGACAGTGGGAAGCCGGTTGTCTCCCCCATCGTGAAGATCAATGATAGCTCCAGGATGCACTCGCGCCAGAATATCCTGTGTGATCCATTGCGGAGTTACTTTGAGGTCTTCATAGTCGTTAGTCATTGCGCTCCATGTGATAATCGTGAAACCGAAATCTTCAATATTCTTAGTTGTTTCTTTGTTGCAGGCGCCGTATGGCGGCCTCATGAGTAAAGGTCGTTCCTCTGTGATGCGCTTGATTAATCCAGCGGTCTTTTCCATCTCCTCTTCTCTTTCGAGTTTTGACAGCGTGCGCAAATCACGGTGAGAAAAACTGTGTACTCCAACAATATGGCCATCTTGAGTCATGCGGCCAATCAGCCGTTCTTCAGTCGGTGCAATTTCATTTCCCACCACAAAAAAAGTTGCCCTCACCTGTTCTTTTTGGAGAATATCGAGAATTTCGCTTGTATAAATTCCATTGGGGCCGTCATCGAATGTGAGCGCAACGACTTTTTCTTGGGTATCTCGTTTGTTGATCCCTTGGCATGCTTCCATTGCCGCATATTCTCTTAAGACATCGGGCTTTTCCTCGCCAATGAGCAGCGTTTTTTCGGCAAGAGAAAAATTGAGAGGAGCCGCAGGTAAGTCGTTTGATACAAAGGCCGCCTGAATAGTCTCGCCTTGGAAATTGAAATGTGCTTGTGTCGTAATCCAAAAAAGAAATCCGGGCGTCAAAGCTATGCTGATGCCAATGAGAAAAGAGAAAAACTGTTGGTACCAATACATTCCATACACTATACCATATCGTTAGAGCTCTCCCCTGTGGAAAACTGAAATGGTGGGCGGCATTGGACTCGAACCAATGACCTTTGCAATGTGAATGCAACGCTCTAACCAGCTGAGCTAGCCGCCCGTATCGTAGCTTTCTGTACAATGTAATCTAGCAAATTTTTGTGATGTTGGCAACGAGTGATATAATTGAGTAACAATGAAGATTTTTGAGTTTTATTTTAATCCCAAGCAAGAGAAAGACAGATTGCTGGCTACTTTTTCTTTTGAACCAAAAAGCGCCAAGGAAAGAAAAAGAGGGAACATGTATTTCGTGGGAGAGATTCAGAATGCGCTTCCTTCTCATGCTCGCTTGCTCAAACAATTAGCCCTTGTTATCCGCAAGGAATATTATTCGTTTTCTTTCTCTGCAACAAAAAAGGAAAAAAACAAGATTCATATTGAGCAGGCATTGCAAGCCGCGCTCAAGGAGGCAAACGAATTCTTGCGAACGGAAACAAAAAATGGAAACGTGCATTGGCTTGGCAATATTCATATTGCAGTTCTCGTGATATTGCCTGAGGGCGAAAGCAATTATCTTTTTTACTTTGCCACCTGCGGAACAATGAATATCTGGATTGCGCGGCATGGCCAGCTGACCGATGTAGGCAAAACCTTAGAGCACACAAAAGACGATGACCCCCTCAAAGTATTCGGAGGCATAGCCATTGGCAAGATTATGCCGCGGGATAGAGTATTGGTATTTACTCGTGAGACCTTTCATGTGTTTTCCAAAGAGAAGCTCTCCAAAGAGCTTATTCAGCTGGGAACCGAAAAGCAGCTCAAGCAGTTTTTTCAAAAAAAAGAGAAAAAACTCAAAAGCGCGAAAGGGATTCTTCTTTTTCTGATTGCGGAAGATATTTTTTTTGCCAAAGCAGAAGCCCAGAAGAAAAAGAGACACGGTCCCCTTTTCGCATGGAATGAAAAGCTTAAATTTTTGCAATTAAAAGAGAAAGTTCGTTTTTCTTTTCATTCTCCAGTCCGGCTTTCTGGAAGGCAAAAAATTCTTCTTGCGCTTCCCTTGATTCTTCTTCTTTTCGCCGGGATTGTACGCTGGCAATTCAATGGGTCTTCCGAAGCTCCTCAAACAAAAGAAATCCGTAGCCAATTAGAAAAATATCTGCAGGATGCGGATAATGCGATGATCTTTAAGGATCAGGAATATGCCATGGGTTTGTTTAAACAAGCCCAGCAGCTGCTCGATTCCTACAAAAGAGACAACGGAGTATTGCCAGCGGAGCTTGCTTCCTATGAGGAGAAAATTATAGGCAAGATTTACGGGTTTTATCTGATTGAGGAGATGTCGAACGCCCAGGTATTTTTCCAGGTCCCCGACTCTGCTTCTGTGTATTCGAATATTATTTTCCAACCACCCTATTTGTATTTGTACAGCAAGGAAACATCGCAAATGGGGGTAATTTCTCTTTCCGATCAAACATTCAGACAAGTCGCTCTTGAAGCAAAAATGCTCGAGGGGATTCCGTTCCATGGCACCGCGCTCTTTTTTGCAGAGCCCAATATCCTTTTACAATTCAATGGCGATAGTCTTATAAAAAAAGTTGCACTAGAGCTTCCGGAATCTCCATTTCAACTAGGCGCTATGGCAGAGTACGAAAGTGCGCTTTACATGATTAATTCCCTTTCCGGATCAATTATCAAATACGAGAATCCTCTCAAGGGAAACGCCAAGCCAATTGCATGGCTTCGTTTTTCAACGCAAGAAAAGCCGCGGGGAGCGGTTTTGCTTGCGATTGATGCCCATCTATGGATAGTGATTTCGCCTTATACTCTTCAGCAATACTATAAAGGAGAGTATCGAAAAGAGATTCAGATCGATACGTTCCCTGTTCTCGAAAATATTTCCGGGATTATTGCAAAAAAGGATCTCCCCCATCTCTACCTTCTTGAGAAAGCAAAGAAACGGATTCTTGTTCTTTCAAAAACAGGAGAAATGATCAAACAAATTCATGGTGAACAATTTCGTGATCTCAAAGATATTGCAGTATCTGATGATGGTCAATCTCTTTATCTGTTCGACAGTGCAACGATTTACCGAATTCCCATTACTCGATAAAACAAAACAGCCCCTTTTGAAGGGCTGTTTTGTTCACGGTTATTTGAGTTCTACTTTTGCTCCTGCTGCTTCAAGTTTCTTCTGGATGTCTTCTGCCTCTGCTTTGTTTGCTCCTTCTTTTACTACTTGAGGAGTAGTGGCAGCTGCATCAACAAGATCCTTCGCTTCTTTCAATCCTTTTCCTGTTACGTCCCGCACCACCTTGATGACTTCAATTTTCTTGTCCCCTATTGCAGCTAACTGGACATTAAAGATGCTTTTCTCTTCTTCCGCTGGAGCAGCACCTGCTGCTGGAGCAGCACCTGCTGCAACCACGGGAGCCGAAGCTGATACTCCGAATTTCTTCTCTAGAATTTTTACCAATTCGGCAAGCTCAACTATAGTCAATTTCTCAATACTTTCGACTAATGGTTCAAATTTTTTTGGAACTTCGATTACTTCTTTTTCGTCTGCCATACTTTGATTCATTTTTAATTTTGAATTTCTAAGCAATGTTCTAAGTTTCTGACCTTTTGGTCAAAACTGTCATCAGACCTTTGATATTTCCCTGCAACACATTCATAAATCCAGATAAGGGAGCTGCAATTGCACCAACCATTCGTGCTCTTAGTATTTCGAAGGAAGGCAATTTTGCCAGCTCTTGAATTTGTTCAAAACTCAATATGACGCCGTCCATATATCCCCCTCTTACTTGAGGCCTGGTAAATGTCTTGGCAAAAGCATCAATTATCTTGATCGGTGCGATAGGGTCTCCGAAGGCAAAAATCGCGGCAATTTCTCCCTGCATTTTTGCAAATTCGATTTTGATATCGCGGCCTTGCAAAGCTCGGGTCAAAAGCGTTTTTTTTGCTACGGTCAATAAGGCATCGTTCTGCTTGAGCTGCTTTTTCAGATTGAGCATATTCTTCACGTTCATTCCCGCGAAGTCGATAAACACAATAGATTTCTGCTTATCTAGGGCAGAATGAAGTGAGGAAATAACTTCTGATTTTTGAGCTTTTGTTTTGGGCATAAAAAAGCTGCGGGTTGCCGCAGACAATACAATGAAACTCTATCGACCCTCGGCGAGATTCACATCCCTCGACTATGCTCGGGATAACTCGCTGTCTGCGGATCAATTCTATACTAGTTGAACCGCAAAAATTTGTCAACCCCTCCTCCCCTACTTCAAATACTTTGCCTTGGCGATGTTGTGTTGTTCTAGCGTTCGACTGAAAATTGTTATTCCGTCGCTTGTGGAAAGGTAATACCAGTAGGGAGTTTCTTTGGGGTAGAGCGCAGCTTGGATGCTGTCGAGCCCGGGATTTGCTATGGGACCAGCAGGAAGTCCTAGGTATGTATAGGTGTTATAGGGTGAGTCGATCTGCGTCTCCTCTAGAGAAATTTTTGTGGAGCGTTTCCCTGTGATATAAGAAATTGTGGCATCGATCTGAAGAGGAATGTCATTGGCAAGGCGTTTCCATATAATGCCGGCAACAATTTCTTTGTCTTCTTTTATCTGCACTTCTTTTTCTATGAGAGAAGCAACGGTTACGATTTCAAAAATTGACTTGTTCTGTTTTTGAACTTGAGCCCGCATTTCCTGATTGAATTTTATCTCGAAATTACCAAGCATCCGTTGCGCAATATTTTCAATCCCCTCCGAGCGGTAGATTTCGTAGGTGTCAGGGAAAAGGTATCCTTCAAGAGACGCGGAAGCTGGTTTGTCGCGCAGCAGTTCAAAATCAAGGGTAAAATGAGCTGCCGGATACCTCAATATCTGGAAAACTTGATCGGTAGAAATATGCTGTTTTTCTGCGAGATATTCCGCAATATCCCGAAGATTCCATCCTTCTCGGATAGTGATTCTTTGGGTTGTCTCTTTGGCGGAAGTAATGATTTCGACGATGCGCGGTATGGGAAGCGAAGGGCTTAACTCATACGATCCTCTCTGAATGCTCCATGCATCCCGAGAGGAAATTGTATAAAGATAAAAAGCCCACTCGGAACGAATAAGCCCTGCGTCTTTTAGATTTCTGGCAATGGTTTTGATGCTTTGTCCTTTTTCGATCTGAAAAAGAATTACCCGCGAGGAATTGGCATGTGCTGGAGTTGTGATGGCGAGCCATAAGAAAGGAAGGAAGAGAACTGCTATCGCAATGCAAAGTAACAAAAAAAGGAGTAGCCGTTTCCCTATCATGTGAAAAGATACCATACTATTTTATTCTGGTAATGAAATTTATTTCTTTTGGATAAAGGGAACAAAAACAAATCCGGGGTATTCTTGACGAGAAAATTCTTTTTCCCGAACTTTTTGAAAGCGCCAGATGGAATCGCCAATAGGGCTCACAAGCGTTCCTCCGTTCCGCAATTGCCGTTGAAGGGGTAGCGGGATTGTATCAGAAGGAAGAGCTGCCGAAATGAGAATGCGATCAAATGGTGATTCCTGCGATTCTCCTTCTGCGCCGTTTTTGCATAAAAAATTGGCAATTCCCTTCTCAAGAAAATTATACTTTGCAATGTTTTTTTTGCCAAATTCTGCGAGCTCCGGGATAATTTCTATTGCCACGATTCTTCCTTTTGGCCCCACGATCTGGCTCAGCAAAGCCGTTGTCCAGCCGGAGCCAGCTCCAATGTCTAAAACCTTCTCTCCTTCTTTGGGTTGTAAAAGTTCAAGCATAAAAGCAACAACTGCTGGTTGAGAGATTGTTTGCCCCCAGCCGATCGGAAGAGCAATATCGAGATACGCAAAGTTTTTTACATCGTCGGGAACAAAATCCTCGCGGTTTATTGCCCGGAAAGCCCGGATGATCGCTGGGGATTTCAACCAGCCGCCTTCTTGGAGATTCTTGACGAGTTCTTCCATGCGCGTTCGAATTCTTTTAAATGCTTTCTTATTTTAAATCGCTGAAGGGGATTGATGCGATTGATAATAAGATTGCCGTTGAGATGATCAATTTCATGCTGAAAAATTCGGGCCACTAATCCTTCGGCTTTGAGGTGTACCTCTTCTCCTTTTGGGGTGTCGCAGACAACCTTAACGTAATCTGATCGTTTCACTGGCACAAAAATTCCGGGTAAGCTCAAACACCCCTCTTCTTCGGCAGATTGTTTCTTTCCCTTGGAGATGATGCGCGGATTGAGAAATGCATGAGAGCCATTTGCATCCTGTACAATAATGATGCGTTGAGAGATATTAATTTGGGGAGCCGCAAGTCCTATGCCGTTATGTTCTTTCATTGCCTCAATCATTTCTCCGATAAGAGCCTTGAGTTCCGGAGTGAGTTGTTCAACCTCTTTTGCCCGTTCTTTTAAGATTGGGGTTGGATAGGTTATAATCGAAAGCCTACTCATGCAGGGGCTGAGGGAATCGGACCCCCGTCAGCGGTTTTGGAGACCGCTGTTTTACCACTAAACTAAGCCCCTTCGTCCGCCATGGGCGGATTAGTTTTTAGATTCTTTGTGAGCAGTGTGCTTTCTGCACTTCGGGCAAAATTTGCTCAATTTTAATTTTTTTTCTGCTGTTCCTTTTGATTTCGACGTATAATAATTGAGCATACCGCATGTTTCGCAGCGAAGTTTGAAAAAAATGTTTTTCTTTGTCTTTGCCGGCATATTATGTATGTATTACTTTTTATTGAGCCAGAGGGGGGAATCGAACTCCCGACTTTCTCCTTACCATGGAGACGTTCTGCCACTGAACTACTCTGGCGTTTCGTCACTTTGTTCCTCGTAAACTTTGTCGAAAAGTGCGTGGAGAGGGATTCGAACCCCCGTAGCCCGAAGGCGCTTGGTTTACAGCCAAGTGCAATTGACCGCTCTGCCATCCACGCATCTCCTCATATATACCATAAATTTCTCTTTTTGCCAACGGCTAAAATGAAGTCAGATTTCACTCATTTTGAGATGATCTTTCCGTGTTTGTTGTGCCACTCCCCAATTTTTTTATGATCACCAGAGAGTAAAGCTTTAGGCGCTTTCCATTGAATTCCGGGAGCTGGCTCAAAAACCTCTGGGCGAGTGTATTGAGGATGCTCCAAGAACCCTTCGACAAGCTCAGGGCAAGCTTCCCCTTTTTTAGATATGAGATGTTGCGCCAAAAACTCGGGTTTTCCAATAACTCCTGGGATAAGCCGCGTAACGGTTTCAATTATAATCATGGCTGGCAGTTCCCCTCCCATAAGAACATAATCCCCTATTGAAATTTTTTCATCTGCAATGTACCTTGCCACTCGTTCATCAATTCCTTCGTATCTGCCACAGATCATAATGATCTGATCAAGCTTGGAGAATTCGTATGCCTTCTTTTGGGTAAATTTCTTCCCTCTTGGCGTGAACAGGATAATTTTTGAATTTGTTTCGGATTTCGGACTTCGTGCTTCGGATTTTAACTCCTGTACCGCCTTGTATATAGGTTCTATTTTCATTACCATTCCCAGTCCCCCGCCAAAGGGTTTTTCGTCAACGGTTTTATGCTTGTCATCGGCCCAATCCCGCAGATTATGGACGCGTATATCAAAAATTCCTTTCTTCTTTGCTCTTTTGATCAATGATTCATTGCAAAAAGGTTCAAACAATTCTGGGAAAATTGTAATCACATCAAATATCATAGCTCGTTATGCCATACGAAAACGGTGCTATGTTTATCAGCATAGCACCGTTTTCGTAAAAAACAATGAAGAGCTCAAGGGTTTTATAGCTTGAGTTCGTCCAAAGAGGAGGCTCTTGCAGGTGCTCTTTGCCCTCCCTCTGGTTCCTCAATTTTGAGGTTCACCCGAGCATGGCTTTTGAGACCAATAATTCTTACAAGTGTTCGGATTGCTTTCGCAGTTGAACCTTGTCGGCCAACCACTTGACCCATGTCGGTTTGGTGAACCTTCAGGGTAAGCAATACGCCCATTTCGTCAACTTTTCGGTCCACCGTCACGGCTTCCGGATTGTCGACGATAGCTTTGACCACGTATTCCAGAAGTTCCTGATATTTTGGTGTTTCCTCCATACAAATTCAGCTTACTCGCAATAAAGACCGACCTTTCCTTTTCCTACCTCCGATTTTAGAAAATTCTTTTGAAAAAGTCAAGTAACTTTCTTCTGATGAATAGGAAGTTTTTTTCCTTCGATTACTTTATGGCGGATCAGAAAATTATGAGCGGATGGAGAGGGTTTCGCCCCAACTGACAGCCAGTGCTTTACTCTTTCCGGTTTCACAACCTTCTCTTTTGTGACGGGATTATAAAATCCGACTTCTTCCAAGAATCGTCCCCCTCGCGTTGGATTTGTCTTCTCTGTTACTACCAATTTGAATGATGGCTGATTGCGTTTTCCCGTACGGAAAAATCTGATTACGAGCATAGATTTTTATGAATGATTTATGTATTCGTTCCAATGTTTATTTTGCAGGGCTTGCCGCGCCGCCGACTCTTCTGCCTCTTGTTTTGAGGAACCCTCCCCTTCTC
Source organism: Candidatus Wildermuthbacteria bacterium (assembly GCA_016186115.1). GTDB lineage: Bacteria > Patescibacteriota > Minisyncoccia > Minisyncoccales > UBA10102 > JACPMK01. The sequence goes on from JACPMK010000002.1 coordinate 119,877, forward strand.
CGGCAAGCTCCTGATCAAAGTAGACGCCAATTCTAAAATGTTTTGCATGATCCGGACCCCATTCTTTCAGCACCGCGTACGTGGGAGTTACCCCTACCTTTTCCTGCGCGACTTCCTGTAGCTTGGATTTCGCATCTTCAAAAAGCCGCGATTCCAAAACTTGGGGTAATTTGGTCAATACAATCTTTTCTATTAATTTCTGGCATACTTTGTACCCTTGGTCAAGATAGAGGGAGCCGATAAAGGACTCAAAGGTATTGGCAAGAATGTATTCTCTTGCCTTGCCGGTTTCTTTCGCTTCTCCCCTTGAGAGGAGCAGAAATTCTCCAAAATCGAGCTCTCTGGCAATTTGTGAAAGCATTTTTGCATTTACCATCGCCGCTCTCCAGCTCGTAAGCTTTCCTTCTGAATAATTCGGATATTTTTTGTACAGGTATTCGGTTACCACAAGTTCGAGCACTGCATCACCCAAAAATTCAAGCCGTTCATTGTGCTGCAGTTTGAACTCTTTATTCTCGTTGAGATACGAGCGATGAACAAATGCCTGCGTCAAGAGTTCTTTATTCTTGAAGGCGATCCGCAATTTTTTTTCCAATAAAGAAAAATCTTTCACAGGTGCAAGGTCATCCATTTCATTTTTGAGAATTTTGTTCTTGAGCGCTGCTTTCGAGCTCGCGATAGACAGTTCCCAATACCCCGTTCACGAATCGCCCCGATGATTCCCCGCTGAAATTCTTGGCAAGTTCGATTGCTTCATTGATGGCAACTTTCGGCGGCACCTCTTCTTTATTGCTGTAGAGCAATTCATACAATCCCAAGCGCAGCACATTGCGATCCACCAAAGTAATCTGTTCAAGGGGCCATTCGGGAGCTGCCTTGTCGATAATTGTATTCAGCTGCGGTAAATGTTCGATAACTCCTACTACCAGCCGCCGTACAAAATCTTTATTGGTATCTGCCAGACCGGGGCCAAATTCTTGAATATTCCGTTCCACAATGGGATTCAGATCCCTTTCTTTTGCCCCAGCAAAGTCCCACTCATAAAGAGATTGCATTGCAATGGATCGGGCAAGATGTCGGCTGGCCATTTTATTTTTCTTCTTTTTTCGCGATTTCTTTTTCTTTTTGCTTCCGCTCTTTTTTCGAAATTCCCTTGAGCACATCGATCACTTCCCTTCCTCTATAGTATCCGCAATTTGTGCATACCATGTGGGGAAGCATGGACCGGCTGCAGTGAGGGCATTTCACAAATGTTGGGCGATGCAAATAAAGGTGCATTCGTCTTTGCCCTTGTCTTGATTTCGATCTTCGTTGTTTTGGTACCGCCATAAGAGATATGGTAAGTATAGCTCATATTCGACACACTTGCAAGTCCCTAATTGGACGGAAGGTTTTGCGGTGGATGGCGCAAGGACCGTATTGTTTGAGCATTTCGAGGTGCATGGCGGTGCCATATCCCTTATGGCGATCGAACCCATATTGCGGGTATCTCTGGTGATACTGAAGCATGAGGCGGTCTCTTGTTACCTTGGCAATGATTGAAGCTGCAGCGCAAGAAAATACCTTTTCGTCTCCCTTTACGATCGGTTTTTGTGGAATGTCGCGAAAAGATATTTTCATGTTTCCATCGATCATTAAAAAATCTGGGGTTCGGAGATTTTTTTCCAGATCGCGTACCGCTTTTTCCATAGCCAGTTTGGTGGCTTGGAAAATATTGATTTGATCAATTATTTTTTCTGAAACTATGCCAACCCCCCATGCGATATGAGGATGGACAGTGAGCAAGCTATACCATTGAAGCCGTATTTTTGGAGTGAGTAATTTGGAATCGCGGATTTTCCCTTGAAGATTCTTAAAATCCGAAGCACGAAATCCGAAATTCGAAACTGCTACTGCCGCAGCGGTTACGGGACCGGCAAGCGGTCCTCTTCCTGCCTCATCAAGCCCAACAACAACTTGATACCCAATTTTCCACAGCTGCTTTTCTTCGGCAAAATTTGGCGTTTGCATATCTTTATTGTACCAATCATATAACCTTTTCTGAAGGAAAGAAATTGTGTACAATAATGGAATGGCTTTGAACCCTATGAATCAGCGTTTTACTCATTTGCACGTGCATTCGCATTACTCTTTATTGGATGGGTTGCCAAAAATCGGCCAGCTTTTGGAACGGGTAAAAGAACTTGGGATGGACTCGATTGGGCTTACTGATCACGGCAATTTATATGGCGCAGTGGAGTTTTATAAAGCTGCAAAAGCTCAGGGGGTGAAACCCATTATCGGAGCAGAAATTTATCTTGCGTATGAAGGAATGCATCAGGAACGCCCCGGCATCGATGATAAAATTTATCATTTGATTGTTCTTGTCAAAAATCTTCAAGGGTATCAAAACCTTGTAAAAATTCTTACGGCCGGCCATTTGGAAGGATTCTATTATAAACCCCGCATTGATGAGGAATTTCTTTCTCGGCATGCCGAAGGATTAATTGCGCTTTCTGGGTGTTTGGCAAGCAAAACCTCGCGATTGATTTTATCCAAACGCATTGAAGAAGCCCAAGAAGTCGCGCTACGATATCAAGCAATGTTCGGGCAAGGCAACTTTTATCTAGAATTGCAGCGTCATCCCAATATTTCAGAGCAGCAAACGGTGACAAATGCGCTTCTTGAAATTTCGCGCAAAACCGGCATTCCTGTTGTTGCCACAGCTGATTCCCATTATTTGCGAAAGGAAGACGCAGAAGCGCAGGACATTTTAATGCTCATTAATACTGGCGCAAGAACCGATGATCCAGAACGGCTGACTCTCAAGGGCGACGATTTTTCGCTCAAAAGCGCCGAAGACATGATTCAGCTGTTCAGCGATATCCCTCAAGCAATTGAACATACACAGCTCATCGCAGAAAAATGCAATTTCGAACTTACCCTTGGGAAAATTTTATTGCCAGAATTTCCCTTGCCTATCGGCAAAACCGCAGCAGATTATTTGCGGGAATTGTGCGAGAAAGGATTGGAAGCAAAACCAGATGTGACGAAATTTCCGAACTATCAAGAGCGGCTCGAATATGAACTTCGCGTGATCAATCAGATGGGGTTTGCGGCATACTTTCTTATTGTCCAAGATTACGTGAATTGGGCAAAGCAAAATCGCATAGTGGTGGGCGCTGCAAGAGGATCGGTTGGAGGATCATTGGTTGCCTATCTATTAGGTATCACCAGCATTAATCCCCTTGCCTATAATCTTTTATTTGAACGATTTTTGAATCCCGAACGAATTTCGATGCCCGATATTGATCTTGATTTTGCCGACCATCGCCGCGATGAAGTGATTCGCTATGTGAGCAAAAAGTATGGCAGCAATCACGTTGCTCAAATTATTACGTTTGGAACGATGGCGGCTCGCGCCGTGGTGCGCGATGTCGGCAGAGCGCTTGGGTACGAATATTCCTATTGCGATCGCTTGGCAAAGCTCATCCCCTTCGGCTTTAGCTTACAAGACACCCTTGAAAAGGTAACAGAATTCCGCGATCTATACGAAGAAGATGATCAGGCAAAAAAACTTATCGATCTTGCCAGAAAACTTGAGGGCGTAGCCCGGCACGCCTCAACCCATGCATGCGGTGTCGTGATTGCGGCGCAGCCCCTGGATAATCTTGTTCCCTTGCAACATCCATCTCAAAGCGACGAAACGATTGTAACGCAATATGAAATGCATGCGATTGAGGATTTGGGTCTTTTGAAAATGGATTTTCTTGGCCTCAAAAACTTGAGTATTATTGAGGATACCCTCAAACGTATCTATGCGATTTACGGCAAAAATATTGATATTGAAAAAATCCCTCACGATGATTCTAAGGTGTATCAAATTTTCCGCGAGGGAAATACGATAGGCATTTTTCAGGTAGAATCCTCGGGAATGCAACGGTATCTTCGCGAACTGAAACCAACGGAATTCGAAGATATCGTGGCCATGATAGCGCTCTATCGGCCCGGCCCCATGGAATTAATTCCTGACTATATTGCTCGCAAACACGGTAAGGAGAAAATTGAATATATTCATCCCAAACTCCAGCCCATTCTTGAAAATACCCAGGGGATTTGTATTTATCAGGAGCAATTGATGAAGATCGCGCAGGAACTTGCGGGATTTTCTCTGGGAGAAGCAGATGTTTTGCGCAAAGCCGTGGGGAAAAAGATCAAGGCATTGCTTTTGGAACAGCAGGAAAAACTTATCAAGGGCATGGTTCGGAATGGCATCGAAAGAAAAATTGCCAACCAGATTTGGGAATGGGTCTTGCCATTTGCGCGCTACGGATTTAACCGTTCGCACAGCGCAGCGTATGCAATCATTGCCTATCAAACCGCGTGGTTGAAAACCTGCTATCCTGTAGAATTTATGTCAGCCCTTTTGACTTCGGAACGGAACGATATTGAGCGTATTGCCTTTTTGATTGATGAAACCAGAAAGATGGGCATCAAGGTGTTGCCTCCGGATATCAATGAAAGCTTCAGCTATTTTTCTGTAGTTCCGCAAAAACAGCAGATCCGTTTCGGATTGGCCGCAATTAAAAATGTAGGCGAGGGAATCGTAGATGTGGTGATTCAGGAAAGAAAAGCAAACGGACCTTTTCTTTCAATTCAGGATTTTATTGCAAGAGTACGCTCCAAGGATCTGAACAAAAAATCTTTTGAAAGCATGATTCGGGCGGGTGTTTTTGACCGGTTCCTTGAGCGCAATCAACTGTTGCACAACATGGAAAAACTTCTTGAAATTGCCAAAGAAAACCAAAAAGCAGGCAGCAATGGGCAGCGCGATCTATTCGGCGGGAGCAATGGCGGTTCTCATTCTTATTCGCTTTCGCTCGAGGCATCCAAGACGGCAACCGAAACAGAGCTTTTACAATGGGAGAAAGAACTGCTAGGATTGTATGTGAGCTCTCATCCATTAAAACGGGTGCAAAGTATCCTTGAAAAACATGCGTTTTCCATCGCAAGAATCAACCGAGCAAACCTTTCCGACCCAGCCGTTATCCGTTTTCTTAAGAGGAATCGATTAAAAATCGGAGGTATCGTCTCTTCTATCAAGAAAATTGTGACAAAAACCGGTAAACCCATGCTTTTTTTGAATCTTGAGGATTTAACTGACAAACTTGATGTAGTGGTATTCCCTTCTCTCATGGAGCGATATCCTGCCACTGTTTTTCAGGAGAATAAAATTGTTTTCGTGACCGGACGGGTCGATCACCGCAACGGAGAGAAAAAATTCATCGCCGAAGCAATCGAAGAACTTATTCAACAATGAACATAGATCATATTCGTCATTCCTTTGCTCATCTACTTGCTGCCGCAGTACAAAAATTATACCCAAAGACAACGTTTGGCATCGGCCCGGTGATCGAAAACGGGTTTTATTACGATTTTGGGAATTTAAAAATAGGTCCCGAGGATTTGAGCAAGATTGAAACAGAGATGCGAGCAATCGCAAAAAGAAATTTGCCCTTCAAAAAAGAACTGTGGACGGCTCCAAAGGCAAAAGTATATTTCAAAAAGGAAAAACAGCCCTATAAAATAGAGCTTATTGATGATTTGAAAAAAGAGGCAAAAAAAGCAAAAGAATTTAAGATAGGAATAGTATGCACAGGTGATGCTTTTCTTGATCTTTGCAAGGGCGGGCATGTCAAAAATACCTCAGAACTTCCCTTGGATGCCTTTAAGCTTACAAAAATAGCCGGCGCCTATTGGAAGGGAGACGAAAAACGCCCCATGCTTACCCGGATTTATGGAGCGGCGTTTGAAAATAAAGAGCAACTTGATCACTATCTTTGGCAGGAAGAAGAAGCAAAGAAACGGGATCATCGTATCTGGGGCGAGCGGCTCAAACTTTTTACCTTTGCCAAAGAAATAGGCCCGGGGCTTCCTTTGTGGCTGCCAAACGGAGCTGTCGTTCTCGAAGAAATTGAAAATTATGCAAAACAGGTAGAAAGAGAATGGGGCTATCAGAGAGTAAGAACGCCTCATCTTGCCAAAGAAGAATTGTATAAAATTTCAGGGCATATCCCCTACTACAAAGAAAGTATGTACCCGCCAATGATGCTCGACGACGGAAATTACTACCTCAAGGCAATGAACTGCCCTCATACCCATATGATTTATAAGTCAGAACCGCGCAGTTATCGCGATTTGCCGTTGCGTTTGGCGGAATTCGGAACCGTGTATCGTTATGAGTTATCTGGTACTTTGGCAGGACTTTTGCGCGTTCGCGGATTTACCCAAAACGACGCGCATATTTACTGCCGCGAGGATCAGGCCGAAGATGAATTTTTGAAAGTAATGCAGCTGCATGAATTTTGGTATAAAAAGATTTTTCATATCACTGATTTTTATATGCGCCTTTCTTTGCCAAACAAAGATAAGAAAAAATATATTCAGGATAGCCAAGGATGGGGCAAAGCCGCAACCATTATTCGCAATGCCATGAAACGTTCTGGTCTTCCTTATGTTGAAGTTTTGGGAGAAGCCGCGTTTTACGGCCCGAAGGTTGATTTCCAGATCAAAAGCGTAATCGGCAGAGAAGAAACCGCTTCAACCAATCAATTGGACTTTGTTGCCGCTAAGCGCTTTGGCCTTGCCTATGTTGATGCCGGCGGCAAAGAAAAACCCGTGTATGTGATTCATCGGGCACCCTTGGGGTCTCACGAGCGTTTCATTGCGTTTCTTATTGAGCATTACGCTGGCGCATTTCCCTTGTGGCTGGCTCCGGAGCAGATGTGGATTATTCCCATTTCTGAAAGATTTGAAGAATATGCAAAAGCAGTTGAAAAGCAATTAAAAGAAAATAACCAGAATCTAAGAACGCAAATTCTCGCAAGCGGAGAAACATTGGGAAAACGAATCCGCGAAGGAGAACTGCAGAAAATTCCTTATCTTTTGATTGTGGGAGAAAAAGAGGTAGAGACACAAACTATTAGTATACGGGCACGAGGAAAAGGCGACCTCGGCCAAACGGCGATAAAGGAATTTAAAGAAAAAATAGAAAAAGAAATAAAAGAACGCATGTAACTTTGCACTATGCCGCAATTACATCCAACGCTCCAAAAATATATTGCTCAATTTCAGCTTTGGCAGAGAAGAATAAAAGAGAGTGGCGAGGAAAGAACCATTGAGGTAGATGAGGTCATCGCAAGAGTCGCGCTCTTCTACGAGAAAATCCGTGGCATTGTCGATTGGAGAGAAGAACACCTCTTGCGTAAGACCGCAATCGAACGAATTCTCAAACGGAGGATCCTTTTTGCAACAACCAAAGATATTGCGGAGCCCTTGCTTTTAGAGCTGGTGCGCGGAGGGCATTTCCCAAATCGCCAAATTCCTGTTTCCCAAATAGAAACAGTGCAGCATATCATTGATACCTATGTTTCTTTGCTAGAAGAAAGTTCTGTCCCTCCGGGAAAGATAGCAGATGTTCAAAGCTGGTTGTTTTCGATCGCGGCAAGTGAAATCGAGGAAATCCTTGATCCTCCCATCAAGGAGCGGGTGCTTATTGAATATGTGACCGAAGCCATGCGAGAGAGATTATCGATTGCGGGAAAAATGAAGGAACAGCCCAACGAAGAAGAAATTCAATTACAATTATATATTGCTGCGCATCGGGCGTTATTTAAGTTTGATGATTCCATTATCACCTACCACCTTCTGCAGCGGTTATACTCTCATTGGGGGCGTCTTTCTCCGGAAGAAATTTCTTCAATCGCCTCCCGAATTTTAAAACTTCGCGACTTCATCTCGCAAGCATTGCTTCATCCTCTTTCTGAAAAATTTTATCAATTAACAGAACGATACGATACCCCTTACTTATTGATCGGCGATATTTTTTTCGACCCCAATCAAATTATCCAAGAAATTGAGCAGAATCCGGCCGTACTCGAACAAAAAATTCGCAACTCCTATAATGATCGGCTTTTCAAGTTAAGGGCGCGGTTGCGCAGAGCAGCGTTCTACAGCGTTATTTCTATTTTTTTAACAAAGGTTCTTGTTGCGTCGGCCATTGAGCTTCCTTTCGAAAAATTCTTTATTGGGTATATTAATTTCGTTGCCCTCGGGCTTGGAATTTCGATCCCTTCTTTTCTTATGGCATTCCTCGTGCTTACGACAAGGTCCAGCTCTGAAGAAAATTTGCAGCGAACAATTCTTGAAGTGACAAAAGCAGCATACGCAGCGGAGGATCAGCCCCAGTATCAAATTGTTCTCACCGAACCCAAACGCGGCTTTCTTCACGCAATTATCAGGGCGTTTTATTATCTTACCTTTGTAATCACATTCGGAGGTATTATCTGGGGACTGCGCATGCTTTCCTTCAACCCCGTTTCCATTGCGATTTTCCTCATGTTTATCTCACTCGTTGCTTTCGCAGGAATGAAAATCAGGCAGAGGTCGAAAGAATTGATTGTGCGTGAAGAACGGCCAAGTATTCTTTGGACAACTTTTGAGCTTTTCTTTCTACCGATTATCGACGCCGGGAAATGGCTTTCTAGCAAATTGGTGCGATACAACATTCTTGTTGTAATCTTCAACTTTCTCATCGAGGCGCCCTTCCAAGTGTTTATCGATCTTCTTGAACAATGGCGTTTGTTTATCAAGGAAAAAGAAGAAGAAATCCACTAGGACTAATATGGAACGGAAACTTATTGCGATTGTCGGGCCGACGGCTGCGGGGAAAAGCGCGTTAGGCGTGAAGATTGCAAAAAAATTCGGCGGGGAAATTATCTCGGCCGATTCGCGACAGGTTTACAAAGGAATGGATATCGGAACGGGCAAGATTACAAAACGCGAGATGATGGGTATCCCCCATCATCTTTTAGATGCGGCTTCGCCCAGACGACAGTTTACCGTATCCCAATTTCAAAAATTAGCATACAAAGCAATCAAAAAAATTTTCCGAAAAGAAAAAATCCCTATTCTTGTGGGAGGAAGTCCGCTATATATCTATGCGGTAATAGATGGTTGGGTGATTCCCGAGGTAAAGCCAAATGCCAGATTAAGACGCGACCTTGAAAAACTTTCCACCGACACCTTGTTTCAAAAATTGCAACGTATTGATTCTAAACGAGCAAAAACTATTGAAAAACAAAATCGGCGCAGATTGATCCGCGCCCTTGAAATTGTCATGAGCACCAAGCAGCCAGTGCCGCCGCTAGAGAAGAAACCACTTCCCTGCCCCGTGCTGTTTTTGGGCATTCAAAAAAATACAGAAGAATTGCGAACGCTCATCGCAAGGCGGCTCGAGAAGCGGTTCAAACAGGGAATGGTTCGGGAAGTAAAGCGTTTGCACGCGCAGGGACTGTCGTGGAAGCGGCTCGAGAGCTTTGGCTTGGAGTATAAATGTATTGCGCAGTATTTTCAAAAGAAAATTTCCAAAGAAAAAATGAAGCAACAGCTTCAAAAAGTTATTGAGGATTTTGCCCGCCGACAAATGGTTTGGTTCAAAAAAGACCCCCGCATCCGTTGGATTCAAACCCTTCGTGAAGCGCAATCTCTTGCTAGGGATTTTCTAAAATAAAAGTCCCCTTATAACGGCGGTCGCAGGAATAAGAAGATCGTCAATTCGCCAAGAGAGAGCGTAGGGTTTGGTTGGCGAGGTCCGGGCTGATGGTGCCTTTGGTTGCGGCCATCATTTGGCCAATAAGAAATTGCAGAGCAGTGGTTTTGCCTTGTTGAAAATCCTGCACTGCTTTGGGATTTTTCTCAATAATTTCCCGCGCTATTTTTTCGACGCTTGCCTTATCTGCAATTTGAGATAATCCTTTGTCTGCGATGACATGATCGGGATCTGCACCCGTTGCAAACATTTCTTTGAGCACGGCCTTGGCAATAGCGCTCGATATTTTTCCTTCCTCGATAAGCACTACCAATTCAGCAAAGTTTTCCGGAGTAATCAAAAAGTCCTCGCCTTCCACGCCTGCTCCCTCAAGCAACCCCATGAGATCTGAAATAATATAATTTGCGGATAGTTGAATCAATTTTTGCAATCGATCTTTGGGAATGCCGGGGCCCAATTCGCTTATTGCTTTTTCAAAAAACTCTCCGATATCCTTATTTGCGACAAACACCTCAACTGCTTTTTCAGAAAGTCCGTATTCTCTTCCAAAACGCTCCCGGCGGGCTTGAGGAAGTTCGGGCAGTTCAAAACGCAATCGTTCGATATATTCATCGCCAAAACTTAACGGAGGGAGATCCGGCTCCGGGAAATAACGGTAATCATGCGCCTCTTCTTTTTCCCGCTGGGAAAACGTCTCCCCTTTTGCATCATTCCATCCTCTTGTTTCTTGGACAATTTTTTGACCTGATTCAGTTGCTTTTATTTGGCGTTTTATCTCAAATTCAATTGCTCTTTCGACGCTTCGGAATGAATTAAGATTTTTTACTTCCACTTTTGTTCCAAGATTTTCTTGACCTTCGGGCCGCACCGAAACATTCGCCTCAACTCTCATTTGCCCCTTTTCCATGTCAGCGTCGGAAACGCCAAGGTATCGAAGAATAAGCTGAAATTCCTGCGCAAATTGCCGGGCTTGCTTGGCATTTGTGATATCAGGTTCTGTTACCAGTTCCATCAATGGAACGCCCGCTCTGTTAAAATCAACAAGTGAATAATCTGCGCCTGCGGGATGAATTAATTTTCCTGTATCTTCCTCCAAATGAATGCGCGTAATGTCGATTTTCTTTCCATCTATTTCCAGATACCCTTTTTGGCAAAGCGGCATATCATATTGGCTAATTTGATAACCTTTGGGAAGGTCGGGATAAAAATAGTTTTTGCGATCAAATTTTGAATACCGGGCAATTCGGCAATTCAAAGCAAGCCCAACCTTGATTACTTTTTTGATTGCTTCTTCATTGGCAACAGGCAAAGTGCCGGGATGCCCCATGCAAATGGGACAGATATTTAGATTTGGGTGTTGCTCTAAAGGATCATTCGCGCATGCGCAAAACATCTTGCTTTTGGTTTTCAATTCGGCGTGTATCTCTAGTCCAATTGTCGGGATATAATTCATAGCAAATTTCTCTTTACAAGAATATTCTGTATCTCTTTTGCAACTTTTTCAATTGTTTGCTCGCCATCAACGATGACAGTGATATTGCGAAATTGCTTGGCGAGTTGTTTATAATTTCGGGCTACCTTCTCCACTATCTTTTCTTTCTCAAAAAGCTTAATCCCATGGCGATTGGCGTGAATTCTTTCAATTCCTGTTTTGGCAGAAATTTTTAGAAGGAAAACAATATCCGGAAGAATAATTTTATCGTTGATTCGCAACAGCCAGTCGGTTTCGCCCATTGTGGCAGCGCCATAGGCAAGTGTTGAAAAGAAGTACCTGTCAGAAATTACCGCGACCCCCTTTTTGAGCAAGGGTATCACTTCTTTTTCGAGATGATAAAGACGATCCGCGGAAAAAAGAAGTTGCAAACATTCGTTGCTTGATTTCCAGTCCTCTGCAATTTGGCTTCGAATAATTCCGCCGATCAAGCTTGCGGTGGGTTCTGAAGTCCCATGAGCTTTTCTGTGATGAACATGCTGCAAACAATCGAGCAACAAGCCCGTTTGAGTGGACTTTCCGCAGCCATCGATTCCCTCAATCACAATAAATTTTCCCTGATAGGGATTTTTTTTCATGGGCTAAATGTACTGTAGTATCGAGATAAAATATCAAGTACATTAACTTCGGGGATTTGGCGAATGGTGATGCCGGCTTGACGGGCAAATTCTTTGGATTCAATGTATTTTCCTTTCTTTTTGGGATAATCCTTTTCGTATACCACTTCCGCAATCCGGGCCGAGATCACTGCTTTCATGCAATGGAGACAGGGAAGAAAAGAAGTATAGAGCGTTGCTCCTTCCATCGCTCCTGAATTTTGAAGAATTGCATTGTGTTCGGAATGCAATACACGCTGACACGAGGTTCCTTCTTCTTTAAACACGAGGCATCCCACTTCGGTGCAATGCGGAAGTTTTGGCGGAGCGCCATTAAATCCAGTGGCAATAATACGTTTATTTTTTACAATAACACTGCCTACACGCCTTTTGGGGCAAGTGGCCATCACCGCAACTAATTTCGACATCATCATAAAATACTCATCCCAGCTGGGGCGCTCGAGATGCTCTTGTTGATTTGTGGTTTCTTGCATATTATATTTGGGTTTCTTTTTGCTCGGTAGTGACTCGACCGCCTTGCCATTGGCCGCGATATAGATTATTTTTTCCTTTGACCTCAAAAAACATAATGTGCACCACGCGGGCGCCCATTTCGAGGCGAAACTCTTCGTCTCTAAAGTTGTATATGCCCATGTTGAGCCCGCCTTCGTAGCCCGGCGGCACTTGCCCTCCAAAAATATAGATGCCCGATCGAAAAAGCGTTGAACGCGGGGTCATGATGGCGAGCAGATCTTCAGGCATGTGCACGCTCTCCACTGTTTGCATCACATAGTAGGTATGCGGCTTGAGTTTTGCTTCTATGATTACTCCTTCTTTATACTCTGCAAGCAAAGACATATCGGGGGTCTCTCTTTCGGTTACGCCCAAAAATCCCTGCCCTGAAACTTCGTATAACTCCCCTACCCGCAAGTCGAACCCCGCGCCTTCAGGATTGGTAAGTTCTCTTTGCGATAAATTTTCTACCAATTTTTTTTCCTTGACTAATTTTTGCAATTCTTCAATCCCTAAAACCATATTATTTTATTACTGAATAAGTTAGCGAAAGCGTATTCTCGTTCAGATGTTCGACATTTTCGAGGAGCAATTTTTGGTCAATATCTTCATTGAAAAGCGTAATTCCCTTTCCAAACAGGATTGGTTCGATAGAAAGATATAATCGATCCACTACACCTGCTTTGAGAAACATTGTGTAAATTGTTGATCCCCCAATAATTGCAATATTTTCGTATCCCCTGCTTCGTAAATCAGTTATGAGTTCTGCCGGTGGCTTTTGGGTGGTTTCGATATTGTGGCCAGCAAATTGTTCGGGATTGCTTGTATACACAACATTCAAACGATTCGGCATTCCCCTTTTCATTTTTTCATATAGCAAAGAATAGCTCGTCGAGCCCATCACCACAACAGCGCCGCGTGTTTTTGTACGAAAAAATGCTGCTTCTTCTGGACTTGTCCATTCAAGAGAAAAGTGACGCGTGTGTCTCGCAATAAATCCGTCTGCGGTAAGCGCAGCAATGATAAATGTTTTCACAAGTACAATGCTAATCTGCGAATCTTATACGAATGCTACGAATTGGGAATTGCTTTCCCGGGAGATCTTATGGTATGGTATCATAATCTATGCCCAATACTCAACACCCCGAATACCAATATCTCAACCTGTTAAAAGATATTCTTAAGAACGGCGCAGTCAAACACGAACACAACACGGGTATTGAAATTAAAAGCGTATTCGGACGGCAAATCCGATTCGATCTGTCACGAGGATTTCCTCTTTTGACCACGAAAAAGGTATTTTTCCGCGGCATCGTCCACGAACTTATCTGGTTTTTGCGAGGCAGCACAAATATAAAATACCTTGTAGATAATGATGTGCATATATGGGATGACTGGGCATACAAAAGCTATAAGGCAGCAATGGAGCGAAATGAAGTTCCACAAGTATCTCAAGAGGAATTTGCCCAGAAAGTGAAGGAGGATAACGCTTTTGCTCAAAAGTGGGGAGAATTGGGCCCGGTATACGGACGACAATGGCGAAAATGGAAGGCATCTGACGGCAGAGAAATTGACCAATTGTCGTGGATCATTCCAAAACTTCAATCCCATCCGGATCGAAAACACTACATAGTATCTGCGTGGAACCCAGAATACATTTATGAAATGGCAGCGACCCGTGATCAGGCGATGGCGCTTCCTCCCTGCCATACATTATTTCAATTCTATGTGGTAAATGGAAAATTGTCGCTTCAGCTTTACCAACGCTCTGCTGACATGTTTCTTGGAGTACCGTTTAATATCGCAAGCTACGCTCTGTTTACTCGTATCATGGCGCAGGTAACTGGATGGCAACCGGGAGAATTTGTGCATACCTTTGGCGATGCGCATATTTATTCAAATCACTACGACCAAGTACAAGAACAGGTTGCTCGAGAACCCAGACCATTTCCTGTTCTGAAACTAAACCCAAAAATAAAAAACATCGACGACTTCACGTTCGACGATATTCAGATTGAGGGATATGATCCCTGGCCTCCAATTAAAGGAGAGATAACCGTCGTCGGCGGATTCTAATACAAATCCTAGACATCATTGTTGACTTTGCAATCTGTTACTTTATGATATGATTACCGTTTAGAATAGGAGGGAAAATCATGCCATTAGGACATCCCGTGTGGATTATCCTTATAAAAACCCCTCATAGAACATTTCAATAAATCGCCCCGGCGTGAATTCGCAATGAATTCAGCCGGGGCTTTTGTGTTATTTTAACCCTTACCCCACGGGGTCGGCTGTGGGGTGGGCTGCGATGGGACCAACCATTGGCTGATCATATCTTTTGATCGGACCTTAGCCCCAGAAATAATCCCGGTGCTCTGTATCCTGCCGGGAAGCAGGGTAATCCCAACTCGATCTTTCTCACCTCCTTTAAAACGTATACGCACTTCGGTCCATTCCGACCGAATGGTAAATTCTCCATCTCTAAAGTAAAGATCTGCAGAAAAGGAAGATCTTTCGTCTATCCACAGATATTTTGCTGTGGATTGATCGAATGTAGCATTGAGCTCTCCTCGAACTCCCCTAGGAACTTCTAGATTCAACCCCAAAGAATCCAGGTCTAGGCCTTCTTCTCCATTCGCACGAAGGTATAAGACAATGCCGTCTTCACTTAGTGACGAAACCTTCACCTCTAATGTACTTGGCTTAGGTGGAACGGCGGTTTCAAGAAATTCCCGGAATGACCGCAGAGGAACGGCTACGCCGATGCCGTAATCTCTCCGGGCAATAACAACGCCTATCACTTCACCTTTAAAATTCAGTAGTGGGCCTCCGGAATTCCCGTTGATGACTGGCGCATCAATCCGGGTTTCTTTTTTCGAGATGACGCTCACCATGCCCGAGATAATGCTTTGTTCTTCGCCGTAAGCATACCCGACCACAGCGATTGGAGATCCCTGTACAGGATCTGCAATCGCAAGCAAAAGAGGAGAAATCCCCTCGAGTGGTTCTTTGAGCTCGAGTTCGGCAAGATCTGCTTCCTTGTCAAATCGACGAATTCTTGCCAGTCCTTTTATTACGCCATCTTTGGCCTCTATCTGGATCGCCCACGGGGGCATATCATACACCACATGGTATGCAGTGATGACAACAGCACTTTTCTGCCCACATTGGCACAGGAATCCTGTGCCGCGAGTCCTATTGGTGTTGATACGAACTATAGCAGGTCCTACTGTTTGCATGAGTTGCACGCCCACTGGCAAGGTGGGCGTAGGTATCGCAGTAGGTTGCTGCATCGAATTAAGTTGCGCCTGCAGCATGGCGATTTGCGCCTGTAACTGTTCTGCAATGCTTGGGGAAGGCGCAGGAGTTGCCGTAGGCGTAGCCGTGGGTACAGGTGTGGGACTGGGAGTTGACGATGGCGTCGGCAGGATCGCAGTCGCAGTAGGCGTAGGCGCAGACGGAGCTGATTGAACCGAATTACACCCGACTACGACCAAAGATACCAAGATTAAGATAACCACAAAACCGATTCTCACGTTTCCCCTCCTATAGCTATATTCAAGCTCTATAATACACTTTTTTTCTGATCTGTCAATGAGTTGAATGAGATCAGATTTCACTCAACTTGGATGCCAAGGGATTTTGCGGTGCCGGCGATAATCTTTTTTGCTTGTTCCAAATCTTCGGTATTTAAATCGGACATTTTCTGCTTGGCAATTTCTTCCAACTGATTCTTTGTGATTTTCCCTATCATTGTTTTATTGGGATTGGCCGAGCCTTTTTCGATACCGGCCGCTTTTTTTAACAATTCTGCCGCAGGGGGTTGATGCAACGCAAATTGAAAAGACCGATCCTCATAGATAGTAATATCCACGGGAATTTTAAAACCCTGCTTGTCTTTGGTTGCCTCATTAAATTTTTGGATAAACTCCCCAAGATTAATTCCGTGCTGGGCCAGAGAAGGGCCCACCGGAGGCGCAGGAGTTGCTTGCGCAGCAGCGATATGAAGTTTTACAACTGCTTTAATTTTCTTTGCCATTATAATTTCTTAATTTGTAGTGAGTCCAATTCGACAGGGGTGTCACGGCCAAACATATTCACCAAAACCTTCACCCTTCCCTTGGCCTTGTCGACTTCTGATACCTTGCCATCAAAATCTCTGAATGGGCCATCCGTTACCTTCACTGCGTCTCCGGGCGCTACCTCAATTTGGTATTGCGGCACCTCGGTTCCCATCCGTTTAATCAAATCGTCAATCTCTTCCTTTGCGATCGAAATGGGGGTGGTTCCAGAACCAACGAATCCCGTGACATTGGGAGTATTGCGGACAACATACCACGAGGTATCGTCTACGGACATTTCAACCAATACATAGCCCGGATAAATCTTTTCTTCGACGATCTTTCTTTTGCCATTCTTAATTCTGATCTTTTTTTCTTTTGGAACAATCACTTGAAAAATTTTATCTTCCATACCCAAACTTTCAATCCTCTGTTTGAGGTTTCGGGCTACCGCATCTTCATATCCTGAATAGGTGTGAATAACGTACCAGTTTCTTTGCTGTTGGACTTGCTGTTTTGGCATATCTCTGTATTACCCTATGATTAACTTATCGCGAACAAAACTAAATAATACATCAAAAAGTCCAAGAAAAATTGCTACTGCCACAGAAAAAACAACCACTATAAGAGTGTTAATCATTGTTTCTCTCGAAGTCGGCCAGTTTACTTTCTTTACTTCAATTCGAACTTCCTGAAGAAATTGAGTAATTGTTTGAAAAGAAATCATATCTAAATCTAGGGTCTTAAAAACGGCCTCGCGCGGCCATAACCCACGCTACCAGGAATACTCTTAAATGTCAAGATTCTGCACGGTTTTAGCGTAGGTTTGGATGAATTTCTTTCGCGGCAGCACCTCATCGCCCATCAGAACATCGAAAATATGATCTGCCTCGCCTGCCTTTTCCACGGTAACCTGCAAGAGTTTACGATTCTCCGGATTCATAGTTGTTTCCCATAATTCTCCGGGATTCATTTCACCCAATCCCTTATA
Source organism: Candidatus Wildermuthbacteria bacterium (assembly GCA_016186115.1). Classification (GTDB taxonomy): domain Bacteria; phylum Patescibacteriota; class Minisyncoccia; order Minisyncoccales; family UBA10102; genus JACPMK01. The sequence continues at coordinate 137,122 of JACPMK010000002.1, forward strand.
TCTCTGAATATTAAGTCCGGTTTCTTTTTTTAACGATTGAAGGACTCGAAGCTTTTGTTCTTCCGTATAGGCGTAATCAATTCGTTTGCCCACCTGAATTTTATAGAGGGGTGGCTGGGCAATATAAAGATATCCGCCTTCGATAATTGGCTTGAAGTAGCGGAAGAACAAAGTAAGGAGAAGAGTACGGATATGCGCGCCGTCAACGTCTGCATCGGTCATAACGATAACGCGATGATAGCGAAGTTTATCCAGAGCAAAATCTTCTGCAATGGCAGTGCCCAATGCGATAACGAGTGCCTTGATTTCCTTGAAAGAAAGAATTTTATCCAATCGCGCCCTCTCCACGTTGAGAATCTTCCCCCGCAAAGGAAGGATTGCCTGAAACCTTCGGTTGCGCGCCATTTTTGCAGAACCGCCAGCAGAATCTCCTTCCACGATATAAAGTTCTGACTCTGCCGGATCCCTCGAGGAACAATCGGCGAGCTTTCCCGGCAAAGCGAGTCCCTCCAAGATTCCCTTGCGAATAATTGTTTCGCGGGCTGCTTTGGCAGCCTTTCTGGCTTTGGAGGCAAGAAGACATTTTTCCACAATGACCCTTGCATCTTGAGGATTTCTCTCGAGAAAATCGGTGAGCGCCTCGCTTACCACTACCTCAACTGCATTTTTTGCTTCGGGATTGCCGAGTTTCGCTTTGGTTTGCCCTTCAAACTGGGGCTCATGTAATTTTACCGATACCACTGCCGTAAGGCCTTCCCGCACATCGTCGCCAGTCAGGCCCTCCTCGCCCTTAAAAAGTGAATTCTTCTTCCCATAATCATTTAATGTGCGAGTCAATGCGCTGCGGAATCCGGTAATGTGAGTGCCGCCTTCGGGCGTATGAATATTGTTCGCAAAGCCCTCCTCATAGGTCTCGAATTCGTCGGTATAACGCAATGCTGTCTCTACTAAAATTCCATCTTTCTCTCCTCGTACAAAGAAAATATTTTCGTGGCGCGAAGCGACCCCCCTTGTAAGATATCGAATATACGAAGCCAATCCCCCTTCGAAATAAAAACCATATGGCAATTGTTTTTCCTTTCTTTCGTCGACAAAAACAATGTGCACTCCCGGCGTAAGGTATGCCTGCTGCCGTAAGCGATTTAGAATGCGCTTTGGCTCATAGGAAATTTCAGAAAAAATCTGGGGATCCGGACGAAACCAGATCACGGTCCCCTGCTTTTTGGATTTTTCAACTTTTTTCACTGCTCCTTTTGGTTTTCCTCGCACGTATTCCTGCTGATATTGAAAACCATCGCGATGTACTTCTGCTTTTAAATATTCGGAGAGCGCGTTCACAACCGAAACTCCTACTCCATGCAATCCGCCGGAAACTTGATATGTTTTGCCGCCGAATTTTGCTCCGGAATGAAGTGTAGTAAGAACAGTTTCAAGCGCTGATTTTTTGGTCTGTGCATGAATATCGACAGGAATGCCGCGGCCATCGTCTTCCACCCGTACCGTATGATCGGGAAAAAGGGTGATGGTGATATTTTTTGCGTATCCAGCCATCGCCTCGTCAATAGAGTTATCGATAACTTCCCAAATGAGGTGGTGCAGACCGTCCAGACCAGTGGAACCGATATACATACCCGGTCTTTTTCTCACTGGCTCCAACCCCTCCAACACAAAAATATCTTTTGCGCCGTATTCAGTTGTGGATTTTTTTTCTTTTGCCATATTATTTTCTTACTTCCCAATCAGGGTTTTGTTCTAAATTCTTAATAATTTTATTATGAATTGCATCAATTTCTTCTGCAGTAAGCGTTCGATCTGACGCTTGATACACAATATGAAACGCGAAATTCTTTTTTTCTGCGGGGAGTTCCGGACCCTCGTACATATCAAATAAATCTACATCCTGAATAATTTCTCCAGCCGTCCCCTCGATCATATTCATAATATCAACTACTTTGGTTTGAAACGGCACAAGCACTGCGATATCCCGCACAGAAGCAGGGAATCGCGAAGGCAGTTGATATGCAATATTCTCTTGGGCAAATTTGGAAATTCTTTCTTCGTCAAGCGAAAATGCCGCTACCGGATAGTCAATCTTCAAATTTGAAAGGATACTCTTTGCAATTTCTCCCACAAATCCGATTTCCTCATCTCCAATTTTGATTTCCACAGATTTTTTCGAATGCCAAAGAGCAGAGGGCGCCAATTCCGGCGTTTGCTGATAATTGTCATACCAGACATCTGTGATGCCCATGCTCTCGCAAAGAAAATCAACAATCCCCTTCATTTCGTAAAACGATTTTCCGATAGAAATTCCAGAAAGCTCTTTTTTCTCCTGAAAACTTTCTTTTTCTTTTGCGTATACGGTTCCAAGTTCAAATATATTGATAACCCTATATCGTTTTTGATTTACGGCAATTTGTTTCAAAAGATTTGGCAAAAGATTTGTCCGCAGATATGCAACTTCTTCGCTAAGCGGATTTTCCAATTCTATTATTTTTTTCGTTTCTTTGTCTTGATAACCAAAACGTTTCTTATCCTTCTCGCCTAAAAATGAATACGTATAGATTTCAGTAAACCCTGCTTCCTTCATCAAATCGCGGATGCGTTCTCTCCATACAAAAGAGGCACTCCGTTCATGGGGCTGAAGAGAAAGGACAGGGAATTTTGAAGGGATTGCGTTGTAGCCGTGGATCCTCCCGATTTCTTCAACTAGATCTTCGGGCATGGAAACATCCATGCGGCGGCTGGGAACCTGTATTTGCCATACTCCTCTTTTCTGCGAAGTTTGCTTAATCTCAAAGCCCAATCCTTTCAATATTCTTTTCATTTCTTCTTGCGGAACTGCTACTCCCAAAATTTTCTCTACTAATTGAGAATTAAGGAAAATAGTTGCTGGACGAATTTTTGCAGGGTATATATCAATTATCTGCGCCACCTTTCCATTCCCAACTTGCTTTAAAAGTGTCCACGCTCTTTCTAATGCTTCCGTTGTTCTTTCGGAATCAATTCCAGCGGCATAGATATCTGCTGCTTGGGTTGTGTAGTGCAACTGTTTTTTGGTTTTATAAATGATCGTCGGGTCAAATGTCGCCGCCTGCAAAACAATATTTTTGGTGGCAGAGGTAATGCCGCTAATCTTTCCGCCCTTTATTCCTACAAGATCAATCAACCCCTCCTTGTCTTCAATTACCAGCGCTCCTTGAGGAAGCGAGAAAGTAATGTTATCGAGCGTCTCAAGTTTTTCTTTCTCTTTTGCCTGTCTGACTGTCATGGTCTTGCCGCGAATGGAATCGTAATCAAAGGCATGAAGGGGCTGACCGGTTTCGAGCATGACAAAATTTGTGATATCGACAATTGAATTAATGGAATTCACGCCAGCCGCTTCTAATCGTTCTTTGAGCCATTTTGGAGATTGCTTTGGATGTACTCCTTCAATAACCAGTGCACTATAGCGCGGGACAAATGATTTTGCCTGGATCGTTACCTTCATAGGACCAAGCGTGCTCTTTTGTGTTTTGATGGTAGAACGTTTTGGTAATGCCAAAGGAAGCCCCGTCAATACCGCAATTTCGCGCGCCATGCCTTGATGACCCGCACAATCGTGGGCACGGTTTGGCAATACTGCAATATCAAAAATCCAATCACTCCCCTGCTTTTTTACTTCCTCAATTTCAAAAGCATGCAATGATAAAAGTTCAGCCAATTTTTCCGGCTTTGGCAATTTTTTCCCAATATATTCTTGAAGCCAGTTGTACGAATAAAGCATATTATTATTTAGAACTGTTGCAGAAGACGCAGATCGCCGCCGTAGAACAGTCGGATATCAGGAATCCCAAATTTCATCATCGCAAGACGGTCCAATCCCATGCCGAATGCAAATCCCTGCCACTCGCCGGGGTTGTACCGAACTGCTTTAAATACATTCGGATGCACCATGCCAGCTCCCATCATTTCCATCCATCCCGCCTGCCCGCAGCTTGAGCATCCCCCTCCCCTACACAGGATGCATTGCATATCAACTTCAAAAGATGGCTCGGTAAAGGGAAAATAACTTGGCCGCAAACGAATTTTCGTTGGTGCTTGAAAAATTCTTTGATAAAATGTTTCGAGAATCGCTTTAAAGTTCGCCGCAGAAATATCTTTTCCAACCATCAATCCTTCGAGCTGATAAAAGTTAATTTCATGACGCGCATCAGTTGCTTCGTAGCGGAAAATCCGTCCGGGCGCAACAATCCGAAACGGAGGATTATGCTTCTCCATATACCGGATTTGCACCGGACTTGTATGAGTCCGCAGAAGAAATTTTGGATTGAGCCAGAACGTGTCCCACATGTCTCTGGCTGGATGATTTTTGGGAATATTAAGAGCATCAAAGTTATACCATTCGCTTTCAATCTCTGGCCCCTCAACCACGGCAAAACCCATATCCTGAAAAATTTCGACTGCCTTGCGCTGGATTAAAGTCAAAGGATGGAGATGGCCGCGGGTAAGTTTTTTGCCTGGCGCTGTCACGTCAATCCATTCCTTTTCTTCAGATCTGCGATTCTCTTCTCTTAATAAATCATTCTTTCGCTGCTCAAAAATTTTGGCCAGCATTTCCTTGGTTTCATTTGCTTCTTTTCCTATTTGTGTCCGTTCTTCTTTTGTTAAAGTTCCCAAGGAACGCAAAACTGCGGTCAGTTTGCCTTTTCTGCCCAGATACGCATGAAAAATGTTATCGAGTTCCTTTAAATTTTGGGCTGATTCCAAAGCCGTTTTTGCTTCCCTTCCAAGGGTCTCCAAATCAATTGGCATATTATTATTTTACCTTAAAATCAAGCACAAATCAATGGGGATAACTCTTTAAAAATAAGCCAAATTAAAGAGGGGAAGAAGATGAAAAAACATACTATTTCTTTTTCCCCTCATGGTTCGCTCCATAGAGCTTTTGGTCGGGCTTCACTATCGAATGCCATCCACACACCAGACACATCCAACGACGCCAGCGCCTAACCCATTGAACAGTCGCTCTCTCATCGGACTGTTCCTTGTGTTTCTTGGGATCGATGCGATTTGGGCAGTACGCTTTTACGGTGTGAGATAAATCTACTAGCTGGTGACCATCCATTGCTCCATTCGGAAATGCCCTCCAGCATTCCGTACATCGCAACTCTTGCGTGAACTCCAAAAATACAACCGTTCTGCGAACCTCTTGCCCTTGAGATATTATGGCTTCCATCTCATTGTTCCCTCCTTTAAGGTGATGCAATGATTCTATCATCATATCTCTATCTTAAAACTTTGTCGAGATATAAAAAGCCGCTGGCACTTCTCCTCCATTTGCCGGATCAGTTCCAGCGGAGCGAATCTTTGAGCATTTTTCTCATCGTTCTCAATCCCAAGCCAGATTTTAGATACTCTTCTCTATGTTTCGCATCGGGTCTACTGAAAAATGCTTCGTAGAAAATCAATTTATAGGGACGAAATGGTTTTGTAGATAAACTTTTTCCGTTATTATGTTCTTCAAATCTTTGTTTCAGGTTACTCGTATAACCAATATATAAACTCTTGTTTTTCTGGCTCTGCAGAATATAAACGTAAAACATTAAAAATAATTCTTAAATTATACGTTGCGCGGGCGATGGGATTTGAACCCACGATCTTCTGCGTGACAGGCAGACGCTTTAAACCGGACTAAGCTACGCCCGCAATCTTGCACTGTGCCGACGGGAGGGATCGAACCTCCGACCTTGGCCTTATGAAGACCCTGCTCTACCACTGAGCTACGCCGGCATGATACTCTCTCTATCCTTGCGAACAACAAAAAATTGTGATAGCATAGAAACACGTGCGGGGTAGTGGAGGAGTCCCATGCGAGGCTCATAACCTTGAGACGCCGGTGCAATTCCGGCCTCCGCAACAAATTTATCGTATCTACTTTACCATCGAATTTAAATCAAATCAAGGCCGGTGAGAACCTCTTCGTACAGGCGCAATACCCGCATTGCTTCATCTTTCCGTAGACGATAGTCGGGATCGTGAACAATATTATTGCGAACCGTATGCGCTTCTTTTAAAGAAGCAAGGTCCGGAACTAATGGTTCGGTTGCATTCACAAGACGCTCATCCGGACTAGCTCCCCGCACTTGCAAACGCTGCAGCACTTCATCGAGCATTTGATCTGCCTCGAGAATCGAGAGTTTCCACTCTCCCTCATTTGCCATTTCCAAACGCCTCATAATTCTCTGCCACTGTCGCTCACGCCGATGAAGCCCATAGGCCTTGTAGCGGGTAAATTCGGTGATGTCTTCAAGCATTTTTTCTCTTAGCCATGAAGTATGAAGAAGCGCATACACGATGAATACAAAAAAGAAAATGCCGAACGCGCCAAGAAGAATTTGTCCGACAAAGATCAGGGTACGAAACCAAAAATTTTGCAGAAACGGAATGCCCTGAAAAATAGACGAGATATCTAAATTTTGAAAAATTCCTAAGAAACCATCCGGGGATTGCATATTCGTTCAATAACTTTTGCTGTTCGGAATAAAACGGACTCTTTAAAGTGCTGGGCGATAAGCTGCATTCCTATAGGAAGATTCTGTGCTTTTCCAACCGGCACAGAAATGGCAGGCAGGGCGACAAGATTTACCGGCACGGTGTACACGTCAACGAGATACATCGAAAGAGGATCTGCTGTTTTTTCGCCGATCCGAAACGGCAGAAATGGACTCACAGGGCCGGCAATAAGATCCACCTCTTTGAACGCTTGTTCAAAGTCGTGTTTGAGCAAGGTGCGAATTTTCTGTGCCTTAAGATAGAATGCGTCATAATATCCTGCTGACAATGCATATGTTCCCAGCATAATCCGGCGTTTCACCTCGGAACCAAATCCCCTTCCGCGCGTTTGCAGGTATTGACCCATAAGATCGAGCTCTCCATTTTGCTTCTCTTTATTTGGGGAATAACCGTAGCGTATACCGTCGTAGCGAGCGAGATTTGCAGAGGCCTCCGAGGTATTAATTATATAATACACCGCAAGGGCATATTGTACACTCGGCAAAGAAATTTCTTTGAGCTGCGCCCCTTCATGCTTGAGCTCATCCAAGGTTTTGACAATACGATCTTTGATTTGAGAATCTAATCCTTGCGCAAAATATTCTTTGGGGATGCCGATGCGAAGGTTATGGCAATCGATTCCCCCTTCGGCCATGTATTCAAAATCAACGGTTGTGGCATCAAAAGGATCACGTCCGGCAATAGTCGCAAAAATAATTTCCGCATCCTCCACCGTATTTGCAAAAGGCCCAACCTGATCCAATGAAGAGGCAAGGGCAATCACGCCATATCTCGAAACAGCTCCATAGGTGGGCTTCAGCCCCACTACTCCGCAAAATGCTGCTGGCAAACGAATAGAACCTCCCGTATCTTCTCCCAAAGAAAAAACGCATTCTCCAGCCGCAACGCTTGCGGCGGAGCCCCCAGAGCTTCCTCCGGGCACGCGCGACAAATCAAACGGATTTTTGGTGGGGCCGAAAGCAGAATTCTCCGTGGAAGCGCCCATTCCAAATTCATCCATATTGGTTTTTCCCATCAAGAGAGCACCTGCTTGGCGAAGGCGCTGGGTGACAGTGGCGTCGAAAGCGGCGGTATACTGCTCGAGCATCCGAGAACCCGCAGTACATCGCACTCCCTTGGCGCAAATTGCGTCCTTTAGGGAATAAGGGACGCCTGCGAGCGGAGGGAGTTGTTCTTTCTGAAAAATCTTTCTGTCAATTTCTTCTGCTTCTTTCAGAGCAATTTCAGGAGCAGTAGCAAGAAAGGCATGGATATCCTTATCCTGTTCTTCAATCTTTTTGAGATACGTCTGCGCCAACTCCTTTGCAGAAATCTCCCTTTTTGAAATTTTCTCGCGGATGCTCAAAATTGTTTCCATACGCTAAGAGAAAATTGCCTTCACCCGGATAAACCCATCTTTTGTCTCCGGGGCAGAATCGATCAATTTTTGAATCGTGGCTGCATCGGTCTTGCAAACAAGGTCTTGCCTTGTTGTTTGCTTTGTCACGATGCTATGAGTCATTGGTTCAATTCCCGAAACATCAATTGCATTGAGTGTTGCAAAGTAATCCAAAATCGAAGAGAGTTCCTCCTGAAATTTTTGTATCTCTTCTTCGGACAACTCGATGCGTGCAAGTTTTGCAATATGTTGTACTTCTTCTTTTGAAATCATATTCATTTGGGCGGTTCCAAGTTTTCTGTTTCTACCAGTACCTCCGCTAATTCATCGATGTTCTCCAAAACATACCCGGCGCCCCGAACCATTGCCGTCAGAGGATCTTCAATCACTCTCGTGGGAATTTTTGTTTCTTTGGCCAAAAGCAGATCCAATCCGCGAAGCAAAGCTCCTCCACCCCCCAAATAAATTCCATTGGTCATGACATCCGCAAGCAGTTCGGGCGGGGTCTCCTCTACGGTCTGCTTAATCTCATTCACAATCTGGCGCACTGATTTCTCCAGCGCCCTGCGTACGTCAATTTCTGAAATGATAATTTCTTCGGGAAGCCCGGTGATCATGTTCCTTCCGCGGAGAGGCATATCGCGCACTTCTTTGGTTGGATAGGCAGACCCGATCTGAATTTTGATCGCTTCGGCGGTCCTCTCTCCAATGAGAAGCTTATATTCCTCCTGCGCAAAATGAATAATATCATCATTCAATTTATCTCCTGCGATGCGCGAGGATTTTGCCAATACGATTCCTCCCAACGAAATGACCGCAACTTCTGTTGTTCCTCCGCCCATATCAACAATGAAATTTCCTCCGGCTTCCTGAACAGGAAGACGAGCCCCGATTGCAGTTGCCATAGGTTCGTCGATAAGATACACATCCCGCGCTCCGGCATTGAGCGCTGCGTCCCGCACTGCTTTCTTTTCAACTTCGGTTACGCCAAAAGGAATGCCAATAATAGTACGAGGGCCCGGAGAAAGAGGAAAATGATTCCGGTATACCCGGTCAATAAAATATCGCAGCATTTGCTCGGTAATTTCAAAGTCAGAGATCACCCCTTTGACCAACGGTCTCGTTGCGACAATATACGCGGGGGTTTTCCCCACCATTTTTTTTGCGTCTTCCCCGATTGCCAATACCTGACCTGTCTTCTGATTCACGGCCACCACCGACGGCTCCTGCAACACAATTCCCCTGCCCCGCACGTACACAAGCGAATTTGCGGTTCCCAAATCAATTGCAATGTCTTTGCCAAAACGGGAAATGAGCTTATTTAATGAAGGAATTATTCTCATAACGAAGTATCAATGGATATACTCTTCAATGCGTTGCAAGGGTATGAATTCGGGTTCCTGACTGGCTCGCTTTTTTATTTCCACCATATTTTTTTGAAGGGTTTTCTCGCTCGCGAGCAATCGGTATGGAATTCCCAATAGATCGGCATCGGCAAATTTTTCGCCCATCGCAACCTCTTGCCGGTCGTCATAGAGCACTTCAATACCCTTGCTTTGAAGCTGTACGTATAATGCTTCTGATTCTTTTTCTTTGCCGGGAAACCCCATAAGATGCACACGAAAGGGAGCAACGGCTTGAGGCCAAAGAATTCCCCTTCCATCGTGGAATACCTCAACCAATGCGCCCATGACGCGAGAAGTTCCAATGCCATAGCAGCCAGCGGCAACCAATTGTTCTTTTCCTTCTTTATCCTTGAACGATACATGGAAATCCTGCGCGTATTTTGTTTTGAGAGGAAAGATATTTCCCACTTCAATGGCCTTTGTCCTGCTCAAGGATCCTCCGCAGCGCGTGCATGTATTTTCTTTTGCAATCTCGATATTTATTGCAATATCGCAATGAGTGCACAAAAGAATGGTATCCTCGCCAAACTGATTTGGCACCTGAAATTCCAAAGAAATATCAGAAAAAGTGCCTCCGGATGCCTTGGTCTCCACTGCATGGAGACCCACTCTCTGAAATACATTCTCATAGGCCTTACGCATCACTTCGTAATATGCATCGCGATCCTGGCTAGTCGCATGAAAACTGTACAGATCTTTCATTCGAAATTCTCTTCCGCGAAGCAACCCTGATTTCGCGCGCGGCTCATCGCGAAATTTTGTTTGAATCTGATATAATGCCACCGGTAAATCCTTGTACGAGTCAATATAATGAGTAAGCAAAGGATACAAAATTTCCTCGTGAGTAGGGCCTAACGCGTATTCGCTTTTCGATTGGCTCGAAATTCTAAACAATACATCAAAAGAATCCCATCGTCCTGTTTTTTGCCAGTTTGCTTTTGGATGCAGCGAGGGCATGAATACTTCTTGGGCATTGGCTTTGTTCATTTCATCCCGCACGATATTTTCAATTTTATTTAAGGTGCGCAACCCCAAAGGCAGAAACGTATACACGCCCGCCATCTCTTTATGGATGAAACCGCCCCGAATGAGGAATCGCGCGTTAATGCTTTCTTCATCGCGCGGCACTTCTTTTTTGGTTCGCCCAAACAGCTGGGATTGTCTCATGCTAAAAAATACGTCTGATATCGTTTACGGATACCCAAATGATGAAAGGGATCAATAAAAGAAAGGACACAAGAATGAGTGTCTGAATTAATTTTGTCGGAAGAGGCCTTTTCACGATTGCCTCAATGCAAAGGAACAATGCTCTTCCGCCATCCAATGCGGGAATAGGAATGGTATTGAAAATGGCAAGATAAATGGCGATCAGCGAAACAAAATAAAGGAAATGGGCAATGCCTATGTCAAAAGAGCTTTGGAGCATCGACACAATGCCAATGGGGCCGGCCACTTGATTTTTCAAAGGAGGTCCTTGCCCCTGTATTTTTTCTTTGATAAGTTGTCCGGTTTCCTGAACGATAGATAGGCTCACTTTCCCTGTCATGATTGCTCCCTGAACAGGTGCCTCGTACCAAGGAAATTGTATAAAGCCAGTTCGGGCCAATACAATTCCTACCGCTCCTTCTCCTGAAGGAGGCGTGACTCTTGGAACAACAGGAATCTTCACAATGTCATCTTTTCCTCTTTGAAGCGTCATCACAACCTCCTGTCCTTTATAGTGTTGGATGAAATCATGGGTATCGGCTACTTTTTGGGGTTCAAGAGCATCCCGCGAAACAGATTCCTGCAATCTTAAAATTACATCTCCCATATGGATGCCTGCTTTGGCAGCCGGCGAATCTGGCGCAATGCCAATAATTTGAACCTGCAGATGCTGACCTGCCATTGTTTCATCATCTGACACGGATACCGGAATTCCCCACGTCGTTCCCAAAAATCCCAAAAGCAACGCCGCCACAATCCACGAAGACGCTACTCCCGCAAGAACAATGATCATTCGCTGACTCACGGGCTTGCGGCTGAAGCTGGCGGGATCAGCAACATCCTTTTCTTCTCCCAGAAGTTTTACGAAAGCCCCGATAATCAAAGGATAAAAAGAATAGAAAGTTCCTTTTATTTTCTTTTTAAATAAAGCCGGAGTAAAAGGCATGCCGATTCCAAACTCCTCCACCGTAACGCCAAATTTGCGGGCAAGAAGAAAATGCCCCAGTTCATGAAGAACAATCAGGAAAAGAATGCTCAAAAGGGAAATCGCAATGGTCATAAAATTATACTTCCGTTATTTCTTTGATCTTGCGATTGACAAGATCTTCGATTTTTTGAGTGTATTGATCAACAACCTTCTGCAGATCGTCTTTGGCTTTGAATTTATCATCTTCCCGGATTTCGCCCCCACGCGCTTGTTCCTGAATTTGAGACCAGACCTCTTCACGCAATCTCCGAAGGCCCTGCTTTGCTTCTTCTTTTTTCTCGGAAACAATCCGCAAAAGTTTCTCGCGATATTCCTGGGTAAGCGCGGGAAGCTGAAGACGGATATATTCTTTTTCGACAATAGGATTTGCGCCCAGCGATTCCCGTGTCAACGCTTTTTCAATGGGCTTTGCATAAGAAGCATCCCATGGCTGAATAAGGATCTGCCTGCGCTCCGGGCAAGAAATTGCAGCCAATTGTTTTAACGACATCTTTTGCCCGAACACTTCTACCGCCACATCCTCTACCAATGACGGAGTCGCCTGCCCGGTACGCAATTTCAAGAGCTCCCGCGAAAAAAATTCAATTGCCTTCTCAAACTCCGGCTTTGTATGTTCGATAATTTGGATCGCCATATCCCTTTTATAATTCTATCATAACTTGTTCAAGCGCAAGCCGCACGCTGACATTTGTATACTTTATATAACGGATCGCCTCCTGCACAAGGGTAGCCAAGGAAAACAGACGCCGGATCCGAAGAATTTCTCCCCTGCTTTTTACTTCCTCAAAAAGCACGACACGAAGGTAGCCGAGCATGTCTTGGAGAAAAGCAAGCGATTGAACCTGCGATTCTGCAATCTCTGCCGCAAAGGAGAACCGGTCTTTTAAAAGGGACTGCTCGAGTTTGGAAAAAACTCTGGGAATCTCGCTTCCAGTGCGCTGGGAAGCCAAGGCAAGAGGAGAAAATTGATAAAAGGGTATCATCTGAACCCGCGACCGGATTGTTTCCAATAAAAGATTCGGGTAAGCAGAAAATAAAATGAAAAGCGCGTTGCCCGGAGGTTCCTCAAGAATTTTTAAAAATGCGGATTGAGCGGTCTTGTTCATCTTGTCTGCTTCTTCAATCAGTACTCCTTTGAAGGAAGAGGCGTAGGGAGCAAAACTTACGCATGTTGCGATCTTGCGAATGCTGCCAACAGAAATTTCTTTCCCCTCTTCCGGCTGGACATGCAACACATCGGGAAACCGATCACCCGCAATTGCTTTGCAGGGAATGCAATCATGGCAAGGTCTTTTTTCTTTATCATGATGAACGCATGCGAGCATTTGAAAAATCCGAAGAGCAACTTCTTTTTTCTTCTCCGTATCATTTCCTAAAAACAAATACGCATGGGCAAGTGCATTATTCCTGGCAAGGCGATATACATATTGCTCCTGAAGTGATGATTTCTCCATACCCTATCGCTTGGCCATGATGCTTTGTTTATAAATATCAAGGTTGTCCAAAATCGTTCCGGCTCCCCTTGCGACGCAAAGCAACGGGTTTTCTGCAACAAAGCAAGGAACTCCGATAAATTGAGCAATAAGTTGATCAATATTACGAAGCTGGGCGCTCCCTCCCGTAAGCACCATCCCTTTATCCATAATATCTGCCGAAAGCTCGGGGGGCGTGTCGCGGAGCACGGTCTTGACCGTCTGGACAATTTCACCAAGGGGTTCTGCGATTGCTTCTGCAACCTCGTTGGAAACAATGCGCATATTCTTGGGAAGCCCCTGCACAAAATCACGTCCGCGAATCTCAATGGTTGACTCTTTCTTTTCCGGAATTGCAATGCCGATTTTTATTTTAATGTCCTCTGCGGTTTGTTCACCGATCGCAAGATTATATTTGCGCTTGATGTAATCAGTAATTGCCTGATCGAGTTTGTCTCCCGCGACCCGCAAAGAAGTGGCGACAACAATACCGCCAAGCGAAATGACGGCGACCTCTGTTGTTCCCCCGCCAATATTCACAACCATATGCCCGGAGGAAGAATTAATGGGAATGCCAGCTCCTATCGCAGCCAAAATGGGTTCCTTGACCACATAGGCAGCTTTCGCTCCCGCTCTCAAGGTTGCCTCAATCACCGCTCTCTTCTCTGTGGAAGTGATGCCCGCAGGAACAGAAACCAATACTTCGGGTTTGAAAAATTGGTATTTCGGAAGAATCTTTTTTAAAAAATAACGTATCATTGCAAGCGTCACCCGAAAATCCGCAATAACCCCCTCACGCATCGGCCGATACACACGGATGGTGTCCGGAGTGCGTCCGGTCATTTCTTTTGCCTCCTCCCCTACTGCCATAATTTTGTTCTCTGCCAAGGAAACCGCAACAACAGATGGTTCGTTTAAAACCACGCCTTTCCCCGGAATGAATACCAATGAATTACACGTTCCAAGATCAATTCCAATTTTTGTGATAAACATATCGCTTTACTCTTCGACACGTTGGATATCTCCTCCCAATTTCTGGATTCTTTTTTCAATCTCTTCATAGCCGCGATCAATCTGATATACATTCGAAATCGCGCTCTGGCCTTTTGCAATAAGAGCTGCCGTAATTAACGCCGCTCCTCCGCGCAAATCTGAAGCAGTGATTTCGGCGCCGTATAATTTCGTAGGCCCATTAATAATAGCACGATGAGGATCTGTAAGATAAATCTCTGCTCCCATTTTGTTTAATTCTTCCAAGTATTTCAGTCGCCCTTCGTAGAGAGGATCATGCAGAAGAGTGGACCCCTTTGTCTGCGTTGCCAGCACTCCGAATGGGCTTTGCAAATCAGAATGAATCCCCGGATAAATAAAATACTGAATTTTTCCGATGTGAACATTCTTGGATGGAGAAACCCGTACAGTCCCCACCCCATTTTTCTGGCTTATAACCTCTACATTCACGCCAAAATCCTTCAGGCGTTTTAAAAATAAATCGAGAAACGAAAGCTCCACGTTCGCTATCGTAATCTCTCCGCGAAGGGCCGCAGCCATAAGAATAAACGTGCCGGCTTCTGTGGGATCATACAAAAGACGATGCTCAAATCCACGCAATGACTTCCTGCCCGTGATTTTCAACGTGTGAAGGCCGATCATTTCAACCGATGCCCCCATTTTCGTCAATACTCTTATGAGTTCTTGCACCTGATAGTCAAAGTCCGCAATTTTAAGGATAACAGGAACAGAAATGAGAGCAGCAAAAAGCAGCACATTTTCGGTTGCGGTAACAGAAAACTCATTAAGAATAACCTCCATTTGCTTTCTGGGCCTTGTCTTCAACTCCACTTCAAAGCCCTCTTTCTTTGGAACAATTACAGCTCCTATTTGGCGAAAGGCATCAAGATGAGTATCGATGGGTCGTGCTCCAATCACACATCCTCCTGGCTGCGGCAAATAGATCTTTCCAAAACGGGCAAGCAAAGGGCCTAAAAATAAAATGGAGCCGCGTAAACGCTTTACGAGCACCTTGTCAATTTTTGCAGGATCCAATGCTTTGGTATTGATCCGGATTGTTCTCTCGCCCAGCCAATCAACTCTTGCATTCATGCTTTTCAAAATCTCGATCATGCGGAACACATCTTCAATACGCGGAAGATTATCAATAAGCACGTTCTCTTTTGTCAAAATGGATGCGGCCAGCAAAGGAAACGCAGCATTTTTTGCGCCTCTTACATCAATTTCACCATCCAATTTTCTGCCACCCACGACAATAAATTTTTCCATGAGAAATGATCGAGATATTCTCCAGCAGTCAAATCATATTGTACCCTATTACTCTATAATTGACAAGCCGTGAAATACCCTTCGTTGAAGGGCGGGGACAGATACCCTATAATGATTGTGATGACGAAAATGCAGCGCACAATTTTATTTGCTGTTTTTACTATTATTTTTTTGATACTGGCACCCACGATTGTGCTGTATTCGCAAGGATACCGTATGGATTGGGAGAAAAAAAAGATTACCCAAACAGGAGCATTCTCATTTAAAGCGCTGCCGCCGAGAGCCGATATCTTTGTGAATGGAAAACTTATCAAAAAAACAAATTTTTTTCTCGGCTCTGCTACGACTTCCACATTTCTTCCCGGAGAATATAAAGTAAGAATAGAAAAAGAGGGGTATTATCCGTGGGAAAAAACATTAGAGATTACTCCGCGCGGAGTAACGGAAGCAAAATTTATTGTTCTATTCCCAAAAGCAGTAACCTTTTCTTCGACAGCAGAAAACATTGAAGGGTTCTGGCCTTCACCTGATCAAAAATGGGCAATTATCGAAACAAAATCTCTCCAGCAAGTTTCTCTTTCCATTCAAAACCTTGCCACAAAAGAATTAATCTCCCTGGAAAAAGATACTGCAGATTCTGTCAAAAGTGTATCGTGGGATGCAACCTCCCAGCGATTTTTTATTCAATTCCAATCAGGAAATACAAGAATTCAATCAATAAGTTCGAACATGCAAGCATGTCGCCAAATTCCTTGTGATCTCGGATTTTTAGAGGGCTCCATTGAAAAAGCAGAATTCTTGCCCACACAGGAATCGAGAATCGTTTTATTGCAGAATACAGGAAATTCTCAAATTCTTTCCGCGGTGGACTACGCAAACCAGCAGATCATCTCTCTCGATACCAACGTACTTGCATTTGTCCTTTTGGGAAATACCGTTGACTGGCTTGACGCTACCGGCACTATCTGGCAAAAACAGCTCGACACGAATTCTCCAGCCCAAAAACTAACGCATACCCCCTTCTCCGTCAAGGATGCCCAACCCTATGAACTTTTTCTATGGCGAGGGACTCTCTTTATCAAAGAAGGAAAGCAGCTCTTTAGATTTATATATCCCGAACGGCTCTTTGAAAAAATCTTCGATCAGATTGAATTTCAACAGCTTGATCCAAGAGACGAAAAGATTCTTATCGTACGCAACTCTGAACTATGGCTCTACTATCTTATTGACGAATATGAACAGCCCCAAAAACGAAGAGGAGAAAAAGTATTTCTCACCCGATTTGGGCAACCTATCCGCTCTCCTCAATGGATGAACGGATCCTATATCGCTTTTGGGTTAGATAACGCAATCAAAATCATTGAAACAGACGACCGCGATGGAATCAATATGGTAGACATCGGCATCCTTTCTGCAAAAAAAATTTTCTGGGATGCAAATACAAAGTCGCTCATTGTGTTGAGCGACCGTACGCTTCTCACTTCAGAAAGAATTATTCGATAAGAGGTTCTATCTCTTCCGCCATTGGCGCGCCCGGCGTGCGCCGCGAAGACCAAACTTTTTGCGTTCTTTTGCGCGAGGGTCACGCGTAAGAAAACCAAGCCCTTTTAATTGAGTTCTCAAGTCACTATTATATTGTACCAATGCTCTGGCAAGGCCATGGCGGATTGCCTCTGCCTGCGCTTCTTTTCCCCCTCCCTGCACCAACACCGACACTCCAAATTGGGAAAGAAGCCCGGTTTTCTCCAAAGAATCAAGGGCTGTTTTTGTATAATCATTTTCCTGAAAATAATCCGAAGGAGATTTTTGATTAATCAAAAATGTTTTTTCAGCAGCAGCATCAGAAATGCGCACCCGCGCAATCGCGGTTTTCCTTCGCCCAATACCTTCGTAATAATGCGAAGGGGCATGGATTTTTTCTTGTGTCGATCCTTCAGTTTGTGATTTTGCTTTTGTTCTTGGCATAGAGATTTTATTCTTCAATCTTTAAGCGCTTGATTTGCAATCCGCGAAGCCGATTATTGGGAAGCATACGAAGCACTGCAAGACGAAGAACTTGCTTTGGATCTTTTTCAAAAAATTCACGCAGGCGCTTGGCATGAATCCCGCCGGGGTATCCGGAATGACGATAATAAAATTTCTGCGTTTCCTTCCTTCCTGTAATACGAATCTGTGTAATATTTTTAACCACAACAAAGTCGCCCTCATCTTTATAAGGAACGAACTGGGCTCTTTGTTTCCCGCGTAAAAATGTTGCTACCTCAACCGCAACCCTTCCCAAGCTCCTGTTTCGCGCATCAATTGTATGGGTCTGACGCTCCATAATAGTTATTTTACAAATTCTACGATAACCATTTTTGCACCATCAGAACTGCGAGGCGTGAGTTTTATAACCCTTGTATAGCCGCCGGGTCGTTCTTTGTAGCGCGGTGCAATATCATTCATAAGCTTTTTTACTGTCGGGGGATCAAAAGAACGTGCAAGCTCGCGGTGAACCAGCACTCCTCCTTTTCTTGCCTTTGTAACTAACCGCTCCACAAGCCGAGCAAGCTCTTTTCCTCTCGTCTCGGTAGTAGTAATGCGTTCTGACACAAGCAAAGCCCGCGCCAAAGAACGAAGGAATGCTCTGCGCGGTTCGGCTTTTCTCGAAAACTTTTTTCCTTCAACTCGTTTTCGCATAACAATTACTTCTTAGTATTCTTTGCCGCCTTTTTGGGTTTAGCTATTTTTTGCTTTTTCTCTTTGGCAGATTTTTCTTTTTTTTCTTCCGCATTCGGCAATTTCGTTTCTTCCTCTTGCAAAGAAGAAATCGCGATTTGAAATTCTTTCAATAAAATATCAACAGCCCGATACAATGCGGTCTCCGGGCTCATAGTTCCATCGGTAGTAATCTCAATGGTAAGACGATCAAAATCTGTCCGCTCGCCCACCCGCATATTGTCCACACGATAGTTTACTCTTCGAGCAGGAGTAAAGATCGCATCCAGCAAAATGATCCCGATATCTGTTTTCTTTGCTTTCTGCGCCTGAACAGGAAGATATCCCGTGCCTTTTTCAACCTGAATCTCCATTTCGAGCTCTGCATTTTTATCAGAAAGAGAGGCAATGGGAATATCCTTATTAACGAGTTCGAGCTGGGGAGGAAAAACAAAATCAGAACCCTTCACTTCTTTTTCTCCCTTCACTTTGAGAATAGCGGTTTGGGGATCTTGGCCATGCAAAATAAAACGCATCTGTTTCAAATTCAAAATAACGTGCAGCACATCCTCAATAACCCCGGGAATTGTCGAAAATTCATGAGGCACTCCCTTGATACGTACTTGAGTGATCGCAGCGCCCTCCAGCGAAGAAAGAAGCACTCTCCGCAAGCTATTGCCAATGGTAACTCCATAGCCCGGATACAATGCCTCAATCTCAAACACGCCCTTTGTAGCTGTTTTTTCTAAAACTTTTGTTGGTTGTGATAAAGGAATCATATTTTTATTATCTTGAGTAGAATTCGAAAATAAGTGGTAATTCGACCGTTGCAGATGCTTCCTCCAGCGTTGGCTCGCGAAGCATTTTTGCTTCCATTTTTTCACTATTGAGCTCAAGCCACGCAGGGGGCTGATACTTTTTCAGCCCAAGCTGAATATTTTTAAAAAGTTCTTTTTTTAAAGAAGAGGGACGAACGGAAACCACATCTTCAAGCTCCACCTGATACGAAGGGACATCAATCGGCTTCCCGTTGACCACAAAATGGCCATGCGTTACCAATTGCCTTGCCTGCGCTCTCGTTTGTGCCATCCCCATACGAAATACGACACTATCAAGCCGTCTCTCAAGCGTACGCATTAATAACTCCAAAGCATTGCCGCTCCCCTTGCGACCCAACAAAAGGGCTTTCTTCACATAATTCCGAAACTGACGCTCACGAAGCGCGTATTGCATTTTGAGCGTTTGTTTTTCTTTCAATTGCCGTCCATATTCAGAAAGCGGAGCCGGGGCTCGTTTTCTTACAACTCCTTTTTGCATATAAATTTATACTCTTCGTAATCGTGGGGCTTTGGGACCATTATGAGGCACTGGCGTAATATCGGCTATACTTATGATTTCGAAATTTCTTGCTCCCAATGCTCGCAATGCAGAATCGCGTCCCGGCCCTATGCCCTTGATAAATACATGAACCCTTTCAATTCCTTTATTTGCAATCATTTGTGCGATTGTCTCGGCAACTTTTGAAGCAGCGAACGGCGTTGATTTTTTTGTTCCTTTGAATCCAATCTTTCCTGCGCTTACTTGAGAAAGCACCCTGCCTTGGGTGTCCGTAAGCGAAATTAAGGTATTGTTGTAAGAGGAATAAACATAAACACGGCCTTCTTTTATTGCCACCCTAGAGGGAACTGCTCCTGTTTGAGCTGACACCTTTTCGTCAACACCCTTTCTCTCTTCAACCAGCTCTTCTCCACTTTTTCTTATGATACGTTTTTTACCCATATTAGGTTGGACTTGGCGGCGGTTTTCTGCCGGAGGTTACTGTCTTTCTTACATTGCCCCGCACCGTACGAGTATTTGTCTTTGTACGCTGTCCGCGAACCGGAAGCCGCTTCATGTGGCGCAGACCTCTCCATGTGCCTACATCCTTTAACCGTTTGATATTCATCAATAATTCTCTGCGAAGCTCTCCTTCGATTTTATAATGCCCCTCAATTTTTTCCTTTAATTTATTCAATTCATCGGGTTGCAGTTCACTGGTACGTCTATCCGCATCAATTCCGGCGTCACGCAAGATTCTGCGACTTAAAGAAGGGCCTATCCCGTAAATATAGGTTAACGCAATTTCAATTTTCTTATTATCGGGGATATGCACCCCTGCAAGTCGCGCCATAATTATCCCTGTCTTTGTTTATGCTTAGGATTTTTACAAACAATATAGATTCTTCCCCTTCTCTTCACAACCTTGCAATCTTTGCACATTTTTTTTACGGATGATCGTATCTTCATATCTATTTTTCGCGATATACAATTCTTCCCTTTGTTTTATCGTAAGGGCTCACTTCCACCGTAACCCTGTCGCCGGGGAGAACCCGAATTCTGTGCACTACAAGTTTACCCGATAAATACGCGAGGATTTCTGTGCCGTCATCAAGTGTAACGCGAAATTGTAAATTTGGCAAGGTCTCTACTACCTGTCCTGACAGACGGCTTACTTTTTTGTTCGGGTCCATCATTCAAAAATCACAATGATTCATAGTACCAGAAAAGAGAGCGCTCGTCAATCTTTCTTCTGCAGGGGCTCGATATTGAGCTTAATTTCGATTGTAAGGAGGTCTTTTGAGGCACGCCGCTCCCAAAAAGGCCAAAACGAAAGATCGCTCTGGGCAATATGAGGGTATTGTTCAAGAAGGGTGCTCATCTGAAGGGCATTAAGCCCCTGCACCTGCGATCGAATTTCTTCGGTGTCAAGCTCCCAATATCCTTGAACCGAACCATTAACCCGAACCGTAAGTAGTTTTTGCAGCACATCAAAATTCTCCACGCTTGCAGAATATTGCATCGTATCTTTTTTCAGATACTCCCCTTTTTCAAGCTGATCATTCAATGCTTTTTCTACCAAACTCTCCAACTCTCTTTTTGGAAAGAACATTGTCGTAACCTGGACTTTTGCGTTGGACGTAAAATGTTCGAACTCCTCCCCTTCTTTTGCAACAGAGGAAAAAGAAACAAATTCTGCCGAGAGTGCTTCGGGAACCAGCATAAATCCATCAGTAAGAGCACCTCGGAATTTCGCAAGGGCTTTTTCTTTTAGATCCAAAAGAAGAGTTTGCTTTGCGCGTTCTATATCGTCAGCCGAAACAATGCTTATACTCTCGACAGCTCCTCCTTTCATTGATTCTGCTGATTTTCCATAGATTGAAGTATACATTGCAGTGCCCACGAGACCGGGAAGAGAAAAATTGGAGGGGCCAATATTGTATGCCTCACCCGGCTCTTGCGCCTCCACAGGAACATCAACTGCCCCCGCGATCAATTTTCCTCCTTCCCGACGGGCACCCGGAATTTTTATTTTTTCAATAGCACGGAACAGTTTTCCATTCTCCGAAACAAATCTGGTTTGGGCAATAAACGTCTGCGAAGAGGTGGAGTAGCCATTATATACCCGTATGACTCCTCGTGCCTCTTGTTCTTTTTTCTTTGTTCCGGTGCTGGAAAACACCCCATCGCCTTCTATGGTTTCCGAACGCATAACACCAGAAGTAAGCATAGGAAGCGCAGTATCCTTGAGGTTCGACCCCTCTGCAATTTGAATAAGCTCATCTGAATGAAGCTCTCGCATTTGTGGCCAAAGCACAATCGATGTTCTCGCAAAAAAGAAATGCAATACAACAAATGCCATCCCCCCCATAAGGAGTATCCCGCAGAAAATGAATACAACAAATACTCGTGATTTTTTCTCTTGTCGTTTTGGTTTCGAGTTCTCACGAGAAGAAGTGCTTTGGGAATGACGTTTGAGCCGTGGAGGTTGGATATCGCGAATCTTCCGTTTTGCTTGAGGCATAATTACATCAAAAACGCTACTGGGGTATATGCTGGATCCTTTGCCTGATGAAATTGCATACGAGCCATTAGAGATGCGGGAGAAAGAAGAGAAACCTGAAGATTGCCGTCGAGCGGAAGATCGCGAAACCCATCTTCCTCTGCCACCTCTTCTATTTCACGAAGATTACTGGTACCGCCCATCACATACAAATGCGATGGAAGTACTTGATCAAGCAACAAGAGTTTTTCTTTGCACGCGGCAAGCCATGCCCGCGCCTCTCTCTCAAGTACTTCATGAGTTCTCTTTCGCATTTCTTCTGAAAATTCCATCCGGCTATAGCGTTCCTTAAAATCCTGCGCCATTGTTTTTTGCAATCCCAGGTGATGCTCAAGAGCATAGGTAAAATTATCTCCCCCAAAAGGAATTACTTTGACCGATTGTAAAAGATTGTCTTTGATAATCGCAACTTGAGTTGCTTTCTCTCCGATATCAATATACACTCCCTCCTTATTGCTATCCGCTGCGAACAATTCCAATCCCTCTGCCCAGTGGATAATTCTTACTTCTTTGATGCCATGTTTCTTTTGCAGATTCTCGCGTATCATACGATACCCAACCGGAAGACAAACTCCCAGCAGACGCATTGTGACCGAGTTTCCTCGTAATCCCCGCAGCGAGGCAGCGCGATACCCATCAACTGATATCTTTAAAAGCTTAAGCTTCACGATAGCGAGATCCTTAGCAGGAATCTGATATGCTTGAGAAAAATAATACTCTATTTCCTTGCGGGAGAAACGAATAATCTGCTCTTCTAGTTCTTTTTCTTCTTTTACGCCAATGGTGAGTTTCGGATTCTTGCGCGAAACGGTATATTCAAAAACCTCGGCGCGAAAAAGCAAAGGCGGGAGAGCAAAATGCAGGGAACGAATGTAAGAAAACTCTTTCCTGACGCTCTGGATAATCCCATGCATTTCTCTTTCCCAAGAAATTTCATCGACTTGTTTTTCTGCTGCGATCAGAACATCGCGTTCCCCTTTTTGGTTCGGACGCATCACAAGATACTTGATCGAATGATCACCAATATCAAGCAAAAGAATGTTTGCGGGCTTGGCTTTAAAAAATGAAAAAAAACTCATGTGATGTTATTCAATAATTGCCCGGATTCTCCGGATGCCTCGCGCTATCGCCTCTTCCTTAACAATTTTCAGTTTGCCAACTTCAGAAGTTCGCTGTACATGCGGCCCTCCGCAAAGCTCCTGCGAAAATACTCTCCCTGTCTCGGAATCGAATGCGGTATATACCTTTACTATAGACGGATATTTCTCTTTCGCAAAATGGAGAGCATTTGTTTTCAGCGCTTCTTCATAGGGCATCTCTTTGTATTCTACTTTCAGATCATCCTGAATTGCCCTGTTCGCGACCTGCTCTACCGCTGCGATTTCTTCCGAAGTAAGCTTGCGGTCAAAAGTAAAATCAAATCGCGTGCGCTCTGCGGTGATATCAGAACCCGCCTGACGAACCGACTCTCCGAGCACCTTGCGCAATGCTGCCTGCAAAAGGTGTGTTGCGGTATGCAACCTGGTGACGATTTGAATTTCTCTTTCGTCAGCAGCTTTGAGTTCTCCCGTATCCAACAATAAACCATGCCCTCCAAATTTTTTCTCTTGCCCGGCCCGCGAAATTTCCTGATGTTTTGTAAATTCTTTATCGAAGTCGTCTCGCGCTAAACTCTTGGCCTTTTCTCCTCCCAAATCTTTAATCACTTCATAGGGCAGGCCGTAGCTTTCATATAACCTAAAAGCTGATGCCGCATCTATACTCTGTAATTTTTCGAGCTCATGTTGGCCAGCAACTAAAGTTTTTTCAAATTGAGAAAGTTCATCTTTGAAAATAAGAAAAGTTTTCTCGCTATTCAATTCATGATATACAGAGCCATACCGATCAATTACTTTGCCCAATATGGTGAAATATTCTTGCGAATAATTTCTTGCCCGGATAATAAAACGGCGCATGAGGCGGCGCAAAATATATCCTGCATCTTTATTGGAGGGCAAGACCCCATCGCAAATTAAAAAAACAATAGCCCGCGCATGGTCAACGATAATTCTTTTTTCGCGATTGCCAAGATGAGTTGGCAGCAAAGCGATAAGAGGGTCGAATAAATCCGTTTGAAAAATATTTTCTTTTTCTTGCGATACCGTTGCCAATCGTTCCAAGCCCATGCCTGTATCCACGCCCGGCGTTTTCAATGGCTCAAGGGTTTTATCTGGATGGCAATAATACTGATTGAACACAATATTCCATATCTCAATGCCACCAGCATAAATTTCTGTTGTGGGGCCGCACGGCCCCTCGTTACCCGTCGGACCCCAAAAATTATCTTCTCGTCCCATCAACTTGAGATTCTGCTTTTCCATTGAAAACCCGTATGAATTCCAAATAGCAATAGATTCTTCGTCACGCGGGACTTCTGCGTCTCCCCCAAATACTGTGACATACTCAATGGGTACGTTGATTTCTCTAAGAAAATCATAAGCATATTGAATTGCCTTTTCCTTGAAATATCCTCCAAAAGAGAAATTGCCAAGCATTTCAAAAAAGGTAAGATGCCGTTCATCCCCTACTTCGTCGATATCTGAAGTGCGGAAACTTTTTTGAATCGATGCTGCGTTCCTGCTCCCCAACGGCCTTCCGCCAAGAGTTGGATGCGGAGAATGAAACGGGTCAGCCGCTCCCGTGTAGTAAGGTTTAAACTGTTGCATTCCGGCCGTGGTAAGCAATACCGATGGATCATCCGGAATCAAAGAAGACGAGGGCACAATCGTATGCTCTCGTTTTTTGAAAAACTCCAAAAATCGTTCGCGCAATTCCCGTGACTCCATAGTGCTTTCTATTATATCTAATCTTTTCTTAAAAGAAAACAAAAGAGCTTAAAATCCACGATCGTAGCTTTTAAGCTCTTGTCGCCTCCCTCATCTGAAAACCTCCTCCTTTAGATAAATTCTAGCAATAACTCTACAAAACTTATCTGCTATGTCAAATTAAGTTAAACAGTGGCAAGAATCGAAGGCACAGAAGCAATAGCGGGCTCGGCAGATTTTTCTTGGATGATGCCGGCGGCGACAAGAGCACCGTCTTGATAGAACGCGGCAATTTGGCCAGGGGTTACCGCTCTCTGGGCGACGTCAAAAATTATTTTCCACGTTGCACCATCAACTTTTTCCAGAGTTGCTTTTGTCAATGGCTGGCGATAACGGACGCGCGCCTCCCCTTCGATTGCATGTGCATTTAGAGCAACCAGCCAATTCATATTGTTTATAAAAATTTCTTTTGTATCCAAATCCCGCTCATCTTTTGTGACAATAAGAGTATTGGTAACAATATCTTTGCCCAATACATAGTAAGGCCCTCCTGATAAACCGATGCCCTCGCGCTGGCCAATTGTGTAATACATTATTCCGTCGTGTTCGCCGAGTATTTTTCCAGAACTATCAATAATATTGCCTTTTCGCGGCTTGATATATTGTTTCAAAAACTCGCTGAAGTCGATTTTGCCAACAAAACAAAGCCCTTGGCTTGATTTTCTCTGGGCATTTGGCAAACCAAATTTTCTGGCAAATTCACGGACTTCACGCTTGGTGTAGTCACCAATCGGAAATCGAACCCGCGACAATACCTCTCGCTTCATAAGAGAAAGAAAATATGTCTGATCCTTTTCTATATCTTCTGCAGCCAAGAGTTGTGCTTCATGCTTCATGTTGCGCGTTTCATGGAGTAATCGGGCGTAATGGCCGGTTGCGACAAAATCAGCCCCCAGCTTCATTGCTTTCTCAAAAAATAACCCAAATTTGATTTCGCGGTTGCACACCGCATCTGGATTTGGAGTAATCCCCTTTTGGTATCCGTCGATCATATAGCCCATGACCCGCTGTCGATATTCATTGATCATATTCCAAGAGTAAAACGGAATTCCCAAATGATTCGCAGCCAAACGCGCGGATCTTTCATCGTCCACCGTGGTACATGCTTTTCCTTCTGCCCAACACTTCATATACACCCCAACAACGTTAAATCCATCCCTCTTCAAAAGGGCTGCCGCAACCGAAGAATCCACTCCTCCGGACATGGCAACAAATACCTTTTGTCTTTTTTTATTTGTATTTTCTGTATTCATAACATTCCAAATATACCACAAATTACTCTCAAAATAAAGGCCGCATGCGAGCAAGCGGCCTTGAATGGGAATAGTTGCTTGGTAAATCTTAGGAATACCGGTCGGCGACGGAGGAAGCAACAAAGGACTCGGGCTTGATTTTCGCCTCAAAACCGTTTCCCCGAATAAGCCCCACCACCTCGCGGATCATATCTTTTGTAGCTCCGTTCTCCCCCACGTCAGCATGAATATATTTTAATTCGTAGGGCAAGGGTTGTTCTTCCTGTGCCATGCGTGTGGCAAAATTTTCCCGCAGCCACAATGCCAGCTCGCAGGAAAGAAGAACCTCTTCTAAAATTCTTTCGTGCCGATTATAGAATTTTCGGGGAGCTGGATAATGCACTCTCCGCAAAAAAAATCTGCCTCCCTCGCCTTTGCGCAGAATAACAATCGCGACCGGAAAGGTGGGGTCTTCGGTTGCCGACGAATCGCACCCAACAATAATTTCATAGGTACGTTCTGGCCTTGCCTTCATGTAGCGAATCATCTCTTCGAGCACTTCGGCCAAGGATAATGCGCCCGCAGTAATATTGTAGAATTTTCCCTGAATCAAGGGTTCCATACCTCCTTACTCTATCCCAAAATCGATTCTTTGACAAGGCTCACAAACTCTTGCGCATTAAGCGATGCTGCTCCAACTAACGCCCCATCCGCGCCTCCCTTTTCGATAAATTCCCGAATATTTTCTTTACGCACGCTGCCTCCGTAGAGAATATGAATACCTTTGGCCGATGCTTCGCCCCATTTTCGAGCAAGAACTTCTTTCATAAAACTAATTGCCGCCTCACAGTCCTGGGGAGTTGCCGCTTGAACTCCTTTGACAGAGCTGATAGCCCATTCGGGCTCATACACAAGCACGATCTTTGAAGATTGCGTTCGCGAAATATCCGCAAGAAGAATTTGCATCTGCAGCTCAAGTTCTCTTTTCGCATTGGGCGAACCCTGCGCTTTCTCTCCAATACATACCACTGGAATAAGCCCAACATCCAATGACGCTTTGACTTTTTGGCGGATTACTTCGTATGTTTCGGATAAATAATTCTTACGTTCTGAATGCCCAATAATAACATGGGAACACCCCAGATTCTTGAGCATTGCCGGAGAAATTTCCCCGGTGAATGCTCCCTGCTTTTGCCAAAAACAATTCTGTGCGCCAAGGAGAAAATTAAATTTTTCGGCGTGAAATATGGGTATATACACAAAAGGCGGACAAAGCACTACCTGAACATCAGAAATATTTTTGATTCCTTGATCTACTTTCTTTGCAAGAGCAAGCGCTTCTTTGGCGCTTGGCGGATTCATTTTCCAGTTCGCGATAAGGAGCGGTTTTTTATTTTGAGTTTTCATTGTGAATTATTTTTACGTGCCTCCATATCCACCATACTCCAAGAAGCAAAAGAATGCCAATAATAAGCCAATCAAATCTGCGAAAATATATCTCTACATTTGTCCAATTCTCCCCTGCTTTCAGGCCCAAAAAAGCAAGTAAAGCACTCCAAAAGAAAGAGCCGAGAGAGGTATAAATCAAAAATTTTCCGAGATTCATTTTTGCCATGCCTGCTGGAAACGAAATAAAAGTCCTGACAACTGGCAACAAGCGCGCGACGAAAACGGTTACAGCGCCGTATTTCCGGAACAGTCGTTCTGACAATTCAAGATCATGTCTCGTGATAAAAAGATACCTGCCATATTTTTCAAAAAAACGTCTTCCACCCCAGAAACCAAGGTAGTAAGAAAAAAGAGATCCCAACACATTTCCCAACGCGCCAAAAAATACTACGATCCAAAAAACAAATGTACCCTTCCATGCCAAAAATCCTGAAAATGGCATGATGATTTCAGAGGGAACGGGGATATTTGCGCTTTCAAGTGCCATCAAAACTGCCACCCCAGCGTAGCCGGATACTTCTATTGTATGAATAATGAAACTGACGATCTGCTCCAACACTGTTTCGAGTGATTATTGCAATCTCAAAAATTCGGCAGCTTTTTCTGGCTCTATGGTAGAAATTTCAATCCCCGTCCCAAGCTCAAATCCGGCCCATGTTGCGGTCTTGGGCAATATCTCGAAATGCCAATGGTAGTGGTCGTACGTCCAAACATTCGTGGGTGCGGTATGAATAAAATAATTGTAGTCAGGATCTTTCAATCCCTTGGCAAGCTTTTGCATAGTTATCAGCAAAATATCTGCCAAGCATTCTTTTTGATGTTCATCGCTTTTTTCAAAATATGCCAAATGCTGAACAGGATAGATACGAATTTCGAAGGCAACCCTTGAAGCAAAGGGGCAGAGAGAAACAAAACAGTCATTCTCGTAGATGATACGGGACTTTTCTTTCCGATCCCACTCGAGCATAACACAATGAACACACTGTTTCTTCTTTTCAAAAAATTCATACGAATTATCCAAGCTCCGCTGAATATCGGGATCCGTAATTGCAGTTGCAATAATTTGAGAATGAGGATGAGCAATGGTGGCTCCGGCTCCTGCTCCTTTATTTTTAAAGATCGAAATATAGTGAACAAATTTTCCCTCCATCAATTCAAGATAACATTCCTGATACATATCGACCAGCTCTTTTGTCTCTTGCTGGGAAAATTGAGGAATATCTCTTGTATGATCCTTCGTAATAATGACTTCATGAAACCCCACACCATCCATGACCTGATACGGCCCAACTTTTCTTTCGCGAAGAGAATTACTTAGGGTAAATGCGGGATATTTGTTGGGAATCGCAACTGTAGTCCATTCCAAGGTGCTTTGATCCTCAGGAATTTTCTCCACTTTTTTCGATTTATAAAATGCTTTATTGGCCCGCTCTTGGCCAATAAGTGTTTCGAAAGGACAATTCGTAATAGAATCCTCAAGTTCGGGCCGGGTCTCTTTCCTAAAATGCTCTGGCCTTTTTGCCCGCCCAGTTGCAATAACGACCCAATCCCTCGAAACAGGGTCCAAACGAAGCTCTGAAGGAACCGGTGCGTTTGATATGGATTTCTTTCGAAAAATATTCATTCTGCTTTCAAGCGATTTTTACTATACATTCCCTTGAGTGAATTGATTCTAATCTGAAAAACCTCAAACAGCATTCGGATCATTCCCTTGAGCTTCACTTTGCTATTGGGATCATTCACCCACGTAACAGGAAACTGACCAATGCGATAGTTCAATTTTTTTGCAATCACAAGCAGTTCTACGTCAAATGCCCAACGATCAATAGTCGCCAGAGAAAAAATATCAAGCGCTGATTTTTTTGTAAATCCCTTAAAACCGCACTGGGTGTCCCATATTCCCCACATGCCGGAAAATATCTGAACAATAATATTGAAAATATCTCCGAGCCGTCTGCGCACCCATGACTGGGAAACCGCAATAAACGCACCCTCCATATCCCGCGAGCCGATTACAACGTCGTATCCCTTGGAAAATTCGGGCCACATTCTTTCAACATGATCCACTGTGGTTGCGTTATCCGCGTCCATAAAAACCCTAAACTCCCCCTGTGCCTCGAGCATCCCCTGTCTCACCACGTACCCCTTTCCCTTATTGTCTTTATTGTTAATCACGCGAAGATTTTTAATGGTCTGCGCCATTTCACTTGCAACTGCAGCGGTTCCATCTCTGGAGCCATCGCTTACGACCAGAATTTCATAGGCATAATCCTGCTTTTGCAAATACGCATCAACGGCTTTCAATGTCTGCGGAAGCCGTTGTTCTTCGTTATAT
The DNA here is from genome assembly GCA_016186115.1 of Candidatus Wildermuthbacteria bacterium. GTDB lineage: Bacteria > Patescibacteriota > Minisyncoccia > Minisyncoccales > UBA10102 > JACPMK01. The sequence goes on from JACPMK010000002.1 coordinate 166,864, forward strand.
GCCGGAATAATTACCGATACATGCACTGCCATAATAGTTTCAACCATTATACCAACACTACGGTAAAATGAAAAGAGATCATACTTACGCTCTAATGTGATAGCGTCTTGGTATAAATCTATTATCTTCTCATTTCGGCGGTCGCAGTTATAAGAAGATAGATACGGCTAAAGCAAGTTGAAATAAGCTCTTAGCTTTACATCATCTTTAATCACCTTTGCCTTAATGACGTTGACGAAGGGATAAATTTGAAATAACTCTACGATAAATTCTATTTCTTTTTCGCAGGGCCAAGGACATACCCACACGCTTTTTTGTAATTGATAAAAATTCCAACGCTTCATTCTTTCACGGAGAGCTTCTCTTGCAATTTTCTTTTTATCTGGAATATCAAAAATAACTACCCTCCAAATTCCATCCCATCGACTGGGCTTGGCAACAAAAAGCGTCTGAAGTTGAATTTCCCTGACCTTCCGTTTCCCCTTCTCACTAAGCTCTACAGTAAATTTTCCATCATCCTGTTCCTTCAAAATAATCAGACGCGATTTCTTGAGACGATAAAATGCACTTGCTAATTTCTTGCGGCCCTCCTTTTTTCTGTAAAAATTCTCCCCCTTCACAAAATGCCTAAGAACACTTGCGGAGAAATTGGGCACCATGAAAGCAACAGTAAGAACTCCTGCTGCAGCAAGCGAAAGAAGAACTGTACGAGTTATGCCGCTAGGTATTTTGGGCATTTCACTCTAAATCTTAGTTTATCCATCCTATCTCCTTATAACTGCGATCGCAAGAATAAAGAGATAGCTAACGGAGGCATGAACGAATAGAAGCATGAATATAAGATACAAAATCATGACATGCAAAATCTAGGTACGAGTCAATACTTCGGGCCCTTTGTTTGTAATGGCAATAGTGTCTTCAAAATGGCAGGAAAGAGAATGGTCCCGGGTAACATAGCCAAAGCCATCAGATGATTGTTTGATGCGCCAATCCCCCGCCGTGATCATGGGCTCAATGCAAATCACCATGCCTTTTTTGAGTTTTGCGCCTGAATTTTCTTTACCGTAATTCAAAACCATCGGATCCTCATGAAGCGCTCTGCCAATACCATGTCCGCAAAGTTCCCGAACCACATTGTATCCTTGTTTTTCCACAAATTTCTGGATGGTATTCCCAATATTCCCAACCGTATTTCCCGGCTGCGCCTGCTGGATGCCGAGGTCAAGCGCTTTTTTTGTAGTATTTATAAAACGAACATGCGCCGGAGAAATCTTTCCTGCAGCTACGGTACGAGCCATATCGAGATAAAATCCCTTCCAGATTAATCCAATATCGAGAGTAACCATATCGCCTTCTTGAATAATTCGTTTTTCCGATGGCACGGCATGAACAATTTCATCGTTGAGACATACGCAAAGAGACGCAGGAAACCCGTCATACCCTTTGAATGCTGGTTTTGCGCCCGAATGTAAAATCAGAGCTTCTGCAGCTCTGTCGAGGGATTTGGTGCTCATGCCGGGTTGCACCATGGTAAGCAACGCATCAAGAATTTTACTCAAAATCTCGCCACCTGTACGCATTACTTCTATTTCTTGAGAACTCTTTAACGAAATCATGGTAAAAATCTCTTCAAATGCCGGCTCATTTCTTTATGAACTTCTGCTACTGATTGTTCCCCATTTACTTCGAATAATACATTCTTTTTCCGATAGTAATCGAGCACTGGTTCTACTTCCGTACGAAACCATTGCAAACGTGTTGCAATATCGCCATTCGTATCATCAAAACGCGCCCGGCGAAGAAGCCGTTTTCTTGATTCTTCTTCTGAAATATGAATATAGCAGACGCGAAATCTGTCGGCCCATCCCAAAAGATCAAATAATTCTTCAAGCATATACGCCTCATAGAGTTTTCTGGGATTGCCATCGAAAATCATGCCGACGGAATTTTTCTTATCACATAATTTGAGTAAGCGCGGCATCCAAAGAGAAAATACGAGAGGCGTAGGCGCCAACATACCATGCTCCAAAGCGTTGCGAAGTTTTTTCCCTATCATATCGGGCTTTTTTGCTCTCTTTCGCAACAGTTGGCCGGTGCGGATAACCTCGAAACCTGTTTGGCGCTGTAAAATTTTCACTTGGGTCCCTTTGCCAGCGCCGGGCCTGCCGAGAATAGAAAGAAGAAAAACCATATTCTTTACGCAATAAAATCATTAAGAATTTTCGAGATATCCAAAAACACCTCTGCAACCGACTGCTCGGCTCTGACGGTATGAACTGGAATACCATTTTTCTTGAGGTAAGGGATTAAAGGAAGGGTCTGATTGCGAAATTCCTGAAAACGGACTTTCATTGCCTCAACATTGTCGTCAACCCGCTTGATAAGACGGGAACCGTCGAGTGGACATATGGTAAGACCTTCTGTCTCTGGATGGGAAAGAATGGGATGACGCATTAGTTCACACATTTTTCTCTGCGTATTTCTTCGGATTGATTCCTGTTCCTCAAGATCAAGATACAAAACAACAATGTGTTCTTTTCCAAATTTCTCAAGCAGGAATGGAAATACAAATTCAATCTGTTCAACGCTTCGCGGAAAGCCATCGAGTACAATACTTTCTCCCATCTGGTATACCTCCTGAATTTTTTTCTGCACAAGAAAAGAAACAAAAGGCGCCTCGCATAAAAATCCTTTGCGCTGGCGCTCGTCTTGCTCTGCAATGACATATCGCTTGCCTTCGATCTCGATATATTCCCCTTCTTTGGCATTGCGAAATTTCTGCCCCAAAAGTTTGCTCATCTCAATGCGCACCAGCTGATGCTGCTCTGCGATAAGCAATGTTTGCGTTCCTTTCCCTGCGCCGGGAGCTCCAAAAAAAATAAAAAGATATGGGCTAGAAAGTTTCATATTCCCTCATTTTCAATTGAGCCCGCAATTGTCGTATCGTTTCAAGAACCACATTAACAACAATCAGCAGCGAAGTTCCGCCAATCAAAAATTGAAGTGTTTTGATATTGGTGAGCCCCTGTACCACAAAAGGCATCACTGCAATAATTCCCAAGAATAAAGCTCCAATCAAAAGGATGCGATTTAAAATATACGAAAGCTGGTGAGCAGTAGAAGTTCCCGGTCTCACTCCCGGGATAAATCCTCCCATTTTCTGCAGATTTGAAGATACTGACTTTGGATCGAAAGTAACTGCCGTATAGAAGAATGTGAAAATTGCAACAAGCACAAAATATAAACCTCCGTAAATCCAAGTATTCGACAAGACATGTTGAAATGAGTTTGCAAGATTGCCTGCAAATCCTGAGGAATTCTGAAGAAAACTCGCGATCATACCGGGGAAAGAAAGAAGAGACAATGCAAAAATAATAGGGATAACGCCTGCAGGATTGATACTCAAAGGCAGATAGGTTGACACACCCCCGTACATTTTATTTCCTCGTACTCTTTTGGCATAAGACACAGGAATATTCCTTCTTGCCTGACTTATAAAGATGACTCCCGCAATAATAACCAGCGACATGACGAAGAAAAGGATCACGTTTCGTATTTGAGCGGGATCATCTTGAATATTGACAAATATCTGTTGCATATTCGAAGGGAAACTCGCAACGATACCCGCAAAAATAAGTAATGAGACCCCATTCCCTATGCCCTTTTCTGAAATAAGTTCTCCCAACCACATGAGAAGGACGGTGCCTGCTGTTATCACGGCCAAGGTAATGCCATAATCAAAAGCGCCAAGCCCTCCCATAACTCCGCTCTGACGGGAAAGAAACGTGAGAAATCCGTATCCCTGAAGCAAGGCGAATGGAACGGTTAATATTCTTCCATATTGATTAAACTTTTGTCTTCCCTGCTCCCCTTCTTCTTTATACATTCGTTCCAGGGCGGGAAATATCATTGTGAGCAACTGCAGTATAATCACCGCGGTAATATAGGGACCTAGTCCAAGCATCACGATAGAAAAATTATCCATTGCCCCGCCGGTCAGCAAATTCAAAAGTCCAAGCAACTGATTTTGGGCAAAGATATTCTTCAACGCTTCAGCGTCGATTCCGGGAATTGGTATATTCGCCAATAGACGAAACAAAATAAAAACTCCCAATATAAAAAGGATTTTATTGCGCAATTCTGTTATCTTAAAAATTTGAATAAGCCACTGATACCACATACTGTTTACTCAATGGTGCCGCCGGCTTTCTCAATTTTCTCTTTGGCGCTTGCCGAAACGCTGCAACCCTTAATAGATAATGCTTTTTTTATGCCGCCTTTGCCCAGAATCTTTATTGCTGGCGTTCCCTTTCCAGAAACCCGTACAACACTTTTTTCAATCAAAAGCTGGGGGGTAACGGTCGTGCCCGCGTCAAAATGCTTTTGCAAAGCGTCGAGGTTGATAACCGTCTTTTTCTCTCCTTGCTTATGGGATCGGGAGCCGCGTATTTTGGGATAGCGCTTGATCAATTCCCTAATAACGGGCTTAAATTCTGTTCCCGTTCTTGCATTCTGCCCCTTAAGGCCGCGGCCGGAATACGTTCCCTTCTTTCCTCCTCTGCCTATACGCTTTCGTTTTTTTTGCTGATGAATGGGATGAATTTCGTGAAACTGCATATAAAAGAATTACGATTGCTGTTCTTTTTTCACATGAAGCTTTTTGAGCGCCTGTATGGTTGCGATCGCGTTATTCAATTTATTGTGAGACCGGGTAAGAAATTTTCCAGAGATATTCCGAATCCCGGCTTTTTCACAAATAATTCGTGCTGCTCCTCCTGCCACAATTCCTCTTCCTGTACGCTGGGGGCGCAATAATATATGGGATGCGCCAAACTTTGCCTCAACTTCATGAGGAATGGTCTCGCCTGCGATGGGAACCTGAATAAGATTTTTCTTGCCTTGATTCGTTGCTTTTTGAATTGCCTGAGCTACGTCTTTTCCTTTCGCTACGCCAACTCCGACCCGTCCCTTTTTATCTCCAAGGACTACAACTACACGGAAGCTTAAATGCTTTCCTCCTGCAGCCACACGCGTTACCCGCGCGATATCAAGAAGTTTTGAATCGAATTCTGATGGTTGTCTTGTTCTAAAATCTCTCATATCGATAGAACATTATATCCAGATTATACCTGAAGACCGCCCTCTCGTATTCCCTCGGCAATCGCCTTTACTCTGCCATGATAGGCATATCCGCTTCGATCAAACACGGCTTGAGCGATATGTTTCTCCTGCGCTTTTTTCGCAGCAATAAGTCCTAGCTGACGCGCTTTCTCAATTGGGGTGCCGTTCTCAAGCTCCTTATCGGAAGCGCTCACCAACGTCTGTCCCTTCGTATCATCGATAAACTGCACGTATAAATGCTGATGAGACCGGAACACAGCAATGCGCGGGCGAATTTCGCTACCCGATATCTTTGCCCTTATTCTCTGCTGTCTCCTTTTTCGTAATGCTTGTTTGGTACGTTGTTTCATATCTTTATGCTCCCGTTGCTCCTGCTGCCGCAACTTTCTTTCCTGCCTTTTTCTTTACGATCTCTCCCTGATAACGAATGCCTTTGCCCTTGTAGGGCTCTACCTTACGAGCTGCCCGTATTCGGGCAGCATACTCTCCTACCTGTTCCTTATTAATCCCGGAAACAGTAATAATATTCTCATTGACTGAAAATTGGATTCCATCCGGAGCTTTAATCTTTACCAGATGACTATACCCAACATGCAAAACCAGAACATCTCCTTCTACCTGTGCACGGAATCCCACGCCCTGAATCTCAAGCTTCTTTTCGTATCCCACCGTTACGCCCTTCACCATATTTGCCACCACTGCCCGGGTTGTTCCCCATAAGGCGCGCACTTCCTTGGGTAATGTCTCTTGGTTTTGTTCTTTCCGACGAGGCACAACAACAATTTCAGAATCATGCTTTGTAACCTCTACCAATGGATGGATGCGAAAATCGATCGCTCCCTTGGGGCCTTTTACCTTAAGAATGTCGCCCTCGACAGCAATATCTACCCCTGCTGGAATTTCAATTGGTTTTTTGCCTATTCGTGACATAGTGAGCGTAGCCGAACTACCAAACTTCGCAAAGTATTTCTCCTCCCACATGCTGTTTTCTTGCCTCCCGATTGGTCATCAATCCTTTGGAGGTAGAAATGACCGCGATTCCAAATCCGCTTCGTACCATTCTTTGAGACCTTGCGGACGCATATCTTCTTTGGGCGGGCTTGGAAACTCTGCGTACCCCGGAAATAGAAGGAGCATTGTCTTGATATTTCAACTCGATTTCAATAATTTTTTTTGTTTTTCTTCCTTTAAAATCTACTTTTTTTACAAAGCCGTTTTGCTCTAAGATTTTTGCGATTCCATAATTCAGCTGCGAAAAAGGAACCTCAACCACATCCTTTTTTTGGATTTGGGCATTATATATTCGGTTAAGCATGTCTGCAATAGGGTCAACCATAGTGATCGTAAGCGAACTACCAAGATGATTTCCTGACGCCGGGGATCAAACCTTTGTTTGCCATTTCCCTAAAACAAATTCTGCACAATGCAAAGTCCCTCATGAAACCGCGCTTTCTTCCGCAGCGGAAACAGCGTCGAACAAGACGCGAACGGAATTTCGGTTTTTTCTTTGATTTTTCTATTTTTGCGACTGTTGCCATATATTTAAAATTCGAAATCCGAAATACGAAATATCACTTCATAGGAAAACCGAGTGATTTAAATAACTCGACTCCCTCTTCTTTTGTCTGTGCCGTGGTGGCAATGGTCACTTCCAATCCCATGATATTTTTTATTTTCTCGGGAGTTATCTCGGGAAAGAAAATCTGCTCTCGTATTCCTATCGTGAGATTCCCTTGCTGATCGACAGCGGAAACAGGAATACCCTGAAAATCACGCGAACGGGGCAATACGATATGAACGAGCCGATCGAGAAAATCATACATCCGCTTTCCGCGCAGCGTTACCTTGACTCCAATGGGCATGCCCTTTCGAATCTTAAATCCTGCGATCGATTTTTTTGCGGATGTTGTTACGGCTTTTTGACCGGAAAGCATGCTCAATGTATCCACTGCCTCACTGGTAATCTTTCGCTGCTCATCGGAAGTTTTCCCGGACAGTAATCTCCCAAAACTTGTATTCACCACCACCTTCGTAATTTTCGGCACTGCCATTAAGGTTTTAGATTTTTCAGATAATTTTATCATACGATATTTAAACAATCTCTCCGCTGCATTCTTTGCAGATACGATACTTCTTTTCGCCCTCCAGTTTATATCCTACCCGAACCGGTTTTCCGCATTTAGGACAAATCAGCTTGACATTGGAAACATGGAGAGGAGCAGGCAATGCCACAATCTGCCCCTTTTCCCCTGCTCTCTTGGGACGCACATGCTTTTTTCTGGCATTGATTCCCTCTACAATAACCCCTTCCCTGCCGGGCAGGATTTTGATCACTTTTCCTTTCTTCCCCCTCTCTTTTCCCGCAAGAATCAATACGGTATCGCCTTTCTTTATTTTCATAAAACCTCCGGTGCTAATGTTGCAATTCTCGTAAATCCTTTTTCCCGTATTTCCCGCGGAATCGGACCAAAAATACGTCCGCCCTTTGGCTCCTTTTCTTTTTCTAAAATCACGGCAGCATTATCATCGAATCGAATGTAAGAACCATCTGCCCTTCGGAATGGCTTTGCCTGACGCACCACTACTGCTTTTACAACTTCGTGCTTTTTTACAAGACGACGGGGTTCTGCTTCCTTGACCGCGGCCACGACCACATCTCCAATTTGGGCATACCGCTTGCGGCTTCCGCCCAACACATGAAAACACTGGATAATTTTTGCTCCGGTGTTGTCTGCCACTATAAGATTGGTGCGTAGTTGAATCATATTTTCTTTATCACCCTCCAACGCTTCTCTTTGCTTTGCGGCCTTGTCTCTTCAATCATTACGGTATCCCCTACCTTATACTCTTTTTTCTCATCGTGCGCCTTATAATTTTTGTGGGTTTTGACGCGCCGAAGATACTTGGGATGCGTAACCCATCGTTCCACCCGTACCGCAATGGTCTTATCCATTTTATCAGATATCACTTGTCCAACCATGACTCGTTTTGGCATACATTTATGCTGATTTGGTTTCCTGCATTTTTGCAAGGGTATAAATCCTTGCAATTGTTTTCCGTATTGCGCGGATTTCCTTAATATTCTTTACTTTTCCCGCTGCTAAATCAAAACGGAGCTGCTGAAGCTTTGCCCGCTGTTCTTTCAGGAGTTGCGACAATTCTTGCTTTGATTTCTTTTGTAATTCAGCTGTCTCCATACAATACATCAAATATTACACTTTGACAAATTTAGTAGCAACGGGAAGCTTTGATGCTGCTTGACGCAATGCTTCTTTCGCCACGTCTTCGCGCAACCCCTCCACTTCGAAAATCATTCTTCCGGGCCTGACGGGAAAGGCATAATGATCAGGACTGCCCTTGCCGCCTCCCATTGGCATTTCTGATCCCTTGGTCGTAATCGGTTTGTCTGGAAACAAACGAATCCAAACTTTCCCCCCTTTTCTCAAATAGCGGATAATCACCCTCCGCGCTGCCTCAAGTTGACGGGCAGAAAGCCAATGCGTGCCCATCGCTTTTAAACCATAACTGCCGAATGCCAAATCAGTCGCTCGTATCTCAATACCCTTGGAGCGCCCCTTCTGCCATTTTCTATGTTTTACCTTTCGAGGAGCAAGCATACATTATTCAAAGGTTTCACCCTTATAAAGCCAGACCTTGATTCCAATCGTCCCGTAGGTTGTTTGAGCTTCATGAATCACGAAATCAATTTGCGAACGCAACGTTTGCAGCGGAAGTCGTCCCTCGCGCATAGTTTCGCGGCGCGCAATTTCAGCTCCTCCAAGCCGGCCAGCAATTTCAACCTTAACTCCTTTGATGGCTTTATTCGACATTACTTTTGCAATCGCCTGTTTCAAAACGCGTCGGAAAGGCACACGCTTCTCGAGCTGCTGAGCAATCCACTGCGCAGTAAGCGCTGCTGATTCCCACGGATTTTTTATTTCTCTGATTTCCAGATGCACCTCACGCGTCAGTGATCCTTTGGGCAAAGCCCCGAGCAGTATTCTTAAAATGCCCTTGCGGAGTTCCTCTACGCCGGAGCCCCCACGCCCGATAATAAGTCCCGGACGGGCAGTATGAATAATGACCATGACTTTACCAGAAAATCGCTCAATCTCAATAGCTTCGATGGCGCTGTCTTTAAGCTTTCGTTCCAAATACTCGCGGATCAAAAAATCCTCACGCAACGTTTGAACATACGCATGCTTTTTTCGTATCCAGCGCGAACTCCAATCCTGTGTATAGCGCAATCGAAATCCTTTTGGATGAACTTTGTGAGCCATATCTTTGAAAATTCTAAATCGCTTTTCTTTGGAATATTTTGGTTATTCCTTTACGGCCAACCGGTTTCTGCGCCGTTTCTCTCTCACGAAAGCGCTTTGCTTGGTTTTTCGGAACGCTTTCATTTTTCTGTGACACCTCTTCTTTTTCCTTCTCGCGCTTCTCCGTATCAATACTCTTTATTTCTTTCTTTCCAGATTCAATCTCATCTAACTCAATAGTAATATGGGATACTTTCTTTTGAATGGGATAGGCCGCTCCCCGTGCTCGCGGCCGAAAACGTTTCAATTTTGGCCCATCATCTACGACAATTTTCGAAATATAGAGATTATCTTCTTCGATTCCCTGATTATTCTTTGCAGAAACGACTGCAGAGTGCAAGGTTTTTAATACCGGCTCTGCTCCTCGTTTAATCAAGAAACGCAAAAGCATCCGGGCTTCCGGAACCCGTTTTCCACGGATCACATCTGCTACCATGCGAACCTTCCTGGCAGAAATTCTTAGATATTGAAGTCGTGCGATTGCTTTCATAGATATTTCTTATCGTTACTTTGCTTGAGGAGTTTTTGTCTGGGGAGAAGGCACGGCTGCTCCTGCCACGTTTGACGTGGCTCCTGCCGCTTTTTGCGCTGCTGCCTGCTCCAATTCCCGCTGCATTTTTCCTCCGTGCCGTACGAACTTTGTCGTTGGGGCAAATTCTCCTAATTTATGCCCGACCATATCTTCCTCAACGCTCACAGAAATAAATTGCTTTCCATTGTACACTCCAAAGGTAAATCCAACCATTTCCGGGCTAATCGCTGCTCTTCTTGACCAGGTCTTGATAACGGTCTTATCGCCTGCTTTCAAGTCCTTGATTTTTTTGAGCAGGTTTTCATCAATATAGGGGCCTTTTTTCAGTGATCGTGCCATAGATTATTTTTTCTTTTTTCTTCTCTGTAGAATAAATGTATTGGTCCATATTCGTCTTCTCGTTTTTACCCCCAATGCGGGCTTGCCCCACGGGGTCTTAGGATACTTTAATCCGGTAGAAGTTCTTCCTTCTCCTCCTCCATGAGGATGATCCACCGGGTTCATGGCTTTCCCTCGCACATTGGGCCTCCATCCCATCTTGCGCATTCTTCCTGCGTTAGGAATTCGGTGATAGCGATGTTCGGGATTAGAAACAATTCCGACAGAAGCAAAGCAGAGATCAAGGATTTTTCGAATCTCGGAAGAAGGAAGCTGAATTTGGGCATACTTGCCTTCGTGAGCCAATACCTTTGCCGCGGTTCCCGCGCCCCGTACGATTTTTCCGCCTCTATCCGGTTCCAATTCAATATTATATACCATTGTTCCCACTGGAATATTTTTCAATTGCATACGATTTCCCGGTCCGAGCTCTGCCGCATCGTTGCAGATAATGGTATCGCCAACATGTAAACCGTCAGGCAACACAATATACCCTTCCGAACCATCCTGATAGCGAATCAACGCAATCGAAGATGTACGATTCGGGTCGTACTCGATGCGCTCTACGGTGCCGGCGATCCCTTTGTGTTCCTGTCCAAAATCAATCTTACGATAGAGCTTTCGATATCCTCCTCCTCTTTGCCAAGCCGTAATACGGCCCGAGCGGGCTCGCCCTCCGGTTTTCTTCATCCATTGCAAAAATTTCTTTTTTGGTTTTTCTTTACTTAGATTTGTCGGCATATATTAGGTAGGCAAAATCTCAATTTTTTGTCCTTTCTCAAGGGTTACGATTGCTTTTTTGTAGCCAGATTTCGTACCCCTTTTTCTCTGCCAGCGGGTTGGCTTTGGAGGCGCGGCAACAATACGAATACCGGCAACCTCAACATCATACAAATCCTCAACCGCCCTTTTCACCTGATGCTTTGTTGCAGTAGGAGCGACTTGAAATACGTAATGATTCTGTTCGGCCATCTGTACTGCCTTTTCTGTAATATGAGGATTTCTCAACACGTTAACCGCAAAAGCACTCGCTTTTGGCTTTTTGCCCTGCGGAACTGCCTCCTGCTGCTTTTTTTCTTTCTCCGCTTGGAACTTTTGCTCTTTTTTTGTAAAAATTTTTCCGAATGGCATATAAAAAATTAATGGAATACCTGTTCAATAACTTTCACGGAATCTCTCGGCATAACAAGATAGCGAGCAGAAAGCACATCAAATACATTTAAATCCCGGGCCTGAATGGTCTTGGTGTAAGGAATATTTCGCGAGGCCTGAATAATATTTTTATCCAATGAAGGAAGAGCAATCAAGCTGCTTTTTTCGTCGCAAGGCAATTTCCGAAGAATACCGACCATTGTCTTTGTTTTTGAGTTTTCCAGTGAAAGAGTATCAAGAATTAAGAGAAGATTCCTCTTTACTTTTTCAGAAAGAACGCCGAACAATGCTTTTCTTCGCATGCTCTGATTCAAACGCGTTGCAAAGACGCGTTCTTTTTTCGGCCCAAAGGTCACTCCCCCGCCAATCCAGATAGGAGAACGAATAGAACCGTGCCGTGCTCTTCCGGTATGTTTTTGTGCCCATGGTTTTTTTCCTCCTCCTGCAACTTCTCCACGTCCCTTTGTATGCGCCAAAACCTGACGTCTGTTACGCAAATAATATACAAGGGCCTGATGCGCAAGGTCCCTATTCAAGGGAACGTTAAAAAGAGCGTCTGACAATTCAATCTCGCCTGTTTCCTTCCCTTCTGTATTGTATACGGGGACTTTCATAGATTTATTTTTTCTGAATTGCCAAAAGTGTTCCTTTGCTTCCGGGAACAGAACCCTTAATCGCCAAAACCTGATGGTCAGGATCTACCTTGATAATTTTTAAGTTTCGGACGGTAACCTGCGCCACGCCCATATGCCCCGGCATGGGGCGCCCCTTAACCACGTGCTGGGGAAAACGTTGCCCCGTAGAGCCGATGGTGCGATGCTCGTGCTTTACTCCGTGAGTTGCATTTCTTCCGGAAAATCCCCAACGCTTTACCCCTCCCTGAAATCCCTTCCCTTTGGAAACCGCAACAATCTGAACCCTTTCGCCCTCCTGAAATTTCGATGCATCAATGACGTCGCCAACTTGATAGATCTCCCCTTCTGTATCTGTTATTGGAAATTCCCGAATAAAAGAAAACTGTTTGCCTTTGGCAGATTTTTTTTGTTTTTTTGCATTGGTTATTTCTTCAAATCCTATCTGAAGGGCATGGGAGCCGTCTTTCTCTTTGGTCTTCACTTGCAATACCTTGCAAGGCCCTGCCTGAATCAGGGTTACAGGAATCACTTTCCGTTCTTCTTCACTGAAGATCTGGGTCATTCCAATTTTTTTTCCTAGTGCTGCTTTCATATAAACGTCCAAGCAAGAGAAAACCGGGCGCGCCCGGTTTCCCTCATTTACCTATTGTACTGGTACTGGAATCCTTCACGCCTAGTCGATAGAAAAAAGAAGCATATCTATACCTTACTACATCTTAATTTCAATATCAACCCCTGCAGGTAAGTTCAAACTCGACAGCGCCTCAATTACTTTCTGATTAGGATTCGGAATATCGATCACTCTGCGATGAATTCTCATTTCAAACTGTTCTCTTGCGTCTTTGTGCACAAAGGAAGAACGCTGCACCGTGTATTTGCGGATAATGGTAGGAAGAGGAATAGGCCCCAAGACCTGACACCCCTGCCGGATAATCGCATCAACAATCTGGCGCGCGCTCGCATCAATCACTTTGTGATCGTAGGCGCTGATCTTAATTCTTAATTTTTGCTGGGTTGGTACTGCTTCCATCGCAACATTGAAAAATTGCTTACAAAAGGGAGACGAGGAAAACTTCCTCGTCTCCCGGTCCAATTTCTCTGATATTACTGAATAATCTTGGTAATGACTCCCGCTCCAACGGTCTTGCCGCCTTCACGGATAGCAAATCTTTGCTGCTCTTCCATAGCAATCGGTACCAATAGTTTTACTTTAAATCGAATCGTATCGCCCGGCATCACCATTTCTGTACCCTCGGGCAATGTCACCTCTCCGGTTACATCGGTAGTGCGGAAATAGAACTGGGGTTTGTACCCCGCAAAGAATGGGGTATGACGGCCGCCTTCTTCTTTTGCCAAAACGTATACCTCTGATTCGAATTCGGTATGAGGAGTAATACTGCCGGGCTTTGCCAATACCTGACCGCGCTCTACGTCCTCCTTTTTTAATCCGCGCAATAATACGCCCACGTTATCCCCTGCGCGTCCTTCGTCAAGGGATTTATTAAACATTTCAACACTAATAACCACCGTCTTTGAAGTTTGGCGAATCCCTACGATCTCAACCTCTTCATTGGCTTTCACTATTCCTCTCTCGATTCTCCCTGTCACCACTACTCCTCTTCCTGCAATAGAGAATACGTCTTCGATTGCCATCAGAAATGGCTTTTCAATCTCTCGCACGGGTTCTGCGATATAGGTGTCTATAGCATTCATTAATTCCACAATGGGTTTTGCTGCCTCGTCATCCGGTGTTTTTGCATCGAGTGCTTTTAACGCTGAACCCCGAATCACTGGAGTTTGATCTCCGGGAAATCCGTATTTTTTCAGCAATTCTCTCACTTCGGACTCTACAAGCTCGATCATTTCAGGATCATCTACCATATCGCATTTATTCAAGAATACCACCAAAGAAGGCAATCCTACTTGTCTGGCAAGAAGAATATGCTCTCTGGTCTGGGGCATGGGGCCATCGGGAGCGGATACCACAAGAATTGCTCCATCCATCTGGGCGGCTCCGGTAATCATATTTTTGATATAGTCGGCATGGCCGGGAGCATCAATGTGAGCATAGTGACGCTTCTCGGTCTCATATTCCAAGTGGGTAATATTGATTGTAATTCCTCTTGCTTTTTCTTCTGGCGCTGAATCAATCTGATCAACGCTTTTCTCGGTCACTCCGAAACCCTTCAATTTAAGTATATGAAGAATCGCGGCAGACAAAGTGGTCTTGCCATGGTCAACGTGACCTATGGTACCAACGTTCACGTGCGGCTTTGTTCGTTCAAATTTTCCTGCCATATAAAATGTTACGTATTATTGTTTGATTAAAATGGTATAGAGCAACCCGACAACTACACTCTAGTATACGACTAAAGAGGAAGGTCGTCAATTGTAAGGCCCTCTTCTCTTGCACGCTCGACCGGCTCGCTTGGCTGGAGAGGGACCTGCACTTGAGAAATTTTGGGAGCAGTTGCTCCTCCGACTTTCTTTCGATACTCCTCAAACGACAAAATAACCATGGTTGGCTTGCCTCCCTCGACAATGATAAACTTTCCTCCGTCTTTTTCTATTAAATCTTTAATTTCGTTCAAATCCATATATTTCTATCTTCTGGTGCCGGCAACGACCTCCTTGGCAATGTTCGCAGGCACTTCCTCATAAGTATCGAATTCCATTGTAAATGTTCCGCGGCCTTCTGTCAACGAACGCAAAGCCGTGGCATAACCAAACATATTTGCCAATGGAACTCTTGCGTCAATAACCTTCATATTCAGCCGATCCTCGGTTTCTAAAATCCTGCCCTGTTTCGAAGACAAATCAGCAATTACATCGCCAAAAAAGTCGGTAGGCACAATAACCTCAAGCCGCATAACGGGTTCAAGAAGTACCGGATTTGCTCTTTTCGCCGCCTCTTGAAGGGCGATAGATCCTGCAACCTTAAAAGCAAATTCCGAAGAGTCCACCTCATGGAAAGAACCGTCAAAGAGGATTACTTGCGTATCAACTATGGGGTATCCTGCGACCACTCCTTTGTCCATTGCTTCCCGAACTCCCTTTTCAATTGCCGGAATAAATTCACGGGGGATTACTCCTCCTTTGATCTGATCCACAAATTCAAAGCCCTCTCCTCTCGCCTTCGGCTTTACTCGCAGGAACACATGACCGTATTGACCGTGGCCACCTGATTGACGCACATATTTTCCTTCTGCTTCTGCTTCTGACCGGATTGCTTCTTTATACGCCACCTGCGGCCTGCCCACATTTCCTTCTACTCCGAATTCTCTCTTCATGCGGTCTACGATAATCTCCAAGTGCAACTCCCCCATTCCGGAAATAATGGTCTCGCCCGTTTCCAAATCAGAAGAAACCCGAAACGTAGGGTCCTCCTCGGCAAGACGATGTAGCGCTAAACTCAATTTTTCCTGATCGGCTTGGGTTTTCGGTTCAATGCGCACAGAAATAACGGGTTCGGGAAATGTGATCTGCTCCAAGATAATGGGAGAATCTTCATCACAAAGAGTATTTCCTGTCGTGGTGTTTTTCAAACCAACGGTCGCGGCAATATCGCCGGCATAAAGCTCGTCCACCTCTTCTCTCGCGTTGGCATGCATAAGGAGAAGACGGCTGATGCGCTCTTTTTCTCCAGTGGTGGTGTTGGCAACATAGGAACCTTTTTTGAGCGTTCCTGAATACACCCTAAAATACGTCAGCGAGCCAACGTAAGGGTCCGACGCAATCTTAAAGGCGAGCGCGGCAAAAGGTTCTGTATCTGATGCTTTGCGTTCAATGGTCTCACCGCTCCGAGGATCAATTCCCTTCACCGAAGGAAGATCAGCCGGACTTGGAAGATAATCGACAACCCCATCCAGCAAAAGTTGGATACCTTTATTTTTTAGTGCCGATCCCGTAAATACCGGAATGAGTTTATACTCGATGCATGCCTTGCGCAAAATTGCTTTCAAGGTATCAACCGGGATTTCTTCTCCGCCAAGATACCGGCTAAGCGTCTCCTCATCTTCCGCAACAATTTTCTCAATAAGCTTTTCCCGCCATTGTTTTGCTTGGGTCTTCAGCTCTTCAGGAATTTCCTCTTCTTTGATGATTTGGCCAAAATCGCCCTCAAAGGCATACAGTTTCATCCGCAAGAGATCAATGATGCCGCGAAACTGATCCTCTGTACCAACAGGGAGCTGCATTGCAACCGCGTTCGGGCTCAATTTCTGCCAAATCGATTGCAAACTTTTCTCGAATGATGCGCCCATGCGGTCAATTTTATTAATGAAACAAACACGCGGCACATTGAATTTATCTGCCTGCCGCCACACGGTTTCCGACTGGGGCTCCACTCCTGCCACACCATCAAATACCACCACTGCTCCATCAAGTACCCGCAGCGAACGCTGCACTTCTACGGTAAAATCAATATGCCCTGGGGTATCAATAATATTAATGCGATGCTCAAAGTCCTTTGGTTTACCGGCTAGATACGTAGGCATCCAAAAACAAGTTGTCGCGGCAGAGGTAATGGTGATTCCGCGCTCTCTCTCCTGTTCCATCCAGTCCATAATGGTTGTACCCTCATGAACCTCTCCTATTTTGTGGGAAACGCCGGTGTAAAACAAAATTCGCTCGGTTGTCGTGGTTTTGCCGGCGTCGATATGGGCAATAATTCCAATATCTCGTACTTTTTCAATCGGATACTGTCGAGCCATGGAAAGCTAGTAGTTTATAGTTAGTAGAAATGAGTAAAAAAGCGTGGGTAAAGCGCAAAGAAAAATCACTTGCTCGAGCGATTACGAACGGGCGAAATGGGCAAAGGCACGGTTTGCTTCGGCCATGCGATGCACGTCATCTCTTTTCTTCACCGCGCTTCCCTCTTTCTTCGCAGCCAGCATCAATTCTTCTGCTAATTTCTGCGACATGGGCTTCCCCTTTTTGGTCTTTGCCGCGCCAATAAGCCATCGAAAGGCAATGCTTATTCTCCGATCGCCTTGCACCTCTACCGGAACCTGATACGTAGCTCCCCCTACTCTCCGGGAACGAACCTCCAACAAAGGGGCCACGTTTTCGATTGCCTGTTCAAATACAGCAACAGGGTCTTGTTTTGTCTGGTTCTTAATTACATCAAAAGCCCCGTATACAATTTTACGGGCAGTCGCTTTCTTGCCCTTACGCATCACATGATTAATGAGCTTTCCCACATCAACACGGCCGTAGATTGAATCGGGGTGTATCTCATGTTTTTGTACCTTGAATCGTGCCATACGTTATTTCGGTTTTTTTACTCCATACTTGGAACGCTCTTGCTTTCTTCCCTCAACCCCGGCAGCATCCAGAATCCCGCGCACAATATGATATCGTACGCCCGGCAAATCCTTTACTCTTCCTCCGCGGATAAGCACAACCGAATGCTCCTGCAAACTGTGACCCTCTCCCGGAATATACGCGGTAACCTCCATGCCATTGCTCAATCGTACTCTTGCCACCTTACGCAAGGCAGAGTTTGGCTTTTTAGGAGTCATTGTTTTTACCGCTACGCATACTCCCCTTTTCAATGGCGAGAAATATTCCACGGGCTGATTCCTCTTTGAGTTAAAACCAAACGTGAGGGCAGGCGTTCTGCTCTTTTTCTGAATTCTTTTTCTTCCCTTTTTTACTAACTGATGCAATGTAGGCATAAAAAAATACCAAAAATAAGTTTATCAAATAACTCTTAAAGTGTCAACGGAGTTTTATTGCTGGAGGAGAAAAGAAATAATCGATTCTCCCACAATCATTTCAAATATAAAGTTTACTATTGCAAGGATTGCCGGGAAAAAGAAAAAAATCAAAAAGAGCAAAAGAATAAACCCATATTGAGCTAAGAACATTTTTAGTTGTTCAAATCCCTTGGGCAGCAGCGTGAGCAGAATATGGGAGCCATCAAGCGGAGGAATGGGAATCAAGTTGAACACCGCGAGAAGAATATTCAAAAAGACGATATAGGCGAATACCAATACCAACGTAGGATGGATACTCGCCACTGGAAGGAATCGCAACGCAAGTCCAAATATCAAAGCAAGCAGGATATTCGAAGCAGGTCCGGCCATGCTTACCTTTAGCTCATCATAGCGGCCGCGAAGGTTTGCCGGATTGATAGGGACTGGCTTTGCCCATCCAAGGATAATCCCCCGGGTGGGCGATATTGCAGAAAGAAATGCAAGAAACAAAGGCAGGATAACAGAACCAAAGGGATCGATATGAGGAATGGGATTCATCGTAAGCCGCCCGGCATTTTTTGCAGTGGGATCGCCCAAGGCATTGGCAACAAAACCATGAGAAACCTCGTGCAGAATAACCGAGGGAACAAGAATCGCAAGCTGAAAAAAAAGAAGCTGTGAATTTTCCATTATCCCCCAGTATACCAAGTATTGAAAAATAAGAAAAGGTCTGATAGAATGGTTTCGTATGGCACAGCAATGCAGCATCTGCAAAAAAATTCCTGCACGGGTTTGGCGACTAGTCAAACTGCGCGGGAAATATAACCCAACTATCAAACGAAAGCAAAAGCCCAATCTTCAGTGGGTCACTTTGGAATCTCGAGGCCGCGTGAAGGCCTGCGCCAAATGCATCAAAACCCTTGCCAAAACCCGGTAATCCTTGAAGTAAGAGTAGTTCGGGGCATAGCGTAATGGTAGCGCACGTCCTTGGGGTGGATGAGGATGGGGTCCAATTCCCCATGCCCCGACAAAACAAAAAACGACGGAGATGTCGTTGCGTAGATTCTCGGCAGAAATGGACAGGCTAAGCCTGTCTAGCATTAACTTACTGGATTTTGAGCTAATTGATTGTGGAGATCAGACCACAAAAAGAGACGGCCTTGGTCGGCAGAACGATGCGCTTTTTGCAGCAGCACAAATGCCTTGCCGTATGACTGCCCACGAAGATTCACCGCCGCGGCTCCAAGAAGCTGCTCTGCCTCTTTAAGAAGATTTTGAGAAAATGTAAGGCTACCATGAGAATTTGAAGAAGAGCGCGCTTGCTGGAAATCATCTCGAAGAGCAACAATCTCATTTTTAGCAATCCGGAATCTCCCCGGAATGACGAATTTCAATTGCTCGCGGTTATTTTTAGCAATTGCCTTTCGCTCGTTCTCTATTCTCAATTGCTGTTCATGATTCGCTCCCTTCTCAAGAATTGAACATATTGCCTGATCTGGAAAACGATTCTCAAGAATTTTTCCGTATGCCTTGAGTAATGCTTCTAAATGGGAATGGATTCCGGCGCGCAAACAGATGCATTCTTTTTCCTCCAGTTTCAATGCAAGAGTATCAATAGATTCTATTCCGAGTTGGATTTTAGCTCCTATGATTTTTGCATGCGCCACCACACTCTGTACGGTCGCATCCCGCAGTTCCCGAAGAACTGTAAGTAATTGAGATATTTCTTGGAAAGCCCGCACTTCAACAGGAAATGCAGAAAGAAATTTGACGCTTGGACGAAAATTTTGCGGATATGTTCTGGTATAACATAAAAAAAACTCTCGTAGCCGAGCTTTATCATTCCCATTCATTTGTACGCTTTTGGCGCCTTCAAAAAAATTATAGAGCTTTACTGAGACCATATTCTTGATGCTGCCCAATAACTTCTTTAAGCTTCTGGACACCACGGTGAATGCGTACCGATATTGCATTTTCACTTTCCTGAAGAATCTCTGCGATCTCTTTGGGAGATAATTCGTCGATGTACCGCATAAGGATCACATCGCGATATTTCTCCTCAAGCTGAACCAAGTTTTGAACAATACTTTTTGCGTCTATCACCCATCCGATTTTATCCCTGACATCCAGAGATGGATCATATCCTTTTTCCTGAAGCCTGTCAAGAGAGACGGTCTTTTTCTTGCGCGAATAGTCGATCACGAGGTTATTTGCCACGCGATATAAAAATGCACGGATATTTTTTATTTCTTTTCCGGCAATAATATAGCGCCAGGTGTGAATGAATGTTTCTTGAACAAGATCATTGGCGAGCTCGCGATCAAACAAACGGAAATAACAATGCCGAAAGATTGCATTCGCATAGGTATCGTAAGCTTTGATAAATTCATCCCTCATGGAAGATATAAGATGAGGTATATCTAAAAAAATAAGGAATATAAGTAAGAATACAAAGAATATAAATGCCTGTCAAGAGATAAAATTAAAAAAGTATTAATATATAAGATGAGCTATGTAAAAAATAAATCCCCCACCCTCCATCGAGAAAAATTCCATTAACTCACGTGAGCGCCGTAGCGCAATGCCCGCAGGCATCACGCGCATCCAGCTCTCTTGAAATGCTAATAGGAATTCCTTCAGGAGAAGTAGGGGCTATTTTTATCGTAGCGACGACAGAAGATTTTGTCAAACTCTTCCGTATTCAGGGATTACTCCAAAATGCCGTCGAGGTTCACATCGTAGAGAATTCTCTCTTGAATAAGCTTGTAATCCATAAGTTCGTTTTGGGAAAACCAATGCGCGATCTCCTTTCCGGCTTCTTCAACTGTTCCTGACGCGTGGATCAAATTTCGTACCGCGCGCTTATCCATGTCCGCCATCTGATAAGAATCCAGCACAAAGTCGCCACGAATAGTTCCGACGTCCGAAGTTAAAGGTTCCGTTCCCCCGGTAAGTTTACGCACAATACTGACAACATGAGCTCCCTGCCAGACCATTGCAATGACCGGACCTGCTGTTAAGTATCTTTTCAAGCCGTCCAGCACTCTCTCCCCTACTTCCATGGGATTTTCTGAAGGCGGCAGTATTCCCTTTTTGCGATAGCTCTCAATTGCTTTTTCTCCTGCTTTCCTCGTCCAGTCCGGATCCAGAAGATAATGCTGCTCCACATGCTCTGCCGTGGGCACAACTATCTTAATACCAGCCAATTTCAGCCCGATCCTCTCGTAGCGCTGAATAATTTCTCCGATAAGGCCCCGCTGAACCCCATCCGGCTTTATCAATACGAGCGTTCTCTCTTCTTTGATATGTGGCATACAATAAAATTAATACTGGGTTTCTACAGCAAATGACGTTTTAGTACTTGTCACTACTATATCGCCATTTACATCTGTTCGCAAGACGGACACACCCCATGCGGCAAACCGGTCGAGCACTTCCTGATGAGGATGCCCGTATCGATTCTCTTTCCCCACTTGAATAATGGCGACCTTTGGGCTTACTTTCGCAATAAATGCTTCAGTGTTCGATGTCTTTGCGCCGTGATGCCCAACCTTAAGAATACTGGCAGAGATGACTTCTGATTTTTTTTCGACAAGTTCGTACTCCACCAATTGAGGAATATCAGCAGTAAAAAGAGTAGAGACCTCCCCATAAGTAAACTTCAGCACAAGAGAAAGCTCATTTGATGACCCATATGTATTTTTTGCCTCTTTCGATGGCCAGATAATCTCGCCATATGCATCGGGATCGCTGGACCATCGGATCGTTTGAGAATCCTTGGCTATAAAAATAGCCGTGCCTTGTTCTTGCTCTTTTTCTATTGCGTGCCTCAACATCACAGCAAATCCAGAATTTTCTTTACTGTCGCTCCAAAGAATATTGTTTATTTGATACCGCGGGAAAAGCTCAATGATTCCCTCCGCATGATCTTTATCTGAATGAGTTGCAATCACCAAATCAATTGTTTTATTCCAAAAAGGAATTTGCGAAGAGAGCTTGCTGAAGATTGAAGTATCAGGCCCACCGTCGATCAGAATCTGATGGCCTTGAGGGCTCTTAATCAAAATTGCATCTCCCTGGCCTACGTCCAAAAAGGCCATCGAGAATCGATTCCCCCATAGAATTTCCTGCCACGTGCTAAAAACAAAGAAAAGCAACGCGCCCAAAATTCCCCAAACAATGATCCGAAAAGCACTCATAAAAATCCAAAACCCCCGCTCCATGAACCCGTTCATATAAACGAGCTCAAAAGTGGGGGTTCTTAGATAAAATATTCCACCTCACCTACTTTCCTTTAGGTAAAATCCTCATCATCTTTGTTCCGCACACCGGGCAGCTTCCTTTCAACGCCGGCCTTTTCTTTCCTCCTCTGGCATTGATTTCCGTACGCTGCTCATTCTTCATTTCTCTCTTTGCCTTGCACTTGACACAATAAGCTTCGGCCATGATGGATTGGTGTAATTAAATGGATAAAACGACCGTTAGCAAAGTATACTGCTTTTAAGCTGAAAAGTACAGTATTACCCGAGTGTACTCTGTATCTTCCCATCCAACCCTAGCACCCTTCCTGCTCTTTTCATTCCAAGATACAGGAGGACGAAGAAATAAATCACATGTTCATCAATCAGCAAGGAATGATCTCCCACATAAGGCAACCGCAAAATAGGCAAATAGTACAGCATCATCAACGCGGCGCCGGCTACTGCACTTGCCCTTACAAATAATCCCAAAATCAGCGATACTCCGATTACTGTTAATCCCCATTCATTGAGGAAATTCACAATCGGAAGGATGTCAGCGCTTGCCAGCCAATGAAAAAACCCGGGAAATGTTTTTGCTCCGTTCAGATATCCCGCTGCGGTCCAGTTCGGATTTAAAATCTTGGTAATGCCAGCGTAAAAAAACAGCCAGCCCAAGGAAATGCGCAGGAGAAAAAGAATGGTGTTCTCTGAAAATTTCATATAATTTTCTTTTAGTTTATTCGACCTTGAAATTATGCTGCGAGCCAGCCGCCATCAACATAGATAGTGGCGCCAGTGACATAGCTTGCCTCTTCAGAAGCAAGAAACACAACCGCTGCGGAAACTTCCTCTGCCTTCCCTACTCTGCCCAACGGGATCTGTCTAAGCATTGCCTCCATTGCCGCTTGGGGTATTTGAGCCGCTTGCACCATGGGCGTGTCAATAGCGCCGGGGCCGATCGCGTTGACGTGAATGCCAAAGGGAGCCCATTCGATGGCCAACGTCTCGGTCATGCCAATTATTCCTCCTTTCGAGGCCGTGTAATGCGCTCCTCCTGCAATACCTACGCCTACTTGTCCTGAAGCAACCGAAGCAATGTTAATGATACGTCCCCAGCCGTGCTTTTTCATCTCTTGCGCTGCTCTTTGGGCGCAAAAAAACTGGCCTTTTAAGTTAATTGCTAGCATTTTTTGCCATTCTTCTTCCGTAAGCTCGAGGGCTGGCTTTGGGAAATAAATCCCCGCATTATTTACCAAAATATCCAGCCGCCCCCACTGTTGCACGACCTCTCCAAATACCTGATCAATTTCCTGAACATGAGAAACATCCAAACGAAACGCAAGAGCATCGCCGCCCCGCTGTTTAATTTCTTTTACCACTTCCTCGCATTCCTCTTTTGAAATATCGGTTACTGCGACTTTTGCTCCTTGCTGCGCCAAGATCAAAGCATGGGACTTTCCCATTCCTCTTCTCGCGCCAGTTACCAATGCAATTTTATTTTGCAGATCAAACATAGATTTTACGCTTGGTCATTAGTGCTTCGACTTTTGAGACGAATATACCTCATATATAGTATAGCAGAGAATAAGAACAGTATGGTAGAGATCAGGGCCGAGCCAAGACAATAGATGCAATAGGCGTGCAAGACAAACTGCTGCAGAGATACGAATACAATCGAAAAAAGGAATCCAAAAGAGGTAAGGATTCCCATTGCGCGCATAAAAAAAATTGCTTTTGTATCGAGAAAGGCAAAACTTAAAAGGATCACTGCCGTATAGTAGCCCACTCCGACAAGAGAAAGGGGGATGCCAAAAATAATTGCATACTTACTCTGCAAAACCTCGTTGCATCCCTCAACAATGGTACATACGACTTCTGCGCCAAGGTAATGCTCGATCGTGAGATATAAAGAGTCGAGAAATCCCAAAAATCCCAATCCTATAAAGATAAGGACGATTCTCCTAGGAATTTCTCTCGAGCTCCTGATTGAGGAGTTGTTTGAATTCATCATAGCTGCCGGGATTTTCGATCTTTTTGCCGTTCAAATAGAAGTTTGGCGTACCATTGACTCCTGATTTTACTCCCCCTTGAAAATCATTCTCAACTTTCGTTTTTACCGCGTCTGAATTCATATCCTGTGAGAAGCGCTCCTTATCGAGCCCAAGCGAAACCGCATACCCTACGAATATCTCCTCTGCCTTGTCATTCTTTGCCCATTCATTTTGATTTTGATAGAGCAAATCGTGCATTTCCCAGAATCTTCCCTGCAGCGCCGCTGCTTCCGAGGCCTGCGCGGCAAGATCTGCTTGGGCATGAACGTTCCTCAAAGGAAAATGCCGGTATATAAATGTCATACGATCTCCGTAGTCCTCCTCAAGCTGTTCCACGACAGGTTCGTAGAGCGCGCACGCTGGACACTGAAAATCGCCGTACTCGACGAGAACAATCTTCGCATCTCTATTCCCCTTCGCGTGATCAGCCGAAGAAACCGCAGCGGCAAGATACGCTGACGAATTGCTATTTTTTGAAGGCGGAGCAAGAAGCAGTAATCCAACAACCCCTCCCGCAAGCAACACTCCTGCCACGCCCCAAATAAGTATATGTTTCATAACGAATGACAATTATATATCCTAGCCGATCTCGAAGGCATGCATTTAAGGAGACCCTTAGCAGCGCGACGGCGCGACCTGCCTGCCGGCAGGCAGGGAAAAGAGCAAATTTTCAGCAGAAAATTATGCGTGTCTCCGAAAATGTATGCCAAGAGAGCGGATATTTTTATGGTACCTTTTTATGAAGATCACAGGCCTTGCCATTTGCTTTGTAATGCTCGTAGGCAGCCGTTGCAGCAACCGTACCCAATGCCGCGGCAGTAATATCCTGTTTGAAATTATTGAAATGATTAGTGGCGTCTCCCGCAGCGAAAATTCCCGGCACATTCGTTCTCATCATAGAATCTGTCTTCGTGTATCCTTTGCTGTCGATTTCCAAACCAAGTTGCTTTGCGAACGTTTGGTCTGGATCAAAGCCAATCTCGATGAATAATCCATCGATGGCAAGTTCACGGGATTCTTTATAAGGACGGGAAAGTATAAGTGTTTCAAGTTTTTCCTTCCCCCTGATTTCTTTCACTTCTGTCTCCAACAAAATCTCGACATGATCCCCAAGTTTTCTCATCTGTTCCAAGTTGAGGGGTTCGGCTCCAATCTCTTTCTCTTTCACGATAAAATAAATTTTCTTGGCGTATGCGCTCAAAAAATTGATCCCCTTGACCGAAGAATCCCCTCCTCCCACCATTGCGACTATTTTATCTTTGTACAACGGCCCATCGCATGTCCAGCAATAATGCACGCCCTTTCCGGTAAGCTCTTTTTCATTGGGAAGATTCAAATGGCGGCGCCGGGATCCTGTGGCAATAATAACCGTATTGGTATGAAAACTTCGCTCTTCGATCAGCACGCGGAAACACTCTCCTTCTTTTCGAATTTCTTTTACCCAGCCATCCCGGAATTCAACACCAACGCTTTGCGCCTGCTCCTTCATTTTTCTCATCAACTCATAGCCATCAATTCCGTTGAATCCCGGATAGTTCCAAATAGTTCCTGCTGTGGCTGTTTCTCCTCCAAATTCGCCTTCGATGAGGAAGGTACGAAGTTTATACCGCCCAGCATAAATTGCCGCAGACAATCCTGCGGCTCCCGATCCCACCACAATGAGGTCGTACTCCATATCATTCTTACTATATCAGAGGAACTTTTTGCCTACAAGGACACATGCACATCGGCAACCTCTTGAATGGTAATTTTGGAAGAAGGGGCTTGCCGGCTTGTAAAAATACCTTTCAAAAAGAACTGAAGCGTAGCTCCGAGGAAAAGCGAAAAAAGAAATATGAAAATGAAAAAAATCGGCCGATTCGAAAGCAATAGATCAAACGCGGCCTGAACGCTTGCCAAAAGCAAGAATGCCGGAAGATATAAAATCCATAAAAAATTGCCGAGAGAGCCGCTCTGCAAACCATCTGAAAAATAAAAGAAAAAAAAGGATAAGACGTACAGTCCCCCAAAAAGAGCGCCCCTGTGATATTTTTGCAAAAACTGAAGAAAAACCATACGTTGTTTTAAAAAATAACATCGGTGTAGAGTATCAAATGCTTCATTTCATGAATAATGCGACCGGGGACTTGCCATATCTTTCCTTCATCTGCTAAGACGAGACCAAGGGCATGTTTCTTACTTTCCCCAACGACATAGAGAATCGATGCATCAACTCGATTGCAAAGAAATGGAATGGTTACCGTAATGCGGAGCGGATAATCATTTTTTTCCTTGGTTGCGTTGTAGCCAACAACCCATCGGTCTTGACGACCAAATAAATTTTCAAACTTTTTTCGATCTTCTGGATAAGGCATGATCCCTGCAGTATGGCCATCTGGCCCCATTCCTTGGGTAATGAGAACTTTTCCAAAAGGATGCGCTCTCTTCCATGTTTTTAAAAACAGCTCAAAGCGATGCGCGAGTTCTTCAAGGGTCTCCTTATGTTCTACTCTCGTATCGATAAAATGAGCTCCCTTGTCTTGAGCTTTTTGACAAAAGGAGGTGGAGGCCAATTGCGCGAAATTATTTTCTTTTGGATCTATGCTATATCTTTCGTCTAATACTCCAACCGTAATTTTCTCGCTTAAAACATGAGCGCTTATCCCATTAACTAACTCCAGCGCCGATCCTCCAGAAAGGAGTAAGAGAATCGATTGATCTCCAAATCCCCCAAGCAACTCATTGAACTTTCCGACTGCGCTTTGGCGCGCCTCTTCTTTTGAATTGCATTGAACAATTTGCATCTTTATTTTATTGCATGACCTCCAAATTGATTCCGCAACGCAGACAATACTCTGCCGGTATAGCTTGGCTTTTTCTTTGACTCAAGGCGAAATTCAAACGATTTCTTAATAACGGGGACCGACACTCCCATTCTTTTCGCCGTTTTTACAGTCCACTCCCCTTCTCCTGTATGACTCACAGAACCAGAAACATTCGTCATTTCTTCTCCGAATACCCTCAAAGCATCCACAAGCCATTGCATGAGCCGGGATTCAATAATACTGCCATGATTGTATACATCCGCGATCTTTTCCAAATCTAACTGAAGGGATGATTTTTTAAGCACCGTGAAGCCCTCTGCGATTGCCTGCATCATGCCATACTCAATGCCATTGTGCACCATTTTCACAAAGTGTCCGGCGCCGGATTTTCCTGCATATACATATCCATGAGGAACCGCAAGATCAGAAAAAAGCCCCTCGTATCGTTTGAAAATTTCTTTTTCTCCTCCGATCATAATGCAAGCTCCCCTCCTTGCACCTTCCATACCTCCGGAGGTCCCCACATCAAGAAAATGGATTCCCTTTCTCGCCAACATCTTCGCTCGTTTTATGGAATCCTCGTAAAACGAATTCCCTCCATCGATCAGAACATCGCCCTTTTGCAAGTTTGACAAAAGATCTTGTAACGTATCGTCGATTGGCTTTCCCGCAGGGATCATGAGCCAAATTAAACGAGGAGGCTGCAACGTTTGAACAAGCTCTTTGATGCTCGAAACTCCTCGCACTGACCCCGACCGTATCGCAGTAATTGCTTTCTGATCTTTATCAAAAACAACTGCACTCCAACCCTTTTCTTTTAAATGCAGGACAATATTTTTGCCCATTTTCCCTAGCCCTACGAATCCAATAATTTTATTCATAGCGGACTGTTTATTGTGGTTGATTATTATTTGGGAATTGCGTTACGCCAAAATCGATTTGGCGGACTGCCGGAGAATTTTGCGGATAGGTCAAAAGGGCCACCCTATTTTTCTGCCATGCCCGTACAACAGGATCAATAAATTTCCAACTTGCCACAATTTCATCGGTACTCACGAATAGGGTTTGATCGCCATTGATAACGCTCCAGAGAAGCCGCTCGTACGCATCGGAAAACTCTTCTGTCTCAAAGGCCTTGCGGTAATCAAAGGTAAAGCTTTTTTCCTGAATAATCATCTCTGCGCCCGGCTTTTTTACCCAGAAAGAAATATCGACCCGCTCTTGGGGCTGAATGATATAGCGCAACATATTCTGCGAATGAGCTCCCGGAGGACAAAGACAGGGCGTCAAATGCTTAAACGTCACCACAACCTCTACTTTCTCCTCATCGAGTTTTTTGCCGCTCTCTAAAATAAAAGGCACCCCCCTCCAACGAGGAACATGAAGAAATGTTTTAATCCGAAAGTAGGTTTCTGTTTGCGATTGAGAGCTTATTCCCTTTTCTTTGCGATACCCTTCATACTGGCCTCGGATCGTTCTTTGGGCGAGCATTTTTGGAGTTACTTTTTCCAAGGATTGCAAAACTTCAGCGCGTTTCTTGCGGATTGATACGGCATCAAAACTGCCGGGATTTTCCATGGTGAATAATGCAAGCAATTGCAATATATGATTTTGTCCCACATCCCGCAGCGCCCCAACCCCTTCGTAAAATCCCCTTTCCTCCACTCCCTCTTGCTCCAACAAGTGAATAGAAATTTGCTCGATTGCATCTTTATGCCATGAATCCTGCAAGAACGAGTTTGAGAATCGAAACGCCAAAACATTTTGCACGGTTTCCTTGCCCAAATAATGATCAATACGATAAATTTGCTCTTCTTTAAAAAGTTTTCCCAGCAAATGGTCAAGCTCTTGCGCAGTACGCAGATTCTTTCCAAAGGGCTTTTCTACAATCACTCTTGTCCACCCCTCTTCGGGGCCGCAAGGGACGGTAAGGCCGGAAGCAGCCAAATTGCGGAAAATTGTTTTGTAATATTGCGGAGGAACTGCGAGATAAAAAAGTTTGTTCGAACACACCCTCCATTCCCTATCTCGCATTCCAAGGAGCTGCGCGAGATCCTTATATCCCTTTCTCCTTTCAAAAAGACCCTGCTGATAAAGAAGAGAGCGCACAAATTCCCGAATCTGCTCTTTGGCTGTTGGCGCATACTGTTCGAGAATTGTTTGCACTTCTTTGCGGAATTCTTCGTTTGTGAGCTCGCGCCGCGAGAACCCAACAATTTGAAACAATGGCGGTAGCATTTTTTTCTGATACAAACGAAACAACGCCGGCGCAAGTTTTCGCCGCATTAAATCGCCAGTTGCTCCAAAAATCACAAATACGCTTGGCAAAAGATTATGCGATACCAAGTAGTTCCGCTAACTTCTTTTTATCAAATCCAACAATAACCTGCCCATCCACATCAATAACTGGCACCGCTAGTACTCCTGCCTTCTCTACCATTTCATGCTGCGCATTGACATCTTGAGAAACATCTTTTTCTTCGTAAGCAATGCTGTGCTCCCGGAAAAATTCTTTGGCTGCTTTGCAATATACGCACGTTGGAGTTGTGTAAAGGGTAACTTTTGCCATATGTGGAAATGTATTATAACGCCCGGAGAAAGAAAACTGCAACGCTCACAAACAGTGCGATGAAGAAAAGAAGAAGTATCATCAACCATTCTTTCTGCGACATATTCCTATACTATAACTCTTCCATTGTAAAAAAGTAGGTTTCAATCTGTTGCGAAAATTGCTGCTTGAGCAGCTCCTCTGCTTTTTCAAGCTCGCTCTTTTGCAACTGCTGCTCGGCAGCGAAATCCCCGAAAGCGCTGCTGCCTCCATATGCTCCGCAATCCTCGTGCTGAATGCAGACGATGCTCTTGGGGCCGTGCAGATTCGAAGAAATCTCCAGATTTTTCCATATCGCGCTTTCTTTCCCGTTTGCCACCAAGTCCTTCACCCCGCCGGCGATTGCAATACGATCGTATCCTTCCGGAAACTTCTCTGCCAAAAACTCGTTAAGTCGCTTCTGAAACCTGAAATCAATGCAATGCACGACCACTGCTTCACAATGATGCTGTATTTCCATGCGAATATATCCTATCATAATTCAAAAATCGCTTCAAATAAATCGGCCCCGAGGGTTAGAAAACCACTCGGGGCCTTGGAAAGACACTCTACTGGATCGTCTGATCGTTTGCTCCTTGGCCACTATCCGGCCCGCTCCACGATCCTAAAACAGGAGTAAGAGGAAAGCCGTACGTAGTTCCTTGAACAAACAACAAAACATGCGTACCGTCAACGAGATCGGCATTGATGGTTCGACCGGATCCTCCGACGATATCGAGTTGGACGCGAAAGCGTCTCGTTTCCCCCTTTTGGAGGAAAATATTCCCCCATGAGGCAAACCCATTGGAATCCCACTGCGTCACGCCAAGTGATTGCCCTCTGCTAACGTCAATCAGCTCGATGTTTTTTGCATCAGAGAGAATGGCACTTCCGGTTTTCATAACCGAAATTTGTCCTGCGATGCCCTCCACCGATCCTACCACTAGCTTAAACGAATTGACGACCACAGCTTTATCGCCTACACGAGGTTGGGAATCCACGACCATTCCATCTTCTGTGATCATGACCGTACCAATAGTCACTGGTGCAATAGTCATTGCCTGGCCAGCTCCTGTAAATATGGGGATAATATCCTTGCCGCTTTCAGCGTCAATGGCAGCGATAGCGCTGAATCTGACGACATAAATTCCTCGTGCGTAAGGAGCAACTGCGCCTACTGCTGCAACAGAAATAAATTTGCCTGCTGGCACTCGAATGGTCTTGATAGAAAAGATGAGTTGATCTGCTGTGTTGGTAAGCGTTTCCTGGAAATACACAGGGCTGCCTAGAGAAGTTTCGTACGCATCTCCACGAGAACTTTCTGCCGCATTGAGATCAGCCCAAAGCCCGATAGCAAGGTCATTTGCCCGAGCACCAGCAGCTGGGGTATTGGTTACGCCCAGCATCTGAACCAAAATATCCTTGTCAGAACCGGTTGCATCAAGAACAGCAACGGCTACAAGCACATCACGCGTACCCGCTATGATATTCGAAGCAATTGGCGTACTAAGCGTTCTCACAACAAGGACTTCTCTAAGGGCAGGTATGGGATTTTTTTCGGGCGTCAATACGCCAGATTCCACTTTCTGACATCCAGCAAGTAAAATTGACATTATCAGAAAAACAAAAACCTTTCCCACGACTCCCTCCTTCTACTTAATAGCATCTAAATTATAGAACAGCTTAGCATCAATGTCAAATTATCCGCAATGGTTTGATCCCCGATCTCCTTAAAACTGCGATCGCAAGAATAAGAAGATCGATAAGAGGTTGCTTCCGCGGGTTTATTTTTGGGACTACTACGGCTGCAAGATATCTTCCGTTCGGCCGTTAATAGAGATAACTACATTCTGTACCGTAGAAAATTGTTTCAGTGTTTGAGTGATTTGCGCGCGGATCGCTGCCACGCGGCAGGATCCCCCAACCTGAAATTGCAACTGTTCGTCAAAATCAACTCTCGCCACACCATTCGCAATATTCAATTGCTGGATCTTGATATTGGAATTAAGAGAACTAAAAAATCCCTGCTCTTGTTCTTTATTGGTAGTTCCCTTGAGCAATTCTTCCAGCGCTGCTCTTGCCGTTGCTTGCGTTTTTGGAATCTGCCGATTCACGGAAAAAACCTTGTTGCATGAAAACTCCGGATCCATCTGGCTGTTATTAAAGTACGCCTGTACTGTTATCATTTCTTGCGAAGACACCTCTCCAAATACAACCGGCACTCGCAATTCATCTGCCTGCTCGGGCAGACCCGAAGGATTATCTTTTTCCAGAATCAGCGTCCCCTTTTTGCCGGCTGGCTTGTCAAACTCAATATGCGCCTGAAATGGCACGAATTCTGTTGTCATCCACTCGCCTTGTGCCTGTGCTATTCCTGTAACAAGCGTATTTCCCCGCTCATCAAGGAGTTTTACCGGAAAAGATGCTTCAAAAAACCAGTTTCCTCGTGCTTGGCCCGTAATCAAAAGCGGACTGCGGATTTCTTGATTAGGCCGGGGATTGGTAATGCGGATAAGGTCTTGCTTCTCTAACTCATTGCCAATATCCTGTGTGAATGTCTTTCCATCTGGGATCGTACATTTCGCAGGATAACTTTCTTGCACCGGGTAACCCGCAGCCACACACTCGTCAAAATTTGTGATATGTACTTCCTGCGGGCCCTGCCCCTGATTCGCAAACCAAAACATCCCTCCTGCCGCAGCGAGTACAACCACGAGAATTATAATAAGATATATGGGTTTCATAATAAAAATTATACCTCAAACCCACCATTCTATAAAACACGTCTATATATTAGGAAGGAAGTTTAACTTCCCTCTTTTCCATTATGAAAATTGGGGAAGAAATTAAAAATTCACCAAGGCAGTAACTTCTTGCGGGGTGACTTCGACTACGCCGGAGGCAATGGGAATTTTTTGCTGTTTGCCGGATTCGTCTTCAATCACCATATCCCCTTCTTTTAAAAGAGAAATCAATGGGGCGTGATCCGCAAGAACCTGAATCTGGCCGGTAACCGAAGGCAAGGCCAATGATTTGGCATGACCGACGAAAATCTCTCTGTCTATTGAAAAAATCAATAATGGAAAATCCATATACTAAATTTATACTTCCTCTATTCCCCCTTTAAGATAGAATGCCGATTCTTCTTTGGCATCATGCTTTCCTTCAACGATTTCTTTGAACGCGCGGATGGTTTCTTCGCGGGAAACATATTTTCCGGGTTTGCCGGTGAATACTTCGGCCACGGCGCAGGGCTGAGAAAGGAATCTTTGGATTTTTCTTGCGCGGGCAACCGTAAGCTTGTCTTCATCGGATAACTCTTCCATGCCCAAAATGGCAATAATGTCCTGCAATTCCTTGTATCTCTGCAAAATCCGCTGCACTTCTCTCGCAGCCTGATAATGCTCCTCTCCCACGATGCGCGGATCCAATGCAGATGACGTGGAAGCCAATGGATCAACCGCTGGGTAAATTCCGAGCGAGGCCAATTCGCGCGACAACACAATGGTTGAATCCAAATGAGCAAATGTGGTTGCGGGCGCGGGATCAGTAATGTCGTCTGCTGGCACGTAAATTGCCTGAACCGAAGTAATAGATCCATTCTTCGTAGAAGTGATGCGCTCTTGCAACGCTCCCATATCAGTTGCCAAAGTCGGCTGATACCCTACTGCCGAGGGCATGCGGCCGAGCAATACCGACACTTCAGAGCCCGCCTGCACAAATCGAAAAATATTGTCAATAAAAAGCAGTACATCTTTTTTCTCTTCGTCCCTGAAATACTCTGCCATTCTCAAGCCGGTAAACCCAACGCGGAATCTTGCTCCGGGAACTTCATTCATTTGCCCGAACACCAGCGCAGTATTCTTTAAGACGCCGGATTCTTTCATTTCATTGTACAGATCATTTCCCTCCCTTGTCCTCTCGCCAACGCCGGCAAACACCGAGTATCCGCCATGTTTTGTTGCGGTGTTATGAATTAATTCCTGCAAAAGCACGGTCTTGCCAACGCCCGCGCCGCCAAACAACCCAATTTTTCCTCCTTTGATAAATGGCGCCAGCAAGTCGATAACCTTAATACCGGTCTCAAAAATTTCTGGCTCCACTTTTTGATCCTCCAGGGGAGGGGCCTGCTGATGAATCGAGGCATAACGGATATTTCCCTTGACCGGGCCCATTTCATCAACTGGTTCTCCCAACACATTAAACATTCTGCCCAAGACCTCCTTCCCGATCGGAACAGAAATGGGAGCGCCAGTATCCACTACCTCCATTTTCCTTTGCAGGCCATCGGTTGAAGCCATGGCAATGGAACGCACTCTATTGCCCCCCAAGTGCTGGGCAACTTCAAGCACTACCTTTGCGTCGTCTTCCTTTTTGATTTCAAGAGCGTTGCGCAAAGCAGGCAATTCTTCTGAAAACTCTGCATCGACCACCGGCCCCATAATTTGAATGATATGTCCTTTGTTCATAATTTTATTCACCTGCCAGCGCCTCCCTTGCCGTTGTGACTTCGGCTAATTCCTGGGTGATGCTGCTTTGGCGAGCTTTGTTTAATTCGAGTATCAATGTTTCCTGCAATCGTTGCGCATTATCAGTGGCGTTTTTCATTGCAATCATTCGCGCGGAATGTTCCGAAGCGTTGCTTTCAAAAATAAGATGCACAATTTCGACTTTCACCAGATCTCGTACTAAATTTTCAACAATTTCCTTGGCGGATGGCTCTAAAATATAAGGAATCTCGTTTCGATTATTTTTTTCCCCTCTGCGCAGTTCAGAATATTTTCCGGTTTTGGGCACAATATTTTCAACGGTCCGGATCAGCTCTTCTCTGTCGAGCGGCAACACTTGGCGAATCTCTGCTTTCTGATTTAATGCTGAAATAAACTGCGTAGAGCAGAAAAGAATTTTATCGTATTCCTTTTTTTCATAGGCATTCAATATCCAATCAGCAAGCGGCGCAATATCAGACAAGGTTACAATATCCGAAAAGCGATAAAATTCTGCTACTGGTTTTAAACCCCTCTTCAGAAAAAAATCTCTGCCTTTTTTTCCCACTGCGACAATCTCAACTTCGCTCCCCTTTTCCTGAAGTTCTCTGGACAAATTCCATGCTTTTCGCAAAACTGAGCTGTTGAATGCTCCCGACAATCCCCTGTCACTCGTGGCCACCACCAGCCCTATTTTTTTCCCATCGCGGCTCTCCCACAACGGGCTTGAAATATTTTCTAATTCTTTACTATATCGCAAAATTCGCGACAGCAACGCAAGAGCGCTTTTTGCATAGGGCCGTGCGCGCAACGCAACCTCCTGCGCTTTGCGCATTTTTGCCGCGGCCACCATCTGCATTGCCTTGGTGATCTGCTTGATATTCCGTACCGTATGTATTTTACTTTTGAGCTGTCGTTTCGATCTCATGAGATTGTTTGAAATCTTCTGAAAATGCTTCGATGGCTTTTTGAAGCTCGCCCCGCGTTTCTTCGGAAAGATCCCGGCTCTCGTGAATATTCTTGAGGATTTCGGGATGCTGATTCTTCAATTGCTCCAGCAATTTCGCTTCGAATTCTTTCACGCGCTCTAAAGGAATCTGATCGAGATACCCTCCTGTGCCGGCAAATAGTATTGCCACTTGTTCTTCAAAGGGCAGCACTTTGAATTGGGGCTGCTTGAGCAATTCCATCAAACGGGATCCTCGTGTAATCCTTTTTCTGGTTGCCTCGTCAAGGTCTTGCGCGAACTGCACGAACGCAGCCAATTCCTGATACTGGGCAAGTTCCAATTTCAATGGCCCTGCAACTTTTTTCATCGCTTTGGTCTGCGCCGCAGATCCCACACGCGATACCGAGATACCAATGTTTACTGCCGGCCTCTGGCCTTTCGCGAACAAATCAGCTTCCAAATAAATTTGGCCATCAGTGATAGAAATCACATTCGTGGGAATATATGCCGAAACATCGCCTGCCTGCGTTTCCACAATTGGGAGTGCGGTCAAAGAACCTCCGCCATATTGAGAAGAAAATTTTGCTGCACGCTCCAAAAGCCGGGAATGAAGGTAGAAAATATCGCCAGGGTATGCCTCTCTGCCCGGAGGCCGTCGCAAGAGCAAAGAAATCTGACGCCACGCCCAGGCGTGCTTCGAAAGATCATCATAAATAACTAAAGCGTCTTTGCCTTTATCGCGGAAATACTCCCCAATCGTGCAGCCGGCATAAGGCGCGATATACCACAAGGGAGCCGGGTCAGATGCGCCCGCAGCAACCACAATAGTGTGCTCCATTGCTCCGCGCGATTTTAATTCTTGAACCAGTTGGGCTACTTTGGAATATTTTTGCCCAACAGCAACATAGATACAAATAGGACGTTTTGCTTCTGGCTCATTGAGCTGATTAATAATCGTATCCAAAACGAGCGCTGTTTTTCCAGTTTGACGATCGCCAATAATAAGTTCGCGCTGGCCACGACCAATAGGGATCAAAGCATCAATAATTTTAAATCCCGTTGCCAGCGAAGCATGTACTGATTCTCGCTGAATAACCGGAGGAGCAGGTCTCTCAATGGGAAGCGTCTGCAAATTGCCGGCTGCCAAATGGCCGCGGCCATCCAATGGCTGACCCAAAGGATTTACAACTCTTCCCAGCAGTTGCTCGCCTACAGGCACCGACAAAACTTTTCCCGTTCTTTTAACAATATCGCCCTCATGAATTGCCGCGTCGCTGCCAAGAACAACCGCACCCACGGTGTACTCCTCAAGGTTTAATACCATTGCATAGGAAGGTTCAGTAGATACGGCTTGATTTTTCTCGATGCGCACCATTTCAGAGAACATCACATTGGGCAAACCCTCAATCTGCACTACCCCGTCTCCCACGCTCGTGACCCTTCCCATTTCCTCCCCGTGAATGGGGGCCTCTGCGTGCTCTAATTGTTTTTTAAGAAGTTCGATAAACCCTTTGTCCATAAAAAATTCAACGTAATTGTTGCCATATACTGCGCAATTTTCCTTTCACAGTTCCATCAATGACATATTCATTGCCCACAAAAATCGACATTCCCGCTCCTCTTCCCTTTTCTATTTTTTCTTCGATGGTTCCTTTCCCAACCACATGACGTATATTCGATTTCATATTCTCTGAAATCGGCTCCGAACTCACAACGGTAATTTTCTTTCCCTCCTCTTGCTCCTCCAATCGCTCGAATTCCTTGAGAATTTTCTCAAACATTCTTGTATCCCCATTCTTGCGCAAAACCATAACAAAATGCTTGAGCTGTTCTTTCTCGTTTTCCTTTGAAGCGGTGTGAGCAATCTTTCTCAACACTTGGGCATATGCCTTAGCTTTGTTTTGCATAGGTTTGCTTCAAAGAATCCACCACCTCCTTCATAAGACGTTGCCGATCGCTTTCGGCGATGGTTCTCTCCAATACTTTTTCTGCCGCCAAAAGCGCAAGATTCAAAATTGCTTCTTTTGCTTCCTGAATCGCACTCTCCTTTTCTCTCCCGATGTCCTCTTTTGCTCTTTGCAAAATTTTTTCTGCCTCTGCTTTTGCCAGTTGCACAATTTCTTGCTCTCTTTCTTGCGCCGATGCCTTTGCTTTGACAAACAATTCCTCTGCTTCTTGTTTTGCCTGCGATAATGCACGCTTTCTTGCTTCTTTCACTCGCGCGAGTTCTTTCTCGGCATCTTCCCGCAGTTTCAATCCTTCTTCGATCTTCCGCTGTCTTTGCTCCATAAACGAAATCAATTTGCGGAAAACGAACTTATACAGCACAAATACAATAATAAGAAAATTGACCGTCTGGGCAAGCAGAAGTTTCCAATCGATCCCTAGTTGTGAAAATAATTCAGACATTTGACCCTGCTCCTTTTACACAAATTTAAGAATAAGCGCGACCACAAGAGCGTAAATTGCCACTGCCTCTGCGAATGCGATCGAAAGAATCATTGCGGTCTGGATTTTCGCTGTTGCCTCTGGATTTCTTCCGATTGCTTCCATTGCCCGCCCGCCAATGAGTCCGATTGCAATCGCGGGCCCCAACGATCCCAAACCAATTGCTAATGCTGGTGCTAATGCTTCCATATGATACATTGCTAATTGTTCATTGTTTAATGTTAGTGTTCGACCGTTTCCGTTGCGATTTTCAAAAATACCAGTGTCAGCATAGAAAATACCAATGCCTGAATAAATCCGACAAAAAGTTCCAAGCCGAAAAACGGCACCGGAGCAAGAAATGGAACGAGCGTCATAATGGTAACGAGTAACACTTCGCCTGCAAAGATATTCCCGAATAATCGGAAGGCAAACGAAAGAACTCGCGCAAACTCTCCCACAAATTCAAAAAGGCCGACAAAAATATACACGGGGCCGCGATTTAAAATAATGTACTTTTTGATGTGCTGAAAAATTCCCGTTTTGCGAATCGCAAATATCTGCACCGCAATCACAGAAACAAGGGCCAAGGCCAGCGTGGTATTTAAATCGCTATTTGCGGCACGGAACAAAGGAAGGGATACCTCTTCGCCATGCTCTATTGCTTTCAGCGTAAGAGATCCCACGCCCGGCAACAGCCCCACCCAGTTATTCAATAGAATGAAAAGAAAGAAACTTGCAACCAGAGGAAAGAATACCTTTGCCTGTTCCCTGCTCCCCAAGGCGCCTCCCATAAAATCGAGCAGGATTTCGACAATACATTCAATCGCATTTTGCACTTTGCCGGGAATTGCCCGCAGCGTTTTCATCCCAACGACACTGCCAATAATGATCGCAAAGCTTACCAACAGAGATAACACTAAACTATTGGAAATTGGCATTCCAAAAATATGCCCTATAATTTCTGGCTTTAAACTTATTTCCATACAATAACCTATCCTATTATAGAGAGAAAAATCAAATATGTAAATACCTTCGATTTTACCCCTTGCCCATCCCTCCCTTCCGCCATTTTGTGGCAGTAAGAACAGGAGCAAAAATATCGTCTTCTAAAGAGATATGAAGATCTCGGAGTTCTTTTGCGCTTGGATCGCGTTTTTGAAATTTTACAAAAGGGACATCTTCTACAATAGCAATTGGAGTTTGCTCTGACCCTTCGCCCATTGCCAACACAGCAGAAACCGCGAGCTCGTCGGCAATATTGCCAACCTGCATCTCAAATTTTCTTCCAAAAATATCCTTTTCTCCGATGTAATAATGAAGAGCCGCAAATCCGCTATACCCTATGCTTACTCCTATGGTACCCCTGCGCAAAGGAGCCAATCTGCTGTCGGTAATCACCACCCCAACATTTTTGAGTTGAAAACGTTTGAGCAGATATTTCCGAATATTATTCGCGGTCTGTTGAGGATATTTTGGCCAAAGAATCAAATACCCATTTGCATTCGACTCATCAATTCCGGAGGAAGCAATAATCGTATTATTCTTGATCGTGAGGAGAACATTATATCTGTTGCTCGACCGCGGAAGGTAATACTCTGCTTCCTTCATAATAAGCTGATCCTTGTCGTGTTCTTTTGGATTTGCAATACGGCCTTCGCAAATTGCCACAATTTTTGAGGTTATAACCACAACAGACCGTTCTTTGATCGGCGGCAAATACTCATCCAAAATAAGGAACAAATTCCTATCCTTCCCCGGCAATATTTTTCTGGTCTTAATAGACGTAACAATCATATTATAAAGCTAAAAGCGTACTTACTCGAGCTTATTATATTATACCAAATTTCTCAATAACGGAAGAGCTGGATGATAAAAAAACAGGGGTTTGACCCCCTGCTTTTTTTTATCCTCTACGGGCAATGAGATAATAAAAGACGGAGTCAATAATTGCAACGCATGCCTGCAATCATGCGGCTTAAAAACCATCAAGGCATACATAGGATGCTGCTGCATTAACTCCAATCCCAGAAGCCAATGAAATTGCTGTCAAAGTGAACAATGTGAGCAGTAAAAAAATAAGGCGTCACTAAAGGGATTGTACCGCAATTAGCGACGCCCAGCGGAAGGAAAGGATGGACAGAAAAATTCCATGGGAAGAAAACGTGGGGGTAGGTCACGTTCTCCTCCCAACCGATGGAATGAAATTCTAACTTCACTCTACAATTAATAGCGGGGGGTTGTCAAGAAAAGTTCAGATTTCACCTTTCTGAATTTGTATTCGCAATTTCTTGAAAATCTGCTCAAGGAAATACAGATTGTGATAGGTTGCAAGATAGTAACCCAACAGTTCGCGTTCTTTGAAAAGATGATGCAAAAACGATAAGGAAAAGATTTCACAGGTATAACACTGGCAATCTTTCTGAATCGGATTTTTATCTTTTAGATATTTCGCTTTCGTAAGATCGATTCTATAGAATTGCTTCCCTTTGTTTTGGAACACAACGCCGTTGCGGGCAAGCCGGGTTGGCTCGACACAGTCGAAGGTATCAATACCCAAGGGAACAAAATCCAGAATATCTTCTATTCTCCCAATTCCTAAAAGATGCTTTGGTTTTTCTTCGGGCAAAAATGGCGTAACCCACTTTACCTGTTCTCGCATTTCTTTTTTCGTCTCCCCCACCGAAACACCGCCAATCGCAATGCCGGGAGTATTTTGCTGCGCAACAAACTTCGCCGATGCAATTCGCAAATCCTTAAATACGCCTCCTTGCACAATTCCGTACAGGAATTGCTGCAATCCTGAGCGATCCCGAGCTTGTGGGGGGAGAGTCGAAGAGCTTCCTTTTGTTTGGATGCATCTCAAAAGCCAACGATGAGTCCGTTCGGTTGCTTCTGTTGTATATTGATGAGAAGCGCCGTAGTAAATGCACTCATCAAAAGCCATGATAATATCTGCGCCGATTTTCTCTTGATAGCGAATGGACAGTTCCGGAGAAAATAAAAGTTCTCTGCCCGTACGCGGAGAACGAAAACGCACACCTTTTTCGGTAACTTTTACCAAAGGAATTCCTTCGCCTTCTCTTGTGCTTGCACGTTTCTCGGCCAATGAGAACACCTGAAACCCTCCGGAATCGCTCATCAAAGGAATAGAAAGGTTGGCATACGTATGAATTCCGCCGAATTTCTCAATTACATCAATTCCTGGATGATCCACTAAGTGAAAAATGTTCACAAACGCAACTTGGATGCCGATTTCCCTAATATCTTTTGGCGGAATTGCTTTTAACGTTCCTTTCGTTGCCACGGGCACAAACGCCGGGGTCAAAATTTCCCCGTGCGAAGTCGTAATCTTTCCTAAGCGCGCCTGTGATCTCCTGCTTTTGTGCGTAATACAAAAAAATCGCATGCTATTCTTTACTCCGCAGATGATGCTTTAGCTCCCTACACAAGAATTATCTGATCGTCGCCAAGAACATATCTTCATGTCCGTATCTCTTTTTCTAACCAAGGGATCTTCTCCCCTTTCTTTCTTCTCCACCATAGATCTTCCCAGATGTAGTGAACGGCAAGCTGCTTGTATTCTCCGTATCGCTCAAAGTATTTCAACAGCCGCTTTACAGAAACAGGATTTTCCGGACTTTGGTTAAAGAATAGCTTTGAGTATATTTTCTGTTCCCATGGGGAAACGTGGTTGAAGAAGTCCCAGTGATGAAAAACATCAAACAAGAGGTACCACACGGTGGCTGGTCCTACACCATAGAGTTTGAGGAGTTCTTGCATTTGCGTTTCTCTGTCTTGCTCACGGAGTTTTTCTTCATCAAGACCATTGATAAACTGCTCATCTATCTTCTTTATGGATTTTGCTCGGTATCCTACCTTCAAAGCTCGCAGTTCTTGCTCATTTACATTCTTTAATCTTCCGGGCTCCCAGAAACACCAAAGCTTCTTATCATCAAACTCAACTAAGGTGCCGTAGCACTCCAATAGGTTTTGGAACATTTGAATAGATCTTCTCACAGAAGCATTCTGCAAAACAATGCCGATAATGAGGTACTCGTAGAGAGAGCTTGGATGGCCTGGGCGCATGCCTCTCAGTTTCTTGATGGCAGGCCCTACTAACCTGTCTTTGCTGAATCTTCTGTAAAACTCTTTCAAATCAAGGTTTAAGTTGTAGCGGTACTCTACTTCTTTTTTCAACGAATCAATGAAACTTCTGCTTAACTTTTTTCCTGCAAAGATGGACAGGGCAATCAGGGGTTTGGCGACTGTGCCTTTATTCTCAAACTTTAACCCCAAACACTTTCCTTTCCACGCCCATGTCTGCCATCTTGTGCCCGGCTGCCAAAGATTATCTCCCGACGTGAAGTGGCCTGGTTTGTGAAAAGTAGGGTCAAAAGCAAAAGGAACTGTGGGCTTTATGCGAACAGTGGTTTTGTGAGTAAGTTTCTTTACCCTTTTGGCCATGGGTAGTTGATAATCTCACGAAGCTTCAATCGCTCCAGTACTTTTCCATGCTCGTCTAGGAGAATAATCTCTGTATTGTGCCTTGAGCGCAAAGAACTTTCCCATAAAAGTTGCTTGCACATATGGCAGGGATAGATTGAGTCGTCTCCACCTGCGGGAGTATTCCCCACAACGGCAATCGCCGCAATTTCATACTCTCCGTGGGCTGCCGCATGGGCGAGAACCGCCTGTTCTGCGTGAAGCGTCAGGGAGTAGGTATCTGAAAAGTACTGGCCCGAGGAGTAAATACTGCCCTTCCCGGTTAACACCGCTGCGCCAATTCTAAAATCGCCTGGCTGATTGGTGCCGGTAAAAGCATTCCTCATTCCCTCTATCGCAGCTTGTATGAGTTTCTGTTCGATTGTTTGATCCATAACTCAACTCTATCAAAAAATTTACCCCCACACCGTATTTTGGTTGTGGGGCCCGCCCCGAGATAAACTCGGGGTAAATCTCCTTGATGATTCTTTGAAATTCAACAAAGACAAAGTTAGTACTCTAGTTTAATGCCCAGCTTCTCTGCGAGTTGCTGAATCCACTTTTCATGACGGTCAACCTTATGGCTCAGCATAACCATCTCTTGAAAGTAGGTATCGGCCTGCTTTGCATAGGCGTCAACAGAAGTAAGCACATCGGAAAACCCTTTCCTCATTTCGTCTCGAAAGGCCGCGAACTCTTCTTTTGTGGCAAAAACCGTTTGGTTTGCCTCAATGATTTGCTGGATATCCTCTTTCTCAAGCATACATTTATTGTAGAACTTCTAACTGGGGTGTCAAACAACTTCGCTTACCATCCGTCAAGTTTATGAACCCGAACAGCTCTAGAATAGTTTTCCTCCGAGTTTTGGATTTTTTGCGTCTGGAGTAATAAGAATCGCTCTCCCCTTTTCATCTTCAATGATTTTGCCTACGCGAATATCCAATTTTTCAAAACCTTCAATGGTTGCCATAAGCATAGAAATCAAAAAACTTTGATCAGCCGTGTTTTATTTCAATAACATCCCCGTCTCTAACAACGTATTCTTTCCCTTCGGTTCGAATCAATCCCTCTGCCATGGCTTCCGCAAGGCCGCCGGCTTCCAGCAATGCATCCCATTGAATTACCGCGGCCCGAATAAAATTTTTCTCAAAATCGCTATGAATCACCCCTCCGGCTTGCGGCGCTTTTGCTCCCCGCACAATAGTCCATGCGCGTGTTTCATCGGGGCCGGTGGTAAAAAAAGTAATGAGATTTAATATTTCGTACGCCCGTTGAATCAGTTCTGACAAATTCGATTGCATTCCAAGTTCTTGGCGTTCGTTGTCTGAAAGTCCGGCAATTTCTAATTCCTCTTGGAGATTTACCGCAACAAAAGAGCCGTGCGCCTTTTCTATGTTTTGTTTCAGTTCCAAAGGAATATCTTGGTTTTTTGAATTCAAAAGAAAAATAATTGGTTTGGCAGTAAGAAGCTGCAGTTCATGGAACACCGGCTCGCTTTCGGGATGCGATCTTTGATATTCCGTAGCTCGTACGCCCTGTTCAAAGAATTTTTTTGCATCCTGGAGAATTTGATTCTGCGCAATAGCTTCTTTTTTTCCCCCTCGCGCCTCCTTTTCCAAAGATAGAAGTCGTTTTTCTACTGTTTCCAAATCCTTCAGAAGCAACTCGGTGTGAATGGTATCAATATCGCGCAAAGGGTCAACGCTTTCCTCCACATGAATAATATCGGGATTCTCAAAACAGCGCACAACTTCTACAATTGCTGACACTTCTCGAATATGTGTCAAAAATTGATTGCCCAACCCTTCGCCCTTATTTGCGCCGCGCACTAACCCCGCAATATCAACAAATTCGATAACCGTAGGAATGATTTTTTGTGAATGAAAAAGCGCTGCGAGCTTTTGGAGCCGCTCATCGGGAACCTCCACTACCCCGACATTGGGATCAATCGTCGCGAACGGATAGTTGGCAATATTAACTTCTTTTTTTGTCAGCGCCTGAAATAATGTGGATTTCCCCACATTCGGCAGCCCCACAATTCCGACGGATAAGCTCATAATTTTTACGCTATAAGGAGAAAATGTTATTGTCTATTTAGTATACAGGTTTTTCTCCCAGCATCCAGTCAATCTCTTGTCGTAGTTTCTTCGTATTACCATGGGTAATCATGCCAAGATACGATTGAACCGTTGCCATGTTCCTTCGTTTACGTTCTATGCCACGGAACATCCTTCGCTTCGTCACGGTTCGCAGTACCCGATGATCTGGGAAATGTACCCACCCGAGAAAATCTACTCCAGAAGCAACGGTTTGTATAAATGTTTTGTCGGGATGCAATTGAAGCCGCAAGTTGCTCCATAGAAAATCGCTGATTTTCGAGAGTATGTTTTCAAGCAATGTTCTATCTTTTGACAGAATAATAAAATCGTCAGCATAACGAATATAATATCTTACCTTCAGTTTGTGCTTCAGAAACTGGTCAAACCTATTCATATATACATTCACCAAGAGCTGGGATGTAAGGTTGCCAAGCGGCAATCCAATTCCATTTCTGGTTGAATAAAAACTCCGAACGATTTGAGAAATAAGCCATACGGTATCT
This sequence comes from Candidatus Wildermuthbacteria bacterium, assembly GCA_016186115.1. Classification (GTDB taxonomy): domain Bacteria; phylum Patescibacteriota; class Minisyncoccia; order Minisyncoccales; family UBA10102; genus JACPMK01. The sequence continues at coordinate 211,333 of JACPMK010000002.1, forward strand.
TCGTCTGGTATAAAACCTTTAATGATTCCCAAGAGTTTGCCTTGGTCTATTGAGGCAAAGAACTTTTTTATATCAGATTTTAAGACCCACGCTGTTTTTGTATTATTTTTAGAAGCCCTATATGCAAAAACGCGAAACCTGTTGATTGCCCTATGTGTTCCTTTCCCAAGTCTGCAGGAATGAGAATCGGCTATAAAAGTTCTATCAAAGAACGGATATAATCTTCTGTAGAGAGCGTGGTGCAGCAATCTGTCTCTGACACTTGCCTTGTGAATGCTTCTTGGCTTCGGATCAGATATATTAAAGGCGTGATAAGGTGAATGTTTATACGTTTTGGCCACAAGGTCATCGTGGATAGAAATGATATTGCTCATCAAATTGTGTTCAAACTCTTGTACATCTTGGCGAGACCGTTTGCCAGTTACAAACTCTTTCCAAGCTTCAAGCAGATTTTCAAGAGAAATGATATAATTATAGTTATGAGTGAATTGAACGTTCATAAAAAATCTTTTCAGGTAAGCCCCCCCCCACGCCTTTTACCGCTTCTTCAGAAATTGAAAGAGGCATATCTTGCGTGGTACGGCTACTACCAAATCTTACCTAAACTCCATCGCCATTCTCTTGGGCAAAGGATTGATACTCTTTTTGTCGAAATCATTGAAGCTGTTGCAATGGCAAGTTTTCTTTCTCCTCAACAAAAACATCCTTACGTGCGCCTTTCCATAAGAAAGCTTGATACATTAAAAATACTCTTGATGGTTCTTTGGGAGACAAAATCTGTTGATGATAAAAAGTACATTGCTGTCTCTATAAAAATAAACGAGATTGGCAGAATGCTTGGCGGATGGAACGGCCAATTACAGAAACAAAACTCTCCCGATAAGAGAGAGAAATGAAGTAAGTTGCGGGGCAGGACGAAAGCCCACCGATTGTCAGGATTCCAGACATTGTCGGGATTGCCGTTGTTGCTGTTGAGCCATAGACCATTGTCATTGTGCTCGACATTGAACACGTTGAGGTTGCCGTCCGAGTCGGTTATGCACAGAGTGTCATCTCTACCACTGCCCCTTGAATACTCTCGGGGCTGTATCGTATTCGGCATCTTTAATGCCCTAACACTCTATACCAAGTAGCTTCATTTTTTGAAGTTTCTGCGTACACCGCGCTATCTCAAACCGTAGTCGGAGATACTCTGGATGTATGGATACTGGGTTCGGCAGCAGAAAACCTTGATCTTCTGCGTATTCGCCTACTTCCATTTGTATTGTATCAAAGAAAAAGCCCCGCATCCATTCTTCGCTTGCGAGCGAAGACAGATACGGGGCTACAAACTCAAGGATCAAGTTTCGAGGATCCAAAAGATCCAAGATTCAAGACCCAAGAGCTACTTGCGGGGCAGGACGAAAGCCCACCGAAAGCCAGGATTCCAGACACGGTCGGGATCGCCGTTGCTGCCGTCGAGCCACAGACCACTGCCATCGTGCACGACAATGAAAACGCGGAGGTTGCCGTCCGAGTCGGTGATAGGATCCATTCCGATAAGGAACCACTCGTCCATCGGCTGGTCAAGGTACTGCTCGCGCATGGCGGGACCAACTTCACCCGGACACCTCTGAAGACCAAGCTCCAAGGCACGCTTGTAGATGAGATCCCGTCGCGTGGCAACCTTGAAGCCCAGCTGACTGCCAGTCACAAGCACCAGGTCCACCTCAACCACTTCCTGACTGCAGGAGGTCTTGTCGAGGATCTGGCTGGCATAGGTACCGATTTGGTACTTACCCTCGTCGAGGGCCTTGCGATACTCCCTGGGCGACTTGCGAAGACCAAGCTTGACGGTCTTCCAAATCTTGAACTCGGGGACAAGGACCTGCTGATCACGCCTTAGAATGGATGCGAAGTCCCGCTCTTCCTTGATGACCTGCAAGACATTGCAGACCTCGTCAGCGTCACGCTTCCCGTCACGGATAAGCTCTAACACTCCCGTGGTCAGATCGAGTAACCTTGCCTTCTGCTTAGTTGTCGCAACCATCTTGAACCGTCCTTTCGCTCCGGTTTTCGCGGAGGATACAATGTGCTATGCGATAGATAGATCTACCGCATTCAAGATATATATAGCATAACTACTTAGAAAAGTCAAGCTTTTTGCGGTACATTCTACTCCGAATCGCAAGTAATTTACCCAAGCCAGCCGCTATTGGATACAATGGATGGCATGGTAAAACATATAACCGACAGCCAGAGAAATGAAATCTCCGTGCTCAAACGGGCAGGACATACGCAAAAAGACATTGCCAGGATGCTTGGCAAAGATCCTTCAGCGATATCCCGAGAATTACAGAGAAACAAAAGCGACGCAGGCAGGTACTTAGCCAGAGGCGCTAAGCTGAAAACCAAGGAGCGAAGAATACAAGCGAACAAGAGGTTTAAAAAGATTGAACACAACACAAAGTTAAGAAAGTACGTTGTTAAAAAATTGAAGAAGTATCTATCTCCCGAGCAAATAGCTGGCCAATGGACCAAAAGCCATCAAAATCAGCGCATCGGCAAAGACACCATCTACAAGTTTGTGTATGGAAAACGAAAAGACCTGGTAAAGTATCTGCGGTGTCAGAAAGGCAAGTACCGGCGCAGATATGGCACCAGGATCAGGGAAAAACAGCGAGAAGAGAGTAAAAAGCGAAGAATAGACGTGAGACCGGAAATAATCAACCTGCGCCAGAGAATCGGCGACTGGGAAGGCGATACGGTCAAGGGCAGCGGCAGATCAGGGCACATTATCACCTACGTAGAAAGAAAGTCGGGGTATCTAGTGGCCGGGGAAGCAGAGAATGCAACGGCAGAGAACATCAACGCGTTTACCATGGGAGAGTTTAACAAGATTCCTCGCGGCAAGAGACTATCTATTACCTATGACAATGGGTCAGAGTTCGCGGGGTATGCTACCATAGAACAAAAGACTGGAATGACCGCGTACTTCGCCTTTCCGTACCACTCATGGGAACGGGGAACCAACGAAAATACCAATGGATTGGTCAGACAGTACTTTCCGAAAGGAACCGACTTTACCGATGCGTCTCTTTCAGCAATCAGGGAAGCTGAACAGAGGTTAAACTCCAGACCAAGAAAAACGCTGGGCTTCTACACTCCATCAGAGAGGTTTTACCAACTAATCACCGGGAAGAAAATTGCGTTGGAAACTTGAATTCAGCTTGCGCAAGAAAAAGGGCAAGCAGGTACTGCTTGCCCTTAATGGGGAAAGGGCTGTTCGCCTAGCGAGGTCCCCATATATCCACTATAGACGAATTCCAATATGAATGTCAAGTGCAACGTCAGGAATCAATGTCTCATAGCTTCCCTGCCTTGCCTTAGCGGGAGGCCGGAAACCATAATCCACTCCCCTTTGGAGCGGGGGCGGGAGCGCTATTTCAAACGAAAAGGGAACTAGCTTTGTCTCTGGATGTCGGGTTGTGAGCTGACCATACCTACGGATAGTGCAGACATTAATATGGGTTACAGGAGGGGGCGCGAACGGACACTGCCCGGCTCGATTACAATTATCCGTTTACGGAAGTCTTGTTCCTCCATTCCTTCAATCAACCTTTCAACTTCTTTATAAAGGGTAGTCACCGAAACTTCATTGGGAAATCGCAAAACAACCAAACCGAGCAGTTGAGTTAATGGGAACCTAGTGGGATTGGCAAATCCGAGATCTTTTGTAACAATAACGGCTTGCTTGGCGACCGCGTAGTCAAAAACGACTTCGTCGGGTTGACCGCGAAGTTCCTGTATGTTTTTTACGCATTCTGCCTCAAATCCTTTTTCTTCAAATAAAATCCTTATTGAAGATGTGATATTTTCATCAATAAGAAAAATCATTATTTGGCTATGAGCATTTCTTCGCCGACAAGCTTTGCGGCATATTTCAAAGCGGCTAAAACTTGCGCGCGGGTCAATCCATACTCTTTCATCACCGCTTCAGTTGTATCCCCTGCGGCAATATGGCCAACGACAACCTCCACCGGCACTCTTGTTCCGGTGATCACAGGTTTGCCAAACTGAACTTTTGCATCTACTGTAACTTGGGGGAAAATCTCCTTCATATAGGTTCATTGTATTCAAAACTTGCCGGAAAAGTCAAGCCAAACCCGCAATATCATAAAATTCTACAATGGCAGGCACCACTTTTGCCGAATGAAAAAGCTGGGCAAGTTTATCAAGCCGTTCGTCTGGAACCTGAACCACGCCCACATTAGGGTCAATGGTAGCAAAGGGATAATTTGCTATTGTTACCGGCTTTCTCGTCAGCGCCTGAAACAACGTGGATTTCCCCACATTCGGCAGCCCCACAATTCCGACGGATAAGCTCATATCATAAATATCCTATCATAAAACTCTCTTTCTCAAAAGAAAAGACCCTCTGCCCCGGTATAGAACCAGGACAGAGGGCTTTATTCAGCAAGACCACATATGGCTGCTACTTAGCGCACCATTCGTAGGCGTTGCTAAACATTTTGAGCCAAGGGCTTACCTCCATTCTCCGCCATTCCTCTGGCATCCAGGGCCACTGCCACAAACGGAAACAACGTTCTGGATGAGGCATCATCGCAAGATGACGTCCGTCCGGAGAGCACAGAGCCGTAATCCCGAGTGGCGAACCATTCGGATTGTACGGATACACTTCCGTTCGATCGCCGTATGGATCGATGAATGCGAGAGGCGAAAGCTTGCGCTCTGAAACCTCCTGCGCGACCGACTGATCAGGGTAGACCAGCAAGCCTTCACCATGAGCGACCCACACACCGAGCTTCGTCCCTTCCATGCCGGCAAGAAGCACCGACGGGCTAGGCAGAACTTCCACCTGTACCCATCGAGACTCAAACCGGCCCGAAGTGTTGTGAACGAATCTCGGCTGCTTTTCACCGGCGATCCCTTTCCATGGAACCCATCCGAGCAGCGCCATCAGCTGACAGCCGTTGCACACGCCGAGCGAGAACGTATCCTTGCGGGCGTAGAAGCGGTCGAACATCTCCCTCAGCTTCTCATTGAAAAGAATTGTCCCTGCCCATCCTTTCGCGCTATCGAACACGTCCATGTAGGAGAAGCCACCGGCAAAGATTATGCCCTGGAATTGATCCAGATCGATCCTGCCTTCAAGGAGATCACTCATCGTGACATCCCATGGAGCAAAACCGGCAGCTGCACATGCAGCCTGCATTTCTCTGTCGCCGTTCGTGCCTTCCTCGCGCAATACTGCAACGCGAGGCTTGTCCGACGCCTCCAAAACTTCCGGAAGCGTTGCCACTGGAGTAAACGAGAGCTGATACGACGGAGCCGTACCGATGCCGGGAAGCTGGTCATCGTGACCAGAATGTTCTTCTTCGGCACACGCAGAGTTCATCTGCAGCCCTTCGATCTTGGCACTTGTCGCCTCCCACCAGCACCGGAGTTCCATCGTCGTACTTCTGAACAGTTCTCCGGTATCTTTCGCATCGACGCTGCATGCTGTGCTGTCGAGGGTGATTCCGATCATCGAGATCGGCACTCCGAACGATTCGCAGATTTCAAAAACCCGCTTTTCATTCTCGGTCCCGAGTTCAATGACGAACCCGAGCTCCTCGCCAAACAGACTCGCCAGAGCTTCAGCAGCATAAGGGATGCTCACGCTGAATCCGCACCGACTCGCCATACACATCTCGGCAACTGCGGTTATGAGGCCGCCATCGCTTCGATCATGTAGAGACAGAATCAACCTTTCGTCGATCATCTGCTGCACCGCAAGAAACTCGTTCTTGAGGAGTTTGGGATTTTCAACGTCAGGCGACTCATCGCCGAGCTGGTCGAACGCTTGAGCCAAAGCTGAACCGCCGAGGCGATTTTTACCCTGTCCAAGATCGATGAGTGCCAACGCACTTCGCCCTGGTTTCTTAATGTCCGGCGTGACCTTCTTCGTGATGTCGGGCACGGGTGCGTATCCGAGCATCACCAAACTTCCGGGAGCCTTTACGAGCTCTCCCGAAATCGTCGCAGCCATTGAAAGGCTATCCTTTCCGCCATCAACCGCGATACCGAGCCCGACCATGAGGTCAGACATAGCAACCGCAGCGTCATAGAGGAGGGCACCTTCGTGAGGCAGCTTCGCAGGCCACATCCAGTTTGCACGGCACCGGATTTCTCCGATGTCGCTGATCCGAGCCGAAGCCATGTTGGTCAGCATTTCTGCCACCGCCATTCGGGCTCCGGCTTTTGCATCGATGAGCATCTTGATCGGCTGTTCGCCGACCGCAGAAGCACTTCCTGTAAGAGCGAAGTGACTCTGCGCATTGATGCTGACATTCGCAATCGGAATCTGAGCGATCCCGCAGCATTGCTGCTGCGCTACGAGCCCAGTGACACTACGATCCACCTTGTGAACCAAGAATCCCTTAGAGCCCACGCCAGGAAGTTTGAACACCGCCTGGATTGCTTCGCCGACAGTGACATCCGGCAAACAGAGAGGTTTGAAGCCTTCGGTCCGCCGTGTTGACTCGAACGTCTTCTGAGGCATGTTCGTGAGAATCTGCTCCAGGTTCAGTTCGACGGACGTTGTCCCGTTTTTAGTGTCTTCGACAACAACGTTTCCACTGCCATCAATTTCACCGAGGACTTCGCAGTTGACGCGCTCGCGTTTGCAGACCGACTTGAAAAGCTCGATCTGCTCCGCCCTGATCAGGAGTCCGTATCCCTCTTGGAATTCGGCGCTCCAGATTTTGAGGACGGACATCGTCTTATCGCCAAGCACGATGCCACGAATGTCGATCTTGCCGCCAAGTGGCTCAAGCAACTCCGTGAGGACATTGCTCGGACCGCCGGCGCCTTGATCGTGAATGCTCGAGATGGGATTCTTGTCTCCCATTTCGACGCAGGCCCGAATTACTCGGTTCGCACGATTCTCCATCTCCGCGTTGCCGCGTTGAACGGAGTTGAAATCGAGGTCCTCGGTATTCTCGCCCTGCATCATGCTTGAGGCTGAGCCTCCGCCTACTCCGATGGGGTAAGCAGGACCGCCGATGCGCACGATGAGCATTCCAACTTCAGACTTCTCCTTCGCAGTATGTCCGTCGAACAGATGTCCAACGCCACCGCTGTAAAGGATCGGCTTACGTGGCTCGCGCCATTCGCTTCCGAGTGTCTGACCGAAAGTTCGGGTAAAGCCCAGTGTGAGGGGTTCGCCGAACTGATTGCCGTAGCTCGATACGCCGTTGCTGCCCTCGATGAGAATCGAAAGCGGCGAAGCGTACTTCGACGGCTTGTCCTTGCCGACAACCTCGCCCGGAATTTGATATCCAGGAATGAAAAGGTTCCCGACAAAGTAACCGGCGACGCCGATGCCAACGATGCCTCCGCGTCCGACCGCACTGTTGTCGCGTATCCGTCCGCCGGAACCCGTTTGGGCTCCAGGGAAAGGCGCGACGAAGGTCGGATGGTTATGCGTTTCCGCGGTGCAGGTGATGTGAACCACCTTATCGAGAATTCGCATTTCCGAAGGCTTGCCCGGAGTGACTGGAAGGATCAGGCGTGTGTCAAATCCCTTGATCACGCCGGCGTTGTCTTTGAAGGCAACGAGGCTGCAGTTGTCACTGCCGAGACTTTTCAGCGGTCGCTGAACGATCTCAAACAACGTCTCCTGCATTGGTGTTCCGTCGATGACGATTTGGCCTTTGAAGTACCAATGCCGGCTGTGCTCGCTGTTTGCGTTGCCCAGCTGGAACAATTCGACATCGGTCGGATTCCTGCGAAGGACTTCCGCAAAGAGATGTTGATAGTACTCAAGATCCCGGGCATCCATGCCAAGGCCAAAAGCACCGTTCATCTCCTCGAGCGCGACTTTTCCGCGACCCATGAGGTCGATCACTCGGACATCTTCCGGCGTGGTACCGGTGTCAAAGCTCTCGATCCCGTTCGGGTAGTGCTGCTCGGTCATCCGATCAAAACGAGTCTTGAGGATGTCTGCCGACTGGCCGTTTCCGGCAGCGTAGCGGTGAGTGCGTTCAATGCGCGTGATCTGCCAAAGCCCCATGGCCTGACAAATCGATACGGCATTCGACGAGAACGGAGTCTCGATCGAAAGCCGGGGTCCGATTTCCACAGCTTCCGAAGCTGAGATGTAAGGTTCGATTCCGGTGTTACCGGGCTCGAACGTTTCTGCGATGAGCCATTGGAGCTGCTTGAGCTCCGGCTCGGACAACTGATCTATGGTCTCGATGTAGAAACCAAGATCCAAGCCGTCATTGATCTGGCGGTACATGCGATAGATCATGGCTCTCCCCTTTCTTTTAGCCGCGTGGGAAAAGTATCCCCGCGACCTGTTTTGCTACCGCGAGGATTGCGTGCTCTCCCTCACGCACGAGGGGTTCGGAACGTATCAGTTCGCGAACTCGGCTCTCTGAGAACGCAAGGAGCGTCTCAATTTGCAGCCTGTGTTCTTGCGGGAGAACTCTCTCTTGGAGTGTTGCCACATTGTCGTCAGGATTGATGGAGATTGTGATCCGTTGTCGAACTCAGGCGCCACCCGCATCCGGTTTTGACGCAATGACGAGCACCGGTTCGACTCGCGAGAGGAACCCGGACTTCACCGCCCGGAGAATCTCACGCATAGTCGTTCCGCCGCCTGAAACGAGCATAGCAATACGCAGTTTGTCCACGCTCTTCTTCTCCTTCTTATTTAGTTGGGAATGTGCGACTCTGCTTCTCTATTAACAGATTCCAGTTAAGAAAACAACTGACAAGAAAATCTGTAAATCGCTGTGGGTATAAACAAAAAAAACCGCCAATTTGGCGATTCTTTTAAACGGGCTACTCCTGCGAAACTTAAACCCTTTCAGAAAGTTGGATTTTGAACTCAAAGAGTACCAAGCTCTGGCTTTCTTCGTGTCGGGTTGTGTTCCAACCATGCCGCAAGAAAGCTTCCTAACGAAAACATCTTAACACAAAATGTCCTCATGTAAATCAGTGGCTCAGAAACCTAACCACTTGACAGGAAAAACGAGGGGTGTATACTAAAAATACTAGACCTGAACGGCATCCTTCGTGGGTGCCGTTCGCTTTTATAGGCCGCTACTCTCCCTATCTTCGTATTCCAGATATGTCCGCAAATATTCAAAGTCGAGAAACTTACTCCCCGCGAAGCGCTTGATTTCTTTAGCCGTACGCGGCCCGCGAGCGAGCACCAAGACCTCTCTGCCGCTCTCGCATAGGTACTTGAACACCGGCAAGAAGTCGCCGTCGCCAGAGAGTACAATGGCACGATCGAAAGAATCTTTTTCGGTCGCCATCATCAAAGTCATATCTACATCGCAATTCGCCTTACGGAGCGGGTTGCCATCCATATCGTTGTAGGTCTTAACCGGCTTCAAGACGAGTGTGTATCCAAACGATTCCAGTTTGAGGAAGAAACACACGCGATTGTGATGGCGCGCGACAAGCTTGAGCTCGGCGTCGTTCATCTGATCACCGCGTTCCTTGACGTACCTGGAGAGATACTGGTCGAGCTTACGGACATTGACTGTCTTTTCAGTAAGATAGTCAAACGGAAAGTGATGGATCTCCACGCCGCCGAAATAGTAGAGCTGCGAGACGCCGTACTTCCGTTCCAAATAGCCGCGCAGTTTTTCATAATCAATCTTCCAACCAAGGGATTTCTCGCCGCCGTAAAAAAGATTTGAAGCATCAATAAATGCAAATGTCTTCATGGATTTATCATAGCAAAAGATAGTTTCTTTGGCGATTGGTGCAAAAGAAAAGGCCGCTTGGCGAACCATGCGGCCTGAATAGGATACATCCTCGTTATTCGACTGGCTTATGTTCCACGAACTCGTTCTTGGCGTGGGTTTTGAGCCAGATGCCAAAGTGGTAGGTCTTGATTCCAGGACATCTCTGAATGAGAAGCTCCTTGATGCGCTCGGCGCATTCCTTTTCTTGATCGATCGTGCGAACGCCAGAGTCAATCACGATCTCCAGAGGCAATGCGTTATCGGTGAACTCCGGGTCCTCAACAGAAGAGTAGAAGGCCACATCTTCAGCGGGATATCCTAACGCTTCAGCAATGGTCGTTCGAATTCGACTCTTCTGAAACCGGAGCAAATCCTTGAGATTTTGGGTACCGGTACCGCTCGCGAGGAATCTTGCTGTTATCTGTGGCACTGCACACCTCCTTCAAAATAACCTTGGGAATCTACTTGAGAAGACCCATCTGACGCCTCCAATAAAGATCTCGAATCTTCTCAATCATCAAGGGGCATACTGTATTTGAGTGGGTAACCTCGGCCCGCGTTTCCGGAAGATCAGAGGATTGGATCTCTTGACCCAGAGCTTTAGCTTCCACATCGGTTAGATTTCCAGCATCTTTATGCTGGAGAACATCCTCATAACCCATATCTCGTGCCCATACCTCACGACTCTCCGAACTATCAGAGAAAACGATCCTCCCATGAGCTTTGCATTGAGGGCAAACCTCAAAATGAATATCCACGGGCTTTCCTCCTTGGAGCCAGATTTGTTGTTCTAATGCTGGTGATATGATATAGCAAATCGTCGCTTTTGTCAAACTGCCGCGTCAGAAAGTTGGATTTTGAACTCGAATGGTATCAAGCTCTCCCCTTCTTCATGTCGGGTTGTGAACTGCCCATACCTACAGACAAAGTCATGATATGAGAGTTCCGGTAAATTCTTTGCCTTCAATGGCTTTTTTCAAATTCTCAAGATCGGTTCCCTTTACGGTTTTTACCACAAGGTGGATTTCTTCAGCCAACCTTGCCGCCACGGGGTCAATGGGCGAAGCAAGCCCCGGCTTCCATTTAGCAGGAATGAGTTTCCGGTATGTTTGCCAAGAGATTTCCGAAAATGGTTTTGCGTCTTTGTAGATCTTTGGATCTTTATCGTATACGAACGGAGTATCTCCGGCATCAATCATTTCTTTGGCATGGAATTTTTGCGCCAGCCGCACCGCAACATAGTCGGTGGACCAGCCCGGCCTCCAACCAGAAGCGATAAATAGTTTCGCCTTTTCCGCTTTCAGATCGAGGGCTTCCCCAAACGACGGGTCGTGATCAATCACAACCGGATGCGCTTCTTTTACAAAAATAGTGCGCATCAAATGGGCGTTCAAGCGAGTCGCGTGGATTCCAATCCAGTCCAAGTCCTCATCGGTCATCTTCACCACTTCTGCCGCAGAGCGATTATATACCCGCGCAGTTTTCCCTCCTCCGATTATCAAAATAAATCTTCTCCCATTGTTAAGCTCCTGTAATAAAAATCTCCGAAACTCTCGGAGAAATGAAACATTAATACCATCCTCGTCTGTCAAATGCGGAACCACGATGGAACCCCCAAGCGCTATAACAACGAATTTTGAGTTGTCCATACCCTGCCAGCCATTATATCCGCTTTTGCTCCCCGTGTCTATACCTCTATGAATAAGAATATCCTCCGCGACAAACGCACAGAGGATTTTCATATTATTCCCCTATCACTGCGCAGAGTCCTGAAAATTTCCAGGAGATAAAAAAGAAACGCCAGCATTGCTGACGCCTTTCTGTCGATAACGGCCCGATTGAGGTGTGGGAGCGTCCCAAAATGGGACGCTCCCACTGCCCGGGTCTTCTTACCACCAGAAGACCCACATAAGAATAAACGAAACTAGCAACTGACGCATAACCGCCTCCTTTCCACCCTCCTGTTAGGGTAACTTCCACAGGAGGGTTAAGATCGGCGTTTATGCTAAGCTATCTCGCTGAACTTGTCAAGAGCGAGTTTTGTATCGCCAACGCCGAGTTTGTTTTCGGGGCGATCCTGCGTATTTGGCCATAAAGGCGGGAAATCCGATTCTTTTGAGCTCCTGATGAAACTTGTAGTAGCCGCACCATTCTTTTGAACAGATCCAGCTATCAGCCGGGTGCAAACAATAAAAAATATTTCTTTGAATGGCGTCCATAATAGTGGCAACGTTTCTTAGAACAGTTTTTTTATCAATAAATGGGCGCACCACACGGAATCGCACAATTTTTGAATTATTTTTGGAGAGCACAATAAAATCCTTTGAAATACCCCTGGACGCCTGCCCGGTGATGCTTTGATAGCCAACTTGATAAATCGCAAGTTGAGGATCGGTCCGGACATCTTGCGTATTTGGAGTTACCCTTGTTGTTTTGAGTTCATGGATAACTCCTTTGGTATCGGTCATATCGATACGGCCAACCAGTTCCAGGTTTGGCCGCACAGCAAAAGCGAAAGATGCCTCAACTAAGTCGGGCTCAATGTAGGGGTTTAAACGTTTGAAATATGTTTCGAGCCCCTGCAAACCCGTGTCAATCATGTCGCCAACTTTTATATTCCTTTCTTTGGAAAGATATTCTCTGGTAAGAAAGGGGCGCGCCTGCTCCAACTCCTGTTTGTATTCTTCCAAAGCATTCCCAAATGATTCCACAAAAAATTCTTGCGCTTCAACCAATTTCAGCCCATTCCCGTCTTCTTTTTTCTGTTCAAAGTGATACTGCAGCGTTTCGTGCAAAGCAAAACCATGCTTAAACACTTTGCGCGGAGATTTCACTACGCCAAGCACATAGTGAAAAAGATAATGCTCCGGACATCTGATATACGTCATGAGTCCAGAGAAACTAATTTGTTTCATAGCATTACAAAATCATACCGAAAAATAACGCACTTAACAAATTAAATAATATTTTCAAATAAAATGTACATCAACTTCATCCCATCGCATAAAGTTGATGTACAGTAGTAGAAAGAAAAAGAAAGGGCCCCTGGCTATGTTGGGCCAGGGGCTTTTTTCTTGGATCGTGGAATGCGATACTCTTCCGGGTAAAGCGTACGGCGGCGGCTTTTCCTTGCGCTTGGATCCCTTTGAGCAGTAGCAAAAGTTGGGAGGGTCGGCCTGCTTATGGGATTATCCGTGGGATTGGGATTATCCATGGGATGATGAACAATCTGTTTTCCAGTCGCATCAAGATAAACGTAATACCCGCACTGGATACAATTGTAGTAAACATCAGACCCATCGGCCTGGATTGTTAAGTCACCACAACATCGCCGGCATCCGCGGAAAATAACTGACTGCATCATTGTTCTCTCCTTGCAGGATCGAAACGTTTTACAGTAGCTTCTTCTGTCTCCGTCAGATAATACCCGCACTGAATACAATAGATATAATTCCCATACCGGTCACGATCTGGCGTAAGATCGCCATTACACCGTGGGCACCCTTTAAGCCATACCGCGCAAGGGTGCGCATCTGTCGAGAATCCAACAAACTCTACAATTTTTTGGGGCAGATTGCGAAACCTCGAAACAGTAATCATTCCTACCCCTCCTTTTTGTATTTAGCGCAACAATACCATGAAAATAGAAAAACTGCAAGCTAATCTTTTTCACATGCGAAGCTCTGCCTCCGCAGTACATTTGCGGTAGCGGCAAAAATCGCATTGAGCAGCTGCTGCGGGCAATGCGTCTGATATAAGGCAGGCATGCGCTTTTGCAAGCGCGTCCTCAACCCATGAATCATTCCCCTCGTACGGAATAATCTTCACATCGAATTTCAATTTGCCGTCGAACGCTTTTGCGTCGGTTTTCCCGTTCACGTATACAAAATATCCAATCTCTGAAACATCGAATCCATTCTTTCGAAAAAGCCATTGATAAATTTCTATCTGCCGCCTGTATCCCTCTTGCCAGTCAGCATCAATGCCAATTTCTCCGTTTTTTGCAGTGGCCTTGTAATCAACAATGTGGAGTTTGCCTTGAGAATTAATCCAGACATCATCAATTCCTCCCCGAACAATAAAATTAGCTGCCTCGTAAAAAAATCTAATTCCGGCGGTGCGCGCATCGCGCCATTCTTCCATTTTTTCATGCTGAAAAGGAATCGCATCAATGCCGTACGTTTCCACCAAAGGATGCTTCGTACCCTCTGCGCGGTGAATATCAAATTCTTTTTTGAGTAAAATATCCACTGCATTATTCAAACTGAATGGAAATCCCGGCGGCTGGGCTATGCCTAAACGCTGATCAAAATAAAAACAGCGGGCGCAGTTCATAAAAAGATCAAGCTTGGTCCGGCTTAGCACAAATGGCTCTTTTGATTTTGGGTCGAATAGTCCTCTTACCCGTTGTCCTGAATAATATTGCGACATAAATTACGCGCAATGCACAGTAATATTTCTTTCCCTGGGCCCGCCCAATTCAATCAGAATTACTTTCTGCCATGGCCCGAGCATCAACTCGCCTTTCTCGACCGGGATGCACAACGATGGCCCTATAATAGAAGTGAGAATATGATACTTCACGTGCTCTGGTTTATGGGGATGGCGATATTTTAAAGCAGGCACCACCAGTTCAAAAGCATCAAGCATGTCCAGATCAGTTCCTTCATCAAGATCTGCCGTAGTAAGCGCGGCTGATGTATGCACAACAAATAAATGACAGACACCATCTTTAATTCCCTTTTCCCCCACGATCTTCTGAACTTCAGCAGTGATATCAACAATTTCCCTTTCTTTTTTCGTTTTGATGATAATCTCTTCCATATCAGAATGCTCCTTTCTCTTCAGAGAAGGGCGGCTTTTTTGTTTCCGGGCGCACGGGCTGGCGCACTTTTGGGATAATCAACGGACGAATAGGAAACAGAAGAATCACTGCGAACATCGTGAACGCGCTCACGAAAATAAATACAGCAGAAAACCCAAATGTACTTGCCATCCATCCTCCCAGGGCACCTGCGACTCCAGCGCCAAATCCAAGGGCCGTGCTTTCGATACTCCAATCAAATGCCTCCTGCCCTTTGTCGATATGCCTCGTAAAAATGCCGGCCCATGTTGGCACCGCACAAGCCATGGCTATGCCATGAATAAATTCAAGCGCATACAACTGCCATGCAGAATTAATAAACAGATACCCAAGCGGCACAAGACCCGAGAGAAATAAACCCCACACAAGAAAATAAAAATCATCGATTTCTCCATGATTCTTATCCACATGGCGCGCGATAAAAGGTTGAGCTATAGATTTCGTTATCCAATACAGGCCCGCTGAAAATCCCACCACTCGGAGATCGCCATCTGCAATTTGCTCTGTCACAAAAACAGCAAAAATTGGGGCAATAAATCCCCAACCCATCGAAAGCGAAAGATCACTCGTAATTAAAAAACGAACTACTTTATTGAGCGAAATTCGAAAGGTAAATTTAATCGTCTTCATATGGTATGCACTACCCGAATATTACTTCAGCATACACTCGAACCTTCCCATCCGCAATATCCTTCCGATTATTTTGGCAAAAGTTTCTGATACTCTTTCAAAAGAAAACGCCAATGGCGGCGGGACCAATAAGGGCCGGCGTATGCAATGCCAATGCGAGGAGTCGCAATAATACCCGACGGTTTTATCTCTACTCCCCTATCTTCCAACCAAACTTTCTTGCTCATCACCAAATTCTCGCCATAAAAACTCTTGTCGAGTTTTAGATGCCTGCAAAGTTTACCGGGCCCGTTCGCCTCGCTAATCTTCCCGTCCACTGCCAAAGCGCGAATCAACACGCATTCTGGCGCCCCCGCTTTATAGGTAGAGATATTGAATTGCCAGTACATTCCGTATACGAGATAAATATAGATATGCCCGCCTTCCAGCCACTCGGCTTTGTTGCGAAGAGTCACCTTTCCCCTATACGCATGGGAGGCCTTATCGCGGGGCCCGATGTAGGCCTCTGTCTCAATAATTTTGCCCTCAATCTGCTTTTTGCCAATTTTCCTGATGATATATTTTCCGAGCAAATCTTTTGCAACCTGCAGCGTGGGCCGGATATAAAATTTTCTTGCGAGGCGCTTGCTTTTCATTTTTTCACCAAGCGATGCAAAGCTCTGTTTTTCTCGCTCGCTGGAATCTTGGTCTGCCTGACCGCCTTTGCCAACATCTCAATCGTGTGGTCATAAGTTTCGCGATCAACCGGATAAGGAATTTCATCTTTGCCCCCATGGGCAAAACTGTATCTGGCTGGATCTTCATAGGATGGCCGCGCGCCATAGATCACTTCTGACACCAAGGCCAAAGCGCGCATTGTTTTTGGCCCCACGCCTTCTAACGCCAGAAGTTTTTCGTATGTCGTGGGTTTATAGTAAGAAATTTTTGCAAAAATCTTATCAAGATATTTGCTCCTCGAAAAATCCTCCTCTGCAACGGGATGCCACATGGGCTCTTTGCCTTCGAGCTTTAAAAGCGTAAGCTGATCATTGCCTTGTTTTAAGGCAGCCATTTTTGAAAATTCTGTTGAGTGTTTCCTCATTAATTCCAAATCCTGTTTCAAAGTTTGATACCCCTGCTGCGCAAGTTCAGTTGAAATCTTGCGGGTATTGCCGCTTTGCTTAGCGGTAAGATTGAGCACATATTTTTGAAATTGCTGCGAGGCAATTCCAGTATGTGGCTCTTCTACCAGCTCGTGCACGTTTTCTGAAAACCAGTGATAACGCCGGGCGGTTTGATCTGCAATATTCATCCCCTGCTGCACTACCGACCATACGCCATTTCTAGAGAAGAAAAAACTATGATGATAAATCTGGTAGCCATCTTGCACTAAAGCACTGTCTACCTTTGCCGCCATTCTCGAATTATATTCAAGATTCTGCGTATACTCTGCCGGAAGATATAATCTTTCGCCCCATTCATGAATTTGCTCTGGAGTTTTACGCGATGTTTTGCCTTTACCGCCGCAAATAAAAATTTCGAGCTCCCGCTCCTGCCCGCGGATGGCTTCTTTGAGCGCCGCGGTCAAAATAGTGGTCAAACCCGAAGCATTCCAATCAAACGCCAGCACCGTTCCCAACGACTGAAACCACACCGGGTCTGCAATTCTCTTGATAAATTCATCTGGGCCGTACTCTTCCACCAATACCCTTGTCATCTCGCGACCAAGTCGAACCATCCGCTCAAAGAGCCATTTTGGACATTTCCCATAGTCGAGTGTAAATGTGGCGATGCCGCGATACATACCTTAATAAAATTCTTAATTTTTAATGGAAAAGAGCCCACAAGTTCATTATACCAAAATACCAAAAATAAATTGGGCTTCATTGAAAAGCCCATACATGAGACAGGCTAATCCTGTCTAGCTATTGTGTTGCGAGATGATATTTTGGCGCGGTTTGGGCGTATAAACTCTGAATCTCCCCTGCCGTCAAAATCTTTCCATAAATTTTCAGATCATCTATAGCACCCTTAAACATAATATCGGCGTAGCCACCGAGTCGCAAACACGAGTCAATAGGATCTATGGGAATGATTCCCTCCTTTTGAGAATTACTGACTCCATCAACATAAATTTTCCCGTCATTCATTGACGCGTCCCATGTCATAGCAACAAAATGCCACTCACCTGTCTGCCAATTGCCGACCGATGTAAAGATATTAGCACCTCCACCTACTATGCCGGTTCGCCATGTCATTTGAAGCCTTCTGACATTACCGGACTCATTCTTTAGCGTCACTGACCAGCGTTCTGATTGAGGATTACTCCTCATGCGAAAGACACCAATCGAAGTTCCGCTAGCTCCCCATGTAGCAAATCCTCGTTTAATCCACATAGTGACAGTCCCTTTTTGACGATCAATTGCAGAGGAGGGCAATACCACATAATCATTGGTACCGTCAAATTCGAGCGCAAAACTGTTTTTGGCATTGTCTTCATAGTATGTCGGGCAATTTCCATTGCCAGAAGTACAATTAATGGTATTGCAACTCGCGCCCGTACCTCCAAGCGTTCCATTCTGATTGTTTCCCGATGTATCCAATGCGGTGCTGCCCGAACCTTCGTCGAATTTCCATTCGGCTCGCAAATCAGTTCTCAACACACTATCAAAAGCAGAGCTGACTTCTTTTAATCCGCCCACTCTGCCGCGTTCTCTCATTGTTTTGAGGCCAAGCACAACAACTCCTGCCAGAATGCCAATAATAACAACGACCACCAAAAGCTCCATCAATGTGAATCCTTGAGATGCAGCTCTGTTCTGCTTTATGGTTTCGGCCATATATGTGCGGCAGCTGGATAAATTTTTGTTAAGGGATGATTTTTGCAATCGTGTTTTCTCGCTGGGCAAATCTGTCGGCCGTACTCAATCATGAGATACGTAAAGTCCTTCCATTCTTCTCTCGGCAAAAGCTCCATAAGGTCTTTCTCAATCTTTTCGGGAGTATTATATTCTGTAAGCCCAAATTTTCGGCAAAGCCGCTTCACATGTGTATCCACCGCAACGCCTTCCACAAAGCCATACACCGTACCTTGGATAACGATTGCACTTTTTCGCCCAACTCCCGGAAGCGTAATCAATTCTGCTACTGTTTTTGGCACTGTCTCGCCAAACCTCTCTTTCACAATTTTTGCTGCTGCAAGAATATTCTTTGCCTTGTTTTTGTAATAATTAATGCTTCGAAGATCCTGCTCAAATTCTTTTGGACTCACTTTCACATAGTCTTCAAGCGTTTGATATTTCTGGAATAATTTTTCTGTTACTTCGTTGACTTTTTTATCGGTATTCTGCGCAGAAAGCACAACCGCAACCAACAGTTCCCACGGACTTGAAAATTTGAGAGCAATTGTGGCCTTTGAAAAAAGTTTTTCGAGTGCCTTGACAATCTTTGCAACCCGCTGGCGCCTTACTGCAGCTGACTCATTCGTTTTCATTTTTCTCTACCTTTTCTGGAGTTGGGGATGAGGAGAGTTTTCGCAAAATATTCCTTGCATTTGCTTCTGCTGCTGTTGCCTGGCCAAATGCCTCGCCGTACTTCATTTGAGCAAATGCTTCTTTTGCTTTTTGAAGATGCTGCTCTACGCCAGCTTGCAAAACCTTCATTGACTGCGGAACTTCCTTTAACTCACTCATTTTCTTCTTTGCTTCTGCCAATTTCTCCTCTGCATGTTCTATTTGTTCTGCCGCTTTCGACTTTCTCTCGGCTTCATCCCCCAACTTCTCTTCTACCTGTTTTTTTGCCCTTTCAATAGCTTCTCCTGCACCAGTCGAAACATTCTTTTTTATCTCTTCAAGAATTACGGCTCTTTTCGCCGGATCGCCCGGAATACGCTTGACCATCTCCGATAACCCCTCTACGCTTTTATCTCCTTTCGCAGCCTTTTCTTCTATTTTCTCTTCCAAGCGATCCTGCAGTTCGATTCGCAACTCTTCGAGTCGCTCTTTTTTCTCTGCAGGCAAATTGGGAGCAATGCGATCGATCATCTCAATAGCGCGCAATTCTTTTAATGCGCTGCCCTTTGATTTTTCAAATGCATTTTTCATTCTCTGCTGAAACTTTTGTGAAGTATCTTTTTCGGCTGCTTTCTCAATCGTATCCGCGATCTTTTCTTTTACTGCCTCTAATGATGCTGCACGGTCTTGATGCTTTTCTTGCAATTGTTCGAAAAGCTTTTCATGAACTACACTCTTTTCCGCAAGCCGATCCAGCAGCCGATCGATATTTGGATTTTGCGATGTTTCTTTCAGTGCCTCCAATCTTGCTCCCAAACGCTCGTGGGATTTTTGATAATTCGTCAAAGCACGCGTAATCGACTTCTCATCGTTTTTTGTTTCCAAAATTTGTTTTGCTTCAGCTGCCTTTTCATCAGCAATACGCAACTCTAATTCTGCCTTCTTTTCTGAATTGAAAGTGAATATCCGCTGCAAACCCCTCCCCCATTCCTTGAAGAAATAGAGCCGACTGGTAGGAAGAGTCCCGGGATCTGTAACGCCTAAATCTGCATTGGTTATTGTTTCTTCCTGAACCGCTGTTTGCACTTCTACATCCGCAAACGCAATTCCCACGAACATAAAAACTCCTACGAAAACAAAAAGAAAATATGCCTTCATAATTTTATTATTAGCTACTTCACCTCTTGTTTTTTAAAAATGGCGAACTTTCCTTTGCTGAAGACAAAGATATACAAAATCTCAAGAATCGCAAAAGTGTTTAAAATAAGAATTGCAATAAACCAAATTTTTTCTTCGCGATGAGCTGCTTTCCATAGGGCAATTCCTTTCCAAGGCAATGTCCATAGCGCAATAACGAGAAGAACGAGAGAATCCGCCCACGAATTCACAAAAGATAATTGCTGCGACATATATGTACAAAATTATCTGATAGGAGAAGATTGAGGAATTGCCGGTGCCGCACTTTCGACAGAAATCCGAACTTGTCTCGTAAAGCACTGCCGCCCTATTCCGTGATCCCACGACTCTTCAAAAAATGGTTTTGGCATGCCCATTTCTTCTGCTTCTGACGATGTATCAGTTGCAAATGCCGCACAGAGCTCATAGGTAGTGGCATTCTGAACGCGATATTCATACAGTTCACCTGTTAAGGGATCCCTTATGGATGACACATACGTATAGGGCTGCTGATTTCTTAAATCCTCCAAGCTCGAAGGGAGCTCTTTGTTCCGTTGCCAATAAGAGTCGATCGCATAGGAAATACCCTGAAGATCAGAAATCCTTCGCTGGTCGAATTGAACTGCGCGTTGTTGAGAGGGCGAGCCAACCAAAACAAGCCCGTATACTACCGCGCCAACGACAAGTACGATCACGACGACAAAAAATATTTTTAGCCAAAGAGGAGTTCTCATACGGCTATTTCTTCTTTTTCTGCTTGTCTTAATTTCCAAAGGTAATATCCAAAAATACTTCCCGTAATCACGAGCACGGTCAAGGCCTTGAGAGTAAAGCGAGGGGTCAGTTCTCCGCCCAAAAGATTTGTCAAAAGCGTAATGAGATCGCCAATGATAATTCCGGCTCCGATAACCAGAGTAAGATATGTCAGCCATTTTGCGATCCTCGATTTCTTTCGTTCGGGATCCCGTGCTTCGCTTTTGGTAAGCTGCCAGATTAAAGCCAAATAGATCGGAAACGCAACAATAATAGCGGAGATGGCTGCCCGCAAACCCGAAGAGTAAAATCTCCCTCCCACAGCCAATGGATCTGGAAATGCCCTGTCGATAAAAGCAAAAACAAGCGCCCCAAAGCTAAACGCCGTAATGTAGAGGGTGATAAAAGAAACGAGATAGAGAAATGCTTCCCTTGCCTGAAGATAGGGCTTGGGTTTGGGGACTGGCACAGGAAAATTCAATTCGGCAAAAGAGGACAATGCTTGTTTCACTTCTTCCTTTTGCCACCCGGCCCTGATTAATGCCTCTTCAATTTCTCTTCTTCCAGCCCCTTTTTCTAAGGATTCTTTTACGAATATATAGAGTTCGTTAGTCATAAAATTAAAATCAGTCCTGAATAAATAGCACTTGAGCCATAAACCGCAGAGCTTTTCTTAAGA
The DNA here is from genome assembly GCA_016186115.1 of Candidatus Wildermuthbacteria bacterium. Lineage (GTDB taxonomy): Bacteria > Patescibacteriota > Minisyncoccia > Minisyncoccales > UBA10102 > JACPMK01. The sequence goes on from JACPMK010000002.1 coordinate 232,675, forward strand.
TACTCTGCGATTGCGGCTGTTCTTGAGGCGCAGATGGTGCCTGCTCCTCTGCTGGAGGAGGCGCTACTTCTTGTGGTTGAAGTTGCTCTTGGGGTTGCTCTTGAAATTGGAGAGGTGCTTGCATCTCTTGCTGCTCTTGAGGAAATCCTTGATTCATCATTTGTTCTTTGCATTCTTCTTCTGAAGTGCACCCTCCCGGACCCTGAAACGGCACGGGCATATTTTCGGGAGGCCTGTTTTCGCCCTCCATTTCATGCCTTTCTTCTCTTGGCCCCATTTCCTCACGAAATTCCTGCGGCATTTGTTCTCCTCCTTGCGAACCTCCGAAATTCATGCACGTTTCCTGATTCGCGGAATCAGAACAAAATGCTCTACACTCTTCTTCTGACGTACAGCCACCCGGCCCAGTGAAGCCCGGCGGCATTTGCCCTTCGCCTCCAGCGCCGGGAGGCATCGGCCCCTCCCCGTTTGGACCTTGCTGGGGCATAAATTGCTCAAAACATACTCTCATCTGATCCCCTATTTGAGAGCCCGGAAGCAAGGTTCCTGCCTGAATTTTCTCTATTGTTTCTGTGCCCAAAGAATCGCGAAGACAATTGGTAACTTCAGGCGGCGCGTTTTGCAGTCCTTCTTTCAAGCTGCTCATGCCTTCTTGCATTTTCTGCAATTCTTCTTCTGAAATGAGGCCGTGCTCTTTTGCAAAATTGAAACATGTCTCTTGATTTGCAGGATCATTACAAAATGCTTCGCATTCTTCCTTGCCCTTGCAATCGCCCGGCCCTTTGCCACCGGTTTTCTTAAACATTTCGAGTTCTTCCTGTGTCATAAAACCTGCCTTTGCAGCAAACTCTGCGCATTCTTCTATATTTGCATCCTCTGAGCAATATGCCTCACACTCCTTTTTTTCTCTACACCCTCCAGGCATTTCTCCGCTTATCATCAAGGGAAGAATTTTCCGTGCTTCGGCAGCCTCTTCGGCAGAAATGAAGCCGGCTTGTTCTGCGAAATTCAGACATGCTTCCATATTGGTGGGCTCGGCACAATATGCCTCACACTCATTCTTGGTTCTGCATCCGCCCGGCAATTGCGCGCCCGCCTCCAGAGCCGCAGCCACCTGTCTTGCCTCCTGTAGTTCTTCCGGGGGAATCAAACCTGCCTTTTCCGCAAAATCCAAACACTCTCCTATATGTGTACCATCCTCACAATATGCATCGCATTCCTCTTTTGTGCGACATCCGCCCGGCAATTGCGCGCCTTCTTGAAGGACTTTTGCCACTGCTCTCGCCTCCTCTATCTCTTTAGACGACAATAACCCATTCTCACTTGCAAAAACGAGGCATTCTTCAATATTGGAAATATCTTCACAATATCCTTCACATTCCTCTCGGCTCTTGCAGCCGCCGGGTCCTTCCTTTACTGCATCTACAATTTTTGCCTTTTCAATCTCATCTTCAGAAAGAAGACCGTGCTTTTCGGCAAAATCAAGACATGCTGTTTTATTGTCGGGATTGTCGCAATAGCTCTTGCATTCTTCCTGATTGGCACAGTTGCCAAGTTCTTCAATAGGATAGAGAATATCATCTTGACTTTGGGCAAAAGCAATATATCCTGCGAACAACCCAAAGCTCAAAAGCATGAATGAAATAAAATAAATAAAGCGTGAATTCATACAATACTACTTTTCAAAAGGATTGGTATAGGTATCTTTGAAGGGATTGGTTTTTGCCTCGCCAAAAGGATTGGTTTTTGCATCGAAGGGGTTTGTTTCGGGAATTTTTTCTCCGGGATTTTGCACCTGCTGATAAATTTCACTCCCTAATCCTCTGGCTGGCGCTTGAGGAGAAGCAGCTGGTGCTTTCTCGCTTTTAGAACGAATAAAAAACGCGTAATAAAGCGCTGCGGTAGCCAATAGGATAACAAAAACAAGAAAGAGAAGGAAAAAAATCTTTTTCTTCGCCATAGTACATTATACCTATTCTCTTTAGCTCAAGCGAATGTACTTTTCCACAAGGCACTTTAAGCAATGAGGCGTTTAAATTCCTCGACCATGGGGACTTTTTCTGGCTCTACCCCGTAATAAAGAGCAAGGTGGTATGCTGCCCAATCAGCGCAAAGCAATGAAGAAAAAGTTCTTTCCATCGTGGAAAGGCCCTCCATGTTTATATTTTCCACCGACAATCCCCTTGCTGCGTAAAGTTTTTGAAGAATATCCATTCTCTTGAGAATTTTCGGATGATCCAAGCGATCCCGAAGAATAATGCAATAAAAATTATGGGAAAGTTGTCTCGTGTTTTCTTTCGCGTCAAATCCAGTCATTTCGTTGTGATTGAGTTCCGGGAATACGTTATAAAACGCAGGAATTTTTCCTGTTTCATTGAATTTAATTTTCCAGTTATAAGCAATTGCATAATTTCGCTGGGAAGAATACATAAGAGGAATCTTCCCCTTGAGTCGCTCGGCCAATGCCTTCCCTTTCTGCTCTAGGGAATCCACTTCAAGCTTTGAGGCAAGCGCCGCGGCCTGTTCCTCAACATCTCTTTGACCCATCACGCGCGCCAATGCCTTGAAACTAAATCCGAGAGCCATACGCGGCTGAATTCCCGTATCGGGCATCTGAATAAAAGGGACACGATATTGTTTGGCAAGATCAAGCAATTGCCCCCCAATTGAAATCGCTGCTACCGGCACGCCTTTTACGATTGCTTCCCGAAAAACGCTCAAGGTCTCCTCGGTATTGCCGGAATAGGAACTGGCGATAACCAATGCCTTTTCCAAAACTTCCATTGGCCAGCTCGGAAGCCCGTAATCCTGATGCACGGATAAATCAAATCCGGGCACAATAGTTTGAAAAAGATCGCCCTGCAAATGCGATCCACCCATTCCAGCCAGAATATACTTTCCTGTTCGGCGAAGTTTATGCTCATTTTCGATAAATGGCTCCCATGCAAATTGTTTTGCAAATTCTCGTATCGCCTTTTCCATGTTTGTATTATAGCTCACCCAAAGTAAGAGCACTAGCCGGTAATATTTTCGTAATGGTCGATGCGAATGAGATTGCCGCTTTCATCGAGAACGATACAAACAGCATCGATGCGATAGGGTTTGGAAATGCGGCGTATCGCGGCATAGGCATTTGCATTACGCATCAATCTTTGCATTTTTCTATAGTTGAGTGTCTCTTCTGGCAGCCCAAATTGCTCCCCGATCTTTGTCCGCACCTCGATAAGAACGCACCATTCCTTGTTCTCGGCGACTAAATCGATCTCACCATATTTCGTATGCCAGTTCTGTTCAATAATTTTGTATCCTTTGCCGCGGATATATTTTTTTGCAAGCTCTTCTCCCCTTTTGCCTACTTCGATATGGTTCATACGGCATCGTATACTCTCGAACGATACTGAAGGGCTTCTGCAAGATGCGGGACGCCAATCGAAGACGCGCCTTCGAGATCTGCAATCGTTCTGGCGATTTTAATCAGTTTAAAGTAGCTTCTCGCCGAAACATGAAATGCCGCAGCCGCTTTTGCCAGCATCTGCTGCGCTTCCAAAGGAAGAGAGCAATGCTTTTTGATATGAACATTTTTCATTTCGGCATTGGTATGAATACGATCGCTATGAAATCTTTTTTCTTGGAGATGCCGGGCTTTCATGACTCTGTCTTTGATGACATCTGACGCTTCAACGAATTTTGCCGCCCGGCTGTCTTGGGCGAGATCGCGAATGTCAACATCGGGAACCTCAATGTGAATATCGATCCGATCGAGAATGGGCCCGGAAACGCGTTTTCGATATCGTTCGATTTCCCTTGGCGAACAAATGCACGGCTTCTTTGAATGATTCAGATAGCCGCACGGGCAGGGATTTGCCGAAGCAACAAGCATAAATCTGCTGGGGTATGTAACCCGTTCTCTGCTGCGGGAAATGGTCACTTCGCCATCTTCCAATGGCTGTCGCAACGATTCCAATACAGACCGCGGAAATTCGTTGAACTCGTCAAGAAAAAGCACGCCACGGTGAGAGAGGGTAATTTCTCCGGGCTGTGGTCTGCTCCCTCCGCCCGTAAGCCCGATCTGGGAAATGGTATGGTGAGGCGCGCGGAAAGGTCGCAGTCGAACCAACGAACCTCCGGGCGGAATAATGCCAGCAGCAGAACAAATTTTCGTGACTTCGAGCGACTCTTCTTCGGAAAGCAACGGCAAAATCCCGGGAATTGCTCTTGCGAGCATGGTTTTCCCTGCGCCCGGACTCCCCATCAAAAGAATATTGTGGCCGCCTGCTGCTGCAATTTCTACTGCTCGTTTTGCTTTTTCCTGCCCCAAAATCTCCTCCATATTAAATTCTGCCTGCGGAATTATCTCTGAAAAATCATCTTGATATTCGATGGGGCTAATTTCATTCTCCCCCTTGAGATGAACAACAATTTCCTGCAAATTCTCCACGGGATGAACATGAATTCCGCGAATAATTGCTGCTTCGTTCGCAGATGGAAGTGGCAGAAAAAGATGTTCAAAACCCGCTTTTCTCGCAAAAAGCGCAAAAAGCAAAGCGCCCTTTGTATGGCGCAACGAACCATCGAGAGATACCTCACCGAAAAATAAACTTCTGGACGGAATCTCGAATTGCAATATTGCTGCCAATATCCCAACCGCAATCGGAAGATCGTAAAAAGAACCTTCTTTGGGAATATCAGCCGGGGCCAAGTTCACCGTAATTTTCTTTTGCGGAAATTCAACGCCAGAATTAATGATCGCGGTGCGCACCCGCTCTTTGCTTTCGTCAACTGCCTTATCGGGCAATCCGACAATATCAAAACCTGGCAATCCTCTGTTTGCAAGATTTATTTCTACCTCCACCCCAATAGAATCCAGTCCAAAATGCGAAGCCGAGGGAACCTTGATCAACACAGTATTTAGTATCTAGTATTTAGTAGAAAAACAAAGAGCGAGAACCGCCTCTGACGTGGCGAGAGTAATTGATTTTTTCGCAGACGCGTAGGTGCCCACGTTGAGTTCCGCCGCAGGCGGAGCGAAATGTGGGGTAAAGCGCAAGAAAAAATAAATTACTCGAGCTATCAATTCTTGATATGAGCTATCAATTCTTGATATAATACTTTCCATTCTCTTCGGCGATCAGACCATTCAATTGCATTAAAGAAAGCACCGTGCCGATTTGAGCGGCAGAAATTCCAAGCGTTCGCGCAAGATTGTCAATTTCCATCGGCTCTCTTTGTAAATATTCAAGGATATTTCGCTCGATTTTTTTCTGCGGCGTGTCGCGCTCCGGAGCTACAGCTTTTTCTCTTCCTTGCGCTCTTTGCGAAAGTTCCGGCACGTTTTCTTTGTACCACGAAATAATCCTTTGGGCATTTTTTACTACGGTCGCTCCCTCTTCCAAAAGTTTTAGAGTTCCTTGCGAAACACTGCTGGTTACAGGGCCGGGAACTGCAAAAAGTTTTCTGTGAAATTTCTTTGCAAAATTTGCTGTAATTAAAGATCCGCTTTTCTCCCCTGCTTCAATCACTAATGTTGCTTGGGATAATCCCGCAATAATTCGATTCCTGCGCGGAAAACTCCACAATGTTGGAACGAAACCACCCTCGTATTCAGAAACAATAAGACCATCTTGCTTCATAATTGCTTCATACAAATCCTTTTGATACTCGGGATGAATAACATCGATACCGCAGGGCATGACTGCAATTGTTTTCCCTCCCACGCCCACAGCCGACTTGTGCGCGGTGGCATCAACCCCATACATAAACCCAGAGACAATCGTAACGCCAGCCGCGGCAATTTCTCCCACCAGTTCCTCGGCAACTCTTTTCCCATATCCTGTCATTCTTCTTGTCCCCACCACCGCGAGACATGCCCGAAACAATGACGGATCCCATGTGCCTTTGTAATACAATTTTTTCGGCGCGTCAGAAATTGTTTTCAACAACGCAGGATACCGTTCATCTTCTTTCGCAACAACACCTCTGTTCATTTGCCTAACAATACATCAATGATGTTTTTTGCGGCGAGCTCTGACATTTTGGAACGGGCTTCGAAAGTTGCGGAAGCGATATGAGGAGTAAGCACAACATTGGAAATTCTTCTTAACCCTGAAGTAATTGCCGGCTCATTTTCGAATACGTCGAGCGCTGCTCCCGCAATCCATTTCTGTTCCAAAGCCGTGAGAAGGGCTTTTTCATTAACCACTGGTCCCCGCGCAGTGTTGATAAGATATGAGGTTGGTTTCATCATTTTCAATTGCTGTTCCCCTATCAAATGACGAGTTTCAGGAAGCAATGGAACATGAATGCTCACGACATCGGACTGCTGCAGCAATTCCTCAATAGAAGCGTACTTTGCATTGCACGCCTTCTCAACTTCTGCCCTTGGATTTTTGTCATAATACAATATGCGCATTCCGAATGCCAGAAACATTTTTTTTGCCACTTCAAAACCAATTCTTCCGCACCCCAAAATCCCAAGCGTTTTCTCTTGGAGCTCTGCTCCCAAAAACAATTCCGGCTCCCATCCTTTGTACTTTCCCGCTCGGGTAAAGGCGTCTGCCTCAACAATTCTTCTCGCAATCGCCAGGATCAAAGCAACCGCATGCCCCGCGACTGCTTCGGTAAGCACATCCGGAGTATTGCCCACAATAATATTTCTCTTTTTTGCCTCGTCCAATGCAATATTGTCTAACCCGACCGCATAATTGGAAATGACCTTCAGCTGTGGCCCGATTGCATCCATAACCTCGCCATCAATTTTATCGGTCAGCAAACAAAGAAGCGCATCTGCCCCGGTTGCTTTTTGCATAATATCTTTTTGCGACGGGCTCTTATTCCCCGACCAAACTTCAACGTCATATCCCCGCTGTTTTAACATCGCAATGCCCTGCCCCGGAATCTTTCTCGTAACAAATACCCGAAATGTTTTCATTGTTTTGGAAATTTCTTTAGTAATACACTTTATTCTCCAAATATTCCAGAAAAGATTTATATTCCTCTTTTTGAAGATTCGAGGAATACTCACGCGAAAGAACTTTTTGTTTATTTATGCATGCCTTATCCATCTGATCTTTTTCTATCACGGTAAATTTCTCTCGTACGGAAGCGCTATATAAATGAAAGGTTGTCGTACATTGCGTACATGGATTTGTGCAACTGCGCGCTGCCCAGTAGACCTCTTCTTTTTTGTCGCCATTCACATCTTCCACCGAAGGGCCGTTATAGTCCTTGGCAAATTCATCCTGCACCACAATCTTGCCATTTTCATCAAAAATATAGAGCACGCGCTTTTGCGGCGGAGTAGCAGTCGCGGTTCCGCAGAACATAAGGTCACCGGCTCCACCAGGAGATTGATTGGCAAACCGGATGGGTACAAGGCCAAGCACGTCAAGATTATTCTCTTTGCAAATAGTGCTCGGATTTTTTCCTGCATTCTGCGCAGTTGGCAATACTACTGTATTTTCGATTTGGGTTGAAGTAGGAGTAGGGCTCGGCATACCGTTGCGAATCTTCAACCACAATGCATCTCCTCCAATCACAAGAAGTAAAATAATAAGAGCGCTGCCTACAATAAAAAGAGAACGTTTCATAAAAAGAATGAAAACTACAGCGAGGCGGGCTGGAAATCGGGATGCTCTTCTAAAATTTTCCCCATTGCTGGTTTCGATAACAATCCCTCGCGAGCGCCGATATATTGAATTACTGATGCAGAATTTACTGCGCCCCAACGCATCGCCTCTTTTGTATCGCATCCATAGGCAAGTGCAGAAATAAATCCCGCAGAATAAGCATCTCCTGCTCCTGTCATTTCTACCACGGGAACGCGGAAAATATCAAGATAGTAGTAATTCTGCCCATCGAAACAATACGAACCCTTCCCATCGTCGGTGATCACCACGGTCTTTGGACCTCGCTGGCGCAACTCATGCAAAAGTTTTTTCACATCACTCGAATTTCCCAACAAGGTCTGCGCTTCATCCTTGTTTACCAGAAACACGGCCGTAACATCCAAAATTGGCTGCAAAACTTGCAGTCCTTCTTTCAATTGATGACTGCCGGGATTAAATCCTAATTGAGTTCCTGATTTTTTGATATACTCCGGGATCTGGGTATGCAGTTTTTCGTGTTCAGGAGCAAGAGAACTAAAATACATCCACCTTGCAGGAGCAAGATTTGGCAAATCATAATCCCTTGGCTCATGATGCACAATAATAGTGCGTTCGCCCTTGTAATTCAACACCGCAGAAAAATTGCTGCCATGCTTTTTGTCCCAAATAATATAATCAGTCGCAACTTTTTCTTTTTTGAAAACTTCCCACTCTTCTTTGCCAACTCCGTCATGCCCAAGATGCGTATAGAACGCTGCTTTCAGCCCTAGGCGCGAGGCACCAATTGCAACGTTTGCCGAATTTCCCACTGCCGCAACCACGGTATATTTTTTCGCCGGCATTTTCTCTGCAAAAATCAACCCCAAATATTGTCGTCCATCTTCGGGGTCAGTCAAAACCTTTGTTTCTTCCTCCAATTCCAAGAACACGTCGTACTGCGTATCTCCCACTGAAATTAAATCAAACTTTGGCTTGGACATAATAAAAAATATTCTTGGCAATCTTTTATACCTTGCGTTTCAAAACCTTTTTTACTGCTTTGATAATGTGGGGATGGGTTAGGCCAAAGGCATCCATTAATTCGTCGGGGGAGCCGGACTCGCCAAAACGGTCTTGCACGCCAATACATTCTACTGGCACGGGACATTCTCGGCTAAGCAATTCCGCAACCGCCCCTCCCAATCCTCCAGCGATCTGATGTTCTTCAACCGTCACTACTGCTTTTGTTTTACTCACCGATTGCAAAATTGTTTTTTTATCAAGCGGTTTCACCGTATGGCTGTTTAATACTTCAACCGATACTCCCTGTTTTTCGAGCAAGTGCGCGGCAAGCAATGCCTCGTAGAGCACTGGGCCGCAGGCAATAATTGTTGCATCTTTACCTTGCAAAAAAATTTCGGCCCGTCCAAATTGAAATGGGGTCTGAAGAGTTGTAAACAAAGGCGTCTTTTCTCTTGCGAAACGAAGATACACAGGGCCTTCGATTGCGGCAGCGGCCACGGTTGCTTTTTTTGCTTCAATCGCGTCGCACGGAACAATCACCCGCATGTTGGGTAGTACACGCATCAACGCAATATCCTCGAGCGCCTGATGGGTTGCGCCGTCAGGCCCCACAGAAATACCAGCGTGCGCCCCTGCTATTTTCACATTGGCATTGTTCAACGCAACGGTCGTGCGAATCTGTTCATTGTTGCGGCCGGGAGAAAACGCTGCATAAGACGAGATGAAAGGAACTTTTCCAGCCAAGGCCATTCCCGCGGCAAGCGAGGCCATGTTTTGCTCTGCAACGCCAACTTCAACGAAGCGCTCCGGAAACTTTTTCTGGAAATATTCAGATCGAGTTGACTCTGACAAATCTGCGCACAGCACCAAAATTCTTTTGTCTTTCTCCCCTGCCTCAACCAATCCCTCTCCATACCCATTTCTCGTTGGGATTTTTTCGATATCTTTCTCAAAAATTTTTTCCGCCAAATGCGCTTTTGAATTACTCATGTTCTGAAACAATTTTGCCATGCAATGTTCGCAATTCTTTCAAGGCAATCTTCACCTGCTGATTTTTGGGCGGCTCGCCCGGAATATCCGAAATGCCGGGCGGAACGCCGTGCCACTTGAAATCGTTTTCCATATAACTCACGCCCTTGCCGGGAATCGTTTGCGCAATGATAATTGTTGGCTTTTGGTGAATGGCCTTGGCCTGATTGCAGGCATCAATAATCTGTTCCAGATTGTGCCCGTCAATTTCAAGCACATGCCAATTGAATGCCTCGTATTTTGCTTTTAACGGCTCAAGGGGCATGACATCTTCCGTGCAGCCATCGATTTGAATATTGTTGCGATCGATAATCGCGGTGAGATTGTCGAGCCGGTTTTTCCCTGCAAACATTGCTGCTTCCCAAATTTGGCCTGATTCCTGCTCAGCATCAGACATTGCGCAGTACACCCGCCAGCGGGTTTTGTCGATATACTTTCCCACATAGGCCATACCTGCTGCTTGCGACAAACCAGAGCCCAAAGGTCCCGACGTGGTTTCAACTCCGGGGAGTTTTTCCCGCTCCGGATGCCCCTGCAATCGAGATCCGAATTTTCGCAAGGTCATAAGCTCTTTCAATGGAAAATAGCCGGCCCGGGCCATGGTTGCGTATCGCACAGGGCAAATATGCCCATTGGATAAAATCAAGCGATCTCGTTCTTCCCACGCTGGATTTTTGGGGTCGTGGTTCATTACGGCAAAATACAACGCGCAAAAAACATCGGCCATGCCCAAAGGCCCGGCTGAATGCCCCGATCCCGCCTCGACCAGCATCTTTATAATATCCTGCCGTATCTCGTTTGCGATTTTCTCTAGCTCCTCAATAGAGTACTGTCTCTTTATCATAGAAATAAGCGATTCCCTTATTATACCAAACCTCCCCGCTTTAGAGGAGATTGGATATTAACAGATAATTTTACTCCACGAACCGAAATGTGGAAAGAATTTGCTGATAAATATCCTGCGGGAAATCTCCCCATCCGCTGCTAATTGCATCAATTCTGTATACCCTTTCTAAATCTCCCTGAATAATGGTAGTAGAGGTCATATCGCTTACCGAAATAAATTCTACCTTTGCAGCATTTCTTCCATTGAAGAGTATCTCCTGGAGATTCCTGTGGCCCACTGCTGGCTCGCCAGAAGGTACTTGTGATATAGGTTCTCTATATGCCTTAACCCAATCATAAGGAGCGAGGTCAGTGTGTATGACACTAATAGTCAAAACTGGATAGTGTCCCGTTGTCCATTTCTGATCATGGAACTTTATTCCAAATTCTTCCCCGCTACGAAGTCCAGGAGGGTATTCTTCGCTAACAAAATCATCTGGATACCTTACCTCAAACCCATACTCTTCATTGCGATAGGTTTGCCACCCTGAAGTATTGATCGATGACGTAGGTGTGGACGTATGCACCGTAATTTGACTCTCTGCCAATTGCTGGATTTCTTGGATAAGACGCTTCTCTTGCGTCTTTCCGAACCACCATACTCCCCCGCCCGCAAGGACGGCAATAATAAAAACAACACATATGAACTTCCAGTTAATTTTGCTTGATATATCAATAAGTTTCATCATTATTTTCGAAATCGTTTATATACTCTACTGCGGTGTTCAACGCCATAAAGGGTAATCTCTTTCCTTGAATGGTCGACCCAAAATAAAACTCGCCAATCACCTACTCTGTATTTCTGGAGATTAGCAAGGTCTTGAGGAAGATATTTTAAAGTATGTCTCAAAAGTTTTGGACTGTCAGCAAGCTGCTCTACCTTATCGATAATTCTTTTTGCAATTGGGCGATCTAACTTTTTGATATATGCATCGAAGGTGAGAGTAGTACGAATACGATACATAAAAAGCTAGAGTTTTCTCTTGAGTTCTGCCAAGCTGTGAGTTCGTCCTTTCACATGCTCTCTTCTGGCTTTTCTCATCTTTTTGATAAACTCGGGGTCGCTTGCGAGGGCAAAATCTTCCAACTCATCACGAAATTTCTCCCACTTATCGTAGGCCTCCAACATAGAATCTACCACGCGTTTTGGCACCTCAACTGTTTTTATCCCATTTCTTTTAATCATAGTTCTATGATAGTTCCTCTTACTCTTGATGTCAAAGAACATATCTACTCAATAAATCGAAATGTGAAAAGGATATGGTTAAGGGTAAAGAGGAGTTGCTGCTTAGCTTCGGCGTCGCGACGCTCAAGATCACGGATTTTTTCCTCGTCGACGTAGAAATTTCCAGCATTGCCAAGGTGCGTTTGAAGAGTGATGCGATAACATGCATTTTCTTTTTTCGCGGTATAAACAGTGCCCTCGTAGATATTTCCGGCTGCTGACCCCGTCCATTCGCTTTGTTCAAAACTCATGCCATTCTTTACGACAATTTTTTTGACGGGAAAATTGGGGCATACATTGTTTCCAACCAAAATATTGATATTTGCATCAAAAAAATTCTCCACCGGAATATATTTTTTGGGAAATACCAAAGCAGCGCCTTTTGCCTCTACATCTTGCGCAATAATATCGCTATTTTCCTTGAGAAAAAAATCTGAAGGATAAGAAATTTGGTAGCCGTGTTCCGCGTTACGATACGTTGCCCAACCTTGAGGAATTTTTTCTCGCGATAGAGAAAAGATATTTGTCGGCACTTCCTGAATTTGCTTTTTGGTCATCTGAAAATACCCTGCCATTCCCCCTCCCACCACAATCCCCAGCGCAAGGATTATCGCGATAAACTTCCAATTGGTTTGGGGATTAGAAAATAAATTCATATTGTTAAGTTATTGCACGATTTCCTGTAATTTTTTTAAAGAATCGGCTGGATCGTGCGATTTCCAGATGCCGCTGCCGACCACAGCGTAATCCGCGCCTGCGGCAAAAATATCTCTGATATTTTCTTCTTTTACTCCCCCATCCATTCCGACAAGGATATCTCTTCTCTGGAAACGAATCTGCGGGATTTTTTGCATGGTGTCGGGAATAAATTCTTTTCCCTGAAATCCAGGGTCAATGCCCATGCAAAGCGCAGAATCAACTTGAGACAAATAAGGTTGAACTTTCTCAACCGTTGTTTCTGGATTCAATGCCATTCCAATATGAAATTGACACTGATGAGCTTTCTCCAAAACCGTGTCGATACTTTGAGATGCTTCGTAATGAAAAATGACCCGCTTTGCTCCAACCTCGTCGCAGTCGCGAAAGTATTTTTCCGGCTCCAATACCATCAAATGAAATTCAAGATTAAACACTTCGTATACGCCGCTCAATTCAAAAATGCTTACCGAATTATTCGGCACAAAATACCCGTCCATGATATCGATATGAACCCAATTGGTGTGGCCCTTCAATATCTCGAGTTTGCCGCGCAAATCAGCAGGATCAGCCGTTAGAATTGCAGGGATGACTTTTTGCATTGCCATCGCTAAAAACTAAGCTTCTAAGTCCTCAATTTTCTTTAGACGGCGTTCATGCCTTCCGCCCTCAAAAGGTGTCTCGAGCCATACCTTCACGGCTTCGAGCGCTTCGTTCTTGGAAAGAAACCTTGCGCCCAAAGCAAGAATATTTGCATTATTATGCTGGCGCGAAAGTTTCACGATATCAATAGGACCCCCATAATATACCACGGCACGGATGCCATTTATCTTATTTGCCGCAATGGCCTCGCCCTGACCCGAGCCGCCAAGCACAATACCGAGAGTATCGTCCTTGCCCTGAGTCCATCGAAGGGCAACAGCTTCAGCAGCTGGGCGAACGAAATCCGGATAATCGTCATCCGGATTCAATGCAAAAGCTCCCATGTCTTCCACTTCAAAACCATTTTTCTGGAGATATTTCTTTATCTCCTCTTTGAGTTCAAACCCTGCGTGATCCGCGCCAAGATAAATCATATTCTTCCAGTATACAAGATGACAAAGATTCCAACAATCCGTTTACATCCCCGGAGTTTACACCCCCGGGGTGTAAGTGGGGTTATTGACCCTCTTTGTTGCCGGTGCGTTTCCAAAGAACGCGGTCGCCGCCTTTGAGAATATACTGGCTTGCGCCGACTTGCGCGTATTCATCATTCACCCAGAATTGCCAATACATAGTATTGGTATTGCGCACTCCATTGATACCTTCGATAAATATGCCAACGCCAGGAAAATTTCTTGTATCCAGCTGCACTCCGTGGCGTTGTTCGACTGCTTTCAATAAATCGAATACAGTGTTTCTCTCCAATACAATTTCTCTGGGAAACGCCTGAACATCACCATTGCCATAGTCGACTTCCAAATCAACCGCAATATCACGGCCAAGAAGATTGGCATCCGAATGTGCACCGAGCGGCACTGCTCCAGTGCCAGACACAACAATACCAGTTATCATTCCTGCAGCAAATATTCCCATGAAAGAAACTGCTGCAAGAACATATGGCGAGCGAAATGCATTCGTTACCCTGTTCATAAAAATTTTGCAAAATACAAAGATAACCGATGAATAGCAAAAAGAAGCACGCCAATGAAAATGCCCAGCCATACCCATTGCATTGCGCTTCCAAAAACGAAATCAGCCGCAGCAAGGAGAACGCTCTGACGCTGTTCCGCCGCAATTCGGTTTTCGTTTGCAACTGCGTATGGTATTTCCAAACCCGTGCCCGTTGCCAATCCTTCTGGCGAGACGCGCTTTGCAACAATTCTGATTTTGCCGGATTCTTCCTGACGCTGCGGTTCTGCCATTGTCAAAAGGATCACCTTTCTTTCTTTTGCATAAAGCGCAAAACGCGCCGGCTGCGCCGAAATATCATACGGCGCGTCTTTTGCAACAGTTACTTCGATCCACTCGGCATCAGAAGAAAAATTAGTCACCAATACTTTTTCTGTATGGGGCCACGACTCTGCCTTCTGCACCCGAATCTTTGAAGGCGTTACTCCAATGCCGCGTTCTGCAGCATTAACTTTAAAAAATCCAAAAACCAAAAGCAATGCCAATACGCCAACCAATACCACTTTCTGTTCTTTCTTTATTCTGTTGGCGTACCCCATAAGATGAGTGTCCCCTGCTTTGACCCAAACGAACTAAACCCAGCGGGAATAGACAACGACACATCAAGATGCTCTGACGCGTCGATATCGAGCATTCTTTCAAACGCAGACCAAAGCATTCCTGCAATCTTCAAAAAGAGAAATACGGAATCGCCCTCCACCTCAGAACGCATCTTCAATTTCTTTTGCCCGGTATTGGTAAGGGTAACTTGCTTTGCCGCGCTGCTGCCGGGATTAAGTTTTCCGAATGCCAAGAAAGACGGCGATACAGAAAAACCAACATCTGACTTTTCTGGCTCCTCGGGGATATCTCCGAGTTCTGACACCTCAACTGACATCGCAACTGCTCTTGAGACCCCACCAACAATAACTGAAATAGAATCAGAACGTACACTACCCTCTTTTGTTGCAACAAACTCAAATACGCCATCTTTGGATAACGGAATTTCAAAAGATCCGTCTTCCAAGGCAATCCATTCTTTTCCATCGAACCAAAGCCGTGAGGCGCCTGCGCCATTCCATTGCGTTCCATCGAATTCTTTCACTACGCCCGACATACTCTCCCCTGTTTTGTATGAGGATTTCCCTTCGGTGAGCTGTATGCGCAAAGGGTTAATTCCCCATTCGCCGTAATACCACAACACCTCTTCACCCACGGAAAGAGCATATTCTGCTGCTCCGACAGCAGGAGAAACCCACTCGACAAAGTACATCCAGCCCGACATTCCCTGTGCTGCGTCGTTGCCAATACGAGAGAGATACGGGCCGAAATCCGTTTGTTCAATGCTGTAGGTATAGCCACATTGCTCTGATGCGTTTTTCACCACATCCATTGCGGTTGCCGCATGAACCACGCCCCTACAGAACAAAGCGCTGGAACCCTCAATCCGAAACGAAACTTCCTGCAACAAGGGCTGCCCCGGAGTTGCAATTTTTTTGATTGGAAAACTATTGCCGCTCAGTGCAATGAGTGCATCAGCGGTAGCTGCTTTATTATTAAAGTCAGAAGTCTCGGGCTGCACCCACCAAAATCCTCCATCTTGATCTTGGAGCGACAAAAGATGCTCAACGGGATTGTGCCCATTTATAGTCCATGAATACGGATCTTCACCAAGTTTATTGATGGCAACAATAACCCACGCATCACTGTTTGCATCAGAAGGCCTCCCAAATTTACTCTGGGGATCATAGGGAAAGCCGCCGTCATCATTTTGGGCACTTTTTATATATGAAATTGCCTTCTGAATCGCGGGGTCTTCTTTTGCCAGCCCCGCTTCCAAGAGCGCCACTATGGCAATTGCCGCATCATTGGTGTCGCTTGTTCCGCCAACGTTCCACCCCCAGCCGCCATCGCTGTTTTGATGATCAAGAATAAACTGTTTGGAATTTGCAATGATGAAATCATCCGCCGAAGTTCCCGCAGAACTCAACGCTAAAATTCCCCAGAAATCATCATTCAACTGATTTGGATCTCCCAGTTGGGTTGTACCTGCAAAGCCCCTGATTTTCTCAATGAAATTTTCTTTTGGGTATGTACGGGGATCTTTCTCGGCGGCAACAAGCGCGAGAATTGGTTTTGCATAAGCAATTGCTGTGCTTGCAGAAAAATCTTTGAGATACGAAACATCGACGTCCTCATTCTGATCAACCGCGACAAACGCCAATGTAATTCCGGGAGATGTCTCCTGTACGCGCAGATACGCGACCGCATCCGCGACATCGCCGTCAATGGCATCTGCTCTTGTGTCGCCCAACCCGGCAAACGATGTGCTGATGATAATGAGTATTACAACTATGAAACGAACGAAATACAATGTGTTCATAAAAATAAAAAACTCCTGGGATGGGAGTAGAGACATTTCCAAATTCACGCCTTCGCTGAATTGGGCTACATGCCTTCGTCCCTCCCTCGAGGGGCGAAAAACAAATCGTGTCTTTCGCGAACCCGCTTTTTGCGGGCTATTCAATGGATAGTGAACAACCGCCAGTCGACCAGACTTACCCTTGCATGCTCTTATACATGAAAGAGATCACTGTTACGGGGTAGTGTGGGAATACTTGCAGACCGTATCTGCAAGGTCACCTACTTCCTCTGGCTCGTTATTATTTTTCGACGTTCTGTATACTGAACCTGTATTTTTATTTGTATTCTGTTCAGTAACCGTTGTCAAGAACTCCAGAACACATCCCTTCTATTCTTTTTTTGTTTTCATGAGCTTTTTCTCGAAGAATCGGAAAGGAGAAAATATCAACAGCGCCAGCAAAGCAACAAACACCGCAATAATATAGAGTTGAAATCCAACCGCAACTCCTATAGCTGCTACCACCCAAAGTCCTGCAGCTGTTGTAATACCCTCAACATGAGATTCTCGATGAAGAATAGCTCCTGCGCCGATAAACCCGATGCCAATTGCAACTGCGTAGATCACTCTGCTTGGATCAAAACTCACTCCCGGGCTTGTGCCCAACGCTTTTAATATTTCGATACCCACAATGGTGAACAGCGCAGACCCCAACGCCACCAAGGCATAGGTTCGCATTCCTGCTTCCTTTCCCTTCAATTCTCTTTCGATACCTACAAGTCCGCCAAGAACCACGGCCAAAAGCAATTGCAAGAATAGTTCGGGAGACGTTTGCGTAAAAAGATTGGCCATAAAAATAAAGTATCAGTTATGATGCATGATATGAGATATTGCGTATTGCAAGGATGTGCCGACCTTTTTTCGCGGATTAAAAATTCCCTTCGGATCAAAGATTTCTTTGGTTTTGCGAAAAAGATTGCATACTTCTTTTCCATACATTTGTTTCAAGAATGGCGTACGAATCAATCCATCATTATGTTCTGCGGTAATCGATCCCCTGTAGCGCATCACCAGATCATACACTTTTTTTGAGAGCGACGGGATGCTGTTTCTCACTTTTGCATCAGTGAGGTCCATCAATGGAATAATATGAAAATTCCCATCGCCTGCATGCCCCGCAACGGTGTAAATCAAATCTGGATATTTGGCGAGAATAACATTTAGCTCGGGAAGAAACTTCGGCAGTAGTTCGGGGCGCACAATGATATCATCAATAAAAGGCGAGCTCTTTTTGTTCTTAACATGATGACGCAAGAGATTGAAGCTCTGTCTGCGAATGGTAAGATATTTTTGCACATCGAGGGGTTTTGCTGCGATCCGCGTTTGGATATGAAAATCCGCGATATTCTGCTGCGCTGCCCTTGCCATCTCTTTGGCATTCTTGAGCGAATCAGCAGTAAACTCTGCCAAGAGTACAAGCTTGGGTAATCCTCCGCTGATCAACATCCGCAATTCCGGCAAAAATTGCCATAATAATGCCAGTATATTTTTTGCTCCCAAAAGCGAAACGAATTCCAGGAGAAAGCGCAGAACAAGTTTTAGAGTATGATCATCGTACGACTCAAAACTTTCCGGCTTTGATTTAAGAACTCTTCCTACAATGTCAGCAAGCGGAGATAAATTTTTCAAAAAGATAACCAAAAGCACAGAATGTCTTTTTGCGTCAACAAGCCGTACTTTTGCCTCGGTAATAATTCCAAGAGTTCCTTGAGAACCCACCAGAAGTTTCGTCAGGTCGAATATCTCTTTTTCTTTATCCCATACATTCCACAAGAAATATCCTGCGGAATTCTTTGAAACATTGGGTTTTGCTTTCTGCAAAAGATCCCAGTTCTCATTGATAAGCTTATATATCTTGCTGTAAATTTCTCCTTCCAATCCTTTTTTCCGCAACTTGGCAGACAATTCTTTTTTTGTGAGAGGGCGGAAGACATATTCGTTGCCGTCGCGCAAAATCACCTTGAGCTCTTCCACGTAGTTTTCTGTTTTTCCGTACACCAAACTCTTTTCCCCTCCCGAGTTATTGGCGAGTATGCCGCCGAAAGCGCACATGTCTTTTGAAGCAGGGTATGTTGGAAATAACAAATGATGCCGGCCGGCCTCTTTTTCAAACACGCGATACAGCAATCCCGGCTCCACTACCGCAGCATGCCCCTCGATTTCTTTCAATTGATTCATGTAGCGGCTGACATCAATAATAATCCCTTCATTCAGGGGCCCTCCCGACATATCACTCCCAGCAGATCTGCAGGTTACTGAAAGCTTTTCTTTTGGATGAACATCAATAAAATGGATAATCGCTTTGATATCCTCTTTGCCCTTTGGGAACACAACAAGACGCGGCCTGACCTCGAAAATGCTTGCGTCGGTACTGTATTTTTTGAGAGTATTCTCGTCATCTACAACCTCTCCCCGCACCACACGCTGCAGTTCTTCTTTGATATTCATAATGTATCTCTTCCATTGTATAAAGAAATCAGATTTTTTTCTACATTATGAATTTTTCAACTGAAATGATTCGAAAATGCGCTGCAATTCTTTTTTACCGTCGGTGCTTTCTGCAAATGCTTTATATGCGACCACCTGAATGATATAGAGATTGCCTTGTTCCGGATGCTCCCCAAACCCTGACGTGCCATATAACGCATATCCTTCGTTTCCAAACTCCTCGGGAACCGAGATTCCCAGAGGATTTTCGCAACTATCAACCCTTTCTCCAAACGCAGTAATAAGAGTGGTAAAAAGCACTTCTTTATCTAGTGCTTTACAATCAAATGAAGTGCCGCTCGATTCGGGAACTTTTGGAAAAATCCCTACAGAGATGAGACGGACTGGAGTATTTTCTCTGCTTGCAACGTAAGTAACCAATGCGGCATTGGAACGGACTTCCTGCGTTTCCTCTGGTAAAAAAATAGAAAATGTTTTCCCATCGATAACTCCTTGATGGTATCCGGATGAAAGAATCGGCTTTGATCTATACAAAAGATACCCCACTCCTCCGAGCAGGAAAATTGTGCAAAGAATAAATACGATGGCGTATCTGCGAGACATAGAAAATATTATTGTTGTATTTCCAATTCTGCTTTCAGTTTTTTGAATTCATTTTCTGTTTTTTGAAGCTGAGCGCGAATAAATGTAATGAGCTCCACCCCTTCTTTAAATTTCTCCAATCCAAGCTCCACGTCCACATCTTTTCTGCTCAATTCTTCAATAATTTGTTCGAGCCGCTTTTTCGCTGCTTGAATGGTCTCTTTCTCTTTCGTCATATTTTTCGAATACACATCAATTGGTATCAATAATATTCTCGACCTGCGAGCCAACTTCCCCTTGCGAAAATTTCGTAAAAATCTTATCCCCCTTCTTTACATCAGACGCACGCTTGATCACTTTTCTATCTTCGCTATATACCACACTGTACCCTCTTTGCAAGATATTCTCGGGATTCAAAGACAAAAGCAAAGAATGAGCTGTCTTGAGTTCGCCTTCAAGTGATTGAAGGATCGCCTCTTTTGCATAGATCAACTGCATGAAATTATTTTCTATGCGGTGAAACTGCTCGAGAATGCCTCCGAATGTATGATGGAGCCGTTCACCCATAGTAGCAATAAGAGAAAGACGTTCCTCAAAAATCTCTTCCGTACGACTCGCGCATGCGCTTGCCAGCTCTTCAACAGTACGCATCAATTCTTCTCTGCTGGTGCGTAAAAATACCGCGGCTGCTGTGGGAGTAGAACAATTTTTATCGGCAACATCGCCTGCGATTGTTTCATCCTTTTCATGGCCAATGCCGCAAAGAACAGGGATACGCGAGGTTATAATCGCTTCGGCAATTTTCTCTGAATGAAACACCTTGAGATTTTCAAACCCTCCGCCGCCGCGGATCAATACCAGTACATCCATATCCGGCCTGTTTTTATTGAACCATTCAAATGCAGAAGCGATACTTTCCTCTGCCTTCTCCCCTTCCACCCATACGCCGTAGAAAAAAATCTGGAATCCGTATTCGCCCAGATTGGTTTTGAAATCAAAAATTGCATCCCCATCTTCGGAAGTAATCAATCCGATCTTTTGTATAAATTCAGGAAGTGCACGTTTTCTTGCCGGATCAAAATATCCTTTTGCGGCCAGTTTCTTTTTTAACTCTTCCAGCGCTCTTTTCCATGCACCTTCTCCATAGGGTTCAATAGCGTCTAATACAATACTAAAATTGCCAGTTTTGTATAAATTTGGCTTTCCCGTAATCAC
The DNA here is from genome assembly GCA_016186115.1 of Candidatus Wildermuthbacteria bacterium. Lineage (GTDB taxonomy): Bacteria > Patescibacteriota > Minisyncoccia > Minisyncoccales > UBA10102 > JACPMK01. The sequence continues at coordinate 253,433 of JACPMK010000002.1, forward strand.
AACTTCCATGCCTTCTTGCAGTAAATGGTTGAATCTGCCGAATTGCCAGCCGAATAAAGCGCATTTCAACACAAACTCTTTGCCATTGGAATCTTTCAAATCAAAAAAGGCCATTGCTCCCTTTCTTTTTGCGATGTTGCTTATCTCGCCCCTCACCTTGAGAATGCCGAGTTTTGAAACCGCTTCATTCACAAGGAAATGGCACTCCTCCACCGACAAAATAACCCGGCCATCCGCATCAACCTCGGGCTTTCGATACGAACTTGGAACAGATTGAGGAAAATTCTCTTCCATTTTTTTATTTTCTCATGATTACGCAATACAGGTCAAATGGAAAGAACGCATTTGACTAATTGAACGCTATAGCATATAAACCAAGCAGCATAAGAAGGAGGCACAGCATGGTATTTTTTGTATTCACCGCATATCTTGCCGTGGCAGGAAGCGGCCAGATTTTAATGAAATCCGTAGCCGACGAACTTCCGAGAGCGAAGGCGTTGGCTGTGCAATTCCTATGCGCTGCAATCCTTGGGTGGGCTATAGCCCTTTTCATGCGCGATATCCGACTAGAACGGGAACTGCTGATCATTGTAGGGGTGGGGTTTATAAACGCATTCGGGGCTTTTGCGCAATGGGAGGCGATAGGAATCAGTTTGTCAAAAACCGCGATTCTCTATCCCCTCTCGGGGGTTCTTACTGCTGCGCTCGCTGCCTTGTTCTTGAAAGAGGCCGAACTTTACGCAAACAGCTGGCTTGTCGGAGGAGTTCTATTGCTCTTCGTCGCTGCCTTCTTACTCAACCTAGGCAAGAAAAACAAAAAAAGTAAAGAGGCGAGTGACGAAATTCCTGCTAAAAAGCGTGTGATCAAGTGGGCCATTGCTATCGCGGCAATGGTGGCGATCTTCGGAATAGTCCAGTTTATGATGAAGGCCTTTGCTGTAGACGGCATTGGCAAGGTTGCCTTTATTAGCCATTGGTATTCCGGCGCATTTTTGGGATCTCTTGGAATACTGGCTATTGCAGCACTTCGAAAGCAAAAGGATCAAAGAAAGTTCTTTGGGGAGCATACTTGGAAACTTCCGCTGTTGGCAACTTTTATCTTCCTAAACCTTGGGGCAACCTATTGGGCATTCCAAGTAGCTCCGGCTGGAGTGGTGGCACCGCTATTCAACTTTGCACAGGCAGTGCTACCAATTGGCATTGGCCTCTTGATTTTTCACGAGAGAAAAGGGCTGAAAATCAGCCATACCCTTGGATTTCTGCTCGGATTAATGGGAATTCTGGCGATTGCCATCGGATTCTATTGAATAAGAACCAGCCAAGAAGGGCGCATCCAAGGATGCGCCCTTATGATTTATGGTCTTCGGCAACAGCATACCTCCATTTGCCGTATTGGTCGCGGAAGAATGCAAAATGCTCCCAGCCGAATTTATGCAACAATTTTGCGATGGCATTTTTCTGAAAAGAATCAAATTCCATGTATAATTTGCCCCCCGGCGCGAGATGGTCCTGTGCCCTCTGCAACAGTACACGTATATAGCGCAAACCGTCTTTACCGCCAAAGAGCGCGCTCTTTGGCTCCCATTGCAATACTGATTTTTGCACTCTGTTTTTTCTTGATTCTGCAATATACGGCGGATTTGCAAAAATATAATCGTATTTTCCGGCTATATTTGAAAAAACATTTGATTGCAAAATTCTATATCTCTTGGAATCAATGCGATTTATCTCTGCATTGATCTTTATTTGTTCTCCAAATTTCTTGCTCTTCTCCACAAAATCCAATACTGCATGAGGAACGTGTTTGAGTATCGCAATGCCAACACAGCCAGAACCAGCGAACAAATCCAAAACTTGTATTTTGTATTTAGTGTTTGATATTTGGTATTTTATCTCTTCAACAACTCGCTCAACCCAGTATTCGGTTTCGGGGCGAGGAATAAAAGGCCCTTTCGATAAATCGATTTTACAGCCGAGAAACTGTACAGAGCCAATAACATAATCAAGCGGCTCCCCTGCTTTGAGCCGCTCTATATCTTTTTGGGCTTCTCTCGTCATTCTGCCGCCGTATTTCTCTTCCAGAAGCCAACAAATCTCTCGCTGTAAATTTCTTTTGCTCAATTATTTAATACCCAGATACTCCCCGGCATGAAGATGAGGGGCAATCCGGCCGAGCTTTTTTACTACATCCTCTTTTTGTTCCTTGGTCTTTGCAGCAGCAAACTGCTTTCGTAGTTTTCGCAGTTTTGCCTTAAGCTGCTGCTTGCGACGAATGACGAATTTTCTTCTTCTAACAGATATTTTCATACTTGTTGTATACCAGAGGAGCTCGAAAAAATCAAGACATAAAAAAATCCCGCCCCGGTTCCTCTGAAAGGAAAGGCCGAAGCGAGATTGCATAGTAACCAGTACCTAGCAAAACCTTGGAAGGTTTTTGAGAGATATGAAGTTGTAGAATAATGAGTATTTTCCGTCTTAAGTATCGTCGTACAGATAAAGCATTGCAGAAAAACTTCTGCGGTATTGCGCCAAACGTATTGCGTTGCGCAGTATTTCCAAAATTCGCTTTACCATAAATAAATACATTAATTGAGTATAGAAACGACCTTGAAAGAAGCAGCACTTCTTATCCCTATCTATCTTTACTAACCAATCTCCATAAAAAAGGTTTCATTTTAAAAGCGCGGTTTCTTCCAAACGTCTCCGCGCCCTGAAAAGCAAAAGTTTGATTGCATTCTCGCTTTTCGCCATTGCGTGGGCAATTTCTTTCACCGGAAGCTCCTCGCGATAATATCTGGTCACAACCTCTTTCTCTCTCAAGGGAAGCACCTCAATTGCCTTTGTGACAATTTCTGCTTCCAGTTTTCGCTCGACCTTCTCGGCAACGTTTTCCTTATCGTCTTTGATATATTCTTGGAGCGATTCATCAAGCGGTACATACCCCTTTCTGCGGTAGTGATTAACCAACAAATTATGAGCAATACGGAGTAGATATGTTAGATAAGAATACCCTTGAGCGTGAAATTTTGGCAGGCCCCGAAACGCCCGCAAAAAGGTCTCCTGCATTAAATCCTCTGCCAGTTCTTTTTTCCTTCCTATCCTCCGCCACAGATAGCCGTATACTCTTTTGGTATATTTCGAATAAAGGCCGCCAAACATCTCTTTATTGCTCTTTGCTGCAGCAATAAGGCGAGAATCTTCGTGGTTTTGCTTCGCGCTCATAAGATTGGAGACGCATAGGAAAAACAATTCTTTCAGCCGAGAATTAAAATAGACAGGCTAAGCCTGTCTAATGAATAAAATGATCAATAAATGATCAAGATTCAGAAGCACTTGGTCTGATCTGGATTAGAGGCAGGATCTTGCGCGCAGTTTAAGCAATATCCCGGATAATTCATGGGCCTTTTGTGATGAGAACGACACGGTCCGGAAATGCAGTAATAAATAGAACTATTGGCCTTAAAATTTGCTGCCCAGTCAAGTTTGGGTATCGTACAGCCCGTAAGATTATTGTCATCATCTCTATACTCGGGGCAAAAACGAAGACCCACTTGATACACTTCTTCGCAAGGGACATACCATGTTGCTGTTCCATTGGGCGGAGGATCATTGGGATCCGCAAAATCCCAGTCATACAAAGTTCCCGGCCAAGGCCCCACAGGCCAACCGCCCAAGTACTTGTTCCCAAAGTTTGCTGGATCAGGATCAATACCCCTGTCAGCATCAGAAGGATACTTCCCATTCTGTTCCTTATAGAGATACGCCGCAAGAGCAATTGAGCGAAGCTCTTGTTTTGCCCTTGCGAAATATGCTTTCTCTTTTGCGCTGCTCAAATTTACAAAAACAATGTTTGCGAGAATCCCAAGAACGGCGATCACAATCAACAATTCAATAAGCGTAAAGCTCCTCTTTTTTCGCTTTCGCCAAGCATGACTCGACTTTCGCTTAAAAAACGAATGGACTAATCTCCAAAGATTTAACTTTCCAAAGATGAGCATTGTTTTATTATATACCGCTCTCCGCCCTTGTCCACTTGCAGCCGATTTTCCTTTCCATTGCGTCTTTTTCCGCCTGCACAATTTCATCTCTATACTTTGCCTGCTCTGAATAAAAGCGCACGATTACGAGCCCTTCCTCGGCAAGCTGTGTGCTCGCGTTCCGACTACCGACAAAAAGAAATCTTAAATATCGCTGATACTGATCCTTGTCTTCCGTATCTTTTTCGAGCCCAACCTCTTTGTTGAGAACAAGTTCTTCGAGACGCTTTTTTGCTGCTTCATAGCATGGATATCCTTTTTCATCAGCATCAATTCCTAAAAGGCGTATGGCGCGGCCTCCTTGCCCAATAACAGTATCGCCATCAATAATTTTTGTAATAAAGATGCGAGAAGGAACTCCCTCTGATTCCCTCACGTTTTCCTCGCTGGACCCGCTAAGATATATTCCTGCGATTGAAACAAAGGCGATAAAAACAATGAAAACGACGGGTTGCGTATGGAATAAATTTTTCATAGTTACTTTCTCCTATTATTGCACAATGTAAGAAATCCTTCCTCCTCTCGTCTTTGCAAAATGCATACTCTCCGCTTGATCTGTTTTTTAAAAATTATACAATAAAACTTATGTACCGCATCTTATCTTCTGTCCTTACGCTTGCCATTCTGCTCCTCCTTGTGGGGGCAAGCAGTTTTTATATTGGCACTGGATTGATGATGAAAAAGTTATCGAGTCAGGAGACCTCGTTCAATGAAAAAATCGCCTCATTGGAACAACAGCTCAACGACGTAAACAGCCAATTGCAAAATGGACAGAAACAAATAACGCAACTAAGCATAGACACCCTCAACTCTCATATCCCCACAGCTGAACTACAGCGACGACAAGAGGTTATCGTACAACAGTCAAAAGAGGACACTCTTACAAATATAGTAGAGCGAACTACGCCGGGAGTTGTTTCGATTGTGGTATCAAAGGATGTCCCACAGCTAGAGGTTGTATACCAGAATCCTTTTGGCGATGATCCCTTTTTCAAGAATTTTGGTTTTCAGGTTCCCGTATATCGCCAGAAAGGAACAATTCGTCAAAAAGTAGGGGCCGGCACAGGATTCCTGATCACGCGTGACGGATATATCCTGACAAATAAACATGTCGTTGATGATTCTGCCGCAATCTATACCGTTCTTCTCGCCAATGGAGATCAAAAACAGGCCAAAGTAATATACAGAGATTCAAACCAAGATATCGCTCTCATCAAAATTGACGGGTCCCATACTCCTCTCATGCTTGGCGACTCAACCACTTCCAAGCTTGGAGAGACGGTTGTAGCAATTGGAAATGCATTAGGCGAATACAATAACTCCGTGTCGGTTGGTATTATCTCGGGACTCGATCGTACGATTCAGGCAGCCGATTCTCGCGGCCGCATCGAGACCATTAAAGGTGTCATTCAAACCGATGCTGCCATTAACCGCGGAAATTCTGGAGGGCCTTTAATCAATCTCGAAGGCAAGGTCATCGGAATCAATGTCGCGACTGTTGCGGGCTCCAATAATATCAGTTTTGCCATTCCGATCAACATAGCAAAAAGCATCCTTGTTTCAGTGCTCGAAAAATAAAACGTGCAAGTTTTGTATTGTTATTTTCCCTAGGAATTTTCTTTGAGAAATTTAAGAATCGCCTGCGCAATACCCTGTGCGGCCATAGCAGGGTTTGTCACGAGAATTGCCCGATCGCGAGGATTCGAAAGATACCCAGTTTCGATAATCGCAGCCGGGGTTGTGGGATGAACTGCGTACAGAAACTTTTTCCAATTGAATGCGTAATAGTAAGGCATGGTCGCTGGAATATACCTTTCTTGATTGAGCCAAGTTGCTGTACGGTATTCTTTATTGAGCAGTTGCGCAAGTTGTTTTGCTTTGCCGCTTTGATCATACGCAGAAGCCGCGGCTTTAAATCCCGAGGCATAAGGCAAAAGCGGATTTTGATCCGCATGAATTGCGACAAAGACATCCGCCTTGTACACGCCTGGCAAAACAGCCGGCAGCAATGTAACTCCAATTCCCTCTTTTTCAAGAAGCGCTGCCGTTTTTTGGGCAATTTCAAGATTCACTTCCCATTCTATTTTTCCTCCGCCTCGCGCCTGTCTCGACTGATACAATCTCTGCAATTCCCAAGGAATTCCTTCTAACTTCCAATGCCCCACCTGCAAAGCCACCTGCCAGCGTTTGCCAGAAGCAGAAGACGCTTTGACCGGATTCTCAAAAGCGAGCGCTCGCACCTGTTCCCTCAATAAAAGAGCCTGCTGCTGGATTTGTGCAAGTTGATTCTTGATTCCCGTATCTGCGGAAACAAAAAAAGGGGCAAGCCCAATCGCTACTACTCCTAATCCAATCAGAAGAGGTTTTTTCATGCTATCTATGGTATCTCCTCCATGCTTCCTGTACAAGCTCTTCTTCAGGAAGAATAAAAATTTCTTATACTCTGCGAAATAAATTTCGCAGAGCGAAAGAAACTTCTATTTTGCAAATTTCTTTGGAAGTATCGTGACAGCCATGTAAAGGGCGGAGAGTCCCACCAAAACATAAACTACACGCGCGACGATGGACTCTTCTCCTCCAAAAATTGTTGCAACGATATCCAAGTTCAAAAGACCAACCAGCCCCCAGTTCAAACCGCCGATAAGAACAAGAATGAGTGCGACCAATTCCAACATCTTCATATATGATGTATAAAAATAAGCATCTATTTCTTAACCGACCTTTTATGTATTGTACCATGCCCAGCCAATAAAATAATCCACAGCCGCGCTATTGCTGAATGTCAAGAATTTTACTTTTCGAGGTAAACCCGGAAATAATTCGTATATTCGACGGCGAAATCAGAAAATACAATGCCAAAACTTTAATAATAGCCGCATTTGCCCTCCCCTGCACCGGCGGCTCTTTTACCGAAACGATAAAATGTTCCTCATCAATTTTTTCCAGTTTCTCTTCTTTCGCATTCGGTTTTGCCTTCACGAAAATTTTCATCTTTTTCTATGCCAACACCTTCTCGATCAGTTGCACTAATTCTGGAAAATGTTCTTGACTAAAATGCCCACGATTTTTAAAGACGTGCGGCTCTATCTCGGGTAACTTTGCTTTGTATTTTTCGGCCTCTTTTGGCGACACCACCGGATCGTCCAAACTTTGATATACATGAATACTCTTGCATTGCTTTGCTATTTTTTGCAAAGAACCCTTGGGCGCAAAATCTCCGTAATCGTAGGGCGGAGCTACCAAAAGAAGTCCTGAAATTTTCTTTGGGAAAGAATTTTCCGATAAGTATTTCGCAAGAAACGCTCCTCCCAAAGAATGCCCTACGAGCACCACGCCATTTTTCAAATACGGAAACATGCGCTCGAACCAGATTTTCCATTCCACGTATCGGGCATTCGTCCTATTTGGCATCCGCGGCATCAATACGTCATATTTCTTCCCGAGATCCTTCGATAAATTGCCCTTCCAGTCCGTCTTGGCTCTAAACGAACCAATCGAAACTTTCCAATGCTTTAAAGACCTAACATACTCTTTATAAGTATGAAAAGAATCCCCTCCATGTATCACCACCACTTGTTTTATCTTCTTTACCATTTTTATTTGTGGCGAGTTATTTGAATGATCTCTTTTTTTTAAATCTCCAATCTAGTGTCATGTATTCCCGTCGAGAAATTGAATGCTCAAAACCTCGCCCTGCTTAAACGGAGCAGCTTTTTTGCTGATTTTAGAAATACAATGCGTAACTCCATATATTACTTTACTCTACCGTTTTGACAAATTCGGCGCAAGATTCAAAAAATCAAGCAACATATTGACAAATTTATTAATTGGACGCAGATCGCATAGGCAATAACCTATCACAACAAGGGTGGTCTCCAAAAGAGATAGACCTCGTCAAAGAAGCAATAAAGAAGCTCCCAGCAAAAGCACAACAAAAGAAGTTATGAAGGAGTTATGAAGGAAGTTTAACTTCCTTCTTCGCATCCTTCATGAAAAATAAGAGAGCGGCACTTGTCGCTCTCTTTTATTTAAGGACGCAGCTCTGAATCATCAGAACCAAGGTACTAGATAAGATAATCGATGTATACCTCCTTGAATTTATGAAATCCCGTGAGAGCAGAAAGGGCGTTTGCAGTACGTTCCAGTGAAAATACTGCCATGTCCAGAATCATGAAATCCCCACTGATGAAACCCCATCCAACAAAGGATGATGCCCGGAATTTCCCACACTCCAACAACGGCCGCCATTAAAATCCTATCGAACCAGACCATCGCTCCCTCCTTTGAATTTACTACCACTCTAGCACATCTCTACAATTTTTCCAGCATCATAAAAAAGCACCGCGTGATGGGACGCGGTGCGGACCCTTGTTATGGCTACGATGATCGAAGAAATTTGCCCAATCGATCGCTCCTCTTGGGATGACGCAATCTGCTAAGTCCGACCTTTAGAAAATCAAGTACAAAGCTCTCTGGCATATTCATATTTCGCTACCTCGTCTTGCAATGGAATATCCGTTGTGGAAAATACAAGAGATAAAAGAATTTCAAATCAAGCTCTTGACCATTGCAATCGATGAGATATAATAGAAGCAACAACAAGAGGGAGGTGCACAATGATGCCGTGGGTCCTACTGGGAACGGGGCTTGGAGCAATTGTTTGGATCGTAGGGCTCGTTTATCTGCTTCGTCTTCTTCATTGGGTAGCTTGTCTCGACCAAGACGCTCAATACCAATACATGGAAGGGCGAAATCTCTCCCATCCTGCAGCTGACTAAAATCAGCTGCAATTTTTATTGCATCAAATTTTCGCCTTATAAAAAACTAAGCTGCCATCTCACGATGACAGCTTTTCTGCGATCTTTTTACGCCTGGAGCGACGGTAACGTGCAATAAAACTTCCTGGAAGAAACACATCCGTGCAATGCCTACTTGCCCTCTTTCGAATGGCCTCATACAATTTGTTCACTTGATGCATAGGCCATAGATGCAAGACCCTAAGATGTATCAGCTGATTCGGACCCCTCGGCTTCCCTCCGCATTCATTACAAACCCACCATACTGTTGCCATTATACTCCTCCTTACATCATCCCGCGGAATTTTTGGGCCATGGCAAGCTGCGCCTTCTTAATCACCTCATTGAAACATTCCTGCAAAATTCTTTGCTGCTGCTCTTGCGAAATTTCTGGGTTGAGAATTATTTCTTCTACCATAAAAGCGCCGTTCATGACAACTTTTACGCCTTCCTTTTCTGATTCAAATTTTTCTTTGGCAACCTCGCCCTGCAAATCCCGCAACTGTTTCAATTGTTTTATTTTCTCAAACATATACTCTCTATAATTCCAACGTTTTAATTTTTTGCCAATTGGTTTCGTCAAATACAGTAATTTCCTGCTCCCCTATCAGATAAAGATACTCATCAAGATAGATTGCCCGTTTCACTGCGGTTTGGCTTGCCGCCTTTACAAGTTTCAATTGATCCTGATCATACGAGAATATGTAGCCGCCCCTTCCTCCGGGCAGGAAAAATATCTTATGTTTGGTATCAAGCAAAAAGGCATGGTGAGTAGAAAGCACTTCCGACCATGACTCGTCGAGCGTATATTTTGCAATCTCTTTTGGATTTGCTACATTTGATACATCAAAAAGTGAAACCTTCACCTTCCAATCGTCCTGACCAATGCCGAGAATCCTGTCTTTGGTAATGGGCTCCAGATACGAAGAATACCCCGGAATTTTCAGCTCTCCTTTGAGCTGGGGGTTCTTGGGATTGGAAAGATCAAGCACGTAGAAAGGATCGATTTGTCTAAAGGTAACAAGATACCCCTTGTCTTCCACAAAACGCACTGAATAGATACGTTCTGAAAGTCCAAGGTCCTTTACCGATCCCTGAATTTCCAAATCATTATTAAGAATATACACATCATTCGCGCTCTTTTGCCCCTGCGAATGAAAGCCGTAGCCAAAGCCAAACCATTGTTCTCCCACTGTTGTGGCAATGCGAAGATTGCGTTGATATTCGTCGAGCGAAAATTGATTGAGAGGCCGCCCCGGAACATTGCCCACTGCCCGCACGATAAAACTACCCAATGGAATTTGGACAATTCCTGTTTTTTCTAAATCTCGCTTATGGGCTTGGTAGAAATCGCTCATGCGATTGGCAATTTCATTCTGCAATCTCAAAACCTCATCTTGATCGAGCGAGGCGAAATATCGTTCAAGAATCACTTGCAATTCTGTTGTCTTTGCCTGATCGCTCAAATCATACGCGGCAAGCCGGGTGATCTTGGTTCGTATCGATTCCGGGAAAAGATCTTTCCCCTTTTCTTCGATAAATTTTACAATAAAAGAAAATGTGCTCTCGCTCAAAGAATAGGTGATATACAGCGCATGCTCTGACATATAGAGAACCGAGAGATCCGCGGATCCAACAAAAGAAACTTTCTTGTTTACTGCTCCAGTGCGAGGATCAATATTCATTGCAACAAATGTCGAATCAACCAGCGCCGAGGCAACAGGGTGATAAATTTCCCTGCAAGGAATAATCAAATCGGTTCCCCTGCTCGATAAAGGCTTCAAAGGGCACGGATGAATCGTATTCACCGTGTCTCTCGTCACAACATACAAAGCGCCGTTATACATTCTCGCATCAACAAGCATGGTGCGATCGCTCAATGTAATATCCCAAAGTTTTTTCGGAGCAGCTGGATCTGCAACGTCATAGCCAAGAATTTCCTGCCCCGCGAACACGACAAGAATGTTATCAGACAAAAGCAGGTTTCCATTCTTTTCAATTTCAGAATCTAACTTAAGATCGGCCACCGGAAATGCCTTGATCACCTTTGTCTTTGCCTGATATTCGGGATAAGGCGGCATAATACCGATTTCCCCCTCGCGAAGAGGCATGGGCTTGGGCATTGCGTAGTACACAAGGGGCTGCGAAGAAAAATAAATTTCTTTGCCATCGGTTTTTACGATATCGGGCTCATCGATCCCTTTCACCTGCACGGTTGTTTCAGAAACACGGGAAGGAACGGACGTTTTTGCGCCCTGATCAATTGATGGCGCTGGAGTCATAAGAGGAGCTGGCGCTTCCATGGCACCCCGCCCCATTCCAGACAAGAATTGAGACGATGATTTTGCGAGATACGCTTTAAATTCCTCTTCACTTTGGAAAAGCGCAAGCTCGGAAGCGCTCGCCAAAGGAAGAGAAATATTCTGCACGAGAACTTGCGTAGAGGAAAACTCTTGCAATACTCGAAAAGATGCATATCCTATCACAAGAAGCGCCAGCAGGAATACGCCCAAAAGAGTAGAGATGGCGAACTTCCGATCGATGGGACGGGTAAGTAATGCTTTCATAGTGTTTTATTCTAGCACACCCCATCCCATCTCGTAAATTGATTTTCCCCCTACTTTTTTTCGTTCTTGCGGATCTGTTCAATAAGATACGCTAACTTTCGTTCTGCTCTGGTCTCGTAGATACTGCGCAAAATGTGATTGCTCACGTAGTATTTGATCAAAAGAGCGTAGCTGATAAGGAAAAAGCTGCCGATCGTAATCAAAAGCGCGAGCATCCACGGTTTCACCGCACCCGTAGGAACTTGGGTAGGAACGCCCGGCACATTGATCCGAACGGTCGTGCTTGTGGAGGCGGCATCCTGCCCGCTAAACACCGTGACCGTGGCAACTGCTACGCTCGAAGTTGCCCCGCCACCGAACAAACGCGGATCGCCCGCAATGGCCTCAAAAGTGATAACTTTTGTCTCGTTTGCCTGAAATGTCCCTATATTCGTGTTTGCCGTGCTTGGATCTCCGCCCGTAACAACTCCATTGATCCTGAAATTTCCGCCGAAAGCAATCGCCGACGACAATGATTCTCTGATAAACGCAGGAGCAGTTGCCGCCTGGCTACTATTCCATGTAATACGTGCCTGAAATTCGAGACGATCGCCTGGAGCTGCCTGCGTGGTAGAAAGGAATGCCGCCTCCTGACGGGTTATATTGCGCACTTTTTGCTCAATGAAAAATTCACGAGGCACTTCCTGCCCCGCAATTGCGTTGAGCGGCAAAGAAAAAAGAATTAAAAATCCTACCGTGCCAAACGCAGCAATTCTTCGAACAATATTGGAATGGAACGCGTGAAACATCATATCTTTTATCGTTTATTATATTTATACTATATCGGCTTGCACAATAATACGTTTATTCACAATGCCCGGCGGCCAGCAGGTGATCAAAAGAATTCGCGGATGATCTACTGCAAGAATATTCTGGGGAATATCACCTCCTCCGTCAACAATAGTTGCGCCACTCACCAGATAAACATAGGTATTACCTTGAAACTCCACTCGCACCTCATCTCCCACCGCAAGCTGATTAACCTCGCTAAACACTTTTTCATACTTGCCTCCCATCCAACCGAATGGAGCGCTATGCCCCAGAATAATTGCCGCCCCCTTCTCCCCCGGCAAGGAAGAAGGAAAATGGGTCACTCCCCTTTTCAGTGGTTCATTAAAATCATCCGGGTTTACGCTATTCACGAAAATAATAGGTGCGCTTACATTAATCTTGGGAACAACAAGCGTGGCGTTCAACTGCTCTTCTTTTGGACTCGATAGCGGAATTTGCGCTCCCGAATAGAATATCTCGGTTGAATTGCTCCGTATCTGCTGATCAATGTTGGCAAATGTCTCTTTCAGAAAAAGAAAAAGGAACAACGCGACAAAAATCGCAGCCCCATACTTGAAATACCGGAGCCATTCATCTTGAAGCACATATCTGAAATTTTCAATGGTTTTCCTTTGCATACGTGCTTTTATCTATCTTTGGTATCTTAGCAATAGCACCGCCCAGCTTAAAATTCAAGTATTCGCCCCTCCTTAAAGCAGAAGACGAACAATAAAGGTTGTCATTACAAACAAAAGCAAGAAGGAAGTTAAACTTCCTTCTTGGCTCTTCCTTCTTGGCTTAGTCGATTGCGGATTTGGTGTAGATATTTTGGGGATTCCAAAGCATATACCCTGCAAAGGATTCGCCGAGTGCGTCCTTGGTCGCTTTTATTTGCGCATGCACTTTTGCTTCGTCGTATTCGACTCCACGAATAGTAAAATCCTGGAGCCACGGACGAATTCTTGTAGGCCGGTATTGAATTCCCTGCTCCGTTGCGTTTTGTTCAAACTTTGTCAAGCGCAACAAGGCATGAAGCAAAGAATATTCCACTACTTCATAGGGTTTCTCTGCTGGTTTTTTAAATCCTAAAAATCCATCTGCGTAATGAGATGGGTAGACCATTGGGCTTACATAATCAAAATTGCCATACGCATCTTCGATTTTTTGGCCTATGCCAAGATCGTCAAGTTTTACGGTTGAAAGACCGAATAAATCAACTGAGATTTTTGTATCGGCAAGAGCCGATGAAAGATATGCAAAGAATTCTTTTATCACTTCACTCTTTGCCACGGACTCATCGTACACAGGAAAAATCATATCTTCCAAATCCCCATCTGAAGGAAAGCGCACATAATCAAAGTTTATCTCATCAAATCCCCGCCTAGCGGCATCTTTGGCAATGGCAATATTATAATCCCATGTTTCGCTGCTGGCAGGGTCCATCCACGCCAAGCCCTTGTTGTCTAACCATAAGGCATCTTGACCTGCTTTTGAATGGATTGTGATGTCTGGCCGCGCTTTTGCCAATACCGGGTCTTGAAAAACCGTGATGCGCCCGATCACGTAAAGATTGCTCTCGTGTAATTTTTTTACTAATGCATTCACGTCTGGAATATGGGCAGGATATGAAATCAAACCGGAAAAATCTTTAATATCAATCACCACCGCATTCATAGTAGTATGCTTTGCAAGATCAAGAATATATTGAATTTTTCTCGTGCTGCCCGCAGACATTCCGGTAAGGTACACTGCCCGTATAATCTCTGGAGGATTGGCAAGGCGTTCTTCTTGCACAGGATACACAGGAGAAGCCGTAGGGGTGGTGGCGTTGGCATCAGCTGAAAGCGCGGTCTCGATATGTTCCAAACTGGTTTCCTCTTGGTACGGAAGAGACAACAAAAAGAATACTCCTCCAAGAATAGATATAAGCAATACGGCCGCAAAGAATCCAACCGCAAATTGCACGTTTTTGATTTTCTCATCTTTTTCCATACCATTCACGCTCTCTGCATTATAGCAATTTTTTTCTTGAACACCATGGATATGCTATAATCAACTCCAATGCTTACCCTTACCTTTTTTGGTGGCGCAAAAACCGTCACTGGAGCAAATTATCTTTTGGAAGAAGAGCTGCCGGATCACTCGAAAACAAGAATTCTTATTGATTGCGGCTTGCAACAGGGTTCTTACTACAGCGACCGCAAGAATTTTGAACCCTTTCCCTACGACCCCAGCACAATTGACGCCCTCTTGATTACCCACGCTCACATCGATCATACCGGCTGCATCCCAAAGTTGGTAAAACAAGGGTTCAAAGGAACAATTTTTTCTACGCCTCCCACCAAGGACTGTGCAGAACATTTGCTGATCGATTCAGAAAATTTGCTTCGCAAGGAAGCAGAGGAACGCAAGCTTCCTCCTCTGTATACCATTGAAGACGTAAATCATGCACTTGGAATTTGGCATAAAATTCCTTACCATCAGAAAATTCAGATCAACAGCATGGAACTGGAATTTTACGATGCCGGGCACACCTTAGGATCAAGTTTCATCGTCATCAACACAAAAGAAAAAAAGCGTATTGTATTCTCTGGCGACTTGGGAAATTCTCCAATGCCGCTGGTAAAAGAAAAAGAAAATCTGCCCAAGGCGGACTACGTTGTTCTGGAATCAACCTATGGAAACCGCATCCACGAGGGCGTTCGACAAAGAAAACGCATTTTAAAAGAGGTGCTAAAAGAAACCATACAAAGAAAGGGCGTATTGCTCATGCCGGCGTTTGCCATGGAAAGAACCCAGCAGATCCTTTATGAAATGAATGACATGGTAGAAAACAATGAGGTTCCGCGGATTTCTGTTTTTATGGATAGCCCCCTGGCAATCAAACTCACCTCGATTTACAAAAAGTATTCCGAAAACCCTGACTATATGGACGGAGAGGCGCTTTCCCGCACCAGAAAGGGTGACGCGATCTTCGATTTTCCGGGCCTTGTATTCACCCTCACCACAGAACAATCAAAGGCAATCAATGACGCGTCCGCTCCAAAAATTATTATTGCCGGCTCTGGAATGTCGCAAGGCGGGAGAATTCTCCATCACGAGTATCGGTATCTTTCCGATGCAAAAAATACTATTCTTTTTATCGGCTACCAAGCAAAAAACTCCCGCGGGAGAGAAATTCTTGACGGTGCAAAAATGATCCCTATTTTCGGGGAAAAAATTCCCATTCTCTGTAACGTTCGCTTAATCAGCGGCTACTCCTCTCATGCAGATCAAACACAACTTATCCGGTGGGTAGAACCAAAGCGCACTGCCTTACAAAAAATATTTCTCGTGCAGGGCGAAGAAGAAGCAATGCTTTCTCTCGCTCAAAAGATCGAAACAACACTCCGCGTAAACACAATGATTCCCTCTTCAGGGAATACCATTGTGTTATAGCTTATTCCACAAGCGTAAAAAGCCAGATGAGAACAATGCCGCACACGAATACAAAAAGAAGCTGAAGAGATCGTTTCAGCCCTTCTTCTTTTCGGATTTCAGGAACGAAATCAGAAGCTCCCAAATAAAGAAATGTGCCTACCGCGAAAAAAAGAAAATACACAATCCAATCACGAAATATTCCTCCGATAAAATAGCTTACCAATCCTCCCGCAATGACACTGCTTGCAGAAAGAAAATTAAGAGCAAGCGCACGATATTTGGAAAATCCTGCGTAGAGCAAAACGCCGAACTCTGCGATTTCTTGGGGAATTTCGTGAAGCGCAACTGCTGCAACAGTCGCAAATCCCAGTTTTGCATCGATAAAAAATGTCGCGGCAATGATCATCCCATCGAAAAAATTGTGGAGCGAATCCCCGAACATACTCAACACTCCCAACGAACTGTGCTCTCCACTATTGCGATGGCTATGATGCCAATGGAGTACTTTTTCGATCAAAAAGAAAATGGTGAACCCTACGAGAATAACAAGAAAACCTTTCTTTCCCACTCCCTCCATTTGCTCGATTGTCTCGGGGAGCAAATCAAGCAGCGCAACTCCCATCAAAGCCCCCGCTGCCAATGCCACAAGAAAAAGAGAGATCTGTTTTAACAAATGCTCTCGGAAAAAAAGAAGAAAAATACCAGAAAGAGAACAGATGCTGATCAATAGCGTTGAAAAGAGGGTCAATAAAAATACGCTCATACAAATATCTCCCCTCTAGTGTAGAGAATCTGATGAGTTCTGTCAAAAAAACAAATAGGAAAACTGTTTTGCTTTTTCCAGCCGCGCCTCATAACGTCTGCTATCCCACAGAAGCACAGGAATGGTAGCAATCAGATACAAAAACAACTGAAGAAATCCTATCAATTGAGAATGAGCATCCAACAAATAAACCCACTGGCTGTACAAAAACCAAAGCAGTGAAAGGATGACTCCTCCTCCTATTGCCGTTGCCTTATCCCGCCCCACAAGGGACCACCAAAGAATCAGAAATGGAGTTGCAATGAGAACATAAATGAGCAACAAAACAATGCTTGGCAAATGGCCGTCGATCAAACTATTCAAAATCCATGCAGCAGCTGCCATCGCTACTGCCAAGACAGCAAGAGAGCCAATAAAAGGAAGAGATGACGAAACCGAAGACCGCTGCCACAGCCACATTGCAATAAGATATCCCAAGTAAATTGCAATAAAATGCAAAAGAAAGTTCGTAGAAAAAATCATCTGAACATTGACCTGCTGGGAGTGCAAGAAAAAATACTTGAATGGAAACAGTTGAGAAAATAAGGAAACGTATAAAAGAAAGAGGGCCACGAGAATCATTCCTCTGATTCTCCCTACGCCAATAAGGATCATCCCGAATCCGGTGATCACTGCAAGCAATAAAAATTCAAAAATAAAAGGAAATTCTTGTCCTCCATTCAAGATGCGGCTCGCTACCTGATCAAAAAGCGTGCCTGCAAGGGCTGCGATGCCAACAAATTTTGCGAGATCCCGAAGAGAAAACGCATCCATACTTTTTAGAAAAAGAGGGGGCGGGAAAGACCTTTCTGCATTGTGAGACGAAAGAGTGTTGTGCTTATTACGAAACACCCCCGCCTCGCCCATTCGGGCGGGCGAGGGCATGTTTCTTCTCTATTCCATCTCATGCATCTCGCCAAATGCCTGACTCACATCTCTCGCAGTATCGAAGCTTTCCCTTGGCAACTTTTCGATTGCATCAACGATATGCTGCGGAGCACCTTGCGATCTCGCGTGACTTACCAGATCTTCTTTGGTCGCTGGATAATCCATTCCTCCCAAGTATTCCTGAACTTGGGCAGAACTAGCTTTATCCATGTTTTCTCCCATTTTTTCGTACATATGTGTATTGTGTCGTTACGCTGATAAGACCAATCGACCTTTAAAGAATGCGGCGAAATGAAAAGACCCTTAAAAGGGTCTTTTCTGCTATACGTAACGACGGCTATCGAAAAAAGTCCTTACATCTTTCGTTGTTATGCGGAGGGCAATTGATCGGCTGCATTTGGCGGGATAAGAAAACTCTGTGTTTGTTCTGGAGTAGGGACAGAAGCAGAAGAAAGTTTTTCTGGTTTCGATCGGCGAAAGATTCTCTTAGCTATAGATATCAACAAAAGAAAAAGCACAAAAATGGAGAGTAGCAAAACCGGCATCACTATTCCTTTTGGCAATGGAATTGAATCGATCATGCCGGCAAATGCTTCGAAAAATCTCTGGCCGCCTTCTTGCGACTCCCCTCCAATTGTTGAGAGCATCGGAATTACAACGGGTATAATTTTTTCAGCACGCATCCCACCCTTTTCTGCTACGATATCAATATGATACGATCCTGCCGAAGAATATTCGCAAGTTGCCGTGAATTCTCTGGACTCCTGGATAAAAGTTGTATCCCACAGATCTTTTTCGGTGTCGCAATCAACCCTATACCGAATCCCTTTTTCTGAAAGCCCTTCTACTCTACCCATAATGGTTGCGCTTAAGGAAGGAGTCACCCTTATCTCCACATTGATATCCTCAAAAGAAGGAGGTGGTGCTGACGAAGAAATAGCTGGTTCTAATGATGATTGTGTAACTGGCACAAAAAGAGCAACGCTTTTTTGCACTGCGACAATAGCGGTATCGCTGCTTGCTTTTTGGGTGTTATAGGCAAAACCAACAGCAATGAGCCGCGTTTCGCCCTCTGCAAATTGAAACGACGGGGCAACTAACGCATCAAACGAAATAACGGAATTATCTGATGCAACACTATCCCCAAGAACAAAGCCGGAAATAAGATCTGCGACTACGGGCTTATCGTCGATTTTGAGATTTCCCGCGTAGAGAAGATCCTGCGGTAGCACATACTTCACAACCGCATCGCTCAGAGAAACATTCTGCTGGGAAGTTACCTCAACTTTAAACTCTATTTCATCAAGAGGATCTGCCTGAACGCTATGTTCCCACGCGTTCGCTCCTTTGGTTTTATTGCGCACAAAGGTATGCGCTTCAAATGTGCTTTGATTCGAAGAAAGAACTGCTGCAGAAGGAGCTTGGTTAGATGAAACAGACGGCAAAGAAGGTGCTTGGGCATATGCAAAGGAGCTAAAGAACAAAGAAAAGAGCAATGCGAGGACAGAAGATAGGACATTGATCATAGAATTGCTTGCCCCTGCTTTAAGGTTTATTTTGCTGCGTCCTTTGTTGACTTTTTAATAAGGATTTTAGAAAACCCTCATTAAAAAGTGGGAGTTACGCTGTTTATAAACAGCGTAACTCCCTTAGAACGCAGCATCTAAACTCTACGCAAGTATACCACCCAAGTCAGAATCTGTCCCTGCACTACTGTGGGACCTTGAATACCGAACTCTTTTGCCCGATCGTCGAGATGCGCATAACCATCTTTGCTTACAAAGATGGTATATGTTCCCGGAGGACCTCCGAACAATACCTCCCCATTTGCCCCAGTAAAACTCGAGAGACGCGCTTCGAAAACTTGAACAGAGACCGCAGCTCCAACAATCGGTTGCCGTGTCTCAATATCCCGTACCCTGACCAAAAGACCAGTAAATGCCGGAGTCGGACTTGCAGTCGGGGTAGGCATGAAAGTAGCAGTCGCGGTTGGTGTCGGAGTAAAAGTGGCAGTAGCCGTGGGCGTTAAAGTCGGGGTTGGACTTGGAGTAAAGGTCGGGGTCGGAGTCCGTGTAGGAGTGGGGGTCAGTGTAGCAGTCGGCGTCGGTACTGGACTGGGCGTCGGCGTTACGGTCGGTGTTGGGGTAAACGTGGGAACCACCACGGCTAATGGTGTTGGACTCGGGGTTGGCAACGGAGTAAACGTAGGGGTCGGCGACGGAGTAGCTGTTGCAGCCGCAATCGGAAATGCGACCGGAATTGGCCGCAATATTGCACACATCGACACAGAGATTGCAACCGCAACCCCTAAAACCAGTAATCCAACAAGAGACAATACAGCAACGCAACGTCTCCTTTCGTCCATGTCCCATCCCTCCAGTTCCTTTTGTTCAAATAAAAAGAGCTGAAACGCACCTGTATTTCTGACGACAAAGGAAGAGCTTTCTTACTTTGCCGTAGCTCAAATTGTAGCAAACGCAAAATGAGAAATCCAGCTCTGCCTCGCCCATTCCGGCGGGCTCGGCGGCCTTATACGCCGCAGCCGGAGCCGCCTTGCACTTGAGGCAAAAGATTGGGAATCTTGCTTAACTCCTCATGAACATTTTTCATCCAGCCGCTTGCGCTCGAAAATTCCCTACTCATTACAACCGCTGGTTCAACATTTTTCCAGTCGGTATGCTTTAGCTTCTTAAAATAGACAGCTGTTTCCAAATATTGCTGCGGGAACCAAAAAGAATTAAAAGCCAACGCTTCCCTATACAATTCTTTTTCGGAAAGGCCCTGCGCTGCGCCCAGCTGGAACAATCCCAGCAAGGCCGAGCCATGATTGCAGTCCTGAAAAAAGGTAGAATTATTGCAACAGGGGCGATAGGTATTTTGCGCAACTTTTGTTATAAGAGCTTCCTGACTACCATTCAACGGTACAATCTGAAATTTATTAAAGTATGCCCCTCCATTATCTTCTTTGCCAAGAATCCATCCGCCCGTGGAGGCAAAGTTAAAAAGCGATTTGCTATTAACAGGGCTTTGGGTATTCGTACTCATAAGATTGGAAAGCCCAATCGGCCACAACAGATTGACATACACGCCCGCATTTTCACGCGTCAAAACAATTGGCCGATCTTGCGGCTCTGTCCATATATCTTTGAATTCTTCGGGAAGCCCGCCCGAACCCTCATACAAAGAGTTGAACTTTGCAGGATCAATAACGCCCTGCTCAACCAGGTTTAAAATACTTTCTCCAAATACAATGCGAGTATGAAATCCGTCTTCTGGCAGAACTTTTGCCAACATTTCCTCAAGTATGGGCTTTGTCTCTTGCGAAATCGCGGCATTCCCCGGTATTCTTGCCATGACCGGATCGGTTTTGAGCATGTCCCAACTCAAGAAAAACAATGCGATGGTCAACAAAAGAGTAAAAAAGAACCACGGCGTATCTTTTTCCTGTAATGAAGAACTGGCAGGCGGCGCACATCGCAGGTTTCGAAAAGAAAGAAAAGTAGCAAAACCGATCAATCCAAAAGATAATGCCTTTAACTCCAGCCCCGCAAAAGGAAAAATAGCCAATCCCCCGCCAAGACCGACAAGGGAAAGTAAAGTAGAGCCGCAAGAAGGGCAGGCAGAAGATGCGATTCCGAACAACGAACTCAATGCAGTGCTTGCTGATTCTTTTTTAAAATTTGGAACACGTATTCCAAAATTTCTCCAGCGATAAAAAATCAGCGCTGTATTAATTCCGAAAAGAATCGCCGTAGCAAAAGTAAAAAATACATACGGCCAGAAATAAAGAGGGGTTTGAATTGTATTTTCAATCAAGCTCTCGATACTCGAATCCAAACGAAGGGTTGTATAGAACACAATGAATAAAAAAAGAGAGGCAGCAACGCCAATTGACCCGTAAAAAATCTTTGTGAAAAATCTACTATTAAGCTGATCCTCGTCCATAAAGTGTAAAAGAGAAGGGGTGATGCTGTAATAGAGCGTCACCCCTTATTGCGACCCCTACTCCTAGCGGTAGCATAGCCGCCAAGCCGATGATATGTTTTAAGTGGCTTTGCCATGCGAGATCTTTTATCTATAACTTTCTCGGGGTCCACATGATTGAAGAACATTCTTCGAGTACCGCATTTCTTGCAGATTCCCTCACTGGTGGGACCGGCTGGACTTTCGATAACCCAGTAGTGTTGGCAAATAAGAACGACTGGGTCATATATCTCCTGCTTTGCCCGTTGTCGCGATTGCCGCGCTGCTGCACGAGCAGCGCCCTCGATACTCCACTCCCGCAATTTTGGCATTGCTGCCTCCTTAAAAATTATCCAAGGTTCGTTTTACTCTATTCTAGCCGATACTTATTTATTTTGCAATTGCTCTTCTAAAGCTCGAATTTTTTCTTTTAATTCTGCTATTTTCAATTCTCTCTGCACCGCCACTTTCTGAAAAATTTCCAATTCTTCCAGCCGCTCCTCAAGTTTTTGCTTCGATGCCTGAAGATCATGAGTTAATCCTTTAATCTCGCGGAGATCACGAGCGATCACGACCCGGTAGACAACTTCCCCTTTGGCATTTTTGATGACTCCTTCCGATAAATTTAGTGGAACTTTCTCGCCATTTTTTGCGTATGCCTCAACCTCAATATCATGAATAAATCCTTCCTTCTCCAGTTTTTTCCACTGCGAGGCAATTAGAGCTTTTGTTTCAGAAGGAAGCAGAGAGGTTGCGATCGTATCCTGACCTAGAATTTCCTCGACCTCATACCCCACAATGCGCTTGCAAGCCGGATTGGAATACACCCATTCATGGGTTCTGTGGTCAACCACAACAATCCAATCGAAAATACTCTCCAATACCATCTCTGCAATTTTTTTGATGAGGAGATTCTCGCGTTTTTGTTTTACGGGTGATGCCATGTTGTAAAAAATTCTCTAATACTTATTATACATGAGTTACAGGATTTGCAAATCAAAGTAATCTTGTTTATAATCTCTTCCATAGGCACAAAAAGGAGGGGTGTATCATGGTACAAACACAGCGGAAAACGCATGTCATTACAAGAAGAACACTAGCTGCGTGCACTGCGGAGGAACTGTGCTATATCGTAGCAAGTTATGCAAAGGAAGAACCCTGCTTGTTCTGCAAAGAAGTTTCAGAGGAGCCAGTGCTCGTGTGCGTGCTCGACAGCAATGGAAATCTTTTAATATTTACCCCATGCGCGAATCACTTGCCTATAGAGCTAAGGCCGCCACAATCAAAAAGCATCTAGCACTCTCAAGCGATTCCTCTGCAGCAATGCTGCAGAGGAATTTTTATATGCTCGTATTTATTTTCGATCTTCGTCACTGCGGATTATTGGTAAAAGTAAACGATATACCCCATAAATTACCACGACTGTTCCCACCAACAATCCGATGAACAAAAACAGGGGCGAGGTTTCCATTTTTTTATCAATCCATACGCCCAGCAAAAGAGGTACCACTAAAGAAATTACCACAACTGCCCCGAATTGAAAAGCAAAAGAAAGAACGTACGCAAGAGTAGATCTCTGTTTCTTTTCAGTCATTTTTTCATTATATATCACCTAGAGCACTGTTTCAAAAAGAGAAAAGGGATTGTCCGCCAGAGGCGAGACAATCCCTTTTGTTTAATGAACCACCTGAACTTTCACTGTTTTTTGGGCAAGAACAGCGCCGCTCAAATTTTGAGCGATAAAATCTATCGTATATGTGCCAGATGCCTGCCAGTCCCATCCGCTCACGTCAACAAGCGCCTCTTTATGCGGGTAATCTTGCATGCTGTCGTCCATAGCATTGAGCTGGTCGCCGTCAACTCTCCAAAACATGCTGTATTCGCCAAGCGACATACCCTGCAACAACGCTTTGAACGGCTGCAGCCCCGAAATCTGGATGCCGTCGGCAGGCCACCAGACATCAATTTGACCGGGAGACGAATCAGACGGCGGAGATGGAGCAGGCGGCGCGCTATCGCTGACTGCAATAGAAACCACACTGCTTTGCCAATGGTATACTGTGTTCCAACCACTGGCAAATATGCCAACGTGCACATAAAACTGCCCTTGGCTCATTGGAGTCCAGTCGACATTGTAGGTGCGCGACTGCCCGGCAGAAAAACTCTGATTTTCAAAGTACTGCTGGAATAGTTGGTTTCCTGCGCCGTCCTGCACCTCCACATCAACAATTGTTCCTGCAACAGCATCTCCGGTTGCCTGTACTGTGGCAGCAATCCCTATTTGTTGATTTACTTGAGAACTTGACGGCGAAGCGCTGCCTGTTGCAGTAAATGAAATCGCAGCAGGAGGCGGAGGCGGCGGCGTTTCGGTTCCGCCTTGCCCAAACCATGTCCGCATCACATTCTCTGCCATTTTTCCTTGGGGCATATAGTCGGTATTGCCGGGGCCTCCCGCGTTGGGATCGCTGCTCCAGTGCCACCAATGAACACCCTGCATAAATGTCTGGCCATTCCAATATTCAAACAGGGCTTGGTAGGCGTTGGCTTGCGCGGTTTCGTCGGGAGGGCCGCCCATCTCGTAATTCCATGGACTTACAAAAGAATTCGGAATGCTCTTATACCCTATCTCGGTGAACAGCACGGGCTTGCCATAGCGCTGGGAAAGCGGACGGATATGGGTATTGTTCCAGTAATCCCATGATCCTTTCATTGCCTCCACACTATTGTTCCCCCAACTGCTTAACCCAAAGTAGGCCGAGATGCCTATGAAATCGAGGGCAGACCAGAAGGTAATCTGATTTTTTTCATCGACGAACCCATCCGGCCCCCAGTTGGCGCTGTACGTAAGTTTTCCCGAGTACACTCCGCGTACCGCCCCAATAAGGCTGATCCAATTCTGCGTGTTGGTCGGATTGATGGTGTTGGACGCCATGCTAATAAGCTCCGCGCCAACGCACAACTGCTCCACTCCATACTGCTGGGCAATATTTGCATAGCGCAAAAGCACTGTCTGGTACGCAGCAAACCATGCTTCCCTGTTTCCGGGATTAATGTATGCTCTCCAGCTGCCGTCCCACACGCCCACATGGGGCTTGAGCATCACCTTCATGCCCAGAGAGTGAACGTAGTTGATGGCCGAGATCAATGATTCGTCTGTTGGCGTATCCCATCCTTGTTGAATATCAGTCGAATAGGTATTCGATTGATAGTAAGGGATCACCAGCGTGATAAAGTTCACGTTGGCGTTTTTGGCATTGAGCACCGACTGCTGAAAGGAAGCGCTTTCAAAGTCGGTGGAAAATCGGGGAATAATGGTTACCCCTTTTTGCCAATTGGATACCGCAGCATGCGCCTCCTTCGTGTTGCCGGCGCTCGCGAAGAGCAAACCGGCAACAAGCAAGAGCAAGAAAAGCAAACCAACGCATTTTCGCATCACCTCACCTCCCCTTCTTTTTGTAAAGATCTAATTTTGAGACGCACGAAAACCCCAACGATTACTCCAATCAAAAGGCGAGGGCATGCCCTCGCCTTGGAAATTTATTTTGAGCTTATAAAAACTAAGATACGCCCTTGACTCGAACTATGATCTCCACATGCCCCTCATGCCCCGGAATGCGATACGTGCCTTCTCGATGGTACAAATCGTCGCTATTCGGGCGTATGTTTTGCATACGCTCTTCAAGAAAACGTTTCACCTCCTGTACGATACCTTCCAATCGCTTCCCATTAATTTTAATTCCGAGCGTGTCGTTTTCAGTCATAACACCCCTCCTTTTGCCTTTAAAAAATATCACAAAAAATTCCCTTTGTCAAAAGTTTTGGTTGAGCAATTGCAGTAAAGATCTCAGTGTTTTGGAAATTGTATCAAGAGATTGGCCTAGCGAAGCAGTAAGCTCCGATTCTGTAGGATTTGGCGAAGTCACGGTAAACCATGCCCGCGCGGTTCTGTTGGTGTCGAGGCCGTGCGCAAAAAACATGCCCTGACCGCGCGGCCCCAAAAGCGGTATTTCGGTCGCAAAAACAAATATTCCCTCCGGCCGTGATACTGTGCTTCCCAAAAACTGCCCCTCAAAGAAAATTTCCACCCGCTCTTGTACGCCAAACCCATGGCCTGTTAATTGCAGTTGAGTTCCTGGATTGCCAAAGTATTTATTTAAAAGTAAAAATGGCACGGTATCATCAAATTTGAGAGTTACCCTTGCTTGAGTTTTACTGTTCTGCCCGATAAAACTGTAGTCAAGAATCCCCTCTCGATAAGGAAGATCCAACTCTCTGGCGACAAAACCTCCACTTGAGTTCGTTTTCGCAAGCATGAAAAAATTGCCTTGTCTTTCCACGCGCACCTCCTCATTGGGAGCAAAATTTCTGCCTGTAAAACTTACACTTCCGCCCGGCTTAACGAAATAGCTGCTCGGAACGACCTGCGGATAGAAACTCCCGACCACAAGCTTTGCCGTCTCGCGAATGCCGCTTATTCTGCCTTGAGCCAAGATATTGAGCGTTGAATTTATATCCTGAAACGGCACAACAAAATGAGGGCTTACAAAATTCCCCCGTGCGTCGGCTTGCGCTATTTGTGTCATAGTACCCACACGCACCTCTACCAATTCATTTCTGCCAAAACCATACCCTCGCACAGTCACCTGCTCCTCCGGAAATACGTAATACTTGGAAAGAAGAATATAGCTCGATTTTGCTTGCGCCAAAGATTGAAAAGCAGGAACAACAAAACCTGCGCACACGACAACTGCTATTGTAAAAATTTTTAGTGTTTTCATAGAAATTAAGCTAGCAAGCATACATCTTAAGAGACGCTCCATGGAAGATAACTTTACAAAAAAGCTGCGGCAGCCCTTTGACGAGCTGCCGCAGTCGAATGAAAACATCAATACATCTATGCAGTCCTTACTTCCTTTGTTCTTTGGACCAAACCCGTGTTATGGATAACGACTTCGTAAACCGCTGCCAACCCTACGAGAGTATAGATAATGCGCGATATCAGCATATCCTGTCCTCCAAAAATCTGGCCTATATCCCATTGCAAAAGTCCTACTAACAGCCAGTTAAGCCCTCCAATAACGAGAATCGCGAACGCAAGAAGGTGAAGGTTTTTCATAAATAATATTAAATTTATTAGTAGAATGTCCAGACCTTTGCAGTTTTATTATACCAAAAACCCAATCCTCCTCACAAGCATATCCTTTGATAAACAAAAAATCGCCCCTTGGGCGAATTGCGTTGTCATGGCAGAATATTCAATACGAAGATCATCAACCGCTTTGGATCTCCGTTAAACTCTTTCCGCAGAATCATTGAACTAGAATAGTGCCTGTGTCACTTGGATTCAGATGATTATGGTACTGCCACGTACCAGTTTTTGCAAAAGGAAAACTGTACTCGCCCCCTGCGCCGCATTGATCAAATGCCATTCCGGAGGTATCGGGGCAATGCTGCTCCAAACTAGTGCCGCTATACACACGATGAGATGGGTGCGCTGCCGAAGCAACCCACATGGATCTGCTGCTTTCATTTTTAAAGAGTACGGTCTCTCCTTGATTTATTGTCAGAGTCGCGGGTGTAAAGCCATTATCATTATAGCGAACAATGGCACTCCCCTGCTCCGTGCTGCTCGGCGAAGCAGATGCTGAAGGCTGCAATGAATTCTCCAAAGATGATTGAGGATTATTCGATCTTGCCTTCAGCAAGAAATAACCTCCTCCAGCAATGAGAATGACAATAACAACTGCAATAATTATTTTATTCATAGTTTAGAATTATTTTTTTAACCTTTGGAAAGGAAAAGAATCAGCGAATATTGCAATGGCTGCTGCCAAAAGCCCGATATCTCGCACCGTGATATCGGTGATGCCGCTTACCGAGAGCACAACCACAAGATGGATGATACCCAGCAGAGCGGCAACCCAGACCAGCCAATCAACTAGAAACAAAGCGCCGATAGCAATATCAAGAATCGCTATCCCAATCATTGCCTGATCCAAAGGAATCGGCAAGAGCCCTGCTGCCCATGGCTGCAAATATCCTCCCCATGCTTGCGGATCTCTAAAAATCAAAACGCCGATCCAGACAAAGGTAATGCCCAACCCGACTCGTATAATATGAAATGATGCCTTTTTCATTGTAAAATGATCGCTCCCATGAGCCAATCGGCTGCTGTAAGGCAATTCTTTTTATGTTTTATTTCTCTATCTATAAAAACGCGGGCGGGAACTGCCTGAACGCCGAAAGTTTCCATGGGGCCGCGGAAACCTGCTGCGAGGCGGATATTGAGGCGCAGAAATTTGCGCAAAGTCCGCTTTCGGAAGTTCTGGAAGCTTGGATATGGGAATATTTTTTCTGATAAGCCGCTCAATGGACCTCACCGCCTGCTGTTCTTGCGGAACGGCAAAGGTGACAGCATGCCCTTGGGCGCCCGCCCTTGCGGTTCTGCCTATCCTGTGGACATAATCCTCGGAAGCTGCCGGAAGGTCGTAGTTTACAACCATCTCGATTCCCACAACGTCAATTCCACGCGAGGCAATATCCGTGGCAACCAATACTCGATACCTGCCCGACTTAAATCCTTCAAGGGCTTCTTTGCGCTGATTCAAAGATCTGTTGGAATGGATTTCCGCCGCGCTCACGCCAAAACTCCGTATCTGGCGAGTCACTTTTCTTGCGCCGTACTTCGTTCGTGTAAATACGAGGGTAGATCCCTTGTGGTCAAAAAGCAATTTTTCCAAAAGCGCTGTTTTCTGCTCTCTGGGCACAATAAAAAGTTCATGCGTTACTTTATCTACCGTGGTTCCGGACGGAGCTATCTCCACGCGCACCGGAAGCCGCATATAGGAAGACGCAATCTTCATTACTCCATCTGGCATAGTTGCCGAAAACAGCATGGTCTGGCGGTCCCGCGGCAAGACCTGCAAAATTCTTTGTATCTGCGGAAGAAATCCCATATCAAGCATGCGGTCCGCTTCATCCAGAACAACAATTCCCACGTCGTCTAAACGCAATGTTTTTTGGTTCAAATGGTCTATGATTCTGCCCGGAGTCCCGATGAAAAGGTGCGGGTTCCTTTTGAGATCCCGTATCTGGAGCATCATAGAAGCTCCCCCAATAAGAACCGCTGTTCTCAAACCGAGAACTTTTCCCACCGATCTCAAGGACTCCTCCACCTGAAGGGCAAGCTCTCTTGTGGGAAGAACAACCAGACCTTTCTTTTGTGTCTGGCTAAGGCGCTGAAGCATGGGAATACCAAAAGCAAGCGTCTTTCCGGTTCCGGTTTGCGCTATTCCCACAAGGTCCTTTCCTTGGATGGCAATCGGTATTGCCCTAGTTTGAATTGGGGTCGGAACGCGAAAATTCAGCCGCCCTAAAGTTTCCAAAAGAGCCGGGGCAATGCCAAGGCCGTAAAAGCTCGAGGCAGGCCCGCTCGAAAATTGCTGTTGCATAAGAAATTATAATATCACAAAAAACGAAATCCCGCAAGCCTGCCTGCTCCTTGCATATGAAACCTGTTCGAAATTTAAAAGTTAGCGAACAAATAAAGCACAAGAAGAAACAGCCCGCCCCACCAGCCAATGTCTGATACGATAAGCCCCAGCATTATTTTTCTCTGCCATGATGTCGGCAAGAGCTCGCCGGAGCGGCCCTCCTGTTCTCGCTTCAACAAAAACGGACTCACTGCAAACGAAAGGAAGTAGCCGTTGGCAATAAGGGCAAGTGCAATGACGCTATGGATAAGCGGGATGCCCACAAACGCCGCATTGCGATAGAAAATCAATCCGCCGACAATTGCAAGCCCAATCCCAATCCAAATCAGGGGTTTGGTCACTTTGTGCGTACGCGTGGTGGCTTCGGTCCAGTAGGATGATTTCCGGCCGAGAAAACCGTGGATATCTATCACTGTTACCGCGCCGAGGCCAACCACAAAGCCGGCGAGGAATAAAAATAGGCCAATTACATCAAACCATTCAACGACGCTCATGGCAAACAAATTAATTGAGAATCCAGATAGCATAGTTTAAGTAGGCGGCAAAACTCACCCAAAGAATATACGGTACGAGCAGATACGCCGCCGGTTTGGAAATTTTGTAAAAAACAATGATCGTCCAAACAATTGCAAGCCAAAGGGAAACTATTTCAACAAGAGCCCAGCCCGGACTCTGGAATCCGAAGAAAATAATTGACCAGATTGCGTTTAAGAAAAGCTGAATGCCGAATACGCCAAGCGCCATTTTTACCTCTTTCCGTTCCCAACCCATACGCCATATCAAAAATGCCGCGATGCCCATCAACGCATAGAGCGTGGTCCACGCGGGCCCAAACACCCAACCCGGAGGATTCAACGCCGGCTTTTCTAATGCCGCGTACCACGTGGGTATCGCATTAACCGTAAACAGAGATCCAATTATTCCGGCAAATTCAGAAAGAGCGACTGCAATAACAAGTTTCAACGCGCTGGGGATTCTCATAACTAAACACGCAATATTAAATTATTCGCTCGCCGGATCGGCGCCTTCTTCCTCATGAGCTTGCTTTCCATAATGCTTTCCATCTGCGCAATCGCACGGTTCCAGCGGCGCATGATGTTTCGGACAACCTTCTGTTTGGCAAACGCCCGGCTTATCGCTTACCCCTTTACATGTGCCTGTGCAAATATAATGAATCATATGTATCTATCCTACCAAAAAATCGCCCCTGAGGCGACCCCTCACTTCTGACAACGAGCATCAAAGTATCAATAAGTATCTATGCATATACCTGCAAATATCAAATCCGCTTCTCTCTCGTCCCACTCAAAATCAAACCCCACCTCTTCAATCTCTTTTGGAATTTGTCGTTTGGTCATTTCTATCATTCGTTTGTTATTTTTAAAACTTTCTCTGCGATTTCTTCAACTGGCCCATCTGCGTCGATCGCAAAGTTTTTTGCTTAACGTCGACTTCCCCACTCCTGTAGTTCCAATAATCAAAATTGATCTTTTCATAATTATTTCAGTTTACCATATCCAATTCGCCGGCCATTGAGCGATATAAAACGCTGTCAAAGAGCTCTCGGAGTTTGGTTTTTTGCTCCAACAGACCTTTTTTGTATTCTTGCACCGCATTCAGTTTTTGAACAATTTCCTTTTGCGTCTCAATTCCCGGCACCGGAATTTCAATATGTTTAATTTTATTTGCATTAAACTGTTGTTGGCCAGAACCGGTCATCAATCGCTCCGCCTGCGTCCAATATTCTTTTGTTCTAGAAAAAATCCAGATAAACTTTGGCAAGACGAGTTTTTCATCTGGTATAATGCGAATCAAGTATGAGGCAAAAACAGCAGGTTCATTTGAATCGTAAAAAAGAATTTTGCCATAAGTAGCGCCCGTCCGCGCCACAAGCAAGTTTTCTTGATTGAGCACATACTTCTTTGTTTCGCTGTTTGCTTTAACGTATTTCGGATCAGAATTTCTTAGTTCCCCGCTTTCGTTGATGTCAGTGATTCGTATAAGGCGATAATCCCCCTCGTCCTGCGCCGAAGCTGTATATCCGTATTGAAACTCGCAAAGCTCCCCTAATTTTTTGATTTCCCAATTTTTGGCGACTGGGTTAAGTTCCTTATGCAACAGCGACGCAAAGAGTTCTTCGGTTTTTTGGATAAGCTCGTTATTCAATTTTTGCGCCTCCCGAATCCCATCCAACCGCTCCACAAGCTTTTTCTGTATCTCAAGAGGAGGAACCGGAATTTTAAGATTGTCTATGAATGCCTTGCTTAAATGAGGAACAGCCGCACCCTGGGCCGCACCACGAATTTTACTCTCGTTGAATTCCCAAAAGTATCGCAAAAAGCGGCTATCCAGTTTAGGTTCTCTAATCACAATTTTGGCAACGGTGCTACCAGCAAAACCACTTACTTCTATTCCCACCGTTCCCGCATGTGCTCCGTCCCACACTACAACAACATCATCCTCCGCACACCGCACGCCGTCTTTCTCGGGCGTGTATAGATTATATTTTTGCGTCCTAATCGTATCAATGCCAATATAAGGCTTATAGCCAAGCTTTTGCTCTTCCGAAACAGCCATTTTCTTTCCCTTTTGGAAGTCTATAACCTCTCCCAATTTTTTCGTCGGCCAGTTAGTTTTCATGTAAGAATACCGAATATACTCAACACGAACAGCAAAAGGCCCAGACCGAAAATTCCCAAAAACAAATAGTATAATTTATCCAATACAGAGGAATATTTAGTCACTGGTTTAACATCCTCTGTATAAATCTTTTTGCTTTCTTCCTTCATGTTCAGATAGTCTTCTATATGTTTTTCCTCGAGCATTCCATCTATGGCTTGCGAGTATATTTGAACTACTTCTTTCAGTTGTTCGGCAAGAAACTTTTGCTCTGCGTCATTTTGTACTTTACTTAATGTTCCCTCTTTTATATTAGAAAAAATGATCAAACCAATGCCATAAATAGCACCCACCAGCAATAAAACCACAGACACGATAGATAAACAACCAAGTGCTTCATTACTCGCATAGATCGGAAATACTATGGCCACCATCGCAATTTCTAACGACGAGAAAGCAACGATTGATGTATGCTTTCGCTCTATAATGCGATTCTCCCTATTTTCAAATTCGAACATCCGTTGAAGCAAAAGATCAACTAAAGTATCTCGGGTTGTTCGAAATTCGTCTTGCGCTAATTTTAGTTCTTTATCATCCATAAATGTATTCTCCCAATTTTTTCGTCGGCCAGCGGCTAATCTTCATAAACCCTTGATAGGATGGCGTCAGCTTCCTGCCGGCCAAGCCCTCGAAGCACCAAACCATTCTCATTTTCTGCCACCATATTTTTGATTTTAGTCACAGCAATTTGAGCTGCGTTCTTAGAGCATCCGTGATCCTGTATCAGCTTTACAAGATCGGCGCGCTTAGTTCTTTTCGGGGAGAACGCATTCAGTAATAACAGCGCAATCTCTCTGGGGTATAAACCTCTGATATTGATAAATAGTTGATCGTCGATTGCTTCTAAATATGGATATTTTCGTTCTATTACCGTTTCTACTAGCACAGCTGCCTCGTCCGGATCCGCGGAAGACCCTGCGATCCGAATTATTTCTGCAAGGATCCATGACATAATTGGAACGGCAACACTGGCGTCCATTTTGTTGGGATTTACCTCCGTAGGATCATGACGAGCCCCTCTGTTGCTCGCGATGTCATACAAAAAGCGGCATGCCCGCGGTATTGTTATTCGAATAGAATCATGACAACTACCTGCCGCAGTATTCTGAAGCGTGTTAATCACGCCTTCGACACCAAACTGGCGCGCAGGAGGAAGCGTATTGCCGGAAGAAATACACAGCATTTTGAGTGCTGCCTCGACAAACTTTCCACTTTTTGCAACGCATTCTTCCCAATCACTCTCATGGTATGCACGAATAGCACCATTATAATGTCGCAAAAGATTCCCTATATGTTGTCTGGGGAACATGGCTACAAGCACTTCTTGTATGTCTTGAGTTATAGACATCTTTGGCTCAGTTGAAAATCTCTTTCCAGTTCGGTCTTAAGTTATAAAAGCCTTTTCGCTTCGACTCCACCCAATCGTTATCCTTTGCAGCAGAAGTAAAAAAGCGGTTAAAGTCAGTACCTACTATAGAAGTCATTCTGCTCCACTGCTTTTCGATTTCGGTAAGCGTAATTTCTTTTTTTGTATCTCCCTTTGTCAAACGTGCCAATAAAAGAGTGAACTTCTTCGCGCCGCTCATATTCTTGGTGACGTACTGCTTCATAAAGGGGCGGAGAGGCTTATCAAAATCAATGCTCCCCGCGCGACTCGTTTGTTTTGAGGCATTCCTATCTTTGGTGTTCTTGGTACTACTAGCTCCAAGAACTATTTTTTCTACACGGTCAAGACGGGTCGAGATCTCCGAAATCCTTTGCCCAAGTTCTTTTTCTGTCATAATCGCTTCTTTAACTTCTTATTTTTTGACGCTACTCTTTTTGTGTTCTTTTTGCGCTTCCCCCCTCGAGGGGCCGATGTTTTAGGAAATCCTTCTTGCATGGCTTTAAAACCAGGGTTGGTTACATAAAACGTTCCCCGTTGACTTGGATCGGAAGCAATCCAAGCATTCCTTAGAGCTACTTTAAGATCCCTCGTGAGATTTCCGGGGAGCTTTTCTCCAGCATCACGTAAAAGTACTCTTATTTCAGCTGGAGTAAACGAATCTTGCCCTCTCGCTTCTTTCAAGTATGCCCCTAAAGCTACAATTTTATCTGGGTTGCGGTCAGGCGCAAATTTTTTGAGATATTCAGCTGGAGCTTCTTGCGGCCGAGAATTTATAGGCCGAGCGGTGACGCTTGTGGTGACGGCACCTTCTTCTGTAGAAAGACACGTCCTCATAACTTCCGCTGCTGTTTCTGGAGAAACTTCTCCAGTGTACTGTAACCCCGCCCCTCTTAAGATAACTTTCACTTTGTTTGGTTTAGCCATAGTTTTGTAGTGTATAACTTTTTGTATTACTGTACGACTTTACGACATTCATTATACACAAGTACAAAACTAAGTCAAGAGGCAGCTTGGTTAGCTGCCTCCGAGTAGTTTCGCTATCTTCTCTCTTGTACCATCTAGCGTACCACTTTTCTGTTCTATCTCTCCTAAAATCTCCTTGGGATCGCGGTGAGGTTTTTCTGCTTCGATGGCGTGCGGATTGTACGTGTTGGCAGAAAGAATAAAATCGTTTGCGGCGATTTGTTTTACGGGGGTGAACCAAGAGAATCCTTTTTCTTCTTTGGGCTGGCCGCCGTTCCACAACTCCAAGAGCTTGGGGATGTCATTGCGGTATTGGGGGCCGTATTTTTTGGCCGCAGATAAAGAGGAGCCGTCTCCTTGCATATTAAAGAACCATATTTTATCAGGCGACCCTTCGACAGGCTCAGGGTGGTTTTTCTTACGAAAAACCAGAAAGCTGGTTTTTACTCCGGCGTACGGCTGGAATACTCCAGCTGGCATGGAAACCACAGCTTCAAGCTTTGTATTTTCCAAAAGATAGCGGCGAATTTCTTTGTCGTCGCGGTTGGTGCCGAACAAACTGCCTTCCGGCAAAATAATGCCAGCTCGGCCGGTGCCCGGCTTTAAGGCATTCAGCACATACCCCAAAAACAGAACTTGCGTTTTCTTGGACTTTACGGGTAGGGTGGGCTTTACCCGTTCTAAATCCACTTTTCCCGCAAATGGTGGGTTTGTTAAAACTACGTCGAACTGGCGGAGATCGTCGTCGGTTTCAGATCCGGCAACCGTATCTTTTCGCTGGATTTTTGCGCCTTCAATGCCGTGCAGAATAAGATTCATTAAGCACAGCCGCATCATTTCGGGGTCTACATCGTAGCCATGAAACGTTTTTTGAATAAGAAAATCCCATTGCGCTTTTTTAAGGCGGTCGCCATAGCCTATGGGATAGCCATTTTTCTCCGCAATGCTTTCTTTGCTGCTGTTTTGGTATTTTATCCATTCAAAAGAAGCAATAAGAAAGCCGCCGGTGCCGCAAGCAGGGTCGAACACGGATTCCCCTATTTTAGGGTTTACCATGTGCACCATGGGCCGAATAATGTGCCGGGGCGTAAGAAACTGGCCCAGTTCGCCGGCAGCGTCTATGCTCTGAAGTAGTCCTTCGTATAAATCGCCTTTTACGTCGGTCTCCAGCTTTGAAAACTCAATGCTGTCGATTATTTCGACTGCGCGTTTGAGTGTAACCTCGTCTGGAATAAGAAACTTTGCGTCGCGGAAAATTTGAGAAACAGTGGTATGGCTGTTTTGAAGATCTACGGCAAACTGAAAAACATTATCGCGGACAAAGTTATACAGCTGCGTGCCGGTTTTGTCGCGCCAGCGAGACCAGCGGAATTTCTCGTTGTCGCCTTCAAAAATAGAGTGGTGAGCGCGGCCGGTAAGTTCTTCTGCCCGCTCCATGGCATTATCCTGTTCTTCCAGCATCTTTAAGAAAAACAAAAAGCTTACCTGCTGAATGCGCGTAACCGGGTCTTTAAGGCCGGCGCCCCAAAGGTAGTTGTTTAGACGCGAAAGCTTTGTCTGGAAATCTTCTGTAAATTGTTGAGCTTCAGGACTCATCGTTGAACAAAAATCCGCTGGTTAAGCTCTTGAAGCATTTTCTTAAGTTCGTCGGCGTCAAACAGCGTAAGGACATGGTTCAGGCCGCCGAAGTATTGGAACACCGGTTCTGTAAAAATAGAAACGTCAACCCGCTCTTTGTTTGCGATATACTGTTCCTTTACCAGGCGGAGTAATTTGGTTTGCTCTGCAGAAAGATTTTTTTCGAGAAGCCAAGATTCAAACAAGTCGTTGACACGGTTTTCTAAAAGTTGCTCTTCGGTTGGCAGCTCCTCAATATCCAAAGCGGTACGGATAAACTGGTTAAGCGTGCCTGGCGGATAGCCGTACGCCTCGCGCAAATTTGCCTCGTTAAAGTAGAATTTGGGCGAATTAAGTTTTTCACCAAGGTACGCGGTTTCGTCGCTTGTAAGTTCTTGCCCTTCTTTTACTTTGGAAATAAGGGGTTCGGTTTGCGCAAGTTCCTGCACTTCTTTTTCCCAGGCTGTTTGGTATTCGTCAGCATCAATGGATTCGCCTTCCGGCCCCACTTCCACATAGGTACGTTGTACCACACTATCAACATTTTCCGGAGCGGATTCTGGCACCTGTACAAATTGCAGCTTTTGCACCGCCTCTTTTTGTTCGTCGGTAAGGTCTTCCAAGTCGTCGGTTTCTTCCGTGCCCCAGGGGATACCGGTACGCGCTTTTAAGATATTTGAGTACGGGTTGTAGCTTTCGTCGTTAAAGTAAGCGGTAACGCCGGCAAAATCGTATATGCGAAAAGAAGTTTTGCTTATGGAGCGGTCGAGTCGGCTGCCGCGGCCTCGCATTTGCTGGTATAAAATGGCAGATCGCGTAGGGCGTACCATAACAAGGTTTTCTACCATGGGAGCGTCTATTCCCGTATCAAGCATCCCAACGGATACGGCTACTTTGGGAAATCCTTCCAGCTTGAATTTTCGAATGGCCGCCCGGGGGTCTTGCGTGTCGGAAGTTATGACTTCTGCAAAACGGCCGTTGTGTTCGGGAAACGCCTGGTTAAGGTAATACGCAAGCTGGGCTGCGTGCCGTTTTGTTACGGCAAACACAATGGCCTTGCGAAGCTTGCCATCTCCCCGGCTTTCCTCTTCTTGTCGATATGCTTTTGCAATCTGTTCGTTGCGGGCTGGAATGTTAATTCGCCTTTCCAAGTCTTCTGGATTATAATCTTCGTTTTCATATTCTACGCCTTCAAGAGATAGCTTTGTCTCGATACGGACAATATCGTAACCCGCCAAATAGCCTTCTTTGATACCCCTGCGAATGCCATAGGTAAAAGTGGGTTCTCCTCGCTCTTTTCTTTCATCCCAGCAGTCAAAAAGCTTGTAGGTGTTGTGGTTAATAAGTATGGAGGGTGTGGCGGTAAGCCCAATGCGGATAGCGTCAAAGTGCGAAAGGACAGCATTGTAAATGCCGTAAATGCCGCGATGCGCTTCGTCTGAAACGACAACGTCAAAGTATCCACTCGTAAAGTTTGAAAGTTGGGAATATATCGTAGGGAGCGTGGAGATAATAATAGAGGATTCGTCGCTTTCCCGCCCGCCGTACAAAAGTTTTGATGGATAATCGGCAAGAATGTCGCCGAAAGCGTCTTGCGCCTGCTGGCCGAGATCGATTCGATCTACAAGAAATAGAACTCGCCGGGCAACTCCTGCCTCAAAAAGACGTTTGAGGTACAGGGCAACAGTATCTGTTTTCCCGGTACCGGTCGCCATAAGCAAAAGCATTTTACGTTTGCCGTTTTCAAGCGATTTATCCATGACAATCATAGCTTCCTTTTGGTACTGTCGAGGCTCTCGCCATTCCCCTCCTTTGAAATATTTTTCTGGTATGGGAATTGCTGAAACCGGCTTTTGCTCTAACCGCTGTGTTTGCAGTTTTTCGAGATCTCGTTGCGAGAAAAAAGTTGCTACCTTTTGTTCGGGCCTATATTTGTAGTCCCAAAAATAAATATCTTCTCCGTTAGAAAGAAAAATAAAATCAGTGTTCGTGGCTTCGGCATATTCCAACGCTTGTTGTTTTGCAGCCACGGGATCCACCGAAAAACGTTTCGCTTCTATAATGGCAATGCTTCTGCCTCGACTATCACGAAGAATATAGTCGGCCCGGCCTTTTGCTGCTTCGGCTTCCGTGGAAACTTGGTTTTTGTCTTCGATATTCCAAAAGGCCTCACGCAATTTGCGGTCAATCAAAATGCGCGAGTCTGTCTCGCGCAAAACCTGCCCTTTTGGAGGGGTTACTCCAATTTCCACTTCTCTTGGCTTATAGAGAGGTTCCTCCATAGAATTACTCCACCATACTCCATTTCTCCTCATTTTTCCAGTAAAAAGTCGCTAAGGCACGGCACCAGCCAGAAACGTATCTCCTTAAAACTGCGATAGCAAGAATAAGAAGATCAACGCTGGGATAATGGAAAAATAAAAGTCGCCATGCTCATAGAAAGAATGGCGACTTAGCTTCCCTCATTACTCATCGGTTAAAAACGATGCTAAAATAATCGCTCCTACCTTCCGCGGGGTTTTCGCCCCCGTCTGCGTCCCACACCCGGATCCGGAAACGATCTCCGGGCTGAACATCAGGCCATAAATCTTTTATGGCCGTGATTGCGTAATGGCCGGAATTCTCAACCGCTACTCCTTCATCAAGAATCCAGGTGAATGGATACGTTCCCTTGAAAGGTTCGGCCCGCACTCCGGCAGAAGCAACTGTCGTCTGAATCGCAGGAGAAGCGGGATCTCGCCAATCCTCAAGGGCAATGTTGACCCGCTTTACTCCCTTTCCTACTTCCCACGCAACAGGCCTTCCAATTTCATCCCATTGTTCTCCTCTAGCCGGGTAAGTAACCTTCACCGTTGAAACACTCCCACAAGACAACAAAAGAGCAACAAGACCAAAAAGCAATCCGAACCGTAGTAGCCAAATCAAGTTTCTCCTCCCTTCGATTTTTAATCACGAATATACGAAGAGTTACTTTGAGCTACTTCTTGCTTATCACATTTCACCCAAAAATCAAGCCGTTATTAATTACGAAAAATAAATGCCCCGGATAGAAAGAATCTATCCGGGGGTTTGGGGCGCGCACTCCACGACTAGTTGAGAGAGAACGTAAACCCCGAATGAGCTACGGGGATTTCCGGGTGGTAGTAAATAAACTCTACTACCAGCAGATTGTCGGGGTCATCTGTCGCGACCGCCACTGTGACGAAATGGCGATCATCCGGGAGAACAATCCGTCTTTTTCTTGTTGCCCCTTCCCCCGGAAGATAAAGGGGACATCCACGAGATGACCTTTTCCCCGAAAAAGGTATGGTAATGATGCTAAAAAACCCGCCGCCCTCCATGAGAGGTACTATTTCATGAAGGCAGAATTCTCCTGTTCCTGGATCAAATCCAGACGTCAAAGGGTAGGGTTCGTCCCGCGGAAGAAGCATAACCGAACCACCCTTCTGAATCTCCATGGTAATCCGTTCAGCAAACTCCTCGATCCGCCAACGACTGTAGGGAATGCCGTTGGGACGATGCAATCTATAAATCATCTCTGCCTCCTTTCTGTCTGATTTCCGTTCTCCAGCAGGATTTTTTTTATAGCACAACATTAACGCTGCCGTCAAAAAGAAAAACATAGCCGTAGCGTTCAACTACGGAAAAAGACGCAGCGCACTGCTCTTTTTTTTCACTGCAGCAATTCCGCCGGGCGAATTTCAATCATTCAAACGTTCTGGTACAATAAACGCATGCGATACAAAAGATTTTTTCTCTTATGTTCTCTCTTGCTTCTCTTTTTTCTGTCTCTTATGCCGAAAACGGCCCAAGCTATTACCCAAACAGAAAAAGACCTGCTACTTCAGCAAATCGAAATCCTCAAACAGGAAGTTTCGCTTTTGCAGATGCTCCTTGCAAATCTCCAGTCCGCCAGCGATCCCGCAGGAATTACTGCGCAATCATACCTTGCAGTAAACCTTTCTGATTATTCGGTTGTTTTAGAAAAAAACCAAAACCAGCCATATCCCATAGCTTCTGTTGCCAAACTCATGAATGCCGTGGTTGCTCTTGAAAACATTGACAAGACCCAAACCATAACGCTCACAGAAGAAATGCTCAAGCCCTTAGGATCCAGCCCCTCCCTTTTTCGGGGCCTTACGGTCGGCGCGGAAAATCTTCTCAAAGCCAGCCTTATTCAATCTACAAACGACGCTGCCGAAGCGTTAGCGTATGCTGTGGGAAAAGAAAAATTTACGAATCTCATGAACCAAAAAGCAAAAGAGCTGGGCATGTCAAATACTGTTTTTTATGACACCCACGGATTGAACCTAGCAAACCTCTCCACGGCTTCAGATCTCGCCAAACTCATTTCGTATATCCGCGGATATCATCCTGAAATTTTGAGCATCACGAGAGATAATAACTTCTGGCTTCCCGATGCAACAGGAAGAAAGCTTAAATTCCAAAATGTAAATAATTTCTATCCTCTTCCTGCGTTTATTGGCGGAAAAGCCGGCTACCTCCCCGAAGCCAGGCAAACGTTAGCTGCGGTCTTTAATGTCAACGGGGACGCTATCGTCGTCGTCGTGCTGCACTCCATCAACCGCCAGGCAGACACCTTCCGCATCCTCAATCAACTAGGAAGAGAAAAGCTCATCGCAAGCAGAATGATACAAAATGAAAAGGCGTAGATACCGACCCCCAAAAATCTAATGGAGTAGTCAAAATCACTTACTCAAACACTTCCCCTTTGAGCTTCCTCGCTTCTTCTGCAATTCCTTGAGGGCCACGTCCAGCTGCATGATATTGATCTCTTCTTCGGAAAAAAAATCAAGGTCTTCTGAATAGCGATGCCTTAAATAAAAAGCGGCAAGCGCCGTGCCGCCAGTTAGATAAAATTTCTGCGAGAGAAATGCGTTCTCCCCAATCCTCTCTAAAAGCACCTGCTGTGTTTTCGTAAGAATTCCCTTACTCATGCAAAAGGAGTTCTAGAAATCGCTTTCTGGCGGGATCAAGACGAAGCTTGTCCCAATATTTTTTTAGCTCTTTTTCGCTTATTTTTTTCCCATTCAATCCGAAATTTACCATCTGCTCAAGTTTCCAAATGGCGTACTTTTCCGGATTATTCTTTAGTTTCTCCTCGTCTACAGACCAGTTATACATATTTTTATTATACTCCTTCAACAAACTCAGAACAAGCAAAAAAACCGCCCTTCGAAAAGTAAGGCCCCGAAGAGCTTGCTGCTCAACGGGGCATGGCGGTTGGCTTGGATCTGTGAGCAATTTCTTCTAGAGCAAGGTTGTTGTCCCTCCCTCACCTACGTGCGCCACATGGGAGAGGAGCGCGTGGAATCTCTGAAGAATTTTCATCTGAAGCCGGCGCGCACGACGCAACTGAACTTCCTCTCCTATCTGTTGCGCCTTACACCAGGCGCAATCCCAGTGATAGGAAATAATCAAACGCTCAATGGTGGGGTCAAGCTCCAAAAGCGTCTCGATCTTTTGGAAAAGTATCTGCAATCCGCTTTCTCCAAGCGGATCCACTCCTCCGAATTCCGTAAAGCTATAGTGGGCACCTACAACTTCCTGAATGGGGAGAGCCCACTCTCCCTCAAACCGGGGGTCCACGCAACGGAGCAAAATTGTTTTCGCCGGCATGAGCAACCTCCTTCCCAACGTCTTGACTACCATCCCACATTTCCACATTTTTAGGCTTTTTTCAAGGAAAAGCTCCCCCCTCCTTTGCCTTTCGCAGAGGCGAGGGCGGGCACGTGTAGCCTGCTTTTCTTTGCAAAATAAATCTTTGATTTATCGCGCGGATCAGCCACGAAAAATGAACCAAAACATTCATCTCATGGCTCACGCTGCTGAAGTCCGTTCGAACCAGTTTGATGGAAAGTTAAAATAAAAAGCCCTTCTATTCTGGCTGAACAGAAGGGCCACCGATGTAAAACCATCCTTGCTCTGTTTTTTAGTATTTTATGAGCTGTAATTTTATACCAATCCTAATGCATAAAAATCAAGTGTTCTATCAAAAAATCGCCTTCCCTTCTAGAATTCGGCAAAGCAGGTCCTTTGCATCCAAAATAGAGAGAAATTAATACTCCAACTTAATGCCGAGCTTCTCTGCAATCTGGTGAAACCACTTTTCGTGCCTGTCCACTTTCATAACTACAGCGGCATATTCTATCCGCAGATCATCTACCGCCTTTGCCAACCGATCTATTGCAATGATTAACTCATGCACCGTTTCCTTAAGATCGAGAAGTTCTGTTTTTATCTCTGCAACATCCTCTTTGGTTGCTAAAACCTCAAGGAGTTTTTGAATATCTTCTGAAGTTAACATATAGCTTATGATAACTTACCAAAGAAAAGTGTCAAACGGCTCCGCGGGTAGGACTCGGACCTACAACCAACTGGTTAACAGCCAGCTGCTCTACCATTGAGCTACCGCGGAATATATTGCTCAATAAATATCAAATATAAGATAACAGATTCCTGCGATCCTTTCAACTAGTATCCGCGGAGTTTACGAAGAGACCGGTGTTCGCGGATTTTTTCGAGGGCCTTGGCTTCGATCTGACGGATACGCTCTCTGGTCACGCCAAACTCTGTCCCCACCTCTTCCAGGGTATGGGTGATGCCGTCATCCAAACCAAAACGCATCGCAAGAATTTTTTGTTCCCGCGGACTCAAATCAACAAGAATTTCCTGGATGCGTTCGCGCAAAAGATTGCGAGCTGCCTCAACCGAGGGAGGGGCAACTTTTTCATCCTCCACGAACTCTGCCAAAATACTGTCTTCCTCATCCTCCCCCACCGGCGTTTCGAGCGATACGGTTTCCTGCGAAATTTTTTGAATCTGCCGAACCTTGCTCACTTCCAATCCCATTTCTGCTGCAATTTCTTCTGCCAATGGCTCCCTGCCCAAATCCTGAAGCAAGCGTTTGCGCACCTGCGTATATTTGGAAATGGTTTCGATCATGTGCACCGGAATACGAATAGTTCTTGCCTGATCCGCTAACGCTCTGGTAATTGCCTGACGAATCCACCATGTGGCATAGGTTGAAAATTTATACCCTTTGCGCCAGTCAAATTTTTCAACCGCGCGGAATAATCCTAAATTCCCCTCCTGAATAAGGTCGAGAAGGGTAAGGTGAGGCGTGCGTCCCACATATTTTTTTGCAATGGATACCACGAGCCGAAGATTTGCCCGCGCCAATTGTTTCTTCGCTTCTTCATCGCCCCGCTCAATGCGTTTTGCAAGCTCACGCTCTTGCTCTGCGGTAACGAAAGAAATTTTTCCAATTTCTTTAAGATACATCTGCACCGGATCAAGCGGCCCCTCTTCTGTCGGCTTTTTTGCCTCCTGTTTTGTAACATCGATATATTCGCGTACTTCTTCCACGCGAATCCCTTCTTTTTCCAAAATCCCGAAAAGCTCATCAAGACCTTGCACATCTTTTTCTGGATTAGGAAACTGATACAGAATTTCTGAAAAGATAACGAAACCCCGCGGCTTTACCCGATCAATTAATTCCCGAATCTTTTCTTCGGTAAAAACCTTGCTTCCTCTCCTTCTTTTCGGCGCTTTCCTGATCACGCGAATTTTTCTCGACGCGCGCCCCACCTTGGAAAGAGCGACTGTTCCCCTCCTTCCCGGTCGCATTTTCTGATTTCTTTTTGCGATAAGACTTTTTGGCATTTTTCTTTGGAGTTTCTAATTTTGTTAGTTTAATAAATGAAGCTCTGTACTCAAATGATGAAATTCCTGCATGAGCTGTTGCAATTTTTGATGATCCTGCTCTTTTTCTGCCTGCTTAATCTCGCGAGAAATGACGCTGAGCCGTTCTCTTGTATATAACGCTTTTAACTCCTTTAGGCAACTCTGTAGTTCCTTTTCTCCTTCCGATTCCCCCTCTTCCATATCTGCTTGGAAGGTAAGACCCCTTAGATATTCGACGCTCTCTTTCGAAAGCATGTTTCCAAAAAGGGAAAAATCAAGCTGGGGATTCTTTTGCATTGCTGCAATAATCTCTCGTGTAGCTGGAGAAACCAGTTCCATCGCTTGCGGGGCGAATTGCTGTACATTCTCTGGCGTGCGGAATAAAAGGAAAACAATTTGCTCCTCCAGAAGTTCTTTTCTTGATTTCATCTCCACGGCCCCCACCTTCGCGACAGAAGAACGTCGGATAATATCATCCTCATTTTTAATTTTGGAGAGTTCTTCGCGCACGCTTTCTTCTCTTGCGCAAAGCTCCTCTGCCAGACGCCTGATCCAAAAATCCTGCTCAACCCTGCTCTGCAATTTTTTAATAACGGGGAGAATGGTCTTGGCAATGGCGTTTTGCCCTTCGGAAGTATGCTTATCAAATTTTGCAAAGGTCGTTTCGAAATAAAAATCGGAAATTGATTTTGCATGTTGCAAAAGTTCTTTCCACTGCTCTGAATTCTCTTTCACAACATCAGCAGGATCTTTCGGCGGAGGCATCAATACCACTTTGATCCGAAAACCCGCACCCAAAGCCCGGTCAATGCCCTTTTTCGTTGCCGATTCCCCGGCCGCATCTCCATCAAAAGAAGCGAAGAGGTTTTCAGAATAGCGTTTCAATACTTTCACATGCTCATCGGTGAGAGCGGTTCCTGACGCAGCAACCACATTTTCTGTACCTGCTTGAGAAACCAAAATCACATCAAAGTATCCCTCGACCAGCACGCAAAAATCATTTCTTCGAATCGCGAGTTTCGCCTTATCCAATCCATAGAGAATTTTGCTTTTATCATACAAAGGAGTGTTGGAAGTATTA
Organism: Candidatus Wildermuthbacteria bacterium; assembly: GCA_016186115.1. GTDB lineage: Bacteria > Patescibacteriota > Minisyncoccia > Minisyncoccales > UBA10102 > JACPMK01. Next base: position 297,643 of record JACPMK010000002.1, read on the forward strand.
ATGTATTTGGCAAGATCCGCATCTGCTTTTTTGCCAAAAATTCTTCCGCCAAACCCCACGGTCGCAGAATGCAAATCAAAAATCGGAAACATAATGCGGCTGCGGAACCGGTCATAGGTCTGCCCCTCCGAACGCACCAAGAGTCCTGCTCTGCCGATTTCCTGTTCTCTAAATCCGCGTGAGGAAAGAAAAGAAAATAAAGAATTGGCGCTTTCCGGAGCATACCCCACTCTCCATTTGGCAATACTCTCTTTGGTTAGCCCGCGCTCGCCCATAAGATAATTCGTTGCCTCCTCCCCTATTTGGGAACCCTCGAGCTGCTTTTCAAAAAATTGCGTTGCAAGCTCCATCAGTTCGAGCAATCGCTTGCGTTCGGTTTCCCATTGCATAAATGCGGGATCTCTTTGGGGCAATTCGACCCCTGCCTTTTGCGCAAGCAATCGCAAAGCATCGCCAAATTCAATTCCCTCGATCTGCATGATAAATTGAAAAACATCGCCTCCCAATCCGCATCCGAAGCATTTCCAGGTCTGCCGTCCCGGCGACACAAAAAAAGATGGGCCTTTCTCTGAATGAAACGGGCAAAGCGCCCGATAATTTGCTCCGGCCTTTTGCAGCTGAACATATTCCTTTACTACAGCCAAAATATCAAGCCGATTTTTAATTTCTTCAATGGGAGAGAGCATAAAGCTTTTGATAAAGCTGAAGATATTTTTTTGCTGATTTTTGCCATGAAAAATCCTGATTCATGGCGCAAGCAATCATATTCTGCATCTTTTTTTCATTTCGGTATAGCTCCAATGCCTTTTTGAGCGCGCTCAATAATTGCTGGGAATTATACTCTTCAAAAAGAATCCCTGTCTTGCCATGTTCCACCGTATCTCCAAGCCCGCCGGTCTTACGCACAATGGGGATTGTTCCATAGCGCATCGCAATCATCTGGCCAAGCCCGCAGGGTTCAAATTTCGATGGCATAAGAAAGAAATCAACTCCTGCATAGATTTGCTGCGCCAGCACCGCATCGAACTTGATATGAGACGAAATATTCTGTGGAAAATTTTTCGCGGCAGTTTCAAGCCCATCCTCGTATTCTTTTCCTCCTACTCCTAACACTGCCAGCTGGCAATTGGTTTCTCGTAAAAAGGGAATGGTCTCTAAAATCAGATCAATTCCTTTTTGAGAGGTCAACCTTCCGATAAAACCAAATAAGGGCATGGAACTGTCAACGGGAAGGCCGATAATTTGCTGAAGATATCTCTTATTTTCTTTCTTTAATTCTGGATTTTTCAAAGAATACTTGCTCTTCAAATCAGGGTCGGTTGCAGGGTTGAATCTTTCTACGTCAATACCATTCACAATACCGAATAAATCTTTTTTCCTTGGTCGAAGAATATCTTCCAATCCTTCACCATATTCTTTGGTGAGGATTTCTTTGGCATACGATGGGCTCACGGTATTCAAAAGATCCGCAGAAATAATCCCTTGCCGCAAAATATTTCCTTGGGGAAATTCCTGTTCATTGGTTATTTGGAGAAATTCGCGGATTTGCTGCTCATCCCATTTGCCCTGATTGGCAAGATTATGAATTGTGAGCAGGGTCTTTGCTTCTATTCCTTTGCGTTTCAAAAAATACGGAATTGCTGCGGTATGCCAATCATTGCAATGAACAATATCGGGAGTCCATTGAACAGATGGCAGAAATTCGCCAACAAGTTCGGAGAAAAATAAAAAACGCGCAATTTCTTTCCACGATCCCACAAACGCGGTTCGCTCAAAATAAATTCCGTTTTCGCCAAAATAGCGCTCGTTTTCCAAAAGATACAATGGCACCGAGCTGCCGGGAAGAGTCCCTCGGTATACTTTGATTTCCTCGCCGCGATAAGAAAAAGAAGAAATATGCTCAACTTTTTCTTTAGTAAGATCGATTTCGCGGTATTTTGGAAGAACAATCCGTACGTCGCACCCTTCTTTGGCAAGGGCCACGTCAAACGTGGCAAGAGCTTTTGGAAGCGCGCCAATCACATCGCCAAGGCCCCCAACCTTTGCGATGGGAGTACATTCGGAAGCCGCGAACAAAATTTTCAAACGCGCTTCCTGCATGAATGCTTTTTAATAAAGATTACGAAGCGGCGTCGAAGGTGCATGTTTGAGGAGACCCTTAGCAGCGCGACGGCGCGACCTGCCTGCCGGCAGGCAGGGAAAAGAGCAAATTTCTAGCAAGAAATTATGCGTGTCTCCGAAAACATGCACCAAGAAAGCCGATTCGCAACTAATCAATTTATACTTTTGATGTTGCTTCTTTTCTTTTTCCTTTCAACTCGGTGATGCGATCGCGAAATTGCGCTGCCTTTTCATACTCTTCTGATTGCGCGCATTCCAACATTTGCTTGCGCAAGTGCTCGATAATTTTATCAAATTCTTCAGGAGGAACGTATGGGGCCGAGGTATCAAGGCGCATCGAGACCTCCTCGTCGTAGTGCTCTTTGACCAAATCTTCCACTATCCCATTCCTTTGCCAGTCAAGCGCCGTAAACACAATATTTTTATACAACTCCTGGGCTTTCTTTGCTGATTGGATATTTTTCCCTTCGAGAATCAAAACGACCTCGAGCAGTTCTTTTGCCCCCTTTTCCAAAATTTCCAAACTCCACCATGGCTTTGCCGAAGCCCACCAATATTGATCCGAATGCAAGGCCTTGTCGAGCAAGGCCCGTGCTTTTTGATACGGTTTTCCTTTCTCCTTTGCTTTTTTCGCTTCACCAATCGCAAGAGCGGTAAGTTGCCACTGCATGCGATGAATTGCGTTTTTGGGATTGTACCAGCGGGAAAAAGGAAGATTACGCGCAATATCTTTGTGCATCAAAGCCCATGACGCGGGAATCGGATCGCATGCCGTTTTTTCGAACGAATGCTTTCCCAACAATTCTGAAATGGTTGCGGTGGGAAGTTCTTTTGATTGGTAAATATCAAAGAGAAGTTTTTCGAGCCCGGGCCGGTGATGCCCGAACGTTTCTCCGTCCATTGCAGTAAGCAGATACTCATTTTTTTGCAGTCGCGGCCCCAAATTCGCAAGCAGCATGGGGCCGGAGCCCAATTGCGCAGAAAGAATTTTGAAAGAGGTTTCCCGCTCCCGGAAAAAAACAGTGAAATCACCAAGCCCCTCAATGGTGTAAATCTTTGAATAATCGGGATTTTCTCCGGGATACGATGCCTCGTCGGCAAGCATCCATTTGTATCCCAAATCGCGGATAATCTTTGCAATGTCTTTGGTAAAGGCCATTTCCGGAGGAAAGAATCCCATGGGTTGATACGCGTCTCCAAAATACTTCTGATTTGTCTGCTGATTCAGATGAATCTGGCGGATAATTTCTTCTTTGGGGAGTTTGGGCAAAAATGCGTGATATTTCGCGCTGCCCGTAAATTCAAGCTGCCCTGCTTTTGCCAAACTCCGCAGGTTTTCGATCACATCATTGAATCCATGCTTTGCTAATAGTTCCGTAAGCCCGGCATTGATATTGAGTGTAAGTTTTGCATCAGGAGTGCGCTGAAGCTCCTGAATGATTTTGCGGTAACTTTCATGAACAACTTTTTCCAAAATTTTTGGCTTCTGGTTTGATGGCTGATAGATATGAAGAAAATTTGCCCAAATCATAGTGTGCACGCTCTTTGATAAAGTTCGATATACCTTTTTGCAGAAGTATTCCATGAGAAGTCAGCTTTCATTGCTCTTCGAACCAATCTTTCCCATGTTTTTTTGTATTTATAGGTTTCCAACCCCCGTACAATCGCACCAAAAAACGCATAGGAATGGAATTCCTCAAAGGTAAACCCGGTGCCGGTATTTCTGATAGGGTCAAAGTTCTCTACGGTGTCAGCCAATCCTCCGGTCTCGCGCACCACAGGAATTGCTCCGTAGCGCATTGCTTCCATTTGGGTAATGCCGCACGGCTCAAATTTGGATGGCATCAAGAATAAATCGCTTCCCGCAAAAACATGCCGGGCCAAGGTCACGTCGGACATCAAATGGGTCCCTACCCGATGAGGAAATTTTTTATTGAGTTCTTCAAAAAAAGTGCGGTATTCCGGCTCCCCTCCGCCCACCACCACAAATTCAATCATATGTTCGGCAAGCAGAACTTCAAGAATCGGAAACAGCAGATCAATCCCCTTTTGCTCGTACAATCTGCCAACCATACCCAAAACAGGAATATCTTCGCCCATATCAAGGTTAAATTCTTTTTGCAAATGGAGTTTATTCTCCACACGATCCTTGAGATTCCTTATGGTAAAGTTCTTGACAAGAGATGGATCGGTCGCCGGGTTCAATTCCTTGTGGTCCAGACCATTCAAAATGCCGAATACTTTTGTGCGCACTTCCTGCAGCAGATCCTCCAAGCCCTCGCCATATTCTTTGGTAAGAATTTCTTTGGCATAGGTTTCAGATACCGTATTCACAAGGTCAGAATACAAAATACCCCGCTTCACAAAATTCTGCTTTAAAAGACGCTCTGCGAAAAAAGAGGCGATGGGCGATCTTCCGTCGTCTGCGTCAAGTTCAGAAACAAAGCGATGATCAAATACTCCTTGATGATAGAGATTATGAATCGAAAAAACAGTTTTGATGCCGCCCAGAACAGGGTCATTACTATAGCTTGTTTTCAAATAATTCGGGAGGGCACCGGTATGCCAATCCGCGCAATTAATCACGTCGGGCACCCAATCGGATTGCCGCAAAAATTCCAAGGCCCCGCGCGAAAGAAGCACAAAACGTATGGGGTCATCAGAATAGCCGTAGACATTGGAGCGCTTCTCGTAATACTCCATGTTTTCCAAGAAGTAAACCATCGGATCGGATTTCCGCTTTGCGTACTGCTTAACATTGCAAACGAGCGATTCCTTTCCTTCGGCTGGGTCATCCGTAGGAACTTGTAATCCCTCGAGCAACATTTTCAAACGATATTTCTTCTCGTCGATCTGCCCGTATTTGGGCATAAAAATCCGAACGTCAAGCCCCTCCTTTTTCAGAGCTCTTGTCAATGAAAAAATGGCCATTCCAAGGCCTCCAACTGACGCATAGGGATATGCTTCCGAAACAACGAACAGTACCTTCAACTGCTTATGGGAAGAATTCCCCTTTTTCTGGTTATTATTTGCCATAAAAAAAGCTGCACTCCAAGGCCATTCACTATAGCACGAAGAGCTCAACTTGTAAAACCTCCCAATTATTCTATTATACGAAATTCTTGTGCTTGGAGCAAATTCCTACACCAACCATTCCTTCCAATTCTTTGGCCAACCGAGTATAAGCAGCAATGCCAAAGGCGCGCCCCAGTTTGCCCAACGCTCAACAAAATCCCAAATCGGCTCTCCAACCACTGGACGCAAAAGCGCTGTCCAGAATCCCCAGATTACAGCCCAAAGCAATGCTGCCTTCACTGGTCTTACCAAAACGATCAATGCTACCGACAAATCCAGTAAACCAACTAATGTAAGCAATGTTGCTGCGGTTCCGACTTCTACGCGAAGAAGCTCCTGGATCCATTTAATCCATGCCTCCTTCCCTTGCAAGGCAAAAACGCCGTGCCCGACAAACTCACCGGCTACCGCAATGCGCAGCACCCACTCCACAATTCGAGTATTACTCATATGTATGTATTGTAGCACATCAGAAAAATAAAAGGCAGCGGGACTCACGTCTCGCCGCCTTTCCTTCTCATTCACCAGCCAAGCGCCTCGATCACGTCGTCGGCAGAATTATAGGTTCCCTCGGGCAGCTTCTCTGAAAATTCTTTCTTATCTTTGTCAGAAAAATCGGAGAGATTATTGCAGTGAGCGACTAGCTCTTCCCTGCTTGCAGGATAGGTCGCGTGCGTACGCAAATGGCTGATCGCGTTTTCTTTGTTTTGCATATACATTCGTAAGTAATTTAGATATTCGACCTTTACGCGCCTTTTAATTAGAGGACGAACGTGCCAACCAAATCTGTAACTTTGTATTTCTTCAATCAAAACGAAAAAGGCCATCCATTGGCCTTCTCTAAACTCAAAAATATACCGATCTCAACGGATATTGACTTGAGCTTTATCTCGATTCTAACTTAGACAACTGGCGGTGTCTGTTTGAAAATATCCGAACGGAACTGGCTGGGCTCGGCGGGCGGAATTCCCCCCACACCCCCCTTCCGCCCGCCTCGCCTTGAACCGGAGCGGAAAGGACGATTTCAAGTTTTTCTTTGGCGGCAAATTTTTAGATAATTCCCTGACACTCACTATTGGGTCCGTCCCACAAAATAGTCCCGTCTTGTAAATCAACATAAATTTTCCTGCGATTCGCCCCAGTTTCCAGATTACAATAGCTAATCTCTGCAACAATTTCGTCGTTATACATGACCAATTCAAAATATTGATCGTTGAGATTTTCTCGTCTGGCAATTTCCTTTAATTCTTCAGGGGAAAGTTTGAAGTCACATTGATTTTTATCTTTTTCACAACTGGGCAAAGTTAAAGGAACGTCGTTATTTGCTATCTCTACCTGATTGTTTGTAAATGTGTAGAAGAAAAGAAATTCAGATCCCCCATATTTCTCGGCAGGAAGAAATTTGTAGCGGAGGTAAGAACCGCCTGCCTGATCAGTATCACGAAACTTTTCCGATTTTTCGTAATCAAATTCATAGTTCTTTTGAAACTCTGAGTTTCCCACCAAGCTTATTACATAACTATCAGCCGCAGCTTTAATCGTCGGGTCAAACTGTTCTGAATCTCTGGTTTGAGTAGTTACAAAGTAAACACCAATCACTATCAAAATGACCACAATGCCAATAAGTATAAATTTTATAAAACTGTTTTGGTTCATACTGATGATGCTTTTGAACTTTTTTAAAAAATTTCTTATGCCCTTATTGATAAATCCTTTTCCTTTTCGCCAAAAAAACCCTTTCAAATCCTAGCCGAGCGGCACGTCCCGCGCCGCGAGCTTGCTTCTTCCAATTCCGATTTTCAATTTTGGCGGTGGGGGTGGGATTTGAACCCACGATACCTTTCGGTATACCTGCTCTCCAAGCAGGCGCACTAGGCCGCTATGCGACCCCACCATTTACCTCGGGAGCGAGGTGAGAATCTTTGAAAGTGTTGGGTGCTGCGCAAGAAACTTATACCGCAAAAGCTTTACAATCGCAAGGACATCGAGCACCTCTTCTTTGAGTATTTCTGGTCCGGAAAATACTTCCCAAATTTCCGCGACCACATTGTTGAGGTAACGATAGAGCACTTCGTGCTCTGCTTTTTCCTTAATATACGCAATCAATTCCTTGAACTCTCCCCTATCAAGCCATACTCCGTAGCATAGATTGCATACATCGATTTTGATCTGCGAGTCACCATACGCTGTTTCGTATAAGGGCATGCGATCTTTGGGGCAGAATTTTTGCGCAGGAGAAATGCGGAATTTGGTTTCATCTCTCCATAAATCAAAGTCGAGCCAGCGAAAACTCCGGTCTTTTTCGTCTTTTGCAAACTGCAACTCATCCTCTTCAAACCAAAGACCATAGCAACGCGGGCAGTAATCAACCGCCACATTTGCAATAATTGCCTGCTCCAATTTTATTTTGCACAAAGGACATCTCATAAAGATACTAAATACTCATTCCGCGCAGGGCGGCGATGCGCTCTTCCACGGGCGGGTGGGTCATGAACAATTTATGAATCCAACTTATCCTTTCTTTGTTTCGAAAAGGATTCACGAGATACAAATGGGCTGTGGCGTCATTGGCGCTTCGTAGCTCGTGAGGGTCGGCCGCAATTTTTTCTAAAGCGCGAGCCAATCCTTCTGGATGGCGGGTAAGCAAAGCGCCCGAAGCATCTGCAAGAAACTCGCGCTTGCGTGAAATTGCAAGCTTCATAAGCTGAGCCAAGATGGGAGCAACAATGATAGCCACAAGCGATACAAGAATTAAAATTCCGCGCAATTGCCCTCCTTCCCTGTCGCGATCCCTGCCGCCAAGCCCACCCCAGAAAGTAATCCGAAAAAAGAAATCGGCCATCAGCACCACAACTCCCACCAACACCACAACAATGGTGGAAACAAGCATATCTCTGTTGCCGATATGAGAAAGTTCGTGCGCAAGAACCCCTTCCAATTCCACCCGGTCTAACCGTTCGAGCAATGCCGTGGTTGCCGCGACAACCGCGTGCTGGGCATTGCGACCAGTGGCAAAAGCATTGGGCTGGCGATCTTCAATGATATAAATTTTTGGTGCGGGCAGCCCTGCGGTAATAGAAAGATTCTCTACAATGCGATACAGTTCAGGATTATCCTGCTTTTCAATTTTCTTGGCCTTGCTTATTGCCAACACGATCTTATCGGAATACCAATAAGACCCGATGCTCATTACAATGCTCAACACCACTGCGAAAACAAGAATAGATGGATTCTGAAATGTATAACTTAATAGCCATCCCAATCCAATGACAAAAAGAAAAAATCCCGCGAGATAAACCCACGTCTTGAAGATGTTGGATTCTTTATTGGCATACAGATTGGCCATACTAAAACTTGACTTGCGGCGTGGCGCGCTGGGCTGGTTCTTCGATCTCGAAAAACTCCTCCTTCTTGAATCCGAACATACCGGCCATGAGATTGATTGGAAAGCTTTCAATACTGGTATTCAAAGCCATCACGGTGGTGTTGTAAAAACGCCTCGCTGCCTGAATTTTATCTTCGGTATCGCGCAATTCCCGCTGCAATTCCACAAAATTGGCCGATGCTTTTAAATCAGGATAGGCCTCGGCAACTGCAAACAAACTCTTTAATGTTTGGGAAAGCATGTTTTCTTTCTCTGCCTTGTCGTGCATTCCAGTTGCGCCCATTGCCCGGGCACGGGCTTCGGTCACTTTCTCAAAAAGTTCTTTCTCGTGCGCCGCATACCCTTTGACCGTATTCACCAGATTTGGAATCAAGTCGTAGCGACGCTTTAGCTGCACATCGATATCAGAAGATGCTTCTTTGGCTCGGTTGCGAAGCGTAACCAAACGATTATACATGGCAATTAGCCACAGAACCAAAAGCACAACAACGCCTAGAATGATCCAAGATGCTTGCATATAAGTTGTATGTTAAGTTATAGCTACTCTTATTTTATGATACCAGAAAAGAAAAAACCCTTCTAGGGGAAGGATTTTTTCTTTAGTTCTAATACTCGTCGGGCATGGCCGGCATGCGCGGTCCGCCAGCTGACGGATTCTTTTCGGGCAAGTCCGCGATCACTGCTTCGGTCGTAACCAGCATTGAAGCGCCCGATACCGCATTTTCCAATGCTATTCTCACAACTTTGGTAGGATCAACTACTCCCGCTTGGAGCAAATCCTCATACGTATCGGTAGCTGCATTGTAGCCATACGCTCCTTCGTGCCTCATAACCTCGGAGGCAACAACAGCTCCGTCTTTTCCAGCATTCTCTGCGATTTGCCGAATCGGCTCTTCAAGAGCTCTCCGCAGAAGATTAACCGCAAGCTGTTCCTCTGGATCGGCAAGATGCACATTATCAAGGGCTTTGATTGCCCGCAGCAATGCCACCCCTCCTCCAGGAACAACTCCTTCCTCGACAGCGGCTTTGGTTGCGGCCAAAGCATCCTCGGTTTTGTGCTGCTTTGCTTTTTGCTCTACCTCGGTTGCGGCCCCAACCTTGAGCACCGCAACTCCGCCGGCAAGTTTTGCCAAACGCTCTTCCAGTTTTTCTCTATCAAAATCAGAAGTTGTTTTCTCAATAAGAGTCCGAATCTGTGAAACACGGGCATCAATTTTTTCTTTTTGCCCCTTTCCTTCGACAATCGTGGTGTCGTCTTTGGTTGCAACCACTCTTCGCGCGCTTCCCAACTGTCCTAACTCAATCTTGTCGAGACGGACGCCAAGCTCTTCTGAAATTACTTGTGCTCCAGTTACTGCTGCAATATCTTCAAGCATTTCTTTTTTGCGATCGCCAAATCCGGGCGCCTTTATGGCGAGACCGTTGAAAATTCCGCGAAGTTTATTGACCACAAGCGTTGCCAAGGCATCCCCTTCCACATCCTCTGCAATAATGACCAGGTCCTTTTTGCCGGTTTTGGCAACAACTTCCAAGGTCGGCAATATATCCTGCACCGAAGAAATTTTCTTGTCCGTAACCAAAATATAGGGATCCTCAAGAATGGCCTCCATGCGCTCGGCATTAGAAACCATGTAAGGAGAAATATATCCCCTGTCGAACTGCAATCCTTTCACAATTTCTTTTTGGATTCCAAATGTCTGCGACTCCTCCACTGTAATCACGCCATCCTTTCCAACTTCCTGCATGACTTCGGCAATAAGATTTCCCAATTCCGGATCTTCTGCAGAAATTATTGCAACCTGCGCCATTTCCTCTTTAGAAGAAATGAGGTGAGAAATTTGCCGCAAGTGATTTACAATTTCCTTGCATGCCTTTTCAAGGCCCCGGCGCAATGCCTGGGGATTGGCTCCTGCGGTTACGTTTTTTAATCCTTCGGTAATGATCGCCTGCGCAAGCACAGTTGCGGTGGTGGTTCCATCGCCTGCCATTTCATTGGCTTTTGACGCAACCTCTTTGACAACTTCTGCGCCCACGTGTTCAATCTTGTCTTCCAGTTCTACTTTCTTTGCAACGGTTACCCCGTCATTGGTGATGGTCGGCGCGCCGAATCCCTCTTCCAGCACCACGTTGCGGCCCTTAGGGCCAAGGGTGACTTTGACGGCATTGGCAACCTTATCAACGCCGGCTTTAAGCTTTCTACGTGCTTCCTCACCGAATAAAATTTGTTTTGCCATATATTGTGTAATTTCGAATCCTGATTTATTCAAGAATGGCGAGGACGTCTTCTTCTTTTGCAATCAAATACTCTTTATCTTCCACCTTGATTTTGTTCGGTCCGTATTTGGTAAAAAGAACGACGTCGCCAGCTTTCACATCGAGTGGAACGACCTTTCCATCGTCGGTTTTCTTCCCTGGCCCTACTGCAAGCACTCTGCCCTGTTCGGGAGTTTCACGCTCTGCGGTATCTGGAAGTAAGATACCGGTTTCTGTTTTTTCCTCTTGTTTGAGAGGTTCAATTAAAATGTGATCTGCAAGTGGTTTAATTGTCATACAAAAATACCATTAGCACTTTTGACCTTTGATTGCTAATTTCTGTTTATAATTTAGATGAACATCCCATCCTTGTCAAGCCCCCTCTTACAATGCGCCCTTGAGATACTGGCCGGTGTAGCTCTTTTTATTTTTTACAATATCTTTGGGCGTGCCTTCGGCGACGATCTCCCCTCCTTTCTCTCCGCCTTCGGGGCCAAGGTCAACAATCCAATCAGCATTTTTCACTACATCCAAATTATGTTCAATAACCAATACTGTGTTATCCCGATCGGCAAGCTCCCGCAACACATGCAATAATTTTTTGCAATCTTCAAAATGAAGCCCGGTGGTTGGCTCATCCAAAATATATAAGGTTCTGCCGGTTGCCCGCCGCGAGAGTTCGGTCGCAAGTTTTACCCGCTGCGCTTCTCCTCCGGAAAGCGAAGGGGCGGGCTGGCCCAATTCCACATATCCCAATCCAACCTCGTGCAATGTTTTTAATTTCGCGTAGAGCGACGGGATGTGTTTGAAAAATACGAGTGCTTCTTCAACGGTCATACGGAGAATTTCTGCAATGTTCTTTTCCTTGTATTCGATCTCGAGCACCTCTCTGGTGTAGCGCGTACCGTGACATTCTTCGCACTCCACATACACATCCGGCAAAAAATACATTTCGATTTTCTTTAACCCTTGGCCTTCACATGCTTCACATCGCCCTCCCTTCACGTTAAAAGAAAATCTCCCGGCATTGTATCCACGGATTCTCGCCTCCTTTGTTTTCACGAACAGATCCCGAATCGAAGCAAACGCTCCGGTATAGGTTACAGGATTGGAACGCGGGGTTCTTCCAATGGGCGACTGATCAACCAACACCACTTTATTCAAATGTTCTATGCCATCGATCGCGGTATATGCTCCAGGTTCTTCTTTGGCTTTGTAGAAATGTTTCAGAAGCGCCTTTGCCAAAATATCATTCACGAGCGTACTTTTGCCGGATCCCGAAACGCCAGTCAGACAGACGAACTTTCCCAAAGGAATTTTTACCGTAATATTTTTCAGGTTGTGTTCTTTTGCTCCTTTGATTGTTAAGTATTTAGTATTTTGTATTTCGTACTTCGTACTTGGAACCTCCACCTTTTTCTTGCCCGAAAGATATTCTCCTGTTAAGGTATGAGCTTTTTGCAGCTGCGCAGGTGTGCCCTCGAACAATACTTCTCCCCCGTGCTTGCCAGCTCCCGGGCCAATATCAACTACCCAATCAGCAGAAGAAATGGTCTGACTATCATGTTCCACCACCACAACGCTATTCCCCAAGTCGCGAAGTTCGCGCAACGTATTGATCAACCGCTGCTGATCTCTGGCATGCAATCCGATCGAAGGTTCATCCAGTATATAAAGAACGCCAGAAAGTTTTGAGCCAATTTGCGTTGCCAAACGGATGCGTTGCGCCTCGCCCCCCGAAAGCGTTTCTGCCTTGCGATCAAGGGTGAGATATTCAAGCCCAACATCACAAAGAAACTGAAGACGGTTTTGAATTTCTTTCACAATGGGCTGGATAATTTTCTTTTCATGCTCTTTTAAAGAGGAGGCCTTGCCGAACCCATTGAAAAATTCCGCGGTGCGGCTCAATTGCATCTCCACAATTTGATCGATAGAATGATCTGCCACTGTTACCGCGAGAGCTTCGGGCTTGAGACGTTTTCCCTTGCATGCTTCGCAAATCTTTTCAACCATGTACTGCTCAATCTCTTCTCGTGCGTATTCAGAATCTGTTTCGCGGTAGCGGCGTTCAAGCCATGGGATCACTCCTTCGAAATCCCCGTCTCCTCTAAGCACGAGATTTATTTTCTCTTTCGGAAGATCTCCGACAGCCACTCGCAGAGAAAAATTCTGCTGCTTTGCCAATTCTTCGAGTTTCCACCAAAAGAACCCCTGTCTGCCGATTTTGTGCGAGGCATGCGCCCAAGGAAAAATTGCGCCCTCTGCAATAGAGAGGCGCGGATTGGGGATCACCCGGTTTGAATCAACCTCAAGCTTTTCTCCCAATCCTTGGCACACCGAACAGGCGCCATAGGGAGAATTGAAAGAAAAGAGGCGCGGTTCAATATCTGGCAAATTAATTCCGCAATGTTCGCAGGCAAATCGTTCCGAAAAGATAAGATCATGCGAATCTTTGGATTTGGCATCGATGAAAACAAGTCCCTTCCCAAGCTTTAGAGCGGTCTCCAACGAATCAGCAAGCCGGGGTTTGTCGAGATTCTTTTCGATCGTAAGCCGGTCTACCGCAACTTCAATGGAATGTTTTTTCTTGCGATCAAGATCTGTTGCGAGGGCCTCTTCAACGCGCCACAGAGTTCCGTCGATTCTCACTCGCACAAAGCCTGCCTTTTGAATTTCTTCCAAAATGGCGCGATGCTCTCCTTTGCGATCGCGCACAACCGGGCCCAAAATCGCAATCTCTGTCCCCGATTCCAACTCCATCAATTGCTGGGCAATTTGGCTCACGCTTTGCCGTTTGACTTCTCTTTTGCAAATAGGACAATGCGGCACTCCCACTCTTGCAAATAAAAGTCGCAAATAGTCATAAATTTCTGTAATTGTGCCAACCGTAGAACGGGGATTATGCGCACCCTTTCTTTGATCAATGGCAATAGCGGGGCTGATTCCCTCGATACTGTCCACATCGGGTTTATCCATCACGCCCAAAAATTGTCTTGCATAGGCAGATAAACTCTCCACATACCGTCTTTGCCCTTCGGCATATAGCGTATCAAACGCGAGCGAGCTCTTGCCCGAACCCGAAAGCCCAGTAATCACCACCAATTTATTCTTTGGAATATCAACATTAATATTCTTTAAGTTATGCACCCGGGCGCCTCGTATTTTAATCACATTCTCTTGCTTTGGAATACTCATAATTCGGCTATAGTATACTTGAAAATCAAGATAAAATCAATTGTAATAAAAGCGCATGGAAAAATTCACCTTCCTCAAAAAGAAACGGCAAGAAGTACTCCCTAAAACAGCGGGGGCGTATGCGTTGTGCGCGAATAACGCCATCTTGTACATTGGCAAGGCGGCAAATTTGCGCGACCGCGTGAAAAATCATTTCCATGCATCTTCATATCGGGATCATCTTTTTATCAACCAGATTACAAAGATCGGATATATCGAAACACAATCGGATATCGACGCTCTTTTGTTGGAATCGGAACTGATCAAAAAATATCAGCCGAAATACAATGTCATGTGGCGCGATGATAAAAGCTATTTCTACGTTGCCATTACCAAAGAATCCTTACCGCGTGTTTTTCTCGCGCATCAACCAAAAAAGCTACCAACTACTACCTACCAGCTACCAACTCAATACATTGGGCCTTTCGTTGATGGCAAGGCATTAAAAAAAGTTCTGCGCCTTCTGCGACATGTATTCCCCTACTACCAAGGTAAAACTCATCCAAAAACTTTTTGCGGATATTGTCACCTCGGCATTTGCCCGGGCCCAAATCCGGATCAGAAAACATATAAACAAAATACCAAACGATTGACTCAAGTGCTCCAAGGCAAAAGAGTATCAGTGCTCAAAACAATCGAGAAAGAAATGAAAAAAGCGGCCAGGGAAGAACGCTTTGAAAAAGCAAAGGAATTGAGGGATCAGTTATTTGCATTACAACGAGTTATTGCGCATGCCAGAATCTTGAATAAAGAAAAAGGCCATGAGAATTACGATTCTATCGCAAAGAATCTTCAATCCCTGCTCACAACCAGAAATCCTGTTCGGCGCATTGAAGCATATGATATTTCAAATATCCAAGGGGCATCTGCAACTGGCTCGATGGTGGTGTTTTTCAAAGGTATGCCGGCTCGGGATCAATACCGGAAATTCAAAATTCGTATTGCTGGTACTCCCAATGACTTTGCAATGATGAAAGAATTAGTGACCCGTCGCCTCAAACATGAAGAATGGGGATATCCCGATCTCATGATAATAGACGGGGGCAAACCGCAACTTTCAGCCGCTCTCTCTGCCCTACAAACTACTTACTACCAACTACCCGTTTTGCCTGTCGCGGCGCTCGCAAAACAGCACAACGAACTTTTCTTGCCCAACAAAGAAAAAGCGGCGCTGCTCCGCGATCTCGACGAAGGAACCCGCAATCTTTTGCTGCATATCCGCGATGAAGCGCATCGCTTTGCCATTTCCTATCATAGAGTATTGCGAAGAAAAGAGTTGATAAGAAAACCCTAGTGCGGGATTGACGCCAAAACCAGAACATGATATATTACAATAATGTTTCAGAGTTTAGTCCTCAATGTCCTCGCAAGTATTGGGGGGTTATGGCTTGCGCTTTTGATCGTGCCCGGGGTGGAATTTAAGGGACCTTGGTATTTTTTGCTTATCGCGGGAGCCATCCTCGGAATCCTCTACACCTTTATTAGGCCTCTTCTCGAGCTCCTTACGCTTCCTCTCCGCATTCTTACGTTGGGATTGTCCGGGATACTCGTCAACATGCTTATTCTGTGGCTGCTCGATATCCTGTTCGACGTGTTCTTCTCTCCCGCAACGCTGGATATTCTCGGAATTATCGCGCTTTTCTGGACCACTCTCATTATCTGGCTTGCAATGACATTCATAGGGCTTCTCAAAAAATTCGCACATCTATAAATTCTTTTATGAATATCTCTCTCCTTCTTTCTATTGCTCAACTTACTATTGCAATCTTCCTTATCATCTCTATACTATTGCAACAGCGCGGAACTGCCTTGGGATCTTCGTTCGGCGGCGAAGGAACATCCTATGCCCTCCGAAGAGGTATCGAGAAAAAACTCTTCATTGCGACTCTTTTTCTCGGAATCTTGTTTCTTGCCATTGCGGTTCTCCAGCTTGCGATATAAATTCTTGTGAATACCGATCAAAAGCAAAAATCCTTTCGGCTTCCTTCGATTTCCCAGTGGAAACATTTTTTCTCCATTCTTTCGAAAAAAGAAAAGGTGTTGCTTTTGATACTCGCCTTGGCATGGATTGGATCTTCGGTTTTCCTTGTCCGGCAATTTTATCTTCAGCAAACCCAAATCGCGCCAGCAAAGGGAGGGGAAATCGTGGAAGGCATGGTCGGATTCCCCCGTTCTCCCAATCAGATCGTGGCCGATGACAGTGATGTAGACAGAGATCTTCTCCAACTTCTCTATGCGGGTTTGCTTTCCTACGACGAAGAAAGTATTCTTGCTCCAGATTTGCTTGAAAGTTATCAAGTGCAGGGAGAAAATAAACTGATTGAACTTGTACTCAAAGATAATCTCCGATGGAGCGATGGCAAACCAATTACTGCAGATGACGTCATCTTTACTATCGAAGCGATTCAAGATCCCCAAAATAAAAGTCCTCTTCGGAGAAACTGGCTGGGCGTTACCGTAAAAAAAATTTCTGATCTTCGCATTCAACTGGAATTGAAAGAAAGCTATATTCCTTTTTTGGAGCGTCTCACCTTAAAACCGATCCCTAAACATATTTGGGAAGGGAGCACGCCCGAAAGCTTCTATCGACCCAGCAATGCGAATTTAAAACCCGTGGGGAGCGGGCCGTATGTGGTCACCAAAATCACACAGGAAAAAGAAAACGGGGCAATCCGCGAATTACAGCTTGAACCAAATCCTTATTACCATAGCAATGCTCCTTTTATCCCTGTAGTGAAGGCAAAATTCTATGCAAGTCAGGACGAGCTTACAAAAGCAGCAGAACAAGGACAGATTACAAGCTTTGCAATGGATCCTTTTGAAAAGAATGCGCAAGCGAACTCCTCCCGGTTTGCCAGCCATATCTACTCTTTGCCGCGCTACTTTGCAATATTCTTCAACTTGGATGCGCCTGCCGGGCAGGATGTCATAAAAAATAAAACAATTCGAAAAGCGCTTGCGCTCGCTCTCGATCGAAATAAAATTGCAGCAGACATCTTCGGATCGAACGGAAAAATCGTCGTATCGCCCCTTTTATCCGATCTCTTCCAGCTAACCCAGCCAGAAAATAATCCTGAACCCGACTTCGAGAAAGCACTGGAACTGCTGGGTAATTCTGGCTATGGAAAAAAAGATGGGAAAATTGTACAATTAAACTCTCCCAAGCTTTTTCAAGGAGATCTCAAAGAGGGATCGAAAGGAACAGCAGTAGAAATGCTTCAGGAATGCCTTGCAAAGGACAAAGAGATTTATCCCGATGGTACCGTGTCAGGATCATTTGGCGCGCTCACAAAAGAGGCGGTCATGCGCTTTCAGCAAAAATACGCCAATGATATTCTCAAGCCATCCGGACTTTCCAAGGGAAACGGAGTAGTAGGGCCTGCCACAAGAGCAAAGCTGAATGAAATTTGTTTCGGAAATAATGCCTATCCCGTCCTCCAGATCTTGCTCACGATACCCGATAACCCCACCTTCCAAGCGGTAGCCCAGAATATCAAAAATCAATGGGAAACATTTGGCATTACAGTAGAAATTCAATCGTATTCACTCAAAGATATCACCACAACTGTTATTCCCAAAAGGGCATACCAAACACTTCTTTTCGGCGAGATATTGAATATTCTTCCGGATCCCCTGCCTTTTTGGCATTCTTCCCAAAAAGATTACCCGGGGTTTAATCTTTCTGCATATCAAAATAAAGAAGCAGATGCCCTGCTTGAACAAGCCAGAAAAGAAAGTGATCCGTCAAAAAGGAAAGAGAAATTCGTAAAGCTTCAAACCATGCTTCTCGAAGATCTCCCTGCGATTACTCTGTATGACACGAATTATATCTATGCTACCCCCAAAGAGCTGCAAGGAATCAAAGAAAGCATCATCGCAGAACCATCGCAACGTTTTACTGGAATTGCAAATTGGTACATGCGCACTGCAAGACAGTGGAAGTAATCAGGGGGCGTGTGGCGGAACTGGCATACGCATACGCTTCAGGAGCGTATTCCGCAAGGATTGAGGGTTCGAATCCCTCCACGCCCACTAGAATAACTAATCTCATAATTTAATGGTCTCACAAACAACTGAAGAATCGCTACGCATTATCCCTCTCGGAGGGCTAGGTGAAGTTGGTCGCAATATGATGATTATTGAATGGCAGGGAAAAATTCTCATCATCGATATGGGATTTCGTATGCCGGAAGAAGACATGCCCGGCATTGATTACATCATTCCGAACATCTCTTGTCTCAAGGGAAAATCAAGAGATATTTTGGGAATTCTCATTACCCACGGCCATTACGACCACATTGGCGCAATCCCCTACTATCTGGGAAGAATAGGCAACCCTCCGTTTTTTTCCGGCCAGATTGGGAAGGCCATCATTTTGAAACGGCAGGAAGAATTTCAGCATCAGCCAAAAATGCGCATTAATCTTATCGAAGATGGGAAAAAATTCCGCTTAGGTCCATTTGAGATCGAGCCCTTCCGACAAAATCACAATATCGCCGACAATTTCGGATTTGTTATTGGAACTCCCATCGGCAATATCGTGCATACATCTGACTTTAAATTCGATGACAATCCAATCTACGACAAGCCGACTGATTACGAACATTTGGCCGCAATCGGCAAAAAAAAGGTGCTGCTCTTGATGTCCGATTCCACCAATGCAGAAGAGCCGAACCACTCCCTTTCCGAAAAAACAATCATGGAAAATCTTGATGAGATTTTCAAGAACGCACAAGGGCGCATTCTGACCGCAACCTTCTCGTCTTTACTGAACCGAATACAACAAATTATTGCTCTGTCAGAAAAATACGGCAGAAGAGTAGTGCTGGAGGGATATTCCATGAGAACAAATGTTGAGATTGCTCGCCGCTTGGGATATCTCAAGATGAAACGAGGAACTCTTATCAAAGCGCAGGATGCTTCGAAATACGCGGATGACAAACTTACCATCATGGGCACGGGAGCACAGGGCGAAGAAAGAGCGGTGCTCATGCGCATTGCAACCGGAGAACATCGCTTCTTTAAAATCCAAAAGGGTGATACGATTATTTTTTCCTCTTCGGTCATCCCGGGAAACGAACGAACGGTGCAATATGTCAAAGATCAGCTCTACCGCCAAGGCGCACTGGTGTATCATTACAAAATGCTTGATATTCATGCTTCGGGCCATGCCAATCAGGAAGAGTTAAAGCAGATTATCGAACTGATGCAGCCAAAATTCTTCCTGCCGGTGCATGGACAATTTTCTATGCTCGTGAACCACGCCCGTCTTGCCCAAGGGATGGGGATTTCCGAAAATCGCATGGTGGTTGCGGAAAACGGGAATATCATCAAGATCACGAAAGACACGATTGGGATCGAGAAAGCAAAAGTCCCCGCCAATTACGTTATGGTGGATGGATTGGGTATAGGAGATGTGGGAGAAGTGGTGCTGCGGGATCGCCAGAATCTTGCCCGCGACGGCATGTTCGTTATTATCGCGGTAGTTGATCGGCAAACAGGCAAAGTGCGCGGCTCCCCTGATATTATTTCACGAGGATTCATTTATCTGCGCGAGTCACAGGATCTCTTGCGCGAAGTGAGACGGCGGGTTATTACAATTGTCGAGCGAAGCGCGGGATCTGGAGGAGCGGTAAACTGGGTATACGTACGCGATAATGTACGGAACAAAATCGGCGATTTTCTTTTCGAAAAAATTCAACGTCGGCCAATGGTCCTGCCAGTAATTATTGAAGTATAGCATCATGAAAATCTTTAGCGGTATCCAGCCAACAGGAAAAATGCATATCGGGAATTATCTGGGAGCAATCAAGCAATGGGTTGAGTTTCAGCAAACCGATGATTGTATGTTCTGTGTGGTCGATTTGCACGCGCTTACTATCCCTCAAAACCCAAATGCTCTTAGAAAAGCTGTCGCTGAAAAAGTCATTGAACTCCTTTCGGTGGGAGTTGATCCGGCAAAAAGCATTCTCTTTGTGCAGTCGCATGTCAAAGAGCATACCGAACTCGCGTGGATGTTGAG
This sequence comes from Candidatus Wildermuthbacteria bacterium, assembly GCA_016186115.1. Lineage (GTDB taxonomy): Bacteria > Patescibacteriota > Minisyncoccia > Minisyncoccales > UBA10102 > JACPMK01. The sequence continues at coordinate 317,733 of JACPMK010000002.1, forward strand.
CACCCTTACCTCAATGGGAGAACTGGAGCGCATGACGCAATACAAAGAAAAAGCGAGAAAGAACAAGGCAAATCAGAACGCAGGACTTCTTACCTATCCCGTGCTTATGGCGGCTGACATTCTTCTGTACCAGACCGAAGGGGTCCCCGTGGGAAAAGATCAGGGACAGCATCTGGAAATCACCCGGGATATAGCAAAACGATTCAACGCAAGATTCGGCAAGACATTTGTCGAACCAAAAACGCTTTTCCCGAAAGCAGGGGCAAAGGTACTCTCGCTCAAGGACCCCAAAAAGAAGATGTCGAAGTCCGATGATCCCGAAAGCTATATCGCGCTATTTGACGAACCCGAGGCGATCAGAAAGAAAATTATGTCTGCCGTCACCGATACCGGAAAAGAAATCCGGTATAATCCGGAAAGGAAACCCGGCATTTCAAATCTTCTCCTCATATATTCGTTGATGAACGGCAAATCCATTGCCGAACTCGAGCGGCAATTCAAAACGAAAGGATATGCCGCACTCAAGAAGTCGCTCGCAGAAATTCTTATTGAAACCCTGGAGCCATTCCGCAGAAAACAAAAAGAGCTCCAATCGCGCGAGCTCTACATCCAAGAAATCCTCAAACAGGGAGCGAAGAAGGCCTCATCGCTTGCCGAGATCACCATGAAAGAAGTGCGGAAGAGAATGGGACTGCTCGGAAACGAATAGTATCCTGTATCTAGTATTTGGTATGCAGAATTATACAAATGAAAATTTACATCAATTTCATCCCATCGTATAAAATTGATGCACAATGACAGAGAATAAAAAATCAGCTTTCTTCTCCTTCGATAATCTTTGCGAGTTCTTTTTTCTTTTCCTCGAGTAGCTCTTGAGAATTTGCTTCGATCACAAGACGGAGCAAGGGTTCGGTATTGGAAGATCGAACCAAAAACCACCAGTCAGGAAAATCAACCCGCAACCCATCAAGTTCCGATATCTGGCCCGTGCGGAAATACGCTCTTACTGCCGCTATTTTCTGCTCTTTCGCCTGTACGGAAAAATTAATTTCGCCAGAATGGGCATACACTTGAAACGGCTGAATGAAATGAGAAAATGGCACACGACGTTCCCTTAATGCCTTAAGAATACGCAGGAATACAACGAAAGGAACTTCAAAAAACAATCCGTCTCCCCAATAGTAATGTCCAGAAAGCTCTCCGCCAAACAAGATATCTTCCTTGCGCATTGTTGCCTTAATAAGGGAGTGGCCGATGCGTGAAGCGACAGGAACCCCCCCAAATTGCTGGACTTTCTCTGCTACAATGTTGCTCGAACGAACATCATACAATATTTTTTGTTGCTGCATCCGGAACTTTTCCTGTTGCAGGATAATTTGCGCCATCAAGGCAGTAATCAAATCGCCTCGGATTGGCTCCCCTTGTTCATCAATGAATACAATGCGATCGGCGTCGCCATCAAGCGCCACGCCCAAATCGGGCTTTTTTTCTTTTATCAATAAAATAAGATCTTCGATATTTTTCCGTATGAGAGGATCAGGCACATGATGAGGAAATCGTCCATCCGGATCCATATGCAACGGATATACCGTAGCACCAATGGCCTGCAAAATTTTTGTCAACATTGGCCCTCCTACCCCATTGCCGGCGTCCACGGCAACTGAAAAATTTTTGAATTCGTCTTTTTGCACATCGGCAAGAACAAGGTTAAATGCAAGGTACTCTTCCTCAATACTCTTTTTGACGATCTTGCGTCTATCAAGCTCCGTATCTTTTGCTGCCGTTGGCATACTCTGCACATAATCTCGAATCCAGAAAATTCCCGTGTCCCCGCCCAATGGAATTGCTTTCTCTCTCGTCAGCTTAATTCCATTGTGGGGGTTTGGATTATGAGAAGCAGTAATCATTGCTCCCCCATCGTAGCCAAAATGAGAAACCGCAAAATAAAGCATGGGCGTTGTAATGAGTCCCGCGTCAATAATTGTGCATCCTTCAGAGATAGCTCCTCTTGCAAATTGTTCAAATAAAATTGGGGAGGAAAGCCGCATATCCCGGCCCACCACAATCGATAGCTCCTCTTGCTGAATACGCGCTTCCTTTTTTAAAAAGGTTACAAACCCCTTGCCAACGGCAAACGCAACTTCTTCATTAAGTTCATCCGGGTATGTGCCGCGGATATCGTAGGCACGAAAAATATCGGGATTAATTTTCATATCTTCCTCATATTACCATAGCATTGACGAAAACCAAATATCTATGCTATAGTAGTATTACCATTTTCATGAAAAACTACGAATATACAATCATCCTCTCCCCGAACCTTAGCGACGAAGAAGTGGCAAATAAGGTAAGCCAGCTTGTTTCGTTTTTGCAAGAGAAAGGAGGAATTCTGGAAAAGCAATCGCTTGTAGGCAGAAAGTCCTTGGCATATTCTATCAAAAAGGAAAACGAGGGGCATATTGCCGTAATCAGCTTTCTCGGAAGCGCTGAAACCCATGCCATGCTCGCCAATAAGATAAAGACGGAACAAGGCATTATGCGATTTCTTGCATTGACGAGGACCCCTCAAAAAGTATCCCGAAAGCAGCCGTCTTTCGCTTCGGCAAGGTCTCATCAAGCGCCTCTTGAAGAAACAAAGGGACAAGAAAAAATAACCGCACAGGACATTGACAAACAACTTGAAGAAATTCTAGGCAAAGGAGAATAATCAACGTTGATTTCTAACGGAATGAATCTCAACAAAATAATTATCGTAGGAAGGGTGGTGGACACGCCAGAAGTACGCACTACTCAAGGCGGCCAAACCGTAGCTTCCATTCGCGTGGCTACCAACCGCGTATGGACTGATGCAAAAGGCCAGCGCCAAGAGAAAACAGAATTTCATTCGGTTGTTCTGTGGCGACGCTTAGGAGAAATTGCTTCTCAATATCTCCAAAAGGGAGGGCTCGTGCTCATCGAGGGGCGTCTCGAGACAAGATCGTGGCAGGACGCTTCGGGCAATAAGCGCTTTCGCACGGAAATTGTTGCCGAATCAATGCAATTGGGCCCAAAGAGTCAGGGAAGAAGTGAAGGACAACCAGCACCCGCAAAACAAGAGAAAGAAGAACAAGCTCCCGCTGCAGAAATTCCCATTATCGAAGAGAATGAAGACGTCGACGTGAAAGATATACCATTCTGATAAATTCGAATTTCGATATTCGAATTTCTTTTACGAAGTAAAAGCTATGGACTGTTTCTTGTGCAAAAAAAATTTCAGAGAAATTGATTTTCGCGAAACGCCCTTTCTGAAACGCTATATTTCGAGCTTGGGAAAAATCCGCCCGAAAGAAAGAACAGGATTGTGCTCGTATCACCAGCGCCACATGGCCAAGGCAATCAAAAGGGCCCGTCACCTCGGCCTGCTTTCCGCTACCTCGAAATAACAAAAATCCCGCTTTCCGCGGGATTTTTGTTTGCACCATTTCATTTCACTCTTTGACGCCTTGAAATGTCTTTTCGCGAATACGTTTTACCACTTCCGGGTTTTCTTTGAGAAAACTTCTTGCCTGCTCGGTACCCTGGCCAAGCTTGGTATCTTCGAACTGAAGCCAACTTCCTGCTTTTTCCACGATCCCATTTTTCATGCCAATATTCAACACGTCAGCCAAATACGAGATACCCTCATTATAATAAATGTCAAATTCTGCGGTTCTAAAAGGCGCTGCCACTTTATTTTTTACGATCTTTGCTCTCACTCTCGACCCTACAATTTCCTCTCCTTGCTTGATTTGGGCAATTCTCCGAAGTTCGATCCTTACTGATGCGTAAAATTTCAAGGCAAGGCCTCCGGGCGTGGTCTCGGGATTGCCAAACATAACGCCAATTTTCATTCGAATCTGGTTGAGAAAAATAACAGAGGTTTTTGTTTTGGCAACAATCGAAGAAAGTTTTCGCAAGGCAGAAGACATCAACCGCGCCTGAAGCCCGATCTGAAATTCTCCCATTTCCCCCGCAATTTCATTTTTCGGAGTTAATGCCGCCACCGAATCCACCACAATCACATCCACTTCTCCCGAGCGCACCAAGGTCTCAAGAATTTGCAATGCCTGTTCCCCAGAATCGGGCTGTGAAATCAATAAATCATCTACATTTACGCCGATGCGCTTGGCATATTCCGGATCAAGCGCATGCTCGGCGTCGATAAATGCTCCAACTCCTCCTTGTTTCTGGGCTTGAGAAAGAATGTGGAGGGCAAGAGTTGTTTTGCCGCTTGACTCGGGGCCATAAATCTCAATTACTCTTCCTCTTGGCACTCCCCCAACTCCAAGCGCAAGATCAATTGATAAGGAACCGGTGGGGATTACTGCGACATCTACAGGACTCGCCTCGCTTAGCTTCATAATTGCGCCCTCGCCGAAACGCTGCTTTATTTCGGTAATTGCTTCCTGCAGATTACCGGCCTCTTTTTTTACGATTTGTTTCTTTGCCATACAACTTAATTATAACACACTTCTCGTATTTTATAGCTTGGGGGTTTCCCATTCTTGTTGCCCTTCGCCGGTTTGCTCATGCTTTGCATATACTTCCCGCGGCTTTGCTCCTTCGCCTGGACCAATAATACCCCGATCTTCCAGCATATCGATAAGCCGGGCTGCTCTGGCATAGCCAAGCTTGAGACGGCGCTGCAGCAAAGAAGCGGAGGCCTTGCCTGACTCTACTACAACGCGTTTCGCTTCTTCGTACAGAGAGTCATCTTCATCGCTCATACCCGAGGGCAATTCCAATCCTTGCATTGCGCTTTGAGTAAGGTCGTCCTCTGATATTTCTTCTCTTGGCAAATCAGCAACTTGACCCCGAATCCAACTCACCACTTTTTTCACCTCCCTTTCCGAAACGTACGCACCCTGAACTCTTCGGGGCTTGGAGAGTTCAGCAGAAGAAAAGAGCATATCGCCTTGTCCGAGCAGCTGTTCCGCGCCCGAAGCATCAAGAATCGTTCGCGAATCAACTTGAGAAGCCACTTGAAACGCGATCCGCGAAGTAATATTTGCCTTGATCAAACCAGTGATAACTTCCACCGACGGACGCTGTGTTGCCAATACCAGATGAATCCCTACGGCCCGCGCCATTTGAGCCAGACGTACAATCATGGCTTCGAGTTCCCGGCCGCGGGCAGCCATAAGATCTGCTAATTCATCGATCACGGTTACAATGTATGGCATTGATTCCCAATCAGAATCATCTTTTTGATTATTATGTTGCGAAAGTAATGCATGATACCCCTTAATATCTCTTGCCTTGGCATTAGAAAGCACCAAAAATCTACGCTCCATTTCTTTGATAAGCCATTTTAAAACGTTCAACGTTCTTTGCGTGTCAAAGATAACCGGGGTTAAAAGATGAGGCAGGTCGTTATAAACAGGAAACTCAACACGCTTGGGATCCACGAGAACGAATCGCAGTATTTCCGGCGAATTACGAAAAATTAAACTCAAAATGATATTATTTAGCCCGATGGTCTTGCCGGAACCAGTTGCTCCTGCAACCAAAAGGTGCGGCATTCTCGCCAAATCTGTAAATATGGGGCTGCCCGCTACATCCTTTCCGAGCGCAAGGGGAAGCGAAGCAGGAATGCTGGAAAATTGGGTATTCTCCAATAAACTCCGCAATCGCACCACTGCCCGGGTCTTGTTGGGAATTTCGATCCCGACGAGAGCGCGCCCCGGGATTGGGGCCTCGATACGAATCGGATGGGCTGCCACAGCCAACGAAAGATCGTTGCGCAGAGCGGTAATTTTTGAAAGCTTAACTCCTTCTGCGGGCTTGAACGCATATTGAGTAACCGCAGGCCCAATATTTACTTCTGACATCTCTACCGAAATGCCGAAATTCTGGAGCGTTTTTTTGATGATTGCCGAGTATACCTTAATGTCTCCTGCATTCGGACTCCCCTTTTCGTTTTCCAGCAAATCAATGGGGGGAAGCTGATATTCTATCCCTCCAAATTGTTCGGACAATTTTCCTTTCTCTTCTTTGGACGATTTCTGTTTATCTTTGAGAGAACCTTCGCCCGAATCAATGACGGTTGTATTTTGAATGCGGGGCTCGGATTCTATTTCTTTTACTTCAAAATGCGGTGCAAAAATTTTCTTTATTTTTTCCTGTGCTTTTTGGCTGAAATCTCCTTCTTCGCCTTGGCCGTGAGGAATAAGTTGCCAAAAAATAATGAGGGAGACAAGGAACAATGCAACAAAAATGATCTCCGATACCCACAGCCCAAACGCAGAGAACAATGGCTTTGCTACCAAAAAACCGAGCCATCCGCCAATCTCCCGCATGATCTCATTATTCGCGCCGTAGGCAAAAATACCCAGCATGCCGCTCAAACCAAGAAACGCAAGAAGAATCGCAAAAAATACGGGTTTGCTGCTTTCCCCCTTCAGCGAAAAAAGCACCACTCCTCCCATAAAAAAAATGAGGGGGACAAAAGGAGCTGCCTGGCCAAATACAAAAAAAGTAAAGTTCTTAAGGAGAATCCCTGCCCTTCCCGCGTTATCGAACAAAGAAAAAATAAAAATAAGGGAAATGGTGAATAATGCCACTGCCCAGATGGAACGCTGAATAGGAGAAGGAAGACTGATTTCCGGAAGAGCAGGAATTGGAAGCGAAGGAAAGTGCGATTTTTTTTGTCTTTGTTTTTTTGTCCCCATAGAAAGATAGTATACCCCTAGTATACAAAAAAATCTCTTCAAAAAAAATCCCCCTCTCTCGCCAGAGGGGGATGCAACCATACGCTACTTTTCTTTGGGAGCAGATAAAAAGTAATCTTTATCAAACCCGGTTCCCGCAGGAATAAGCTTTCCAAGAATGACATTTTCTTTGAGGCCTTTCAATTTATCGTCTCTTGCCTCCAAAGCAGCGCGTATGAGCACGCGAGAGGTCTCTTGGAAAGAAGCCGCCGAAAGGAAGCTATCGGTTGTAAGGGCAACCTTTGAAATCCCAAGCAGCATTTGGCTCGCGACAGGCAACTCTTTGTCAAGCTTCTTCAAACGCGCAACCTCTTCCAGATAAGTGGAGCGTTCGATAACCTCGCCTTCGGTAAACCGGCTTTCGCCTCTTTCTTTCACGCGCAAACGGGAAAACATTTGCCGCGTAATAATTTCAATGTGTTTGTCATGAATAGGAGCCCCCTGCATGGAATAAATTCGCTGCACTTCTTTCACTACTATTCTCTGCGTTTCATCTTTTCCCACAACCTTGTACAATTCCTTAAGATCGATATTCCCCTCGCACAATTGCTGCCCCTTGGATACCCGATCTCCGGCTTTCACCCAAATCGCTCTTTTGGGAGGAACATCATATTCTATAATTTGCTCTTTCGCTTCCTGTTTCTTTTCTTTGCTCACCTTTCTTTTGCTTTCTTTTGCAGTCGCAGTACCGGGATTGGACTGAGAAGGCACGTTATCAGCAAGAATCTTAATGTTGCCTTCTGGGCTCACGCCTTGCACAACTCCATCCACTGTTGCAATAACTGCTTTCCCGCCCGGGATTCTTCCTTCAAAAATTTCTTCTACGCGAGGAAGACCTTGCGTAATATCGCCTCCGCCGGCCACTCCGCCGGTGTGGAATGTCCTCATGGTAAGCTGTGTTCCGGGCTCACCAATGGATTGTGCTGCGATAATTCCTACCGCGGTTCCCAATTTCACAGGGGTATTCGAACCCAATTCCCATCCGTAGCATTGCTGGCATACTCCCCGGCCGCTCTTGCACGTTAAAGGCGAACGTATACGAATAGAATCCACTTCGGCATCTCCGTTGATCTTCTGAACTGCATCCCAATCAATCACTTCTCCCTTCCGCATATAATCCTTCACATCTTCCGCTGCTACTCTACCCATAATCCGAAGGGCTAGGTTCTGGCCGATTTCTTCCCCGTCTTTTTTGCGGATACTAATTCCTTTGGTATCCTTGCAATTTTCTTCTGTAATAAAGATATCGTGGGCAACATCAATAAGCCGGCGCGTAAGGTATCCCGCGGTAGAAGTTCGCAGAGCAGTGTCCGCTGTTCCCTTTCTCGCGCCATGGGTAGAAATAAAGTACTCAAGCACGTTGAATCCTTCCTTAAAGGAGCTCAACACAGGCAGCTCGATAATGCGTCCTGCGGGATTGATTACGAGACCCTTCATTCCCGACATCTGGACTGCCTGTCCCCAGCCGCCGCGAGAACCAGAATCAATCATGCTGTAAACCGATCCTTGAGGAGAAAGGGTTTGAGGAACAAGTTTTTCCATCATTGACTTTACTCGAGACCACACCGCGATCACCTTCGCACTGCGCTCTTCTCTCGAGAGAAGCCCGTGACGCCAATGCGAATCAATAACTTCAATTTCTTTTTCTGCTTCCCCAAGAAGTTTTGCTTTCTCTGGAGGAACTACCAGATCATCCATACCCCATGTAGTTCCGGATTGAGTCGCGTATTCAAAACCAAGTTCCTTTATTTTATCAAGAATTTGTTGGGCTTCCTTGCTTGGGTATCTCCGGATAATGTCTGCTGCAATCCGCTCCATTTTCTTTGCATTCACCTGTTCATTGATAAAGGGATACCCTATGGGCAAAGAATCGTTAAAGATCATTCTTCCAACTGTTGTCTCAAGAATTTGTTCCCGGATCTGTACCCTGATGGGTTCTTGCAGGGCAACGACTCCTTGCGAATGCGCGAGTAATGCTTCGTCAGCAGAACTCAATACTCTCATTGGTTCCGGCGAAGATTTCTTGCCCATGCCGGTAAGATAATAGCAACCCAACACCATGTCTTGGCGGGGGCTGATCACTGGAGTTCCAGTTGCTGGTTTCAAAAGATTCGTATTGGAAAGCATCAATTCTCGCGCTTCTGTTTGCGCCTCTTCCGAAAGAGGGACGTGCACTGCCATTTGGTCGCCATCAAAGTCGGCATTAAATGCAAGACATGCGAGAGGATGCAATTGAATTGCTTCTCCTTCGATTAATATGGGGAAGAACGCCTGTATTCCCAAACGATGAAGCGTGGGAGCGCGGTTCAAAAGCACGGTTTTATTTTGCGCTACTTCTTCCAAGATTGCCCATACTTCATCGGTCTGCTGTTCGATCAGCCGTGTTGCGCCGCGCACGTTGTAGGCAAGTTCTTTTTCAAGAATGCGCTGGATCACAAAGGGCTTCAATAATTCCAATGCCATCTGCTTTGGCAAGCCGCATTGCGAGAGTTTTAATTTTGGCCCCACCACGATGACTGAACGCCCAGAATAGTCCACGCGCTTTCCCAACAGATTCTGGCGAAATCTGCCCTGCTTTCCCTTGAGCATATCAGCCAACGATTTCAGGAGGCGTTTGCCGCCAGTAGTTGCTTGAGTCATGGTCCCTTTGCGCATACTATTATCAATCAGCGCATCCACTGCCTCCTGAAGCATGCGCTTTTCGTTGCGCACAATGACGTCGGGAGCTCCCAGCTCGATTAAGTACTTCAGACGGTTATTTCTGTTGATGACTCTACGGTACAAATCGTTCAGATCGGATGAGGCGTACCGTCCTCCGTCAAGCTGCACCATTGGTCGCAAATCCGGAGGCAATACCGGAAGCACGCTCAAGAGCATCCACTCCGGGCGAACTCCGCCCTCTTTCATGCCGCGGAATAATCGCAAACGGAACAAAATTTTCTTTTTGGCCTGGGGAGTTGCGTCAACAAGTTGACGCTCCAACTCCTCAATCGTTTTTGCAATATTTACCTGTTCAAAAATCTTCCGAAGGGTCTCCGCTCCCGTCCCCGCCTCAAACACATGGCCATATTTCAAAGAAAGATTCTGGTATTCGATTTCCGAAAGAATACGCAAAGGCCGAAGCAAACTAAGTTGCTCTATCTCTTCATCTTTTGCTTTCTTGAATATCTGCTTCTCTTCTTCTGTTTTCTCTTTGACTTTTCTCCGAAATTCCTCCTCCACATCGTTGATTGCCTGTTTTTTCGCATCCTCATCAACTTTGATAGTAATATAGGAAGCAAAATAAATAATCCGCTCCAGCGATTGAGCAGGAAGATCGAGAATGGCGCCCATGCGCGAAGGCACTCCCCTCAAAAACCAGATGTGAGAACAGGGAGCCGCAAGTTTGATATGACCCATACGTTCTCTTCGCACCGCAGAACGCGTAACCTCTACGCCGCAGCGATCGCAAATAACGCCTTTGTAGCGAATTTTCCGGTATTTCCCGCAATAGCATTCGTAATCTTTTTCGGGACCAAAAATTCGCTCATCAAACAAACCATCTTTTTCCGCTCTTTGGGTGCGGTAGTTGATGGTTTCTGGCTTGATTACCTCTCCATAGGACCACGAAAGAATGTCATCGGGAGAAGCAAGCTTGATACGAATTGCCTCGAGGTCAACAACTCTCATGGATTAAAAATTAAGAATTATCTTTTTTCTGCCTTCTGTAGTTTTTCTTTTACTTCCACATGCAAAGCCAACGATCTCAATTCATTAAGCAAAAGATTAAACGATGCGGGGATATTCGGAGTTTGAATTGGCTGTCTGCGCAAAATGGATTCATAGGTTGCGGCGCGCCCCGTGACATCATCGGATTTAATCGTAAGCATTTCCTGAAGCGTATACGCAGAACCATATCCTTCTAATGCCCACACTTCCATTTCTCCGAATCTCTGCCCTCCAAATTGCGCCTTGCCCCCCAAGGGCTGCTGGGTAATCAGGGAGTAAGGCCCAATAGAACGCATATGGATTTTATCTTCAACCATATGGATCAACTTCATCATATAGATATACCCCACGGTAATTTTTTGCGGAAAAGAACTCCCGTCCCTTCCGTCGTACAAGGCAACTTTTCCATTCTCGGGAAGACCGGCGCTGCGAAGCTCCTGTTTAATGTCTTCTTCATTGGCTCCTGCCAACCCCGGAGTAACAGCAATATATCCAAGTTCATGTGCAGCCCACCCGAGATGGGTCTCCAAAATCTGGCCAATATTCATACGAGAAGCAACTCCCAGAGGATTGAGAATAATATCAACGGGAGTGCCGTCTTCCATATAGGGCATTTCTGCTTCCGGAAGAACCATGGAAATAACTCCTTTATTCCCATGACGGCCTGCCAGCTTATCTCCGGGCTGAATCCTGCGAAGTTCTGCTACTTCCACATGAATTCGCTTAATAATTCCGGGCTCCAACTTATGCCCTTCTTCTCTGGAAAATATTTTCACATTCACGACTCTTCCCCTCTTCCCATGGGGCATGAGAAGAGAACTATCTTTAATATCCCGCGCCTTTTCGCCAAAAATTGCCCGCAAGAGCCGCTCTTCCGGAGTTAACTCGGCTTCACCCTTAGGAGAAATCTTGCCAACCAAAATATCATTCGGCCCAACTTCGGCTCCAATACGCACAATTCCCTCTTCATCAAGGTCTTTCAATTTTTCTTCCCCCACATTCGGAATGTCTCCAGTTGTCTGCTCGGGGCCGAGTTTTGTTTCGCGCACATCGCAACTGAAATTTTCAATATGAATAGACGTAAAAATATCATCCCTCACAATCCGTTCGGAAAGGATAATCGCATCCTCATAATTTCCTCCCCGCCACGGCATAAACGCAACCAAGAGATTTGTTCCCAAAGCCAACCTCCCATGATCGATAGCGCCGCCATCTGCAATGATATCTCCCTTTTTGACCCGTTCACCCTTCTTCACAATAGGCCGCTGATGAAATGCAGTGTATTGATTGGTCCGGACAAATGTCCGTAAATCATAGGAATGGGAAGAACTTTTCGATCTTCCATCTTCTGAACGAATGACAATGTGACGCGCATCCACTTCCTGAACCACGCCTCCTTCTTGCGCAACCAGCGCAAGTCCAGAATCCTTTGCCACCCGGTCCTCCAAGCCCGTACCAACAAGAGGGGCTTGAGCCCGCAGCAATGGCACGGCCTGCCGCTGCATATTAGAACCCATCAGAGCGCGGTTTGCATCGTCATTGCGCAAAAAAGGAATAAGGGAGGTTGCAACCGAGATCGACTGCTCCGAGGCAACATCAATGTAATCGACTCTGTCTCGCGTAGCTACCCCCGGCTCCCCATGGATTCTTGCCTCCACTTTTTCATCTATAATTCGTCCCTGCTCATCAAGACGAACCCCAGCATGAGCAATGACATGCTGCTCCTCTTCATATGCATTGAGATAATGCAATTCACTCGTCGCTTTTCCCTGCTCTACCTTGTAATAAGGAGTTTCCAAAAATCCGTATTCATTAATTCTTGCAAAAGTTGCCAAATGCCCGACCAATCCAATATTAGGACCTTCCGGGGTCTGGATGGGACAAATCCTGCCATAGTGGCTTGGCTGCACATCCCGGACTTCAAACCCTGCTCTTTCCCGGGTCAAACCGCCGGGACCTGTCGCAGAAACACGACGCTTATGCTCTAATTCGGCAAGCGGATTCTCATTCTCCATAAACTGGGTGAGCTGCGAAGAAGTGAAAAATTCTTTCACCACTGCCATGACTGGCCTTGGATTAATCAGCTGGACCGGAGTAATAGTAGCCGGATCAAGCGTGGACATCCTGTCTTTGATAATGCGCTCCATACGGGTGAACCCAACTCTCATCCTATTCTGGAGAAACTCTGCAAAGGTTCTTACTCTGCGGTTTCCCAAGTGATCGATCTGATCGGGTTGCGCTTCCGGCGCATTATTCAACCTGATAATTTCGCGCAACACCTCGATCACATCTTCAATGGTAAGCACCCGATCTTTGATCGTTATCTCGCCTTTGCTCTTTTGCAACGCAGGAAGTCGCTGCATTGTTTTCCAACGCCCAACACGCGACAAATCGTATCGTTCAAAATTGAAAAACATATTCCAGATTAATTCCTTTGCGGTATCCGGAGTGACATAATCACCAGGCCGCAATCTGCGGTATACCTCCACGAGTCCTTCTTCCTGTGTGTTTGCGGAATCCCGCTTAAGCGTTTCATCAATATAATGGACCTCTCCCATATCGACATCCTTAAAAAGCTTCCGGATAAGCTCGTCTTCCCGAGTTCTTTGCGCCTCCACGCTCTCCCCCTCCTTTGCCTCGGTCGCTCCAGCACCGAATGCGCGCAATAGCGTTGTCGCAGAAACCTTCCGCTTCCGGTCGATACGCACCACGATCGCTCCGGATGGCTCGGTTTCAAATTCAAGCCACGCGCCGCGGTTCGGAATAATTTTTGCCCCAAACAATTTACGCCCCTGCGAGACATTCGCAGTAAAAAATGCGCCCGGAGAACGAATGAGCTGCGAAATTGCCACACGCTCCACTCCATTCACTACAAAAGTTCCCCGTTCGGTCATCAGCGGAAAATCGCAGAGAAAAATCTCCTGTTCTTTGACCTCTTTCGTCCGAAGATTTACCAAACGAACCTTCACGCGCAATGACGCCTCAAGCGAATCATCGTTATTTTTTGCATCGAGATCAGATCTATAGTTTGGTTCTCCTAATTTGAAATCGACAAACCAAAGTTCAAACTCTTTTTTGGTATAGTCGCGTACTGGAGATATTTCCTGAAGAAGTTCTTTCAAATGTGTATCCCAAAATACCCGCCAGCTATTATGTTGAACTTCCAACAGGTAAGGGGGATCCAGGTGGACCCTGGATTTTGCAAAATTTTTAATTGAAAGAGAGGTTGCCATAGCAAAACGTAAAAAATCCCCAATAATGCAGAGGGGAATAATTTGAGAAATTATTAGTAAGATTGAAAAAGCGTAATGGAAACGCTCAAGGAAGGTCTATGATTAAAAATATGCGTCTTTAGTGTAGTTTATTACCCAAAAATTGTCAAGGGCGTCAACCCCTCTCTCCTATTCTTGCGAAAAAAGAGACGATTCTCCTCTCTTGCGGGCAATCACCATCACGAGCATAAGAAGCATAAGGATAGCCCCGATAATTCCGCCAATGAAGAGGCCTCTTCCGCCGAAAATGCCTTTCTCTTCTTTTCCCTGCTGCGTCTGCAATGCTCCCGTGGTAAACACCTGATCCTCTGACTGCAGTTCTTTATCTGCGGCATTTGTGCCCTTTACCCGGAAGTGATACTCTGTTTGAGGAGAAAGATTCTCGAGCGTAATTTGATGCTCCATGGCAAGCTCTCCCCGCAACACAATAAATGCATACTCTTTGTTTGGTCCATATTCTACTACTGAATTTGCGCCTTCGCTCGTAACCCAAGCAATACGAGCACTCTCACCGGTGATTGTGTCAACTCTTACATCGGATAGAGAAAATTGCGGCTGCGATGTTGGGAAAGAAGAAGGTGCTGGTTGAGACGATGTTGTTGGGGTGGGAGAAACCGAAGAACTCGGCCTTGGCGTTGGACTGGAGGAAGCACTACTCTTCGCTTTCAAAACATATGCTCCTTTGCCAGATGCAACAAGATTGAGGATATTCGCATTTCCTGCGTCAGTAAGCACTGCAGAATCAGAAGCAAAGGTAAGGGTAGCAGCTCCGGAAGAACTTTTCACTCGGAATAACACTGAAGCAATCTGCTGGATTCCCGAAAAGCCCGGAGTTGGTTTGCCGCCAGAAATTTCCACTCTCCCCTGCCCGTATTTTTTTTCGGCAAAAAGAGTCATTGCTGAATTAGCAGTATTAATTTCTCTCGCCTCAAGCTTATCCTCGGGATACGTAAAGTATGCTGCAACGGCATTCACATCTTCCCCTTGAGTATTTACCATGACATTCACCCAAAAACTGTCGTCTTGGGCAAAGCTTCCCGTGGCAGGAGAAAAAAAGAGCGTCCCGTTCTGCGCAGACGCAGAAGAACCAAAAAGGAATAACGCGCCACTCACGAGCACAAATAAAACAAGTGTAAATTTTATCATAAAGATTGTGCTTGTATTATATCACAGCAACGCATCGACACAAATCATCTCGTCCAATTCGACAACAAAATACTGAAATCAAAAATTGTGATACTGCTATCGCCGTTGAGATCGTATGACGGAGCTGTCTTCTTCCAGTTTGAAAGCAAAATGCTTAAGTCAATGATATTTACTTTCCCATCTTTGTTATAATCTCCTTTTAAGAACTTGGGCGAGGAGCCGGGCGAAGATGAAGGAGAACTGGAAGGGGCAGGGGCAGGCGGATTTTGCGGCGCAGGAGGATTTGGTTGGGGCGTGGGAGCCGGAGCTGCCACTTGAAACGCAATAAGAAAATCTGAAGCACTGGTATTGCCCAACCCGTCTTGGCATTTCACGTAGTACGAATAGGAACTGCCGTTGGAAAGCCCGGAAATAGGAGTGGAATGCGTCGTTCTCCCGCCGGTCAAAGCAAATGCAGACATTGCGGCGTAATTCAAGCTTGGAATGGTTGCATATCTACAAGCGGCTAACTCATCACTAGTGAGCGAAAGTGTGACTGAAGTTGTTCCCGCAGGAAGAGAGCCGCTTGGCTGACCATTCGCAGGGATAGGAGCAGTGGTATCGGGCGTTGAGATGTTCAGCGTTTTCCTCACTTCAGCAGTTGGAGCATTCCCTCTTGCTACGATAACCTTTGCGGTATAAGTTCCCGCCGCAGAATAATTGCAGGCATCAATCGCAATTTTCGGATTTTCTGAACTATTCAAAAATTGAACTGCCCAATTGGAAGAAATATCTGTTCCCGCATCAGAACGATCGCAATAGAAGGTGTACGAAATGGAGCCGGTGGCAGAACCCCCCGCGTCAGCAATCAGATCAACGCCATTCAAGGGAGCGTTTCCCGACGCCGGGCTAAGATTCAAAGTAACGATCAGGGTAGAGGATACGCTAAACACAATAGAAAAATCATCGGGATTGGTATTGGGCGTGGAGGCGGCATCTTGGCATTTTACGTAGTAGGTGTAGGAATTACCGTCGGAAAGATTAGAAACTGAAGATGAATGACCTGTCCCGCCCGTGGTAGAGAATGCGGTCATGGCGCTATAGCTAGCGCCCGAAGTCGTTGCATATCTGCATGTGGCATTTTCATCAGTGGCAAGAGAAAGAGTGGTCGAGGTTGTACCCGCAGCCAATGTTCCCGAAGGAACGCCGCTTGATCTCACCGGAGGAGTAACATCAACAGTAGTAGTAAAACTCGCGCCAGTGGAACGAGCAACATTTAAAATATTGGAATCATCAACTTTCAACGCCAAAGAAGAAGGATCATACGTGATATTGGCTGTTCCCGCAGCAATAGCTTTGAAACTGATCTTGGCAACAAGTCCGCCGTTGCCGTTAAATCCAGAGGGATCAGAACCTTGGAATTTGACCTGCCCCGGCGCACTTACGTCTGCCTCCCAAACGCTCGTAAATACGCTCGAGGAATAATCGACGCTCAACGCAGAAAGACGAGTGCTGTCATAATTGAGATATATCTTCGCCGATGTTACTGATGCGGATGCGCTGATACGCAATTCTCCATTGAATGTGGAGTTTACGGGAAAGCTGCCGCTTTCGGGAGACAAATATAAAACCGCCTCATTATTGCCGGGGACAACTTGAGCAAGGGAACCGGAGGGAAGATTAAATTGGAACATAGAAAGGGGGAGATTTTTCATCCCCCAAAATAATACCGCAGCAGTAGTGAGAATAAGTCCGACAAGAAATCCCAAAAGAAACGACCGACTCATGCAATATAAGCTAGAATTAATGAGTCACGAAACGCCTTCGACGCCGTTTCATGACTAACAAAATAATCTCTTAATATAGTTTAATGCCTACCGAATCGAAACACAAGAACATTTTCCCCATTTGATTTATGGGGTAAGAACATAACAATATCGGTTCGGATCATTCACGATGCCAGCATCATTTCCGGACGTGCAGCATTGGGCTTGATCTGAAACTTCGTAGATGCTTTGAGATTTTTCAAGACCTGCGCAAAGCCAAACCGTTCCTGCCGGGCAAACAGGACTGCAATCTGGAGCAATATCTCTTTTCGTATACCCGTATGCCCTGCAATTATCATCTGCGCTGCCGAAATTGCGCGTCTCCCGGGGAATGGCGTTGAGCAAATTCTCCGTTTGGAGCATAGAAAGAAAGTCCTGATCGGATGTGCTATCAGCATTTTGAGTATTGGTATTCCCCGAATCCCAAGTCCAAGGCAGCGTACCGCAAGAATCATCTATATCTGCCACATCGGGATAATCGCCGTGTTCTTGATAATAAAGTTCAAGGCCGCTACGGATAGTTGCCAAATCGCTTATTCTTCTTGCATCGCGCACTTTTGCCCTTTCATCAGAGAGTAACTGATACGCCGTATACAGTGCGAGAAATCCAATAATGACTACAACAATTAATAATTCGAAAAGCGTAAACCCATCCTCTTTTCGTGTTTTCATAACTTTATACTTCGCAAGAGCCTACCTTAGCGGGACCAGTTCGCCATCATCTTATTGGCGTCGTAGAGATCAATTTTGTTCAGGGAAACATTGCTGGGACCGGAATTAATATCTGCTTCGGCAAGATCCTGAGCATTAGCACTCCCCCATTTAGAAAGGAGCCGGGACACATCGTAGATATCTATTTTTCCATCGCGCTTGTACTCGGCAAATTGGGTTTGCCCTGCATTATACCAGATATCTCCTAGTTTTGTTACGAGAATTTGCTTTGCATACATTACCTTTTCCTGATCAGCGAGTCGTTCCACATCAAGTTCATAGAGGCCGAGAAGCAGTGAAGAAAGATCGCTTGGAGCTATAGAGGCCTCAACTCTCGTTGCGCTCACGGGAGTAAGCACGAACGATTTCTTTTCTACGCCTGCCTGAACCAAATGCGCAGCAAAACTGTCATTCGTAGTAAAATCAGTGCCATCAATACGAATGGTCTCCGATACACCCGCAAAGAGGTAGAGCTTGTTCAGCGAAGCAAGGGTAAATGATCGCGGCAACACCTCGATACCATTAACCAACGCATTATTGACCGAAGCCGTAAATCCGATATTGAGCTGGCCATCACCGATCGAAACATTGACGGATTTTGCAATCGCAATATTGCGGCCGCCCGCTTCCCTAAATATATCAATATTGGTAATTGGCACCCCCTCCACGTTCGCATTGAATACCCGCTGCCCGGCAGCGGTAATACCTGTGTAGGTCTCTGCAAGATGAAGCCAAACCGTATAATTCCCGTTGGGAACGTTCAATGCATACCCCGTCATGCCATAGCGTTCGGTTTGGAATACTCTATCGTTGACACTATTAGCAATGGCAATTGCTCCGCGATCTGCTGTCCATCCGCCGATAAACCCGCTGTCTGCCACCCATTTATTTCCTGACGTATCCACAAAGTCAGCGTTGCCGCCTGCTTCAATACGAACGACAGATGAAGGAATCGGCGTGGGTGCAGGAGATGTTGACGGCGTAGGCGTAGGCGTGGGAGTTGGTGTCGAGGTTGGTGTTGGAGTCGGCGTGGGAGTTGGTGTCGGCGTGGGAGTTGGGGTAGGCGTCGGGGTAGGTGTTGGCGTTGGCAAGGGAGCGCCGGTGCTATCAAACACCACTGCCACTGCCGAATATGCTGGAATTGTATAATTTACAATGGAGTTGTTTCCCGATGGAATAATCGTGCTTACTGGTTTTGCAGGAATGCCTGCCAATATATTCTTGAACGCAGTAACATTGCTGATTTGCACATCGGGAATGGTCACGCCGTTAATTCGTGTCTGATTTCCGGTGAATGAAGTTGGGTTGGCAAGAGAAGTGGGGTCTGTGCTAGTCATCTCATAGGCAACTCCGCTCGTTGCCTTAAATCCATTCAGGGTAATCGCGCTTGTTGCGGCTGCGGCTTTCAAATTCACCAGCATCAGTTTTAATTTTCCGGGATCTTTGGCATCCGTACTTGCCCAGACCACCACATTCTGTTCAGGATCGCTGGTTGAACTCTGTACCATCATATCGCCAAAGTATTGAGCGTAGAGATACATGGTGCTGAAAATCGGCCGCACATCAAGGGCGGTGTCTCCGTTCGTTCCCAGCAAACCCCTTGAATTGCCCAGTCCTGTTCCTCCGTCTTCCAAACTGTAGTACGTGATGATATCAACGCCATTGTAGGCATGGCGGGCAAGCACATCAGCCAGCCAGATTGCAGCGAGATGATTGGAATTAATCGGATTTTCATGCTGCACGGCGTGAGGCCCGAACTCGGTAATCGCCATCTCCAAGGTTGGATCTGTCGCACGATAGGGGTTTATTACTACTTGTTTCATTGATTCTGCAATACTGCGGCGATAACGGGTGCGATCCAGCCGCGCTTTGTTAATGCTGTCTCCCGGACAGCCAAAGCCATCCTGACAAGAGCCGACAGAGGTATTGTAATTCAACAACGCTTCAACTGAACCTCCCTGATAGGCAAAGGATCCCGTATTGGTGGTCCACTCGGTAAGCTGATACCAGTGCCATACCAACACATCCAAGGCATTGCCGACTTTATTGCGCAACGCATCATACCAGCTGGTTTTGTCGGGCATGGTTGGCACCGGCCCCATCACTTTAATGGTGGGGTCTACTGCTTTCAGGGCGCTTTGGTATGCCGCAAAACGATTGGCATATTCGGTTGCATTTACACAGCCATCAAGATCGAGCTCATTTCCGATTTCCCAATATGTAAAGTTGTATCCCTTTTCAACATTGGTGTATTTCAAAAGATCGGCCCACATTTTTGGATTGTTGTCGCATACATTCACCTGCACCATCATTTCAGCGCCCACTTGTTTTGCAACGTCAGCAGCAGCGTCAACCATTGGGGGCTTATACGCATGCGTATAGCTATAGGCGGCTCCTGTGCTTGGGTCAGTATAAGTCCATGCTCCATCATCTGGCGCAGTATTGCTGCGGCTCCAGCCAGTCCGATTTGCCCATAGTCCTCCTGCGAAACGGATAATACCGGGTTTAAGAAGTTTTGTTACCTCAACAATAGCGTTATGTTTTCCAACAGGACAACATTGGTATCCGGGACGATCCCATAATGCCTCATACAGCCAGTTCCACGTATTTGTGGCAACGCCGCGAATCATGCTCTTGAAAGGATACACGCTTGTGGTTGCGTTGACCGTAAGAGAGTAGGAACCAGATGGCAAAGGCGTCGGAGTCGGTGTTGGGGTAGGCGTCGGTGTTGGAGTGGGCGTCGGGGTTGGGGTTGGGGTTGGCGCTGGCGTGCCTCCTAGCGCAACGGGATTCTTCATCCAATCAAGAAGCTGGGAATGGGTAGCCAAACGAACATCAGGGAATTGGCCGTTGAGCAGCCAATTAAGAAAATCATTCATTGCCTGTTGTTTTTCCAATATACTTGCCGTGGGCACTCCCCCATTTGCCAAAGTATTTACCGGCCCCCATTCTTGTGAATGCGTGCAGATTGAGAATGGCGCGCGGTTGCCATTATACAACGTAAGGAAAGTATTTTTCAGGTCCTGAATATATTGCGCTCCTGTCTTGCCGGTATCAAACCAGTCCTTGTCGCAGTACGCGCTTTGTCCTGTTGCGTAGATTTGCGGAACTTCCCAGATGCCGGGAGTAGTGCCAAAATTGCGGGTATCCCATGTTGCCCCTCCCGGCCAGCCATTGTCGAGCGTTCCTGTCCACCATGCCGGAAGATTGGTAGAATGGCCTGTGGTAGAAGAATTTCCGTATGTATATCCAAATTGCTTGAGCGCTTGATAAAACGTGGGGTCAATCACATCTTGCGCTGCCCGCATTCCTTTGATATCGCTCGCTTTCACTCCCATTTGCACCATGGCGTCATGAGTGGGCTTGATCCAATTGTTGATCCAGTTGTCCACGGTTCCGCGGGCAGCATCGCTTGCCAATCCATAGAAGCCGTGATTCCCAAGTTCATGCCCTGCGTTATACGCTGCCATGTATTGACCCCGCCATTCCGGGGAATTGATATTCGGTCCGTAAATATCCGTACCGATAAGGTAAAAACTCATGAGGGCTTTTGCGCCATCGAATGTTGCCGCGTTTCCAGTGCCTGCGGGATTAAAACGGTTCTTGAACGCGTTGACAAAAAACTCAACTCCTCCGGCGCGGTTGTTGTCGTCAGAACCAATCAACACAAATTGCGGCACTCTATTTGCCGCCAATCCCGCGGGAGGATTCTTTGAAGGAAGAAGAGAAAAGGGAGTCGGCGTAGGAGTAGGTGTCGGGGTTGGAGTTGGGCCCGGAGTTCCTCCTGTGACAGCAGTTATAACATCAGAATGCTGCCAGTAAGTGCTCCCGCCCAGATCAGAATTGTTGTAAGGCCGCACTCGTATATAATAAGTAGTTCCGGTAGAAAGTCCGGATATGGTGTAACTTGTTGCCTTCCCAAGGTCTTGGTTATTGATCACCATGCTCGTGAATGCCGGGTTTGTTGCCACATCGAGTTTGTAGCTATCAACAAAAGTGCCGTGATAATTTGGATCAGACCAGATAAGCCCTATACTTGTGTTTCCAACGGTTGTGGTCTGAAGCTTGACATCTCTCGCGCTGAATATAAGATTTGAAATTTTGTTGCCATTGGCATCGCCGATTTTGGGAGAAAATGCCCAAGGCACACTTCCGTTCCCTTTTGTTTTCACAATAAGCGTATTCCATCCCGCTTTAAGGGGCAGCACGAAATCGGACTGATCAATAACCAAAGAATTTCCCGTGCCATTATACAAAGTTTTCCCGTTGAGCCATACTCTCGCGCTTCCATTGACGCCCCATTTCAAATGCACGGCATTATCTGTCGTGTGGTCGCTTGGGGAATATATATAGGTAGCTGCGTACCCAAGAGAATTGGCGAATTGATTCTCAATGGCATTTGCGTCAGAAAACGGCACATCGCTCACAAGCTGAGCCATGCGCGTCACGCCGTTCACAAAATTATCCGCGAATTTCCACTGCGCGCTATTGTCCTTGTCAAACGACCCCTCTTTTGGCAATACAGTATCTGCAATATCTCCGCTTTCAGAAGCAGTGATGTGACTGGCGGTCATGCCATCGGTATAGGGTCCCAATACGAGCCATTGTCTGGGAGCCGGGAAACTATTTTGCCGTTCATAATTCCATACCTCTGCCAAAAAGAGCCAAGCGCCAAAATCAAGATTTCTTCGTGAATTAATATGGGTGTGATCGCCAAAGATGCCATTTGCGATTACCGTGCCCTTTGTCACGAAAGTCCCATTTGGGTACACTGCAGCCCCCGCTGGAATGTGCGTAGCGACCCATTCGGGAAAAGTCCCCCAGTTGCTATTTTTTGAAATTAAAATTTGGCCTTGTGACGCATCATTTCCGAAATAAAATACATACCCATCCATCAGGGCCTTGAGTTTGGTATTTGAATAGGTGCCGACATCATATCCTCCGTGCGCCCAACCATCTTTCTCCAGCCAGGTTTGTAAGTACGCTCCCTCATTGAATGCAAGATCAAGCGGCCATGTGAATGTACTCATGTTGGGAAAGAATGTATACCTTGCATCGGCTACCCCAAACCCAACGTCTTTGCCCGAAGTTAAAGGAAAAGGATTGCTGATTACTGGCTCAAAACCTTGATCATCTGCTTCTTTCCACGCATACGCATACACTTTCAACCCATTCACCGAAACAGGTATTCCATCAAAAGCTACTCGCAAGGTATGCGTGTCTGTTCTTCCGGCTCCGCTCACTTCTATTGTGGCTTCAATTTTCTGCCGAGGTACAAGAACGGAATAGCTAACGAGCTTCAAAGTACGACTTGTGCCGTCTTGAAGCGTATAGGTGTAACTTTCCCCTACTGCCAAATCAACTTTAGTTGGCCATCCTGATACACTGGGCGTCGGTGTTGGAGTTGGCGTAGGAGTTGGTGTAGGTGTTGGGGTTGGGGTCGAGCTCGGCGTGGGAGTCGGAGTCGATGTCGGTGTTGGTGTTGGTGTTGGAGTAGGTGTGGGGGTTGGCGTAGGGGTTGGCGTTGGAGATGCTCCGTCGGTTGTATACTCAATATGAAGCTTCGCAGCTTTGGTAGCATCCAAATCATAACTTGCCCATTCATGATATTCCCCTTGAACACCGCCAGTCCCATTTTCCAAAAGCACAATAGAATTTATTGCGCCATACGTGTCCACCAATTCCTGAACTCCCGCTACAAGAGAGGGACTCTGAATCCAATTGTTGGGATCTTGCGGACCCCAGTTCCAGTTTAATTGGAATGTTGTTTTGCTCGCCCAGCGATGATACGGAGAAGATCCCGAAGAAAATGTTGCAGGGCTTGCCGATTTCTCAAGGGCAAGTACAGTTGGCGCATTGTAGCCCCAATTCTGTTGATTAAACTCTACGTAAGCAGCGGTAATGGTTGCACCAGCAGGAATAGTAAGATTTGTCCAGCGCCAGCCACCCCACGAAGGATTACTCTCTTGAGGAATGCCAGCATAAATATATTCTCCTGTACCGCTATACCCAAGCCATCCTGTGGGATACACATGATATGCATCATCGCTGCTTGCAACCACTTGCGCATCCATGACTGCTGCCTGAACAGAAGATGACAAAAAAAAGATTCCGCTGAATAGCCAGACCGATAAAAGTAAAAATTTCATTCTTTTGATGTTTGAATTTTCCGTCGGAATACAAAGAAAAGAAGCACGGCAACAAGCGCAAACAGAAAGAGTATTCCTATTGTTATTTTTTCTTTGGTGAAATCAGCAGAAAAATTCTCTGGTAAAAAAGAAGCAAGAGATTGATTTCTTTTTCGCGGTGAATCATCAACTGCCAAAATATTTTTATCTTGCGGCGTTAAAGCCAATGAAGAAGGATCAACTGTAAACAATGCCGCCCCTGTTCCAATCTTCTTAAAATTAACTTTTGCGATATGTGCGTCACCCTGAACACCGGGGGTAGGAGCCGATGCCTGAAGCCTAATAAGTCCTGTCCCATCTTCAAGAGAAGATGCCTCTTCCCACCAGTAAGGAAAATTGCTTTTATTTCTATTGATACTTTCCACTTCAACAAGAGATGGATCGAAATAAATGTAGGCCTTCACCGAAAGGATCGATTCTTCGGTTTTCAATTCGATACTGGCTTCAAATTCATCCCCTACTGTCATTGAGGATTGATCCGGGGCATCAATAATAAACTGCGCTTCTTTTGCAAAAGCAGAATTCCACGGAACAAAAATCAGTACGATTAATAAAAAAATAATTTGCATACCATTCCAAGCTTCTACTGAAAGGCTTATACTATTATACTCCTTTTTACGAGACTGTTGTCAATATGAAAATTGTGCAAAACATTACTTGAGAAATAGAATCGCGATATTTTTTAAATTTTAAAAAAAAATCGCAGAAGATAGGGTTCTTATCCTCTGCGAACTATAAAGATAGGGCGTTGCCGCGAAATTTCTCCAAATAAGCTCGAGGACTATATCGGATAGCATGTACCCCCCTCTATCGGCTCTCTGATGATTCCTTTGATTTTTGTATTTCCGGAGGATTCTCTACAATGGGTGGCTGCTCTTGTCGCGCAATGCCATCCAGAGCAGGACGGCCTATACTCAAATTTTGGAGAATTTTTTTAACTTCCTGATTATCCGGATTGGATTGGGCCACAGCAGAAAACTCTTCCCTTGCTTTATCCTTTTGGCCGAGACGATCATATACTAATCCAAGCATATACCGGGCATTGGCATAATCGGCATTAATGCCTTTTGCCCTTTCAAAAGTAGCTCTTGCCTTTTCAAATTCTCCTTTTTTCCAATACGCCACCCCGAGCTGAAAGACAATTCCAATATCATTGGGGTCGCTTGTTCTTGCCTGCTCGAGCGATGCAATGGCTTCATCGCTTTTCCCTTGCTGATCCAATGCCACCGCAAGAAGATAATGCGCTGAAGCATAAGAGGATTCCAAGTCAATTGCCTTTCTCAAGTTCTCAACGGCATTTGCCAAATAGGTGTTGCGCTGTTCTTCCAATTTTTTGTCAGATGACATTTGTTGGGCCGCAAGAATATATACGCGAGCCAATTCGGTCCAACTGTAAGGAGAAGATGGTTCGAGTTTTTTCGCCCGCTCATAGCTTTCGATTGCAAAGATATCGGCATTCTGAATTGATAAAATATTCCGGAAGAGATAGCCACGCACATTCCAGTTGGCAACATTCGCTGGTACTTTCTCAACGGCATTTCTTGTGGCATCGGTTGCCTTTTCAAGAGCGGCGTTGATTTGCCGCTGTTTTTCGTCTGCGGAAAGATCGCTGTTTGCCGCAATCTGATTAATTCGCGAGAGATAGAGTTGAGCAAGATCTCTCAAATAATTATCTTGAGAAGCATTGAGAGAAGCGGCCTTTGCAACATACGAAATCGCTTTCTCTATATTCATATCGCGCGCCTCTTGAAGTCCTTTCGCGTACAGAATCTCTGCACGATACTGCTGTCCCGTAATGAAAAGAAGTCCGAATCCGAAGATGGCCACAAATAAAAAGAAAAAGGAAAAAATAGGAGAAAGCACCGGAGAGGAACTAAAAGACAGTGTCCATTCTCCCCTGCTTGTCAGCCATGCAAATGATGCGAGAAGAATCCAAAAAAGAAACCAAAGAAGAAAATTCGCCGGATACAAAAATTGAGCAACAATAAGTGCGGTAAACGAAGAAAACACTCCAAGAGTCATCATCCAAGAGTCGCCCCCCGAAGAAGCGATAAGTTTTCGTATCCCCACCCAAAGCACCGCAACAAAAAGAAAAAGAAGTGTCGCGCCGCCAACTACACCTTTTGTTGTAACCCAGTCCAGAACTTCAGAAGCGCCGCTCGTCAAACGCAGCCCCCAGAATACTTTCTTATTGACTTCTGGAGAATGAAATTGCGAATAATCATACACAAAAGTTCCGGGACCCGATCCAAAGAGCATATGCTCCTTCAGGGCGCTCTGCGCGATCTCAATGCCATACTTTTGAGCAAGCACCGGCTCTCTTGGAATAGACGGAATTCCCGGGATCGAGAAATGAAAAATTGCAAAGAACAACGCAACAATTAAAAAAGCTATTGGGAAAGAAATCCATTCAAATCCAGCATGCTTTCTGACGTCCATCATGCCGAATCCCAAAAGTAAGACCAGTCCTATACTCAATACAACCCATGCCGCAAAAAGATTAACGAGTGCTACCCCCGCGAAAAGAACAAAAGAAATCCCAAGGAACAGCCATCGCATGCGAGATTGGAAATGAAATGCTAAGGCGAGGGCTAAGGGCGTCAGAATTGCTGCAACAAGGGCCCCAATGCTCAAGAGGCCAATGGTATTGAAAAGCGGATTCTGGGCAAAGGAAAAGGGAAGCGCAAAAATATGAAAGAACTGGAGCATCGCGAAAACCATTGCGATACCCACTGATAAAAGAAGAATAAAAAGAAGAATCGCAAGCTGTTTTTGCTCTGAAATACTTTGTACCAAAAGGAAATATAAAAAGAAAAATGCGAGGAACGAAAAAAGCCCTTCTGCAACATCCAGAGGAAGCCCCCAAAAACTTCCGGAAGGGAAAAGAGAAAATACGGTTGATATGCCCACTGCAACCAACAAAAGGAGAACGGGGATATGAAGGAAATTCAAGCGAAACTGCACTTTTCTTTTTTGAATGGCGCGAATAAACCAAAGCACAACTCCAAGAAATGCAAGACCAACCAATACTATCTGCTTCTGGTACTCAAGCATATCTTGAGTAAAAGGAAGAGACCACAAGGGCAAGAGTAGGGTTAAAAGATATACAATTCCTCTCGGGAGACGATCGAAAAATACGGCTGCTTTCATAATTACTTCTTGATTACTTTTTGAGATTACTGATTATGAAGATCCGGAGATGATACTTCTTGCGCTGGGCTGGGTCCGCCAGCTGGTGGAGCAGTTGGTTCTGGAATTGGTTCTAGCGTTGGTTCAACTGATGGAGTAGGGCTGACTTCTGGTGTTGGGACTGGCATAGATATGGAGGTAGGCGTGGGTGCAGGTTCCTCGACTGGTGAAGGCGCGGGAGTTGGGGTTGGTACAGAAGTTGGGCTTGGAGTAATAGTGGGCGATGGCATGGGAGTTGACTCAAGAGTTGCCTCTGGCGTTGGGGCTGGCGCAGGCGTAATGGTCGGTTCCTCGACTGGGGAAGACGTGGGGGTTGGATTTGCGGCATTGTCGGCTGGTTCCTCGTCCTCTTGGGCCGGCTCTTCTATCGGAGGAGTTGACGTAGGGATTGGAGTCGGAGTTGGGGTTACTTCAGGAGTCGGCTCTGGCGTCGGCTGGTTTTCTTCGTGATACACGGGAACCTGATCCACCACAATGGGCTGGCCATTGAGATATTGAACCTTATCGCATTCTCCGCGGACTTTTCTCCATTCTCCATTTTCAATCCACGTGCAGTAGGCCTCTCCTGTCGCGCTGTCAACCATTTCTAATTTTTCTATTTTTGCGGTCTTTACGGATATTCTATCGAATAGCCACTCCCCTGCTGTTTGAATGCTGCCGGTAAAACTCGCAATAGTTTGTTTGATATTCTCATTGAAACTCCCAAGAAATGCTCCGAAAAGATTTTCTTTATTTTCTTGCTGCTTTGTATCTTGAAACAATGCTGCGGTATCCATTGATCCCAATGACCAGTGAGGATTTACAAATATAAGCACTTTGCCGTCTATGCTCTTTTCGTCATAGGGCTCTAGCGCAATTCCAATCACTCTGCCCGGTTGTGTTGCCTTCATTGCAACTCCGGGTGTTGAGGAAGACGTAAGATAATCGCCTGCTGCAATAGACCCGTTCTCCAAAGAAACCTTCACTTTTACGCGGCCGTTCAGAGCAACTGGCAAAGGACTATCTTCGGTTTTAATATTATACCCAATGCTGTTAAAATCGCCTGCATCGCTGGGATTCGAAATAACGCCAATAATATTTTGTTGATACGCTTCCGAGCTTTTCACGAGTTTTGCAAGCTGACTACCGGTCGTAGTTGTCGTGAGATCCTGCCCCGGCGCTATAACATCGCCTGGTTCCACTCCTTCTCTTGTTGCATACATTTCCATATAGTCAGCAGTTACCGAACCCACGCAATCCTGAATCTGCGAGGCGCCAGAAGCATCCCAGCACAACGCATTGGTATAGCTGCCCCCGGTGCCGAACACCGCGGTAATATTTCCATCCGAATCCACGCTGAATACTTCGGCAGGGGCAGAATCAAGTATCTGAAACTTGCTCGCTCCTGCCGCATCAAGCAATTGAATAGAGCTATTACCAGAAGCTCCCGACATATCGATAGACATATAGGTAACACTGCTTTTTGAAAGTTCGAACTTGGTAGGAGCATCAATCACGAGATATGGCTCTCCGCTTTCGGAGACAACAGCAAAATCAATTTCTCCGGCAAGAGCACCTGAGAGCAAAGTCAACGCAGGAAATGCCACCGTAGTGCCCGGCGTTACAATACGTACTCCCCCATCGCTTCCTGTTCCATTGAATACCCAGCCGCCAGCAACCGAAGTTGAAAAATCCGAAGTGCTGGTATTGGGAATGTAAGGGCCGGGAGACGATGCCTGCTCAAACTGTGCACCCCATGCATAAAAAGAATCGTCTGCAGTTGAGCTCGCGTTAATATTTAAAGTCATCTGGGTGGTGCCCGTAGAACCAGTGTGCGTAACCCAATATCTTCTCCAGTTTGTGGGAAGAGTAATTGTAGTTGTAGTTGTGGCAGGGCTACTCCCATTATCAGTAAGATCAATGGAAATCGTTGTTCCGGCAGCCACGTTGTTATTTTTAATCCATATACTGAATGTCCATGTTTCTGAAGCATCGGCATCGGTTTCGATTTGAGAAGCAGTTCCGTTGGCAGAAGTATGATTCACTCTATCTGCGTATAGCATGCCATTTGGAGCAGCGATTGCATTATTAGTTACCGTAACCCCAGTAAGAGTCCAGCTTCCAATTGCTTCGCTGTTGTTTGCCTGATTCTCCAGTCGCCCGAATCCGCCAAGGGGAGTCATGAGAGTGCCGCCGTGCATGAGAAAATCGTTGGTGTCGGCAAGCGTAAGTTCAACTTCTGGGTTCGTTGTTCCAATTCCCACATTGCCTCCGAAATAAGAATCTCCGGCATTCACCGCAAGCGACAAGGCATCAGTAATGGTCACTGATCCTCCCGCGCTTGGCGCACCCGCAATGGTCAGGGTTGCTGCCTTGTCCACGGTTACCGAAGAAGAATCTGTAATCGTTGGGACGTTAATCAATATGGAATCCATCTGGCTTGTCACCTGTGTGGTGCCGGTAAGAGTGATGGTAGGTGGGGTGACTGTCAATGTCGTATATTCTGCGCCTGCAGCAGAAGCAATGGTGGGGGCTGTTCCTGCCTTAAGCGTTAAGGCAGAGACCGCTGACGTAGCTGTCCTTGTATCTAAAACGAAGTATGCATTTGTGCCATCGGTGATATCAAGGGCTGCAGCAGTGTTGGAAGCTGTAATAATATCAAGTGCGGCTCCCGAAAATGTGAGGTTGCCAGTAAGCGTGAGGCCCGTAAACTGCGGAGATGCACTTGTTCGAATATCCTGAATCGTATCGAGTGTAGTCGTGGTGATAGCAATACTATTCCCCGGAGCCAACCACGTTACTGCGCTTTCGCTATCATCCCAGAAAAGAATCCTATCCGCATTAGGATCGGTCAATGAGGCGCCAGTTCCACCATCAGCCAATGCAACATCGGTTCCACCTGCACGATACACATAATTTCCGCCAATTGTAACTGCTGTAGGAATATCAGTAGCAATAGAAGGAATGCCTGTTGCCCCAGTTACCAATATTCCGTTATTGCCAGTAGTCAAACCGCTGACAGTATTTGCTGCAGAAGAATAAAGAATTTGATTAATGGTAGTAGTTGCGGGGTAGGTCGCAGTTGACCACGAGGGAGCTGCACTTGAACCAGATAACAAAACTTGATTGGCGGTAGCAGTTCCCGAAAGAATTGCCAGGGCTGAAGCTCCGGAATAGACAATGCCACCGGTTGAAGCGGTTAAGGCCGCTCCCGTACCTCCATTGCCAAGGGTTAATGCAGAAGAAAGGGTGAGGGCTGCAAAAGTTGGAGAAGAAGTTGTAAGCACGTTTTGGTCCATGTCATACAACTCATTCGCGCCCTGACCAGTATCAATGGTAGCAAAGGTTACAGCAGCTGTGGTCTTTACTGACTGATCAAACCAGTCGTTAAGAGTAACATCTCCGTTAATGGTGATAGTTCTCGCGGCATCTCCTGTGGTTATTGTAAGATTGCGGTCGGCAGTTAAGTTAGAACCGGGGACAATTACCAAATCATGGGATGCGTCGGTATCCAAAATATGAAGACCGGCATTGAGAGCAGTGACGATAGCATTGTCAATGGAAAACGTGGGCGTGTTCCCTGCGGTCAATGTTACGAACGTGGTGTAGGCTGCTCCATCAACATCGTATGCCTGCAATACAAGGGTGTTATCGACAGATGTGCTGGTGCGCAACGCCCCGGCTGTGCCCAATGTAAGGTTCCCAAAAGTAACCGAGGAAGATGTCGCGATGCTTTGTGGCAAGGAAAGGGTTACGTTTCCGTTAGCTCCCCCGTCGGTAACAGTAATTTGATTTGCTGTTCCTGTCAGAATACGTTCGGCAGAAAGGGTTGAATCTGCAGCGAGTAACACGTATTGGGCATCTGTTGGAGCTCCTCCTGAAGCCGAAACCGTTGTCCAACTCAAAGTTCCAGAACCATTTGTCGTCAAAACCTGGTTGCTCGTGCCGTCAGCGCTCGGCAGAGTCCAAATCACATTGCTGGCAATGGAATCAGGGGCCTTAAACCCGATATAATTTGTCCCATTGGCTGCAAGCTCGAGAAGTCGCACCTCTCCAGTATTGCCTGTGGAAGTGCTGAAGGGATCAATCTGCAACGCAGCGGCAGCTGATGGCGTCAGATGCAGTAAACTGCTCGGACTTGCATTTCCAATCCCAATTCTGTTGTTGGAAGCGTCTATATATAATGTATTGGAGTCGATGTTGAGGGAATTTTGGAGAGAGACCGTTGAGGCATTAATGGTGATCGAATCTGCTGCTGCGTCGCCAAGAGTCGTAGTCCCAGTACTGCTTATGCCAGCCGCTGAAACGCTTCCCGAAGTGCTGATATTACCAGCATTGCTCACCGTGAGATTTCCACTCCCGATATTCAAAGAAGCGAAATTCCCCGCTATATCCAATTTTGTGTTCGGAACATCTGCTATTGCAAAAGAACCCAAACTAAATCCTCCTCCTGCTCCCTGCTCACCCGTTGGCCCTTGTGGTCCCACTGCTCCCTGCGGCCCCTGTTGCCCCGCCGGTCCTTGCGGGCCTTGAGGGCCTGCCGGGCCTTGTGGCCCCGGCACTCGTTGCATAATTTTTATTTCTGCCATCTCTCCTTCTAGGGTACTAATCTTTTGCTCAAGTGTGCTTGGGGAAACAGTTGGTATAGGAGTAGATATAAAAGTGGGGGTAGGCGTTGTGTCGACGGCTATCCTTTGCGCAATTTGTTTTTGTTTTATAGAAGTAGCAGAAGGAGAAGGTCTAGAAACAGATGCGGTATTTGGCGAAAAAGCATTTTGAAATTTTTGACTTGCTTTGTGAACAAGATCACCAACTGATCCCACTAATGTATAATTACCAGAAGAAATACTAGCAATATTGGCTTGCGCATTATCATCAAGTTGCTGGACAATTGTATTTGCTGAACGAGCAAAATGCGCTGCGTATTTTTCAGTGTTCTTTCCAAATTTTTGCACTACGTCATTGAGTACTTGCGCCACATCTAACGTGGCTCGTACGATTTGTCTTGAGTAATCATATGTTTGAAAAAGCACATTTCCTGCTTCCTGCGGCGTTGGAACAACTGCATTAATCGAACTCCAGTTAAATTTTGTAGCTCCGGCGCCCATGCCGACAAATACCAAGAATACCAGAGAAGTAATTCCAATTCGCAATAATTTTGCAAAATCCATTATTGTGCCGCGAGACAGTGGAGTATTTTCTTTCTGTTCTTTTGGAATTGCTAAAGTTTCTGTGGGGAGATTTTCTGGAGGAGGAGCGAGCTTTAAAATTTTTGGAGTGATTGGTTTTTGAAGTTGTTTTTCCTCTAGCTCTTTTTTATAACCCTCTGCTTTTTGAATGTACTCAAGAAGCCATTCCTTTGTCGTAAACCATGTCTTGCCTTTTTTTATTGCGTTCAATTTTCCTTGTCTTGCGCGCAAACTCAAATACTCTTGCGAGTAGTCGCAATATTGGGTTGCCTGCTGAAGAGAGATATGCATTTCTTCCATAATAAAAACAAAACGATACACCTGTTATTCAATTATCGTAAAAGTAGAGGTAAGAGTCAAACCTCTCCCTGTGTATAACTTCAGGGTGTATCGGATAATCTCTCGATCTTATGAATCTTGATGCTCTGAAGAATGCCGAGAGCTATAAAGTTCATCACCAGAGAAGACCCCCCATAGCTCACCAATGGCAAAGGAAGTCCGACAATGGGCAAAAGCCCAAGATTCATCCCAATATTAATAAAAATCTGGAAAACAAAAAGTACGGCAAGGCCGGTAGTAAAAAGTCGGGCAAAATTGTTCTGGACAACAGTTCCAATTTTTAGAATCTGAACGATCAGCAGAAGAAAAAGTGCAAAGAGTATGGATACGCCCAAAAGTCCGAATTCTTCTGCGATTGCGGCAAATATAAAATCCGTGTGCGGTTCGGAAAGAAATCCATACTGTGTTTGGGTACCTTGGCCAACGCCTTGACCGAAAATTCCTCCGTTGCCAATTGCAATTTTCGACTGTAACTGGCTCCATCCGATACCCAACGGGTCTAATCCAGGCTCTACAAAGCTTATAATCCTCTGTTTTTGGTAATCATGGAGAAACCCAACCCATCCGATTGCTGCAATAACTATTGCAATAGCAAGAATAGCTCCTACGTATCGGATAGGAGCCCCAGCCACAAGGAGAGTGGCTATCCAGAGAGATCCAAGAATTAATACCGATCCCAAATCTGGCTGAAGAAAAACAAGGAGCGTAGGAAGAGTAAAATAAAGCCCCGAAAGAATAGTATGGCGTATCCGGTGCGCCTCTGCGTGCCTCAACGCGAAGTATTTCGCCATAAGAATAACAAGCACAAGACGAATATACTCCCTTGGATCAACCGATATGCCCCCAATTCGGTACCATCCATGCACTCCCCTGATTTCTGGAACAAAGGGAGTAAAAAGCCCTGCCAGCGCCAGTACCCCGACCAGATAGAAAGCAAGAATAAGATATGGATTATTTTTCAAAATGCGCCAATCAATAAATGAAATAACAAACATCGCAATTATCCCAATTCCCAAAAAGGTGAGTTGCTTTGCGAAATTCGAAAAATCTCCTCTGCTCATAGAAGAGCTATATAACGAGAGTAGTCCAAATCCGCAAAGCAATAACGATGAGCCCGCAACGATCCAATCCAAACTTTTGATTTGTCTAAGAAATTTTTGAATCCCCATGCAAAAATGTATTGTAGGATTGCTTAACTTAGTTAAGCAATGCCAGGAACTGCTGCTCGTTGATGATTTTGACGCCAAGCTTTTTTGCCCGGTCGGATTTTGAGCCGGGGTTTTCTCCTGCAACTACATACGAAGTATTTTTTGAAACGGTTTCTGAAACTTCAGCGCCCAAGGCGCGCACTTTTTCTTTTGCCTCGTCGCGGCTCATGCTCTGAAGAGATCCGGTGAAGACAAGGGTTGTGCCGGCCAACGATTTTGTTCTCTTTTCCTCTTTTGGATTTTCGATCTGCACTCCTGCTCTCAACAAATCATCGATCAATTTCTGATTCTGCGGCGACCGGAACCAATGATAGATGCTTTCTGTCACCACTCCCCCAATGTCAGGAATCTTGTCGATTTCTTCTCTGGAGGCGCGGCGTAACTTTTCAATATCTCGAAAGTAGTTTGCAAGATCAACTGTTGTTTCTTCTCCTGCGTGGCGAATACTTAAGGCATAAATAAATCGATGAAGCGGAATGCGTTTGCTGCGTTGGATCGATGCAATAATGTTCGATGCGGATTTTTCGGCAAAGCGCTCCAAGGGCACAAGATCTCCTTCTTTCAATTCAAAAATATCCGGCGCTTGCGATATCAAATGCTCCTCCGCAAGCCGATCAATTATTTTCGGGCCAAGGCCTGCAATATCGAATGCTTTTTTTGAAACAAAGTAATAAAGAAATTCCAGCTTTTGCGCCCGGCATTCGGGATTGTGACAACGCCACACTGCTTCCCCTGCGGGGCGCACCAGCGCTGTTTTGCATACCGGGCAATACTTTGGCATACGGAATTCCTTTTCAGCGCCCGTACGCAACTCCGATAGCACTCGCACTACTGCCGGAATCACATCTCCGGCCCGTTCTATAATTACCGTGTCGCCAATCTTGGCTCCAAGACGTTTTATCTCGTCTTCATTGTGAAGCGTGGCGCGGGAAACGGTAACCCCATATACTTTTACCGGCTCCAAAACCGCCACAGGAGTAATCGCTCCCGTTCTCCCAACCTGAAGCTTTACATCGAGAATTTTTGTCGTTGCCTGCTTGCCGGAAAATTTGAATGCGCGGATCGCCCGCGAACCCTTTCCTGCAACACCCAGCCGCGAGAACACTTCATTCTCATTCACCAACACGACAACTCCATCGACTTGAAAAGGCAAAGTTTCTCTTTTCTTTGTGATCTCGTTCCAGTAGCGAACCACATCCTCAATAGCATGACAAACTCTTGCTGTGGAATCAGTCCGAAATCCGATTGCTTGTAAAAACTCGTGCTCTTGGGAATGAAGTGTCTGGCCAACATTGGTCACGGTATCATACGCAATAAATTTGAGAGGCCGGGAAGCGGCAAGTTTTGGATCGAGCTGGCGAATGGAGCCGGCGGCAAGGTTGCGGGGATTGGCAAACGGCTGGACTCTGTTTTTTTTGGCATACTGCTTATTGAATTTCTCAAAGTCGGCTTTGGTAATATACACTTCGCCTCTTACCTCGAATTCTCCTTTCTCTATAACTCTCTGAAGATTCTTTTCGATAACCTTATCGGACAATGCTTTGTGAAGCTCGAGCCGTAAGGGGATACTTTCAATCGTCTTTAAGTTTTGCATCACGTCCTCCCCCACCAAGCCATTGCCCCGAGTT
Source organism: Candidatus Wildermuthbacteria bacterium (assembly GCA_016186115.1). Taxonomy (GTDB): domain Bacteria; phylum Patescibacteriota; class Minisyncoccia; order Minisyncoccales; family UBA10102; genus JACPMK01. Next base: position 352,823 of record JACPMK010000002.1, read on the forward strand.
GCTCCTGTTTCGAGAGTTCCATTTTTGTAAATTAATGTAACTGCCAAGCCGTCTATTTTTAATTCTGCAAAATATTCTATTTTTTCTTGGTGTGAGAGTTTCAAAATATATTCTTCCCAATCGCGCAATTCTTGCTCGGAAAATATATCTTCAATAGAAAGCATGGGGAAACGGTGCTCTATTTTCCGAAATTTTTCCAACGGCTCCCCGCCCACCCTCTGCGTTGGGGAATCCGGAGTAATCAAATCGGGATACTGCTGTTCCAATTGCCAAAGCTCGTGCTTCAAAGAGTCGAATGCTTCATCTGCAATTTCGGGGTTGTCCAACACATGGTACTGATAGCGGTGATGATTAATAAGCGTTTTCAGCTTCTCAATCCTTTTTTTTGCTTCGCTTTTCGATATTTCCATATCACATGTATTATAGCGAAATTCGCCAAAACAAAAAACGAGTTAAGGCTCGCTTTCCAAAGTATAAAGTATAAAGATAAATACTCTTTATTCTATAATACTGACTGCTCGCAGCGTCCCCTCAAAAGACCCGACTGATTTTGCACAAAATTCAGCACTAGTGCAATTTGCCCCCGGGCTCACAATATTGCAATCGCTCGCTGGATCCTTACATACCGTATATGTTGCCCCGCTTGAAAAAATATTATCTATTCTGCCGTCAACAGGCACCTTATCTCGAGACTCGTGAGCTGCCATCACTTCTTTTCTGCAATTCATTCTATTTTCTCCGCCACCAGAACCTGCACAAACCCCAGGCACAGGAATTCCAATAATATCATCGATACAATCCCGACGCTGAACAGGCGGATTATAAGGATACGTATCAAGGCAGTATTCTACTCGCAGCAGTGTCTCAATGCCAGTGTCGGCGGCGTAAAAGGCCTTGACTGATTTATCGATACTGCCGACCAACTGAAGCCGTCCCAAAAAAATAGCGGCCAAGCCAATTGATGCGCCCAGAAGGATAGTAAGCGCAAGCATTACCAGATAAATTGCGATACTCCCTTTGGTAGAATGATTGTTTTTCAAGAAGATCATATTCTTTGTTAAAGGTCCAAACGTCGTTGCGATAAAGTTGTCTGAAGACGCAAGGTGGGCTGGTCGCTTGGATCTTGGGGGCCCAATCCTTTTACGTACAAAGAAATAACAAGGCGCGGCTGAAGATTGTCAGCTCCTCCGTCTCCCGTAAGAGAAAAACTTATGCTCTCAACGCTCAAATCATTTGATGTAAGGGCCTCTCCGTTCACGGGAAGATTCCCAAAGGTATGATCAGTTGAGATCTTTTCAAGCAACTGTCCATTCTGAAGGAAGATCTCCCGGCACAACTGGCTGCCATCGATAAAACGAACGCCGGTATTTCCACCAAAAAGCTCGTAATTTCTTGCGGGCGCACCGATACAATCATTAAGAGTATCTACCTGGGCTTGGCGCAATGCTCTGCTCATGTATTCCAAAACAAACGAGGTTTCATCAACAAGTTTTTGCTGTGCAAGTGCGCCCTTCTGGGTGGCAATGCCCGCGATCAATAAATTCAAACCGGCTCCGATTACCACGGAAAAAATTGTAAGCGCCACAAGCATCTCAATGAGTGTGAATCCTGATTTGCGCGCAGATTTCATTTCTACCTCAAATGTTACTACTAATAATTATACAGCTCTGCAATAACTGCTTCGGTGCGCTGCTTTCCTCTGTCTTCCCAGAAAACCTCGACCGTTACTGTAATTTTATTGCCCCCCGCGCCATCAACTGTGGTAATTTTTCGCTTAAAAATCCTGGGTGTTCCGGCATCATAGCTATACATATTATTCGCATCCAGATTTAAAAAAGTATTGCCATATGCGACTAGACTCGCATCATTATAATCACCCTGGCAACCGCTTAAGCAATCTGTTGGCGAAATTCCATCATCCCAATCGCTACCCGAAATAAAATTCCCATCCCGGATATTGCGCGTGATTTCCGCACCCTCCTGCGCAAGATACACCGCGATAAGCCGATTGGTGTCGGTTGCGCTTACTGAAACAAGGAACGTCATCAAACCAAATGCTCCGCCGATCCCGATCAAAACCACAAAAAATGCAAGTAAAACTTCGATCAGCGTGAATCCACTCGAAGCTCCCGGCGAAGTATTTAGTATCTCGTATTTGGTATTTGGCATAAGGGCTAGAAGCGAAAGCCACGTTTTACATGGTGAGAGCAAGGAATTTTTCTGCAGACGCGTAGGTGCCCACGTTGAGCTACGCGAAATGTGGGGTAAAGCGCAAGGAAAAATTTCTTGCTCGAACTATTAAGAATGGGTGAGGTTGAGATAATCATAGCTTACTGGATGTCGACAACGCCTTTGCCATTGATAGTAAGAGTTCTTGTCTGGGTTTTTAATTGCAGGGTAATCGACGCCGACGAATCTGCTCCATTGCTAATGCTTGTATTGGGATTGGGAGGGGTAAAAGCAATACTCAAGGGATCTCTGCTCAAACTTTGAATCGTCACTCCTGTATCCAGAGGAACTGTCTTTACAATTTGATCACCTGATAGTGCACTATACCGTGTATCAGCATCACAATTGGCATAAATAAGATAAGAAGAATCAGATAAAACAGTGTCGAAATAGATTCCATATCCCGAAACGGTGCCTGCGCATCCCGTGAACTGCTTTGCCGACAAAGCGAGATTCATTGCCCCTCTAATATCCTGACTAACTTTGTGAATCGAACGATCAAGCGCCAGCGATCTTTCGCTGGCATGGATATTAACCATAATTACTCCGCTCACAATAACAAGAATAGAAACCACGAGCAGTAGTTCGGTTAACGTAAATCCTTTATTGGAATCTTTTAGAATGGTGAAACCTCGCGCCATATGGGCACCGAAGATGAAGAAATTGTAATAAGTGTTCTTGAAGCGCTGCAACTTCCTACGTTATCCCCTGAAGTAAGTTTTACTGTTTGCAACCCGCTTGAGGAAAAAGTATAACTCGGATTTTGCAAAGTACTATCAGTAGTCCCGTTGTTATCAAAATCCCACGCCCAGTTTTTACCAATACTCGTCGCAGCAAATGTTGTTGCGTCGGTAAAGCTCACAAGCTGGCCAGTAATCGGTGAGGCCGGGCTCCAATTAAAACTTGGATCTGGATAGTGATGCAGCGGCGTGGCAAAAGAACCTCCAGAAACCCAGCCGGAATTTTGACCGTCATTGTCCCATACCATCACTTGCCAGGTATAGGTTTTGTCCCAGCCAAGCTGCTCCCCGGCACTTTGAAATACGTACTGCATCGATGACCCCATTTTTTGCCCGGTATCCACCACGACCACTGCTCCATCTTTTACCTGAATGCGGAAAGCCGATTGCGTGCCGGCTGGCGGATCGTAAAAAGTCCAGCGCACTCTGACCGGAGGATAAGCAGTAAATCCGCAATACTCGGCAGAAGTTGCCGGGTCTGCTTGCATATTCTTGACTTCGGGAGCTGCATTCAAATCGATTTCCGCGGAATAATCAATCGTTGCACAGCTTGAATCGTTGCTGCAATTGAAACTGATCCAGCCCACCACAGCGCTTCCCCACGCCCATCCTTCTAATTCCTGTGTCACTGGATTCCGATCAACTCCATAACTTACCGGGGCGGTATCACGAAATTTGATCCAGCCATCCCAACCGCCAGCAAGAGGATCCTCTGTTCCCTCGCAGGTAACCTTATCCAATACCGCGCCGCATGCTCTTGCCCATCCCGATATTTGATTGCTCGCGAGATCCAATCTGACCGGCGCTGCTCCTGTTTCTCCGGGCGGAGTGGTTGTTGGGTCGAATTTAGTCCAGCCAATATTGGGCGACCACGCGTATCCGGAAAAATTTCCCGTGGTCGAATTTACATTTACTCCGTAATCAAAGGCAACGGTTGAAGTATCGTTTCCTCCGCATGCCCCCGAGTCAACAAATCCATTGTTGTTTGCATCGCATCCTATACTATTCATACTAATCCAACCAATATTCGATGACCATGCCCATCCAAAAACATTGTGTGAAGATCCTGCGCTTACTTCTTTGGGCGCGAACACAGAAATTTTATCGCTCGCCATAAAAAATACAGCTACCGCCAACGCGACAAATAAAACAAGGCATACAATGTGAAACGCTCTTGGCATGGATGAATTCAAAGTTGTATTTATTATACCAAAAACAAACCTCTACAAAAAGCTCCCGCATTGCTTAACTAAGTTAAGCACTTAGCGAGTCAACATGCGGGTGCCTGCCTATCAGCCCAGTGTCTCCATAATAACACGTACATTTAATTAAAGAGGCGAAGAGAACGAAACGAACGGCATGAAGGAAGTCAAACTTCCTTCATGCTTCCTTCTTAAAAACTTCCGTCGACCTCACCAAGCCCTAGGGTACGAAACCCCAATCAACTTCCATTACAAGTATCACAAGGTGTTACCTATGTACTCATCTAGTACAAAACTTGACAAAGGTCGATTATGAATGGTATAATATAGATGAGTAAAAGCACCTTCACACATGTTTATCCCCTGTCCATGGGGTTAAAATAAAAAAACTGCAGAACTCTTGAAAGGAGAGAAGTGACCACGAAAACGCAGGGTGCAAAGAAATCCCCGTTTTGGATTTTGTGGCTAGTTTCCGCATTCTTCATCCTTGCCTTCGTGGCAGGGACGGCTGGCTATTTTGTCAGGGGTGGCGAAGTCCAAATTCCTGGGGTCCCGGTACCCGCAGGAATACCTGCTGTCGATGTGCCAACTCCAACGCCTACTACTGCGGTGGAAACCCCAACTGCCGTGCCAACGCCGACCATTGTCGGGGTATTGCCGGGCGTGCAGACAGCAACGAATGTTAACGGCACAACTACTCCTGCCGCATCCGCTACTTCCGTATCGAGAAGCGGACTCGCAACGCTTCCTGCGGAATTGGTTGGCAAAATAGAGGTTAAATATACCTACAACCTCGCGGTCCAGAATGGAATACTAATTTTCCAGCCCTCGGTCTATGTTACGAACAAATCCGAGGGGAAAATTACGGCTGTCGCAGTAAGATATGCAGTACGAGATACTCAATGGGGCATAATTCCTTTGGGCGGGATTGCAATAGATTTTCCGCAGAAACCAATCCTGCCAGGGGAAACAAGACAGATAACTGGAGGAGATGGATCTCGGAGGGAGCTGCCGAAAGGAGTAGAAGTACGCCCCATGGAGACGGAAGTTGAAATATCCGTTTCCAGCGTAAGCTTCTCCTAGCGCAATGTACCAAAGACCCTCACCGATATATCGGTGAGGGTCTTCTTCATTTATTGTCGCATATTTATTCGCGAAGCCGGACGCAACTTGCACTACAGGATGCCTCCTGATCGCCGCAACCAGCCAACAATGCGCTTACATACCATTCATTGGTGACATCTTTACCCACACTGCAATTGGCAATTTCGGTTTGTCCGTCAACATCTGTTTGACGCACGGCAGACAAAGAGCAGAAAGAGTCAGGCCAGAAATATCCGGTATATGTGAAAGTATTTCCGTCTCCCTGAACCAAACAAGACCTAAATGCAGTTTCTTCAAAAAGACCACTAAAGTTCCAGTTCGATTTTGTTTGCCCTCCCAAGATTAAACTTCCAGCAGCTACCGTCAAATTCCCTGAAATATTAATATTCCCCGCTACGTTCAGCATGTACGCGCCGGGGGCTACTCCAATGCCTAAAGCGCCAGACATTTGATCGCCTGCGGTATTCACATATCGCGCGTCGCTCCAGTTTGTTTGCAGCCAAGCGGTATCCACCGATAACGTCCCCGTGGAAGTAATTGGATTCGTTGGAGCAGCAGAAAGGCCATTACCAGCCGTAATACTTGTGACTCCGCCGCCTCCGCCGCTCGTATCATCTGCCTCACAAACAACAGTTCCGTCTGAATTGATACCGACCATTACTTGGCCTAAACAAGTGCCCGAAACGCGCCGCTGAAGATACGTGATATCGGTGGAATGTGTAACTCTTTTGTTCACCGCATCGAATCCCAGCAACAATCCAGCGCTCGTTCCAAATTGCAACGTATCGGCGCCAGAAGCAGAAAATTGCACAACGCCGCTTGAGTTGGCGATCTTCGTAAACGCATCCCCGCCAGCGCCGCCCTGATCGGTGCCACAGGTTAAATTCCCACTAGCATCAGTGTCCAGCGTGCTGCTGCCAGTGCAATTTTGGAGCGCAGGATCCTCGAAACGCATTCCGCCAGCAGAGGTTATGATAACTGCATTGCCTATGCCTCGAAAAGCCAACGCTCCATCCGTTCCAAGATTTACTGTAAATTGATTGGCTCCGCGAGTAAGTCGGATAAAATCATCTGTGGCATTCGATATCGTCAAACGCGATCCAGGGCTTGCAGTCCCAATGCCGAGTCGTTTATCCGTATTATTCCAGTACAAATTTGCGTCAGAACCGATCGTGCCTCCGCCAGTGAAGAACGCGACTTGAGTCGCTGTTCCACTGCCGCCGATTCCGCCGGCCCCGCCCTGATCAGCGCCGCAAATCAGGTTTCCGCTGGCGTCCGCATCCACTGTGCTAGTACCAGTGCAATTTGCGAGCGCCGGAATTCTGACGTTTCCGCCCTCCAATATCGCTGCCGGAGGCGCTACAAGAATAGGTTCGAAAGTAATATCTGCCTGCCCATACATTGTCCCAAGTATGTTAATATTGGGCATCGCATTGCTTCCTACTATATAACGAGAGGCCTGAATTCTGATATCGCCAGAAGTAATTGGCATGCCCGCAAGCGGATTAGAGCAAGTATACGCAGGGTCAAAAGGTGAAGTACGGACCGCAACCACATAGCTCTGCCCGGCTGTTACATTTACAGACGTAATAGTAACATAGCCCCAAGTAGTGGTATCGTTAACTGCAGAAAACCTGCTAGTGTTCGCCAGTTCAACCCCGGTTGCCGCGTCATAAAGTCGAATATCTCTCACGGTATTAGCATTAAAACAACGTACGCCAAGCCGAGTTATCCTTCCGTTCACCAAGGGAGTAAATAGATAACCCGCATTGTAATCGAGGCCATTGCTAACGGTTGCGGCAGGCATTCCAACAGCTTGCAATGGGTTTTGCGGAGCGCCTACGGTCTGCGCTACTTTTACATGGAGTCCGGCGCTCGGGGTTGAGGTGCCGATGCCGACGTTGCCGGTGTTGTAGTAAATATTCGAACCCGAAGTTGTCCATTGAGAACTTCCGCCTGCGCCCATACAATCGCCCCAAGCGCCATTTTGATAGCAGCGGAATTTCTGCGAAGTGGAATCGTAATAGAGCACTCCGTTTGCTCCTGTCGGCGCAGCCGATGGCTGCAACCGTATCGCGCCGCCAACATCCAACGGATAGCTCGGAGACGTTACCCCAGCCAAACCAATTTTCCCTTCCGGCAATAAATCTCCAGCAGTATTCAAGTTAAGCACAAGCGGACGATTTGTACCGCTCGTATTCATATTCACGGCAAACTGATACGTACCGCCTGATCTATAAAATCCGAGTGACCCCCAACCAGTAACTGTTGTATCGTAGGCCGTTGAACCTCGTGGATAAATCTCGAGCTGATAGCGGAGTGGAGCCATCTGTACTCTTACCGCCCCCGTTAAATTTTCTGCGGCTGTAATTGTGCCCGCAACGAGGGTATCCCCATTCACTGTCAGCTTTGATCCCGGAGTACTCGTCCCAATGCCAACATTGCCAAAGGGCACTGAAAGACCGGTAGCATAAAGATTTGCTACATTCACAGCGATATTTCCGTCTTTACTTTGAGTGTCTGATCCTATATTAATAGGCGGAGCAACATTGCCGCCGGGAGGCGTTGCGCTTGGCGCAGTCCATGCCGCGAATGCATAAAATCCAAAAAACAAAAGGCCAAGAACGCCCCAAATGATAATCGATTGAAAAAGAAACCTTCGCATAAAAATTATTTCATGGGAGCACTTAATTGTTCTTCGATTTCTTGTTTCTGCTGATCAGAAATTGAACTATTTTCTCCATCCTTTGCTGGCAGCGATAGATTCTTTAAAATTTGCTGCTTCTCCTTTTCAGTGGTGGGCTTGCCCTCTGTTGCCGGCGAAGACAAATTTTGCAAAATTTCTTCTTTGGTAAGCGGTCTTTCGGTTGACAACGGGGCAACCTGCTCCTCTGCTTTTTTGCGCTGATCGAGGAATACCACAATCAATAAAGCATCGACAAACAGAACAACAAAGATGACAAACAGCAAACCCCACACCAGTTTTCGATTGCCAAAAATCATAAGGCAAAAGAGCTAAAATACCACTGCGCAATTTCTTCTCCCGCCAAGTATGCAATCAGGACGCCCAGAATTAAAAACGGGCCGAAGGGAATCTCGCTCTGCAATCCTTTTTTCCTGGCTCCCATCAGAATTACCCCTATTATAGCACCGATGAGAAAAGCGAAAAATAGGGCAACAAAAATATTGGGGAAGCCAAGAAAAAGGCCCATGAAAATTCCGAGTTTTACGTCTCCAAACCCGATCCACTTGCCGCGCGAGGCCAAAAAGAGAAGAAGGAAAAATCCAGAGGCAATAAGCGCGGCAACCGCTCCATTCACCAAGGGGTTGGGAAATCCAAATGCTCCACCTTCGCCCAATGCCTGCACCGCAAGCGATGCCCAATTCTTTGTCTCTCCTGCTCTTGTCGCAAGAAGACGAAAAATGGGGAAAACCTCGAATATTCGCCACGCAAATGCAATTCCAATGGCGGGGTATACAATTTCATTGGGAATAATATAATGCTTCAAATCGTAGACAAAAATCACCAGCAACAAACAACTAATCGCAAGGAGAAAAAGGAAATCGATCAATTGTAGATTATCTGGCTGTGCCATATCTCGCGAAGCGAGAAAAATGAGGAGAAATAGCAGCCCGGTTGCTGTTTCGACTATGGGGTATTGCCGCGAGATATTTTTTTTGCAATAGCGGCATTTGCCGCCAAGCAAAAGAAAACTCACAACAGGAATCAAATCAAACCACGCGAGCTGATGATGACAATAAGGACAACACGATCGCCCCTTGAGAGCATTTTCTTGAGTGCGCAGGCGATAAATCACTACATTCAAAAAACTCCCCACCGCCAACCCAAAAAGAAAAATAAAAATCGGAAAGAGATACGTCATTTCTTTCATTATATCTCATCCCTCCCCATCCTCAAAATGCAAATGATGTGAAGGAAGTTTGACTTCCTTCATACTTCCTTCATATTGAGGGTGAAGTCGAGAATGGGATCAAGGCCGGAGAAATCGCTATTGTCGCAGGGAAGAGCGTCGCGATCAAAGGCCAGAGCGCCCGAATCCCTGCTTTCCAGCAGCGTCCCAAAATGAATATAGCCCTGTTCTTGGCATATATAGTAGAGATAATTCTGTCCATTGAACTCGTCTTTTAACGCGCCTTGGTAGCCGGCAGAAGATAAATCTTCCAGACGAACCGGATAAACACCGCGCTCTTTTTGGTGGCCAATGAGCGCGGCGGTTAATTGTGTTATTGCTTCGGTTCGTTGGGTGTCGCGATCCAAACGTTTTTGCTCAAGATAGTTGCGATTTGCAACCAAAAAGAAGGCGACTCCCACGAACAAAAGAAATGCCGAAGATAAAACAATGTCTTTTTTTAGTGCGATGGGACGGGGCTGCTCGAGCTTTGGAACAGAGATCTCATCGAGCCAAATAATCCCAAACATAAACAAAATAACTCCCAAAAGGAACGCTGCTCCCCCACCCATGGCATAACGCCATTGGCCAAGAGATTGAGTTAGTGTGCCGAAGGCCAAAAAGATTATCAAAAATCCGATCATCCCGACCGCGACAAGCGAAATCGCCAGATGCCGCACTTCGGGGTCTGCAACTTGAGTTTTCTTTTTGAGAAATCGAACCGCGATCCGCAATCCCACAAGATGCGAAGCTAATGCCGCTAGGATGCTTAGTGAAAAGAAAATACTCCAATGAAGCTGCAGCGCCTTGGGAGAAAATGTGTCAAATAAAAATTTGGCGAGCATTATTAAAACAAACCCTAAGACTATTCCAGTTACAAGAGTTATTACCCATAGAAAGAATACAAACCATATATATGATTTTGGCATAGATGTTCTTATTGAGTGCGAAATATAAATTTTGAAAATTACTTACTGCGTATAAAATAATTGTAGAAGAAAACAGGACAAAGAAAAAGTTTCCTAAAAAGAAATACCCCTTGTAAGGGGTATTTCTAAACTTATGCGACTACGAGATACATTACGGTGTTGTGTCGCACGCCTGACCAAGCGTTCCTCCAGTTGCCTGGTTGACAGCAAATACCGCCTTGCCTCCCATGCCAGCTGTTCCGTTCTCCATCCAGAAACAAACTTGCCAATTAGCCAGGGTAGGAGCTGCTACGCCATTCTGGGCGCCGATCGAATATTCACATCCAGCAACGCTCGCATCTGTACATACGGCTGCAGCGCCAAACCGAGGATCTTCGAAAGGTGTGGTATTAAATAACGATATATCACCCGGACCAGTACAGCTTTGCACCGGATCCATCGCAGCAGCTGTGTTACATCCGGTTAATGCTGCTGTAGATTCAAATCCCTCTGCTTGTAGAATCAAGGCCATCTGTCTTATGTCAGATACTCTCTCTCCGTCACGAGCGCGGCCTTGGATGCCGGTGAATGATACCAACACGATTCCAGCCAAGATACCGATGATGGCGATTACCACAAGCAACTCGATGAGTGTGAAACCAGTCGTATGCTTTCTTAATCGTTCAATCATGAATTCCAATTATTTTTTGATTTCTTATATATAAAAGACCTTTGGTTTGTATTGACCTTTTAACCACTAATTCATCTCTTCTTTATTATACACAATTGGCAATACTCTACCCTGTGGAAAACTTTTTAATATACCGAGGTAAGCGTTTGATACAGAGGAAGCAATATCGAAGCCATAACTCCTGCGACAATCAAGCCAAGGAAAATGATCAGGAATGGCTCAAGCAAAGTAAGCAGGTTATCAACAATGCGATTCACCTCGTTGCGGTAAAAACCCACAATCCCATTCAATGTTGAATCCAAAGAACCGGATTGCTCGCCCACATAGACCATCTGCGTAAACACGGGCGGAAATTCATTGGGATAGCGGTCGAGCACCGAGCTGATTGACTCGCCTTGTCTGACTGCTTCGGTTGCTGATTTGATGATTTCTTTATAGCGAACATCGCCAACCACCTGCCCGGTAATTTCCAGAGCCGGAACAATGGGAATGCCTGCGCCAATTAATGTTGCCAAATTTTCGGCAAAGCGCGCAATATAGGTGAGCTGCATCATACGGGAAATAACAGGGACTTTCGACTTGATTTTACTATATATTCTCTCGCCCGCAGGAGAACGTTTCAATTGGAAAAGAGCAACGATGGCGCCAATCATTGCTCCGAAAATAATCCACCACCAGCTCTGCACAAAATAAGTGAACCAGATCACAAATTTTGTTGCCAAGGGCAGATTCGTTGTGCCTGCTTCGGTCACAACCTGAAGGATATTGGGTATAACAAAAAAGACCATTAAGGTTACAACAATGACAACTGCCACCAGAATAAACGCCGGGTAAATCATTGCTCCCCTCACTTTGCTCGTAAGCTCGTACTCGCGCTCCAGGTGGTCTGCCAAGTATTGCAAAACATCAGAAAGTTTTCCCGAGGCCTCGCCGCTCTGCACCATACTGATATAAAAAGAAGAGAAAAGCGCTTTGTGCTTGGCAAGGGATTTGGAAAAGGCAATACCTCCTTCCACATCTTCCTCAATTTTCATTATTTTTTCTTTGAAGGTTCTCTTTTTGGTTTGAGAAGCCAAGGTATGCAAGGCCTCGATAATAGGAACTTGGGACCTGACCATAACCGCAAGCTGCCGCGAAAAAATCATGACATCTTTTACCGATGGCTTGTTAAAAAATTCGATATCTTTTGCGTAGACCGGCCGCTTACTTTCGAGCTGCAGCCCAGTTACATACAAGCCATAGCGATGCAATAAATCCAATGCACCCTCTTCGGAAGAGGCCTCAATAACTCCCTCGCGAAAATCCCCTTTTTGATCTCGTGCTTGGTAGGTAAATTGCATAATGGCATACTACTAGGAGTGTCCAACCAACTTTCGCAAACTTCCGGGATCTGATGCATAGATAAACGCATTCTCAAGAGTTACTTCTCTTTTGCGCACTAAATCGGCAAGCGCACGATCCAAAGAGACCATTCCTTTTTCTGCGGAAGTATCGATCACAAATGACACCTCATGCACTTTATTTTCGCGAATTAAATTCGACACTGCGGGATTGGCAAGCAACACCTCAACTGCCGGGATTAACCCTCCCTTGATACGGGGAACCAAACGCTGCGCGACAATTCCAGACAAAGAGGTTGAGAGCTGGGCCCTAATTTGGGTTTGCTGTTCCGCAGGAAAAGAATCAACAATACGGTGAATGGTTTGCGCGGCAGAGTTCGTATGAAGCGTGGCAAACACAAGATGGCCGGTTTCGGCAGCAGTAATAGCAGTTGAAATTGTCTCGGGATCTCTCATCTCGCCCACCATAATGACATCGGGGTCCTGGCGAAAGGTGGCGCGCAAGGCGCGGGAAAAACTAAGGGCATCCTGATATACTTCGCGCTGATCAATGATTGCCTGATCCGGCGTGAACACGTATTCGATAGGGTCTTCAATGGTAATAATGTGAGAGGATCGCGTATGATTGATCTCATCAATAAGCGCAGCAAGCGTGGTGGATTTTCCATGGCTCGAGGGACCAGTAATCAAAACAAACCCCTGTTTTAAGGTAGCGAACTGGTGAAGAATCGGCGGAAGGTTGAGTTCTTCAACGGTACGAATTTCACTGGGAACCAAACGCAGAGCAACGCTGATGTCGCCTTTCTGATAAAAAATATTGACGCGGAAACGCGCCTTATCTTCAAAACGGTACGAAAAATCAACATCTTTCTCTTGTAGAAACCGCTCTTTGAGCTCTTCGGACATTAGGGCAAAAGCGAGGTCCTGAACATCTTGAGCTGAAAGCGCTCCCCTTTTGGGCAGAGGGACAAGCGCCCTTGCGATACGCACAATAGGAGGATGCCCCGGCGACAAATGCAAGTCAGATGCATTACTGTCAATCGTCATCTGCAAAAACTCCTGAAGTTTTTTTGCTGGGTCGGTCATACATTTAGTTCTTTTTTTACTTCTTCGACGATTTGGCTCGGGGTATAGTGGGCCTTGATCAAATATTTACTCGCGCCAAGCGACAATCCCTTTTCCACCTCTTCCTTTTGGGACAGATTCGAAAGCACAACTACTTTCAGGCCTTTCAACTTTTCATCCTTTCGTATCATCTCGAGAAATTGCCAGCCGTCGAAATTAGGCAATACAATATCGAGCAGAACAAGATCGGGTGCCCCCTTCTCAATTTTACGCACCGCCTCTTCGCCATCCTCTGCCACCTCCACTGTAAACTCCGCTTCCTTAAGCTTTGTGCTGTAGATATCTATCAGCAACGGATCGTCTTCTACTAATAAGATATGCTTCATATAAAGTATAATGCTAATCTACTATTTGCTTTCTTGGGCTACCTGCAGAATTTCTTCAATGGTTGTGACGCCATCTAATACCTTTGCGACTCCATCCTGCATCATGTTGACCATGCCCTGACGCTTTGCCTCTTCGGCAACTCGTGCCTCGGTGGGGTCAGAAAGCACAATTTCAGCCAAAGAATCGGTCATGGATATCACCTCGAAAATGCCGATGCGCCCTGCGTATCCCGAAGAACCGCAGCGTTTACACCCTTTGGGTTTATATATCTTGAGATCTGCCAAGTGAGGCGCAAAGCGTTTTTGCAAATCAGCAGGAGCTCCCTCCATGACCCGCACGATAAGTTCCTTGATCGCCTTGGACGGTTTTATTTGCTCTCTGCAATCCGGACAAAGTTTTCGTATCAAACGCTGGGCCATGCCTGCGGCAAGTGTGACAGGAAGCAGATATTTCTCTACTCCCATATCAACCAAACGCGGCACAATCCCAAAAGCATTATTCGTGTGCAGCGTGGAAAGCACAAGGTGCCCCGTGAGAGCAGAGTGAATCACGAGAGAGGCGGTCTCGCTGTCTCGCACCTCACCCACCATAATAATATCAGGGTCTTGGCGCAAAATCTGGCGTAATCCCTGCGCAAAGTCGTAATTAATTTCAGGCCGTACCTGCGACTGGTTCATCCCCTGAATAAGATACTCTACCGGATCCTCCAAACTCACGATATTTACATCTTCTTCATTGAGCTGCCGAAGCATGGTGTAAAGAGTCGTGGTTTTTCCGGAACCTGTCGGGCCTGTCACAAGAATCAATCCATAGGGCTTTTTCATGGCAACTTGCACCTTTTCAAGATTCGAGCCCTCAAGCCCAAGTTCTTCAAAATTTCGCAATCCTGCTTCGGGATCCAAGATACGGAGAGCGACTTTTTCGCCCAAAGCCGTGGGAAATGTTGCTACGCGGAAATCCACATTGCGATCATCAATGGTCATCGAGAATCTTCCATCTTGGGGAACGCGCGTTTCGTCGATTTTCAAATTGGAAAGAATTTTAATGCGCGCGATCACTGCTGCATGCACCCGCATCGGCAGAAATAAAGAGGAGTGCAAATCGCCCATAAAACGGAACCGCACCCGCAAGTTCTCTTTGCTCGGCTCAATGTGAATATCCGATGCCCCTCCTTCAACTGCGTTTCGCACAATGACGGCAACCATTTTGGTGATAGGCGCCTCTTCTACCAGCCGCGTGAATGCTTCCTGTTTCTTTTCTTTGATGGCCTTCTGTTTTTTCATTTCTTCTTCCAACTCCTGCAGGGCGCGTTTCATTTCGCCCTTGAGCCCCCGATATTGCTTCATCAAGGCCTCAAAAGTGCTCGGTGTAATCAGAGAAATGGTATAGATAAAATTTGCCTGTCTTGAGAGAAACTGCAAAGCGCCCAAAGCTGTCAAGTCCTTGGGATAGACCATTCCTATTTCCAATTTTTTTCCGTCGAGCGCTAAAGGCGCAATTTTATAGTAGCGGGCCGAATCCTCGGAAATTAACTGCAAGGCCTTAAAGGGAACGTCTTGCACTTCCACGCGGCGGATAGGCATTTTAAGCATCTCGCTCTCTGCCTGAAAAAGTGCTTCCTCGTCAACAATCTCATTCTCTAAAATAACCTCTTCCGGCTTTTTTCCGGATGATTCTGCTTCTGTCGAAATCCGCTTGGCCTTTTCTTCGTCAAGAATATTTTTTTGGATGAGGAAATCAATGATGTCCATAAAAAGATTTCCTTCCTAGGGCACAAAGGGATTGTCCTTGCCAATTTCTTCTGGCAAAGGAAATTGCGCCGACGGAACCAAGATTATGCGATTCTTCAAAAGATCCTGCAATCCTTCTGTTTCAATAGAGATAGCCCTGCGGACAAACAAGGGCTGTGTTAACTCCTGCACTCCTGCGGTATTGATCTTTCCCTTTAAGAGGAAAGCAATCCACAGAAATCCCAAAGCTAGCAGCAGAAGAGGAAGGTATGCCTGGACGACGCGTCTTTGAAAGGAGAAAGTGGCCATACAATTAATACGAATGAGTAATAAGGGTAAGGTTAAATTGATAGATGGATTGCCCGGGCAATACTTGCGGCTGCGACTTGTCTTTTTCTGATGATTTTTCTCTTTCTTCCGGCGCAATTTCTATACTCTCCACATAAAAAATCTTTGCAGAGGATCTTAGGGTCTGCAGGAATGCCTTGAGCGATTCATACGAACCCGTGAAAGAAAGATCGATTGCTATCTCTTTGAGCTGGCTCTGCGCGCCTTTCTCTGCTTTTGCGTCGGCAATAGAAATATCCTTTAAGACCGACCCGCTCTGGGAAGCAATGCCCCGGAAAAAGTGATAAAGAAATGGCGTTTCCATGCCCTCGGGCAAAGCATAATCGATTTTTGCGAGCTCTTCTTTATATGAAGAAAGATTCTCATCTAATTGCGTGAGATTATCAAAGTATTGCTTTTTATTTTGAATGGACTGACGGATGTTTTCATTCGTTCTTCCCAAAATGGTGTACTCGTTCCAGCCGGGAAGCACAAAAAAGAGAAGTCCCAGAAAGGAAACCCCGAATAAAATAGTTGCGATAAATAAGCGTCTATTCATTGAAGTTAAGGGGGAATTTTAAGATAGCGCCGAAGATTGCTTTTCCATCTTTATCCATTCCTATCCCTGAAAACTGCACCTCTTGCAGCTGATTATTTTTCTTTCGGTCCTCCAAAAGATACACCTGCTCTTGAAGAGTGAGGAAGTCCGTTGCCTCCCCCGAAATTGACACTTCCATTGCTTCCACGTCAATTATCGCACTGTTCAAAACCACGCCTTTGTGAATATTCCTTTCAAGCGCGGCGAGAAGAGGAAGAACATTCTTTTCTCCAGAGACAACCGTGCGATAGTCGTTAATCTTGCGTTTATACCCCTGCATATTCTTTTCAAGATCGAGCTCTTTTTCTGAACCGGTCTGACGGAATTCTGCTTCCAGAGTACGGCTTTCTTTATCTCGGATACCGCCCAAATATTTTAAAATCCCGTAGGAAAAAAGCGTGACGACAAAAGCAATAATCGAAAGCACGAACATCGCCTTTATCCAAGGGATAGTCGCAAGAAGTGATTTTTTCTTTGGGATAATGTCCATATATTATTCAAACCCCCGAAGCGCCATGCCTGCTGCAATTGCGTAGGCGGGCCCCATTTTTTGAAGCGTCTCTTCCAAAATCGAGGGATAAAAAATATTCCGGAATGGCTGAACCAGCTCCACCGAGGGTTGCGAACCATTTTCCGCAGCTCCTGCAATCTCTGCGAAATGCTGCTGGAAATATTCCCGCAGACCGGGGAGCAAAGACGTTCCTCCTGCGATAACCATTTTTTCAATCGGCGTGTCATCAATTTCCCTGAAATTGCGCACCACCTTTTGGGTCTCCCGCCAGATTGATTCTGCCAACGGCAGCAGCAGCTCTACTGTTCCTGCTTTGAGCTGCAATCCCTTTTCCATCTTTAACTTCTCTGCCTCTTCAAATGAAACCTGTAAAGAGCTTGCGATTCTTTCGGAAATGGTATTTCCCGCAATATCGAAACTGTGGGAAATTCGTAGCGTACCCTTGGTCACAACGCTCACGGTTGTGCTTTGAGCTCCTATGTCCATCATAATCACTCCTCCCTGTTCTTCGCTAGATACAGAGGAACGTAAAATCCCGAAAACCTCTGCCTCCAACGCCACCAAATTGAGGTTTGCGATCTTTGCAATGGTTTGATATTGCTGAATAACATCATTGGGCACTGCGGCCATTAAGATATTGAACCACCGGTAATCACTATCTGGCTTTTGTACTACCTGCCAATCAAGAGTCACCTCTGACAAAGGAATCGGCACATGCCGCCGCGCCTCAAAAGTTACCGCGTTCGGAAGTTCTTGGGCAGTCATCGGCGGAAGTTTGAAATTGGTAAAAAATGTAGAAAAATCAGGGATAGAAAAAATTGCCTTCTTGGCGCGCATGTGCCCCTCCTGAATAATTGCGTCGATCGCTCGCGCAACTTCTTTGCCAGACAACACCAATGTGTTACGCTCAAAAGTACGGAAAGGAGTGCCGTAGAGAACTGCGCTTTTCAGTTCGCCGTAATTTTTAAGAGTTCTTCTTTCTCCCCAACCCGACAACTCCACTACTTTCACCGCGGAGGTGCCGACATCTATTCCAAGGAAATTTTTTGGGAAGAGCTTAAATTGTTGCAATATCATTTTGTATCAAACGCCACGGCTATTACTTTCATAATAGAATGAAACACAACTTTTGGGAACTGATAAAGAATATATTCCTCCCTGCATCTTGCATTGGCTGCGGCAAAATGGGAAGCGCCTTTTGCCGGGATTGCCTTGCGCTCATCTCCCTCAACAGAACCCCGGCATTATTTCCTGCGCCCTCTCATATCTCGGCGCTTTTCTTTGCAAGCTCCTATGAAAATCCACTTTTGCAAAAAGCAGTAAAAATTCTCAAGTATCCTCCCTTTAGTAAAGAAATCGCAAAACATCTTGCTTTTCTTATTATAGCTCACCTTGCACTTGTGGACAAACCATTTCAATTCACAATCGGCAATTCTTTCAAAACCAAAGAGTGGGACTACCTTTTTTGCCCAATTCCTTTGCACAAAAAGCGCCTCAAATGGCGCGGATTCAATCATGCCGAGGAAATCGCAAAGCATCTTGCTTTTGCTTCGAACATACCTATGGCAACAGATATTCTTTTGAAAGTCAGGCACACCAAGCCGCAGGTGGATCTTGACGGAGAAGAAAGAAAAAGAAACGTACGCAATTGTTTTGCAACGGCACACCAAGAAAAAATTCAAGGAAAAACCATTTTCCTTGTGGACGACGTTTGCACCACGGGCGCAACCTTGGAAGAAGCCGCCCGTACATTAAAACAAGCCGGAGCCCACAGGGTCTACGGTCTTGTTGTTGCGAGAGGATAGGTGCGGAAGCGGGAGGATTCGAACCTCCGAGGGTTATTCGCCCTGCCGGTTTTCAAAACCGGTGCATTCGTCCGCTCTGCCACGCTTCCTTACTCCCACGGATATTTCACCTCAAGCGTCTCAACTTGCTTTGGCGCAATTTTCAAGATTTTATAGAGATATTTTCTCACTTTCTCGTAATCAAATGGTTTGCAAGAAAATATATCGATAAAGGCCTCCTGCGTATCAACAAAGGTATGAATCGAAACATGGGAAAAATCGATAATCTCAAAACCAGAAAATCCTTCGTGGCCCGTATCATAATCTTGTACAAGATTGGGGCCGGAAAGAATTTTCATATCGAGTATTGGCGGAATTTCAAGAAGCAGATTCAACACAAATTTTCCATCGCCAAGCAATTTCTTATTCACCCCAAACGCGTCGAAAATAATATGATAGGTTTTGGTATACTTCCGTTGCATCTATCGCAATGAATACTGAAGCATCATACGTAATGATGCTTTGCCTTTCTTGGTTTTAAATATATCTCTCTACGCTTTGCATCTCTCTTATCTTTATATGCTTCGTAAAAAATAATTTGTAATGGTCTCCTTGATCTAGTTGATATTACCTCGCCACTCTGATGCCTTGCAAATCTTTTTCTTAAATCAGTCGTGTAGCCCGTATACAAAAGACCATCCCTTAAACTCTTTAATATATACACGTAGTACATAAAATAATGTAGGGGCGAAGGCGGTGTGAATCACGCAGGGTTCACACCAGCCATGCACCCTACGTGGTGCATGGCGGAGGGTGTGGGAATCGAACCCACAGACCGCTTTTAGACGGTCGCAGTTTAGCAAACTGCTGCCTTGCCATTCGGCGCAACCCTCCATAGTAACGTTTTTATAATACCCTAAACGATCCATCGTTTCAATGGAGAAGCATCCTATTTGAAGAATACCGAACATCTGGAAAAATCAAGCAAATTGTGATAATCTTGCTATGCAGTATGTCCCCATAGCTCAACGGATAGAGTGCAGCCCTGCGGAGGCTGAAATGGAGGTTCGATTCCTCCTGGGGACACTGAAGGAAAGCAAATGAATTTTACAACGCCGCTCTCGGCCGTTCCGCGCATAGGGCCGGTCTTTCAAAAACGCTTGAAAAAATTGGGGATCACTACGGTTCGTGATCTGCTTTTTTATTTTCCCAGAACGTATGAAGACCTCTCCAAAATCACTCCGATAGCAGAGATAAAAGAAGGAACATTTTATTGCATTGCAGGAGAAATTCTTGAAATAAGCGAGGAACGGACATTTAAAAAACGCATGCATCTCACTCATGCCATTGTCCGAGATGATACGGGAACCATAAAAGCTCTCTGGTTTAACCAACCCTATCTGCCGCAAACCCTCCGAAAGGGAGAGAGAATGTACCTTGCGGGAAGAGTAGTGCGCGACGCCAAAGGTATTTATCTTTCCAATCCCATCTATGAAAAATTTGCTGAAGGAGAAATGAATCTTATTCACACCGGAAGAATCATCCCGGTATATCCTGAAACCAGAGGTATTTCTTCGCGATGGCTGCGTTCAATTATACGCATTATCCTGCAAGGATTAACAGAAAAAATTGAGGATGCCATTCCCGAGAAAATTACGCAAGAAGAGCGTTTTCTACCCCTGCAAACAGCGCTCAAACAAATTCATTTTCCTGATACGTTAGAAAATATCGAAAAAGCAAAAAAACGCTTTTCATTTGAAGAACTCTTCTTTATTTCGCTTTTCGTATTAACCGAACGAAAAAAAATCGCAAGCGTGAAAGCGGTTCCCATTCCCTTTGATGAGCAACTGATGAAAAAATTCACCTCCTCGCTCCCCTTTCAACTTACGGATGCCCAGAAAAAAGCTGCATGGCATATTTTGAAGGATTTGGAAAAGCCGCGGCCCATGAACCGGCTTTTGCAAGGAGATGTGGGCTCGGGAAAAACCGTGGTCGCAACCATGGCGTCGCTTGCTGTCACCAAGAAGGGATACCAAGCAGTATTTATGGCACCAACAGAAATTCTTGCCCAGCAACATTTTAAAACCGTTGGGCAATTGCTTGCGCCGTTCAAAATTACGGCTGGCCTTTTGACGGGCAAAGCCGACCGGTTTATTTCTCCCAAACTCCCCAATGACTACATTGAAATTTCGAGAAAAAAATTATTGGAAAAAGCGCTTAAAGGAGATATTGATATTCTCATTGGCACTCACGCCTTAATTCAAAAAGAAGTACGATTTGGCAAATTGGCACTGGTTATTGTTGACGAACAGCATCGTTTTGGAGTAAAGCAAAGAGCGCAATTGCTTCGTCACGCCCAACTTATTCCTCATTTGCTTTCTATGACCGCAACGCCTATCCCCCGCACCTTGGCGCTCACCATTTATGGCGATCTTGATCTCACGCTTATTGACGAACTCCCCAAAGGAAGAAAAAAAATCGAAACGCGGATTATTTCTCCCCAAGAGCGGGAGCAGGCCTATCAATTTATTGCAAAAGAAGTAAAACAGGGGCATCAAGTATTTGTCATTTGCCCGCGTATAGAAAAATCCGAAATCCGAAATCCGAAATCCGAAACTCCTAACAAAAAAAATGGCTGGTCGGAGACAAAAGCGGTAAAAGAGGAATACGAAAAGCTATCCAAAGAAATATTCCCCAACCTGCGCATAGCAATGCTGCATGGAAAAATGGCGCAAAAAGAAAAGGAAGAAATTATGCGCAAATTCAAATTCGGAAAAATTGATATCCTTGTTTCAACCTCGGTGGTCGAAGTGGGGGTCGACATTCCCAATGCCAGCGTCATGATGATTGAGGGGGCTGACCGCTTTGGTTTGGCCCAACTTCACCAGTTCCGAGGCAGAGTGGGACGATCAGATCAACAATCGCATTGTTTTCTTTTTACCGAATCATCCTCGCGAACAGTTGCGGAACGATTACGGGCGCTGGTACGTTTGGAAAGCGGGTTTGAGCTGGCCGAAAAGGATTTACATATGCGCGGCCCCGGAGATTTTAACGGGGTAAAACAATGGGGCATACCCGACTTTGCAATGCAGCAACTCTCAAATGTAGCACTGGTTGAAAAAGCAAGAGAAGCAGCAAAAAATATTCTCGAAAAAGATATTGCTTTGCACACTTATCCCCTGCTGAAAAAGAGAGTGGAGGAGTTACGAGAAAAATTACACCTCGAGTAACTTCCTAAATTTTGGGGTTGACCAGAAGCCAAGATATTTTCCAAACATCAAACGAATCTGGGCCTCAATGGCCGGGATCGAAGAAAAAATCATAACGAAAGGAAGCAACAGCCATTGCAGCACAAAAAATACGATCCGCGGCATCCCAAATTGCTTTACATTGATTGGGAACAAAAGAATGCTCAAATATACCGAACCAATAAGTCCAACAATTCCGACCCGCAAGATCCCCGTGGCAAGACGGGGAAGATTATAAGAAAGCAAACTTTGCGCAAACTCCTGTCCTCCTAAAACAAGCGGTAGCCACCCTAAAAAGAGAATGAGGATGGAAGCAGTCGCCCACGACCAGAATCCGAAAAACACCTCCCAGCCGGGAGAAATTTTTTTTGATAATGAGATACGCTTGTTTTTAAGAAACCCAAAAAGAAAATAGGGAACATCGGCCACGCCGTATGCCCATCTTCGCTGCTGCTTATAAATATTTTTAAGGGTATCCAAAAAACGCGGGGCAACATTTGCATCCATAGAAATAGGATAATAAAGAGGAATGGTTTGGTAGTTCCCATTGTAATAAAGATAGCATTGCCAAAAGATCCGCGAATCATCGGATACCACATTGGTTTGCTTGAATCCAACATCTACCAGCGCCTGAAAATTCATCGCATGGGAAGAAAATGTTATGAGTTTTTCTGGTCGCGACTGATTCATCATATGCCAGAAAGTAGAGTTAAAGGAGAACACCCGCGAAATTGCCGGAACTTCCATAATATTGTTCAAAAAAAGAGGGACTGGCTGAAAAGAACAGTGAAGAGGATCGGGCGTCGTGAGAAAAACATGGGTAAGGCGGCCAAAATATTCGGGATACACAATGGTATCTGCGTCAAGCGAGGTCACAAGAATACGGTCATACGGGATAGAAAGTGCATCAATGATTTCTTTCTTCACTTCTTTCACTGCCCAAGTTTCATTGGAGGCCTTGCCTGCGATTTCCCCGGCGATATTGGCGGGATGAAACGCAACGTGAAAACGGAAAAAACAATTTTCAAATTCTTTTTGCAAAAGTGAAGCGACCATTCTGCCTTCTGGCCCAGCGCGTTCTTCAATTCCCAACACCACAATCATCCGTTCTTTGGGATAATGGGCATTCTTGAGAGAAAGTAATGTTCCTCGCAAAACATCGAGGGGCTCACGGTACGTTGGAATAAGGATCAGATGAAAGATGTCTTTCCATGCTGGCGATAGCTTTTCTAACTCTTTGACCCAATCAATTTTTTCGTTGCGGCGCATTTGGCGATAGGAATATTGGAGATGAAAAGAAAAATAGATTAGCCGCACAAACCAATACACAATGAACACAATAATAAAAATACTAATTCCAACCGGAAAAAGCCACGAAAAAAGAAAGGCGAGAAGAAACACTACCAAAGTAAAGCAGCCCGGAAATATCTCGAGCAAGCGGTAAATAGTTCGATCATGAGGATTTTCAATGTCAGACGCCCGGCCAATATGAAGATAAGAGTCGGCAACAACCCTAGTCATATAACTTATATTCTGTCATGTAAGCTCACAAATTCCAAGGGTTTGAGGTTGATTTTTCGCGAATTTTTGGTATACTACACCCGATGCTCACATGGTCCCGTCGTCTAGCCCGGCCTAGGACACCAGGTTTTCATCCTGACAACACGGGTTCGAATCCCGTCGGGACCGCTGCTTCGCCTCCACCCCCATGAAAATTCTTGGCATTGAAACATCCTGCGATGACACAGGAATTGCAATTGTTGAAGTAAGCGTCCGCCATGGGCGGACGCGTTTTAAAATTCTCTCCAATATCATCTCTTCGCAAGTCGAGATCCATAAAAAATACGGGGGAGTATATCCCATGCTTGCAAAAAGAGAGCACGAAAAAAATCTTCCCATCGTGCTCGATCAAGCGCTCCGTCAAATGAACATCAATTCTATCCCATCGCATCAAATTGATGTTGTTGCGTGTACGCAGGGGCCGGGCCTTTCCCCTTGCCTATGGACAGGGCTCAACTTTGCAAAGAATATTGCCGAAGAATGGGATGTTCCCCTAATTCCCGTTGATCACATCGAAGCCCATTTGCTCATTGGTTTGCTTTTTCAAAATACTCAATACCAAATACGAAATACTAAATACTTTCCTGCGGTTGCTTTGATTGTTTCTGGCGGGCACACCCAGCTCGTGCTCGTAGAAAAAATGGGCAGTTATAGAATTATTGGCGAAACAAGAGATGACGCCGCCGGAGAAGCATTCGACAAAACCGCAAGAATTTTAGGACTGGGTTTCCCCGGTGGCCCCGAGATTGCAAAAATAGCATCTCAATACAAGATACAAAATACTAAATACAAAATACGTCTCCCTAGGCCGATGCTGCACACCAAAGATTACGATTTCAGTTTCTCGGGATTAAAAACCGCGGTGCTGTACGACTACCAATCGCGCTCGCCAAGAGAAAGAAGGTCCAAAGCATACATTCAAGCAATGGCAGCAGAAATCCAACAGGCAATTACAGATGTGCTCATTGCAAAAACCATTCGAGCTGCTGA
Source organism: Candidatus Wildermuthbacteria bacterium (assembly GCA_016186115.1). Taxonomy (GTDB): domain Bacteria; phylum Patescibacteriota; class Minisyncoccia; order Minisyncoccales; family UBA10102; genus JACPMK01. Next base: position 377,148 of record JACPMK010000002.1, read on the forward strand.
AGAATACCGCGCGAAAACAATAATTCTTGGCGGAGGGGTGGCAGCAAATGTAGAACTCCGCCAACAGCTTTCATACCAAATACAAAATACTACATATAAAATACAGTTCCTCATTCCTCCTCCGCATTTGTGTACGGACAATGGCGCCATGATCGCAATCGCCGGCTATTTTAAATTTTTGCACAAAAAATATATCGGTCCGGAAGCTGAAGTTGAAGCCAAGCCCAATTTAAGGATAGAATAAGGATATACCACATGCTAGAACTCGCAAAAACCTACAACGCAAAAGAAATTGAAGACAAAATATACAAGCTCTGGGAAAAGAGCGGATTTTTTAATCCGAATAAGTTGCCCAGAACATACAAAAAGCCGTTCACTATTATCATGCCGCCGACTAATGCCAATGGCTCTTTGCATGCGGGACACGGTTTAGTGTTAACGATTGAAGACATTATGATTCGCTATAAAAGAATGCGGGGGTATAAAACATTATGGCTTCCCGGTTTAGATCACGCCGGATTTGAAACTCAAGTTGTGTACGAAAGACAACTGGAAAAAGAGGGCCGGTCGCGTTTCACCATGAAGCCGGGGGATCTCTATCAAGAAATCATGGAGTTCACCATGCGCAACAAAAAGAACATCGAAGACCAAACAAAAAAGATAGGATCATCTTGCGATTGGTCGCGCGAAAAATTCACGCTCGATGCCGATATTATTAAAACCGTGTATTCCACATTCAAGAAACTATACAACGATGGTTTGGTGTACCGCGGAAGAAGAATCGTTCACTGGTGTCCCAAGCACCAGACATCTCTCTCTGATTTGGAAACAATCGATAAAAAGCAGACAGACAAATTGTACTATTTGCAATACGGCCCCTTTACCATAGCCACTGCCCGCCCCGAAACCAAATTCGGCGATAAATATGTAGTTATGCATCCCGACGACAAAAGATATAAAGATTACAAGCACGGCCAGAAAATAGAGCTGGAATGGATAAACGGCAAGGTTACTGCGACGGTCATTAAGGACAAGGCAATTGACATGTCTTTTGGCACGGGAGTAATGACTATTACTCCCTGGCATGATGCGGTTGACTTTGATATCGCCGAACGCCATAGCTTAGACAAAGAACAAATTATAGATTTTCAAGGGCGCCTACTGCCCATTGCCGGAGAATTTGCCGGAATGAAAATTGGAGAAGCTCGCCCCAAAATCGTTGAAAAATTGCAGGCGAAGGGGCTACTCGTAAAAATAGATGAAAATTATACGCATGTTGTAAAAACCTGCTACAAATGCGGCGCGCTCATCGAGCCCCAAATAAAAGACCAGTGGTTTGTGAAAATGAAACCATTGGCGGAACCCGCCATCGAAGCAATTAAGAAAAATAAAATCAGGTTCATACCGGCCCATTACAAAAAAATCTCCCTCCACTGGCTACAAAATATTATTGACTGGAACATTTCAAGACAAATTGTCTGGGGCATTCCCATACCCGCAAAGATTTGCGACAGTTGCGGAGCCGGAATTGTCGATATTGAGAACAAAATTTCTGCTTGCCACAAATGCAATGGGTCCGTCCGAAAAGAAACCGATACCTTTGACACCTGGTTTTCTTCCGGACAGTGGCCGTTCGCCGCACTGGGATACCCTTCCTCCAAAGATTACAAAACATTCTACCCGACTCAAGTCATGGAAACTGCGGGAGAAATTATCTTTTTCTGGGTATGCCGCATGATCATGCTCGGCCTCTACGTAAGCAAGAAAATTCCCTTTGAAAATGTATACCTCCATGGCTTGGTGCTGGACGCGAAAGGCCAAAAAATGAGCAAGAGCCGAGGAAATGTGATTAACCCCTTGGATTTAACGGAGAAGTACGGAACAGATGCATTTAGAATAGGAATGGTTGTGGGAAATACGCCGGGTACTTCTCTGGCGTTAAACGAAGACAGAATTCGCGGATACAAGAATTTTGCGAACAAGATTTGGAACGCTTCCCGATTTGTGCTCATGAATGTGAAAGATTACAAACCAGGTACGCGAGTAGTTTTAAATCAAAAACAGAAAAAAACGCTGGCTGATTTTAAAAAAGAGGTAAAAGAAATAGAAAAGCTCATGGATTCTTTTAAGTTTTATATTGCTGCAGAAAAAATCTACCACTATTTTTGGCACACATTCTGCGACAACATTATAGAGGAAAATAAAACAAAATTATCTGGCACGGCAAAAGAAAGAAGGGCAAGCCAATATCTGCTTTTGGAGATTCTTTCTTCTTCCTTAAAGATTCTTCACCCTTTCATGCCCCTTATAACGGAAGAAATCTACCAGCAATTGCCCCTGAAAAATAAGAAGAAAACATTAATGATCGAACAATGGCCACAATAAGCCCTATTTTTCTTTTGCTTCTTGGATTAGTCCCTAGCGCAATCTGGCTGTTGTTTTATTTGAGAAAAGATGCCCACCCCGAGCCAAAACACATGGTTCTGCGCGTTTTCCTCTTGGGAATGCTGGCAACGTTTCCAGTGATCTTTCTTGAAAAAATAGTCAAAATTATTATTGACTGCGGCGATCTGGCAAAGTTTCTACGACTACCCTTCTCTTTACCCTCATGCGCTTCTCCTCTTTCTTCTTTTTTGCCAGAACCACTATTTTGGATTCTCTATTTTGTTATCGGGGTAGCGCTTATCGAAGAATTATTTAAATATCTTGCGGCGCGGTTTGGTTCGTTTTCCAATCCCAATCTTGACGAGCCGGTGGATGTCATGATCTATATGATTGTCTCTGCATTGGGATTTGCCGCGCTCGAAAATATGCTCTTAATCACCCAACTTCTTTCTAACACTCCTACGCCTGCCTCTCCTTCAGAAATTGTCTGGGTTGTTGCGCTCCGTTTCCTTGAAGCAACTTCTCTGCATGCGCTCGCTTCGGGAATATTCGGCTATGCGCTTGCATTTTCGCTTTTTCAACGGAGGCACCATGCCATGTTCTATTTTCTGCCGGGGCTGGCAGTCGCAACTCTCTTGCATGGAGTGTTTAACTTTTATATAGTATCAGTAGAAACAGTAGAAAAAGAAAACCTCTTTCCTTTTCATATACTCTTGATCTTCGCTCTTTTGGCAATAGGACTTTTTGTATCACTCGGATTTCAACAGCTAAAAAGAATAATCCCCACAACCAATAATGTCGCCTCATCAATCTCTTCAAACCCAACCCTCGCTCCAAGAAAAAAGTGAAGAAAAGAAAAAAATCCCGATCAAAGAAGAACCGGCAGAAAAAGAGACCCGCTCCCAAAAAGAAGGAAACGAAGGAAAGGATTGGCTGGTTGCAGAAGGAGAGCTCGCGATTGATATGTATCAAACAGAAAGCGAAATTGTGATGCAGGCAGCAATCGCCGGCATCGGAAGCAACGACCTCGAAGTTATCATCGAAAAAGATATTGTGACTATCAGCGGAGAACGAAGAAATCCCCTTGATCAGGAATCCAAGGAGTATTTTTATCAGGAATGTTTTTGGGGACCGTTCTCGCGCCAAATAATTCTGCCCGAAGAAGTGGACGTTGCCAAGGCAGAAGCAACAATCAAAAACGGCATCTTCACTCTGCGCATCCCCAAGGACCAAGAAAAAATCAGAGTCAAAAAAATCAAAGTAAAAGGATAAGAAAGTTGGTGCCCTCGAGAGGACTCGAACCTCTATACCTTGCGGCATGGGGTCCTAAACCCCACGTGTCTACCAATTTCACCACGAGGGCATTTCATAACTATTATCCGCCAATTTGTCAAAGAAATCAACTGCTAGCAAATAAAACGATGGAAGATATGAATATCTTCCATCGTTTGTATTGTTCCCTCTGAAAACGATCTATGGCGTTCCGATAAAGGTCGCTATAATGTTGGGGAAAACAAATGCAAGAATTGCTACGATAATGCCGACTGCTGCCCACATCAAGATTCCTCTTGCCTGATTTGTCTTTTCTGGACTCCCTGCTGAAGTAAGAAAAAGAAAGGCGGCATAAAGCACCATAAAAACAGAAACAACAATAAGAACGGCAAAAACCCAGTTTGCGATAGTTCTCAAGAGTTGAAGCCACTCTCCGGGCGTATCAACACTGGTTGCGCTAGGAGGAGTAATGGTGGGCTGCGGTTGGTTTGGTCCGGGTGGTGGTAACTCGATAGCAAATGCCGCTTGACTCAATATCCCTACAGCAAATACAGCGATAATGAGGATAGCAAAAATCTTTTTGATCATAGAGATTTATAAACAACAGTTACTATAAAAATGCGACCTTTCTTAATGTGTATCAAAAACTACATTCCAAAGATATTTTCAATTGTAGTACTGATTCCCTGCGCTAATAATATTATAACAAATCCTATTACTGCCCACAACAAGATTGACTTTGCTTTGGCGAGCTTTTGAGGATCTCCTCCTGAAGTAAGGAAAGTAAACCCGGCATACAACACAACAAGTACAAGGATCATGACAGAAAATGCGAAGAACCAATTATAAATTGTGGTAATAGTACCGAAAAGAGTATCCTGACCGGGTAAATTATTATAAGTCATACCGATGCTAATTGATTTATTCTAGCATTTATGTCAAGCAGATCAATTCCCTTCTCTGTGGAAAATTGATATAATGCTCACATTATGCAGCATTGATGAATATGGCCTTTATAAAATTTAAAAAGGAAATCCTTTTTCTTGCTCTTCTCCTTTCCTTCAGCCTTGCAACTCATTTTCTATTTCTCGGGCATCCCAGTGAGGTAGTATTCGATGAATACCACTATGGAAAATTTGTGAACGGGTATCTGGAAGGAAAGTATTTTTACAATATTCATCCTCCGCTTGCCACTCAATTGATTACCTTGGGAGGATGGCTTGACGGATATCAAACCCCAAAATTTTCTTTTGAGACCATCGGGGGAGTATTTTCCGATTCCTCATATCTCGGCCTGCGCTTTTTCCCTGCGTTAGCCGGCAGCTTGATTCCCCTGGCGTTGTATTTTTTTCTCAAGAGCATTGGCGCGCCATTCCGCGCAGCTTTCTTGGCGGGCGCATTGATTTCGTTAGACAATGCCCTTCTTGCTCAATCGCGGCTTGCGCTTCCCGACTCCATCCTTTTGCTCCTTGGAATTCTTGGCCTCGGTTTCTTTTTTCTCGGCCGCCGCAACAACTATAAGACCATTTTTCTTCTGTTTGCTGGTATTTTTTTTGCCCTAAGCTTTTCCGTAAAATGGACCGGATTTGCCTTTTTGGGGCTTGCAGGAGTTATTACTCTTTTCGATCTCATAAAAATATTGTTCTTATCCTCATTCCGCGCCGTGGCTTTCCCTTTGATCAAATCGTTTCTCTTCCTGTTCCTTATCCCAATTGCAATATATTTTGAAATCTACAATATCCATTTTGCGCTTCTCCCAAATCCGGGGCCCGGCAATCCGTATATGTCCAAAGAATTTAACGAGGGAAACCTCACCAATATGGAAAAATTTATTGAGATTAATCAGATAAACTACACCATCAACAAAGGATTCGCCGCAACGCATCCCTATGGCAGCAAATGGTATACCTGGCCCTTCATGTCTCGCCCCATTTACTATTGGAATAACGACGGCGCCACCGAGAAGATATACTTCCTTGGCAATCCTGTTGTCTGGTGGGGCTCAACGCTTACATTGTTGCTTTTGCCCATTCTGTTGTTCTTCAAACAACTTTGGAAAGAACGTATTGTGCTTATATTGGCTGCAGGATATATCGTTAGTTTTGTGCCATTTCTCATTGTCTCCCGCGTCATGTTTCTCTACCACTATCTTATTCCCTTGATATTCGCGGTCTCGTTATTTGCTTATCTTGCAACGACAATAAAACCGAGATACGCAAAGATTCTCTCTCTTCTTCTTGCCTTGGCAGCTCTTATTTCCTTTTTCTACTTTGCGCCCCTTACCTACGGCTTCCCCTTAGACAAAGCGCAATTTGAAAATCGCATGTGGCTCTCCACATGGCCCTAATTAGGGAGAGATTCCTCCAAGGATCCCTGTGACTATTTCGATTAACGCCTTGGAGAAAATAACAATTGCAAATCCAATAATAGACCAGGTAATAATGTTCTTGGCTCTGGTTACTCTTGCCGGATCGCCTCCCGAAGTAAAGAAGAAAAATCCACCAATCAAAATCATGAGCGGGAAAAGAATAAAGGTAAGCTTGAGGATGAAATCGATCACCCCCTTGAGGAGATCGGGGAAAGAATTGACATTCTTCAGAGGATTTTCAAATTTAATCAGCGTCCCTCCCGGCGGATTCTGCGTCGAACTCTGTTGAGGAGTTCCCGCTGCCACCCCTCCTCCAAAAACTGCCGCGCTCCCAATTTGAGGATTCTCAACTTTCACTACGCTTGGAAAGTTTCCTGCTGCAGTTGGTGCAAAACGAATTGTCACGTTTTGACTGGTCCCTTTTGCCAAATTATAGGCACACCCGCTCACGCAAGAAAATGGAGCAGTTGTAGAAATAGATCCACCGGCTGAACCTGCCGGACTTGAAAGATCATGGGTAAGAGTAAAAGTGATATCTTTTGTTGTCCCCACGTCTATATTGCCGAAATCAGAGCTCGAAGGAGTAAAAATAAACACAGCAACGTTGCCGCCAGCAATAGTAACGGTGCCAAAGTTAAAACTCAATACATTCTGCCGAGTACCCTCTACTTTCACCTGATAGCTTCCGGCTGCGGAGTAATTACATCGTTCATTAAAATCATAAGGAAAACTATTTGCCGTTTCTGTTGCCTCCCATACGCCGTCATTCGTACAATCGAGTCGTACGGTTGCTGCGCCTGCTGCGTTCCCTCCCGCGGCCACAGTAATTTTTACATTATTCAATGGCGCGGGACCAGAAGCAGGACTGGGCGTTACATTCGAAATATTGAACGTTACTGCCCCGATTCCTCTTCCGGAAACAGCTGCGCTTCCCGTATTAGGCGAAGAAACTGCTAGGGTTTTAGAGAAATTTCCTTGGTTGGTCGGCGCAAAACGAATGATAACCTCTTGACCTTCCTCTCGCGACAAACCGAATGTACATCCACTTATACAAGAGAATGGGGCATCGTCTGGAATCGAGCCCGAAGCAAAAGCCGATGGGCTTGAGGAGCTGTGAACGAGGAAAAAAGTAGCATCTTTCTTCTGGCCGACATCTACATTACCAAAATCATAACTTGAAGGCGAAAAAGAAAAAATAGGACTATTCGACTGGACAGTAAAACTTCCCGCTGGTATTGCGGTGGAGCCGACGTTATTTGCCTTGTCGGTTGCCATGGCATAGTACCGAACAGTTTGGCCTACGCTATAGGTACGCGTCAAGGAACAAGTTGAATTATTCGTACAAATCTGCGAGGCATCGGCATAGGAACCATCGCCGTTTTCATCAACCGAAATAGTGATATTTGCAATGCCGCTTGCATCACTTGCATCTGCGGTAAATTTTACCTGCCCCGGAGAAGGATTACCTGAAGGAGAGTGCGATATCGAAATGCTCGGAGGAGTCGTGTCTTGCTGCTGGGCCGCAGAAACAGTAACATTCGTACCCGAGCTTGTGGGATCGAACTTGGAACCATCAGCATCTGAACATTGAGCATAGACCCAATAGACACCCGTTGAAGAAAACGCATAACTAACCGAAGCGGTGTTGCCAGAAATAGTCATCTGCACCTGGCCTGCTGGATGAATAAAATAACAGGAAAAGAGCGGGGGCTTTGTGGCGGAGACCTGAAGAGAAAAGGTAGTTGGAACCCCTGCGGTTGCGACATCGGGAGCAATGTGGGTATCGTATGTTACTGTTGCATTGCTTGCCGAAGGGAAAAGAAACCAAACCCCAACAAACAAAAGGGCGAACAAAAAGAATAGAAGAGCGTGGTGTTTATTCATTCCTCTAGTATAGAATCCCCAAGTAGATGAGGCAAGAGTGAAATTCACAAAACTAAATACAGGCGGCAGAGGCCGCTTTGTCTCCCTCTTCCAGCTTCATAATTCTTACCCCTTGGGTAGATCTGCTGATTTTGGGGATCGAATTAATTGCTGTGCGAATCACATGTCCTTTGCGGGAAATAACGACAAGGTCTTCCTCGTCTGGCGCCAACACCTTTGCATAGACCAGCAATCCTGTTTTCGAGGTTACATTTGCGGTTTTAATCCCAGACCCGCCTCTCCCCTGCAAACGATACTCTTTGACATCCGTTCTTTTGCCGTAGCCATTTTCAGTTAGCACAAGAAGATATGCGGGTTGCGCGGTCTGGGGCTGAACAACATCCATTCCTATCACTTCGTCTCCTTTCTTCAAACGAATGGCGTGAATGCCGGCTGCCGGCCTGCCCATCGGCCGTATATCTTTTTCTCGGAACCTCACGGACTGGCCTTTTTTGGTGACAATAATAATTTCGTCTTGCCCGGTTGTTTTATGTACTGCCTGCAACGCATCGCCCTTCTTTAGGGTGATGGCAATCAGCCCCGATTTACGAACGTTCTTGAAATCCTCGAGCGGCGTTTTCTTGATAAGGCCGTTCTTTGTCACCATGGTGAGATAGCGAACGCTCCCGGCTTCCTCGCTTTTGCCCAAGGCAAAAATCGACATTACTTTATCTTGAGGGGCCATCTCAAAAAAGTTCAAAAGCCCTCTTCCTTTTGATACGCGTGTGGCCTCGGGAATTTCATACACCGGGGAACGAAATACTTTTCCCGAGTCGGTGAAAACCAAAAATGAATCATGGGTTTGAGCGTACAGAAAATGCTCCACAATGTCGTCTCCTGTTGTTTTCATCCCAACAACCCCTTTGCCGCCCCGCTTTTGCAATTTATAGGTAGAAGGATTAATGCGCTTGATGTATCCGCCTTGGGTAAGAGTAATCATTGTGTCCTCCTGCGGGATCAAGTCCTCCTCTGCAATCTCTCCCACGCCCTGCACATACACTCTCGTGCGGCGTTCGTCGCCAAAGGTTTGCTTTGCCTGCAACAATTCTTGTGTGATAATCGCATCGATTTTCTTTGGGCTGGCCAAAATTGCAGAAAATTCTTTGATTTTCGCCTGAACTTCTTTGAGTTCGTCTTCGATTCTCTTGCGCTCAAGCTTCGCCAATTGGGCCAAGCGCATGTCCAAAATCGCATTGGTCTGAATTTCGGTGAGCCGAAAACGTTTCATTAACTTTACTTTTGCGTCGTCTCTGTCATCTGCGTGACGGATGATTTTGATTACCTCATCAATATTTGCCAAGCACTTATGCAACCCCTGCAAAATATGCTCTCTTTCCTTGGCCCGATCGAGCTCGTATTGCGTTCTGCGCACGATGACGTGCCGGCGATGGCTAAGGAAATACGAAAGCAATTCAGATAAAGAAAGAACCTTGGGCTGAATCCCATCCACTAACGCGAGGGCATTGAGGTGATACGTTTTCTGCAAATCAGAGAATTTGTACAAACGATTTAGAATCTTCTGCGGGTAGGCATCTTTCTGCAGATCAAAGACAACGCGCAAGCCGTCTTTGTCTGACTCATCGCGGATATCCTTGATGCCATCGATTTTTTTCTCCTGCACCAAATTTGCAAACTGTTCAACCAGCGTTGCTTTGTTCACCTGATAAGGAATCTCGGTAATAATAATTTGAGGCCGTTTTCCTTCGCCTTCCACGATATCTGCTTTTCCCCGAACAACAATGGGGCCGTTGCCTTGTGAATATGCTTCGATAATTGCTTTGCGGTTATAAATAATGCCGCCGGTAGGAAAATCAGGCCCTTTCACAAATTGAAAAAGGGTTTCTGTGGTTGCCTTGGGATTGCCGATGAGATACATGAGCGCATCAACGAGTTCACCAAGATTATGAGGCGGCATGTCTGTTGCCATGCCAACCGCGATCCCCAAAGTTCCGTTGAGCAAAAGCTGAGGCAAGGGGGAAGGCAATACGGTCGGCTCTTTGCGCGTGCCATCGTAGTTATCTACGAAATCAACGGTATTCTTGGCAATATCCCGCAGCGTTTCTTCTCCTATTCTCGACATTCGCGCCTCCGAGTATCGCATTGCCGCAGGAGGATCCCCGTCGATGGATCCGAAGTTGCCTTGACCATCAATCAAAGGGTAGCGCATGGAAAAATCCTGCGCCATGCGCACGAGAGCGTCGTACACTGGAATGTCTCCATGAGGATGATATCGCCCCAAGGTAGAGCCCACCACTGTTGCGGACTTGCGGTATTTTGCATTGTGGGTAAGGCCATCTTCGTACATTGCATACAAAATTCTGCGATGCACTGGCTTTAATCCATCGCGCACATCAGGCAGAGCCCGCGCCACAATCACGGACATTGCGTAGTCAAGATAGGAAACTCTCATTTCCTCGGTTATCTCTCTTGGCTGCACCTGCCCCAGTGGCTGAATTTGTTTGGTATTATCTTGGGCCATTATTCAAGGTATCTTTTAGTTCTGGAAGAAAAAGGTCTTTTTCCGCATTACTATTTTGCAACGCAGAAAGTGAATCTTTGAGATGTTTTCCCCACCATCCCAAAAGCATGACTCCGACAGCTATAGTAATTCCCCATACCAGCATCTTTTTCTTTTGCTGGGGAATGCTCTGCAAGGCAGGCAGAATCTGCCGAATCTTCATGATGGCTGAAGAAGAATAATTTGCATTTCCTCTGCGGGCAAATCCTTTGCTTTTAATACCAACTTGAGTTGGGGCTCAACTTCTTTCTTTCCCATCACTTTCAAAAAATCTTCAATGCCCTCTAATTGCACCTTCAATTTCGGCAAGCGATAGTGCATGGGGATAACGATCTTTGGTTCGATTTGATTAATGATATTCCGCGCGCCTTGGCCATCGATTGTGTACACTCCACCCACAGGGATAAACAATATATCAATATTGCCGATTTGCTCCAATTGTTCCGAGGTCAATTCCTTTTGGCCAAGATCTCCTAAATGGCATAATTTCATTCCTTCTGCTTCGATCGTATAGATCGCGTTGAGGCCGCGTTCCTTCCCGTCGGAAGCATCATGAAAAGAAGAAATTCCCTCAACGAATACCTCCTTCACTTCGTATTCTCCGGGATTGGCAATACTAAAAGGAGGGATGCCTTTTAGGGCATTCCGATTGTTGTGATCATGATGTTCGTGAGTGATCAGCAAGAGATCGGCTTCCACGGAAGACATATGCAATCCAATCGAATCCTGAAAAGGATCGATCAGAATGCGTACTTGCTCTTGTTTGCCTCGTGAAGCTGCCAAATAAAAACATGCTTGGCCTTTCCAAGAAATCTGCATACACATATATTATAGCATAATACCCTCCGCGTTCAATGGCTTTCTAACCCCTTACCCTTGAAATTATTTTGCCGATTCTGTATAGTCAACGATATGACAACAATGGCAAAACCGCAGTTTATTCAAAGGATAGAAATTCAAAGACCCTATAAGATAGGAGATATTGTAGAAGCTCCAGTTATTGCCATCGGAAGATCTGCGATCTATGTTGACCTTGCTCCCCAAGGAACTGGCATTGTATATGGGAAAGAATTTCTTGAAGAAAAAAGTACGCTCAAGAATGTCAAGATAGGAGAGAAGATTACGGCAAAGGTTGTGGATATAGAAAATGAAGAGGGATATGTTGAACTTTCTCTCAAAGAAGCAGGGAGGCAGATCAACTGGGAGCGGCTTCGCGAGAAAAAAGAATCAGAAGAAATTATTCCCGTGAAAATTTTGAGCGCAAACAAAGGAGGCCTTCTTTCTGAACTCTACGGAATTGCCGCGTTTCTTCCTGTTTCCCAGCTTGCGCCAGAACATTATCCCAAAGTAGAAGGAGGAGATCCGGAGAAAATTCTCCACGAATTGCAAAAATTTACCGGCACAGAACTTCAGGTTCAAATTTTTGATATTGACCCAAAGGAAAATAAAATCATCCTTTCCGAAAGAGCCAAGGAACGCCTCAAGGTAAAAGAGCTCCTGCAGAATTATCAAGTCGGCGATGTGGTCGAAGGAACAATTACCGGAGTAGTTGATTTTGGAGCATTTGTGAGCTTTGGCAAAGAAGGGGAGGAAATCGAAGGACTCATCCATATTTCAGAAATTGACTGGCAGATTATCGAGGACCCCAGTAAATTTCTCGCGGCGGGCGACAAAATTGCGGCAAAAATTATTGATATTTCAAATGGCAGGGTATCGTTATCGCTCAAGGCGCTCAAAGAAGATCCTTGGAAAAACATTGGAGAGAAGTACAAGAAATTGGACTTTATTAAGGGAAAGGTTACCAAAATGAACCCCTACGGAGCATTTGTTGAAATCGAGCCGAAAATTCAGGGATTAGCGCACATTTCAGAATTTGGCACCAAAAAGAAAATGGAAGAAGAGCTCCTCGTTGGAGAAACCTATAACTTCCAAATTATCGACCTCAATCCTGCAGAGCATCGGATGAGTTTGCGTTTCGCCGCGAATCCAGAAATCGTTTCAACGCCAGAATCCCCGCAGCCGAAACCAGAGCAAGAGAAAGCGCAACAAAAAGAGGGCTAGTATTCGTGGGCACAGAAGAGGACTGCTGAAAGTCCTTTTTTGTTTGTTCTTGCAGCGCAAGAATATCTGTGCCAAAAATACTATTTTGCGATCGAGGAGTTCCTACGCGAACAATGCTTGTTCCCCAATTTTTTGCGTCTGTCCCGGGCTCCGATGGATTGCGCCGCTCCATGGAAAATTTTGTTTCATTATCTCCTCCGTACCAGCCGCCTGCTGCATCAATTTCATCCACGATCTCGCCTTGTGCATTTTTGAGTACAACGTTTTGCCCGGTATTGACGAATTTTCCGGTCAAATTTTCATACGACAAATCAAAGTTTGCGATCTTGTCAGAAGATACGATCAAAAAATATCCTTGCGCCGGAATGTTCCCGGCTAGGGGAATGCGAAAATCGAGCTGGTCGCGCGAAAGTTCAACTGCCCATCCCGCAAGAGAAACCTGCTGCTCTGCGGAGTTATACAATTCCAGCCATTCATATCTCCACCATTGCTTTTGCTCCACCCCTTCCACCGGACTTCCCATCCATACTATCTCGTTTATCACCACATCACCTAATTCAGCCGATACAAAAAGAGGCGCACCGAACAACAAAGAGAAAAAGAAAGCTACATATTGCATGTTGCTTTACTATACTTCGCGTTTAAGAATTTGACAAATAAATATAAAGTGATATACTGCTGATTAGCTACGGAGGGTAAAACTAAGCCCTCGGATCGTAAAAGAAGGGAGAGGTTGATGATTAAAGAAATCGTCACTCATGGAAGCCCAGCGCACCTAGACGAGTTGATGGCGTATCTGATGCTCGCTGACCACGGAGGAGAGGAAAAACTTCCTGGAGTTAGCAAGGCGAATTTCCGATGTCTCACCAAGGATGACAATCTTAAGATGCTCGCCCATGACGAGCACGTGGTATTGCTGGGGATTGGTGCCGAGTTCCAAAACAGCACCAACGCTCACAGAATCTTTGACGAACACGTGTTTAACGGCGACAAGTCCAAAAAAGACGAGTGCGCCGCAACGCTCGTGGCAAAATTCCTTGGGCTTGACCAACAGTTTACATGGAGGCAGATTCTCAAGTACGTCCTTCATACCGATAAGAATCCCCCTAGCCTAACTCTGGACCTCGCCCCCACAGTAATAAGATTCCAACGTCAGGGCTGGAGTCTCTCTGCTGTGGTCAGATATGCAGACGATGCTATTCACGCAAAGCTCGAAGAGAGTCAATGCTTTGCCAACGTTGCAATGGAGAAAATCCACGAGGAGGAGCTCGATCTCGGATGCGGCGGAAGACAATGGCTTGCAGTGATAGAAACCGACGACGTGGAGACGTCTAGATTTGCACGATTTATGGGCGCCGCGTTAGCCATTGTCAAAAACCCGACCGGGCACATTCAAATTCTTTCCGCCAAGCATCTCCGCCTCGATTTGCGAGATATCTTGCGTATCTTGAGGTTAAGAGAGCAATGGATAGAAAACAAGTATAAAGTAACTGATTGGAGGATACTCGAACAAGAAGGTACCGTTGCAGGCATTCCCCAGTGGTTCTTCCACGAGGAAGCGAACGACATCCTTAACGGAGGGCAAGCCCGACCCGATGTCCCGGCCACAAAGATTCCGATTTCTATGATTGTAGAATCGGTAAAGCTGGGCCTCGAGACGCATTGCTTTGAACCGTCGCGAGAAACACGCTGCAAACAAGGCGTGTGCACATCCACAGCAATAAACCCATGCCCCTTATATAGATTGGGACTTCTGCGATGCCGGCAGATACGAGCAAAAATGTATCTTTCAAAATAGGTCCCAAAGGCCCTGTCGCTCAGCCAGCGATGGGGCCTCATTTTTTTCTTGAATAATACGGGATTTTCTATTATAATAATCTCGATGAAAAACCTATCCAAAAATTTTGTCATTACCATTCTGGTTCTCCTCGGAATCTCTGTTTTATTTACCTTTGTCTCGACAAACTCTTTCGAGCGGGCTGAACAGATTTCAATTTCGCAATTAGCCAAAGATGTGAACGCGGGAAAGGTAAAAGAACTCACCGTTTCTGGTAGCAAAGTAGGGGTACTTTACGCCAATGACAAGCAGGCAGACACTACCAAAGAAGACCAATCCTCATTGGAAGAATCTCTGCTCAATCTCGGAGTGGACAAACAACGTCTTGGAGAACTCGATATCAAAGTGAAGCCATCCGGAGGAATTTCCAACTGGCTGGTTCCGCTTTCCTTTGTGGTGCTTCCTTTGCTTTTCTTTATCTTTTTCTTCTGGATGATGTTTCGCCAAGCACGAACCGGATTGACGCAGGCATTTGATTTCACCAAGGCAAGAGCAAAATTATTTGGCGCCGAGGGTCAGGTGAAACAACCGGTCAGCTTCAAAGATGTTGCCGGGCTCAAAGAAGCAAAAGAAGAGTTGGAGGAGGTGGTGGATTTCTTGAAGAACCCAAAAAAATATCTTCAGATCGGCGCGAAAATTCCGAGGGGAGTGCTTTTGATGGGCCCGCCGGGCACGGGAAAAACACTTCTCGCAAGAGCGGTCGCATCAGAAGCAGGAGTGCCGTTCTTTTCTGCTTCGGGATCGGAATTCATTGAGATGTTTGTGGGTGTAGGAAGTTCAAGGGTTCGCGATTTGTTCGCTACGGCAAAAAAGGCCGGGAAATCTATTATCTTTATCGATGAACTCGATGCAATTGGAAGGGTGCGAGGAGTTGGTTTCACGGGCGGGCACGAAGAAAGAGAACAAACCCTCAACCAAATTTTAGTAGAGATGGACGGATTCGAAAGGGATTCCACGGTCATCGTATTCGGAGCAACCAACCGTCCTGACGTGCTCGACCCTGCGCTTCTGCGGCCGGGGCGATTCGACCGGAGAATTGTACTGGATCTTCCCGACGTGAATGATCGGGAAGCAATTCTCAAAATTCATGTTCGGAACATGCCTCTTGCCTCGGATGTGGAGCTTCGGGAAATTGCCGAGCGCACCCCCGGATTTTCTGGAGCGGATTTGGCAAACCTTGTAAACGAGGCAGCAATTTTTGCGGCGCGCCGCAACAAAACCCAGATTTTTCAGCAGGAATTCCTCGGCTCCATTGAAAAAGTTTTGCTGGGACCGGAGCGAAAAAGCCATGTGCTTTCCAAGCGCGAAAAAGAAATAACTGCTTACCACGAAGCAGGTCATGCCCTTGTTGCTGCTGTCCTTCCCCATGTTGACCCAGTACGAAAAATCTCTATTATTTCACGAGGGAGGGCTGGCGGCTACACCCTTAAACTTCCAAGCGAAGACCGGCACCTGCGCAGCCGTACGGAATTTATCGAAGAACTCGCCGTACTTCTGGGCGGATACGCCGCAGAAAAACTTGTGTTTGGCGACGTCACTACTGGTCCGAGTAACGACCTTGAAAAGGCCTCGGAAATTGCGCGACAATTAGTCAAAGAATATGGCATGTCGGAAAAACTTGGGCCTGTCGCCTTTGGTGAGGGCGAAGCAGTGCCGTTTTGGAAAGGAGAGTTTGGGGAACGACCTTACTCTGATACCATAGCAACAACGATCGATCAGGAGGTATCCCGGCTTATCGAGAACGCAAGAACTACGGCAGAAAAAATTCTCAAACAAAAACGCAAGACCCTTGCAACCATTGCCCAAGTTTTGATAGAAAAAGAGACGATCGAGAGAGAAGAATTTGAGAAACTTATCAAACAAGAAACAAAGACGTCCAAGCAAACGAAAAATGCCAAACCGAAAGCTGTGCCAGTGGCCGCGAAGTAATCCATCGCGGCAACTCTTGCGCGTGTAGCTCAGTTGGTTAGAGCATGGCTCTTATAAAGCCAGGGTCGATGGTTCGAATCCATCCACGCGCACCAAATTGGACTTCCTGATTTTTTGGAAGCCAAAGCGATAGTTTGCTCGCCGCGCCTCGCGGCGCGGCTCGCAAGGAATTGGGCGGTAAAATCAAACGGCGGGGCGAAATCCCAAGAAACATTTTTTTCGGAAATGAGGCGGTTCGTTCCAATTTTTTGCGCAAAATGAGCAATCTCTTGCGGAGATTGCTCCGAGGCGATTTTTCCCGCTTGAATTAAGGTATTTATGTAATCCCGCATTGGTTCGTTCCACCCGCTCATCCGCTTTCGCAGAAGCGTGTCCTGCTCGCCCTTCAAGGCGATTTTTTGTTGCACCAAACTTTCTTTTTTTCGTCTGTAAGTTTCCTCGTCAATAAGATTGTCTAAATATCCTTCAAGCAGTTTATCCAGTTTTTCTTGAAGGGCGAAAATCTTTTTTCTATTCGCTTCTGCGAAAGCGTCTGCTGATTGGGCTTGCGATTTTTCTTCGCGCTCCAATTTTTTCAGCATTTCTTTTGACCAATCGTCAGGCAAAGCAATTGTTTGCGACTTTTCAATGATTTGCTTTTGCAATTCGCTTTCTTGGATATACTTTTCGGCGCAAGCCCCGTGTTTGCGTGTGCAACGATAATATCGGTAAAGTCCGCCGTTGCCCTTGGCGAATTGCGCCGTGAACATTGAACCGCAAGAGCAATTGAAAAGTCCGACAAACGGAAAATCATGCCGTTTCTTGCTCTTGCGGGGCTTGCGCCTGTTTGCCAAAACTTCCTGCACTTTCGCAAATAATTGCTTTGAGATGAGCGGGCGGTATTTGCCCTCGTGGGCTTCGCCGTTCCAGCGCATAATGCCGATATAGCGATCATTGGTCAAAAGATTTTCAATTGAATAATTGGAGCGCGTTTTTCCGCCGCCAAGCTCGGCGAGGCGAGCCGAAATTGATTTGAGCGTACGCCTGCCGGTCGCAAATTCCTCGTAGATTTTCTTAACGATTTTTGCTTCTTTCGGCTCAGGCACAATATTTCGCAAGCGGTGGTCATAGACATAGCCGAAAGGTTTTTGTCCGGGCCATTCGCCTCGCCGCAGCTTGGCGCGGTTCCCTCGTCGAACATTTTCGGCCAGATTGTCCACATAGTATTTGGCGTTTGATAATCCAATAGCGAGAAAAAATTTTCCCGACGGGTTATTTTCAAACGCGAAAGTTGGAAATTTTAGACCGCCAAGTTTTCCGGTGTCCAAAAGATATATTAAACGCCCGCCGTCGACGGAATTTCTGGACAATCTGTCCGGATGCCATGCCAAAATACCGACAAGATGAGGAAGACCGCCGTCAATTTTATTGAGCATGGAATTGAAAATTTCTCTGCCCGGAACTTTGGCAGTTTTCTTTTCAATAAATGTTTCTATGATTTCTAAACTTTCTTTTTCGGCATATTCTTTCAATTCCGTAAGTTGCGCTTCCAAGCTCAAAACTTGGCGGTCTTCCTCATCGGTGCTTTTACGAATGTAGAGAAAATATTTTGTTGGTTGCGGTAGTGTATTCATAGTTTTATATTTTGGCGTGGCTTATGTTCGGCGAGGGAATGAAAAATCGCCTCAATCCCGCGAAGCGGGATATTTTGCGCAAAAAATTGGAATAAAAATTTATTTTTATACATAACTTCGTTATGACGAACCGCCTCATTTCCGAAAAAATTGTTTCTTGGGATTTCGCCCCGCCGTTTGATTTTACCGCCCAATTCCTTGCGAGCCGCGCCGCGAGGCGCGGCGAGCAAACTATCGCTTTGGC
>JACPMK010000003.1 GCA_016186115.1 Candidatus Wildermuthbacteria bacterium
CGCAAAATAAAAAAGAGTGGTTTGAAATATCACTATTACCATTGCACTTTCAAAAGCAAAACCCGCAAGTGTTCGCAAAACCGCTTTTTGCGGGAAGAAGTGCTAACCGAGCAAGTGAAAAATCTTTGTCAAAAAGTTTCTTTGCCCGATGAGTGGCGGGAAAAGTTTTTGGTAAAACTGAAAAATGAAAATAAAGAATCCCGCCACTCATCAGACCTTTTCGCTCAAAATCTCCGCGATAGTATTTCCGCCATTAAAATACGATTGGAGCGACTTACAGACGCGTATTTAGGTGAGGCGTTAGAGCTTGCCGAGTATCAAGAGAAAAAGAATGTTTTAATAGCGGAAAAGAAAACAATTGAGGAGAAATTATCTGATTTTGAGCGAAAAGGTAATCATTGGCTCGAACTCATGCGAAACTGGATTATTGAAGCCAACCAAGCCGAAAATCTCTCTAAACAAGAAAATCCCTCACGGATGAGAGATTTTCTTGTTTCCATCGGCTCGAACCGCCGCCTTGCGGCGGGCGTGCTGTCCGTTTCGTTCAAAAAGCCGTGGGATTATCTGGCGGAAGTCCGCGCCGAGGGGCGAAGCCCCAAGGCGCATACCTTCGCAAATTCGGAAATGTGGACCCAGCCAGAATCGAACTGGCGACTGGTCAATGCGAATGACCCGGTATGCCACTTACCTATGGGCCCAAAGCACATTTAATATACCGATTTTATTGGGTTCTGGCAAACGAAATAAACCCAGAATTACAAAATCATGAGCAACGCTCCCAAGATAAGGAGAATCGTTCCCAGAGCGATTTTCCATGTGAATGCTTCCGCAAGAAACAGCGCCGCAAAAATCACCACAAACACCACGCTCAACCTATCCACTGCCGCGACTCCGGTTGCCGGCCCGATTCGCAACGCGAAAAAGTAAAACAGCCAAGACAAAGCTCCCGCAATCCCGGAAAGCGCAATGAAGCCGAGGGGCTTGCCAGCGATTGTTCCAAGAAGCCCTCCTTTCCCCAAAAATAACGCAACCCCTGCAAGAAACAAAGCCATAATCACTGCCCGAACCGCAGTTGCCAAAGTCGTGTCAACGCCCGCAAGGCCAATCTTGCCAAATATGGCCACCAGCCCAGCGAACAACGCCGACAAAACCGCAAATGGTATCCACATAATAATTATTGTCGGGGATGTGGGAGTTGGACCCACCGTCTCATGGACCCGAACCATGCGTGTTACCGCTACACTAATCCCCGCCTTCGACGGACATCAATTCACAAAATACTTTTTCTTGATTTCCTCGTCAATGCGATCTTGGGCCTGCTGCGCTGATTTTTTTGCGTTTGCCGCAATCTGCTGAAGTTGGGCATCAGACATTTTGCCTAATTCTTGCGTGCGATTTTCAAGATATTCTTTTGCATTGCGCTTGGGATCGTCCAGCACCTCTTCCAGAAGCACTGCCAATATCGCGCCTACTTTGGGCCCGGGCTCAATCTGCAAAATTTGCATCGCATCGTTGCCATTGATCGCCAGCATTTTCGGGCTGATTGGGTCTTGCTTGACCTTTTCCACCATTGCTTTCAAGTGGCGCAGGCGATAGGGCTGGGCCTTGGGAACGCCGGATCCAATACGGTCTGCTTCGCGCAGTTGAAACAATTCTTCCATATGTTCGGGGCCTACTCGTGCAACGAGCCGGCGAACTCCTCTCAAGGTAACCGTATCTGGATCATACACAAACATATGCTCTCTGACCAGAAGAACAATTTTTTCAATTATTTCTTTTGAAAAGTGCAGCCGCTCCAGAATTTTTCTTGCCATTCTTGCGCCCACAACCTGATGGCCGTAGAACGTGGCGTCTGGCCCTTCGCCGCCTTTTGTCTTTGGTTTCCCTATGTCATGAAGCAAAGAAGCCAATCTGACCTCAAAAGAAAAATTCTTTTCTGCCGCATATTGCAACGACCGCAGATTATGTTCCCAAACCGTATAGATATGATGTTTGTTTTGGGTGACGCCATAGCCCTGCTCCAATTCCGGAATAATATATTGTAAAAGTCCTAATTCGCGAAGTTCTTCTATGGCTTCCATCGGCCTGCCAGACATCACAATTTTTGAAAACTCATCCCTGATTCTTTCTTCGGAAATTTCCTTGAGAAGGCGGCTGTTTTTCTGAATTGCTGCACGGGTTTTTTGCTCGACGCCAAACCCCAGTGCTGCAAAGAATCGCACTGCCCGCATCATGCGCAGGGCATCTTCCTGAAACCGCTGATCTGCATCTCCCACTGCGCGAATGATTTTGTCTTTCAAATCCTCTTGACCGTGGAAAGGATCAACAACTTCGTGCTTTAGTCCTAATGCGACGGCATTAATGGTGAAGTCGCGGCGGGAAAGGTCTTCTTCAATATTCTTTGCATATTCCACTTTGCCCGGCCGTCTGCGGTCGGCATATTCAAACTCTGCGCGATACGTGGTAATTTCAATTTCTTTGAGCCGGGGATTGCTGCTCCCGGTTTTTACGGTCACCGTGAAAAACTTGTTTTCGTAAAAGCTGTCCGGAAAAATGCTTTGAATCTGTTCGGGCGTCGCGCTGGTGGCAACGTCCCAATCCCACGGCTCTTTTTCAAGCAATAAATCCCGCACGCATCCGCCCACCACATACGCCTCAAAGCCATGCTTCTCGAGTTCTTTCACGACCGATACAACTTCTTCTGGAATCATAAAATTAGCGGGCTACCCCGCTTCTATCCTAGCAGAATAATTGAAATTTTCAATTCGCGATGCTATACTACGATGTGGTTCTTTTCTCAATTTAAGAAGTCCCGGATGCGAATATGCTTCCGGGACAATGTCCCCGTAGCTCAACTGGACAGAGCGTGTGGCTTCGGACCACAAGGTTGAGGGTTCGACTCCTTCCGGGGACACCTCTGCGGATTTTTGCCCCAAATACAGAAGGTTTAGCTGATAAATAAGCCCAAATCGAGGGGTTCCAAATCCGCGGTCTCGGTCGTAGGGAATTCCGTCGGGAAATACGAGCCGTTGGAACCGTGGCCGCAGCTCCTGGGGCAGGTCGAACCACTGCCTGGGCAAGTTCCGGATAAACGTTATCGCATAGGTCAGAACGCCCTCCACGTCAAACTGGTCAATGTGGCACTCGCTGAGTGAAATCTTCATTGCGGCGATCTGGTTCTCCACTTCCTCTTTGCGTTCCTGAAAATCCTCCTTCGTGTACGCGCCGCTCTCGTACAGGTCGAAGATTCGGCTGCGCTTTTCTTCCAGGCTGGCCAGATCGCTCTTCAGTCGTCTACTTTCCTCTCCCAGGTGCGTTTTCTTCTCTTGCCAGAGGTCCAGCACAGTTTCCTTGAAGAAGGCCAGAAACCCTTCTTGAGGCGTGATTCCTTCCAGGTACTGCATGAACGCCGATTCCAGGTTCGCCTTGGGGATAGCCTTGCCATAGCGGGCACAGCTCCTAGTCGTGCAGTGATAGTAAGCGTACTTCCCACCATGGCCTCTCGAGACGCTTCCGGTCAGCCAGTAGCCACACGCGCTGCACAACACGGTCCTCCTCAACGGAAACAAGGGATTGAACCTGTCCCGCTTCACCTTCTCGGCCTTCCCCGCGCGAAGCAGCCGGATACGCTGAAACTCCTCCTCGGAGATCATGGGCTGGTGCGCCCCCCTGCACTCTTTGCCGGTCCAGGGGTTCACAAGGATGCCTGCGTAGAACTTCAGGTGCTGCCCCAGCAGCCTGTCCACCGTCTGGAGTGTTGTCTTCCTGCCGCGAATCCTGGCGAGGCCCCACCTGTCCAGCTTTCGGGCCAGCTCCGCCTGCGAACACAGGCCCCTTGCGAATTCCTTCAGGGCGCGCTGGATGAGAGGAAACGCCTGCTTGTCCGGCGGGTCGGGTTCCTGTTTCTTCTCCCCCCGTTTCTTGGTGTGGCCGCACAGGTAGCCCAGGGGTGGCTTCCAGGGGAAAATGCCCTGGTGCAACTTTGCCATCATGCCATCGATGCATCGCCTCTTGCGGATGGCATTGTCGTACTCGGCAGCCCCGGCCAGCACCGTCTCGATGAATTTCTCCGCCGGGCTGTTGCCGATGGTCTCGGTCACCGAGTGGAGGGTTGCACCGTAGTCCAGGAGGATCTTCCGCACCGCGAAGTGGTCCTCGGTGTTGCGTGCGAACCGGTCTACCCGAAGTACCACAAAGGCCTGAACCTGGCCTTTGTGTTTGCGGCAAAACTCAAGAGCCCGCAAAAACTCCTGGCGATTGTTCAGGGTCAGGTCTTTGGCGGTCTCCCCTTCTTCCCGAAACACGGCCACGACATCCATGCCCTTTCTCTCACAGAACCTCCGGCACTCCTCTTCCTGGAATGCCAGGCTGGTCCCTTCGATTTGCTGCGGGTCGGAGACGCGCACGTAAATGATGGCTCTGGGTTTCCCCATGGATTTTTATTACAGGGACGGTCCTTCTGGAACCGCCCCTTTTGTTATTGCTTATGTGACGTGTTTGTGTTGGATCGTCGCCCCTGGTCTGTCTGCTTCGCGTGCCGTTGGCTGTGCCACTTGTCGAAGATAACCTCCGCCAGCAGGCGGAGGACGTCTCGTGCTTCCTTCACTTCCTGGTCCGTCAGAGATGCATCCCGCAGCAGCTCCCTGGCGCGCTCGAGGCTCACCATACGGGACAGCGAGGTGAAGAGCAATCAAACGACCTTCTGCAGCGCGCCGAAGGGTTTGTGGCCAACAAGCAGATAGAGGATATTCCTGATAGCGGTATGCGCGCGGGCATCGGCCGTCTGTCGGTGTTTTCGCCTCTGCATTCGCAATGCGCGACGATATGAAATGCCCTCTGTGCTACTTGCATAGCCGTATCGTTACGATTAGTTCATGACCAAGCGAATTACCTTCCTCGCCAAGCCCTTCAGCACTATGTACGAGAATGCAATGAGAAGGTAAAGGAGTAGGGCGATGCCGAGAAGGGCTCGATACGAATCTGGAAAGACCTCCCATCTGATTTGTATGACTACGACGACAATAGCCGTCAGAATGGCAAGAATGCAGAATTCTTGCTTTGAAATGTACTTGTTTCTCATACGTTACATCGCCGCACACCGTTAAGTACTCCCCCTACCGACCGTGGACTGCGGCCAAGATAAGTCAGCTCATTTGCTCAACTCGAGACCTCTGCCTTTCCCGCCTGGGAATTCGACTTGAGGGATTTCCCTTGCCCACGGCCAAGTTGCTGACCATTACTTCCTTCATAACATCTTTCGCGGGATGCGAGAAGGGACGAGTAGTATCAGAGCGAGGTGCACAACTGAGTAAAGCAAAGCCAAAGAAGCAGTCTGCCTGGATTCGCTTCCCATAGGCCTGTCCCCCAATCCGCAAGCACGGTAACGTGAACCGCGATGAGAACTCGGGAAGCAGATCGTTGTGGGGCAGGCCCACATAGTGGGGAACGACAACGGAGCAAGTGATGGATGAAAAGGTGCCATTCTCCTGTGAGGCCGGGCTATGCCTCTGGCGACATCAAAAAGTTAACGAGGCCGCCAGCAGCAAACCATGCGCAAGCTGGACAAAGTGTTCGATTTCTGGTATACAGATACAAGTAGACAACTATGAGGCGAATGCCAATGGGAAACAAATGAAGGAAATCACTCTGGACGGTTGAGTCGGGCCTAACATGTCGATCTGGTCAGGACGATATCGACGGGGATACCTTCCTTTCAAGAACGGCAGATCGCGTTCAGCGTTGTCCATTCTGATGGACCTGACGATTGACTGACACTTAAAACAACCACTGTAACAATACGTTAATGCCCCCAAAAGAATCTTGGCCCAACGATCTGTTGGAATCGCTTCTGAAAGCCGACCAAACAACCGACGTGTATACGTGGTTCCCATACCGCGATTCCCGCCTGACCCCATATTATTACACACAGTTTGCCGAACGTCTTTACGATGCCTGTATGGCTCTGCGAGCGTTGGGCATCTCGCCGCAGCAAGCTTCAAAACAACTAACTCATGTAACTCACTTCCGAGACGAACTTGACAACCTTTTGGCCTACTGGTCGCACGGAGACCTCCAAATGTCGCGTCTTGAACTGAGTGCTGTGTGCAGAGCAATTATTGACCTCCTCGCCGCAACCTGTCGGGATGATATTTTCTCCAAGAACGGTACCTTACTCATTCTTGGACCGGAAGACGTGAGCATCCTTGAGCGCTCTGTCGATTGGACTACGGCGAGAGCGGGACTCGCGAGAGAACTTGGGAAACTTATCGTTTCTCTGAACACGCTCGCGTATGGACTGTACACGGATGTATGGGCAAACGCCGCCGGTGACATGTGCCATGGACCATATACCCTGTCTGATGGTCGGCAGCTGATCATACGTGATTATGTGGACCTTGCACCAGCCGACTTGTGGAACCATTGCATGGACTGGGAGATCAGAAGCGTACGCATACTCACTTGCTACCGCCAGGGCGTCAATCTCGAGATCGATTTCTATGGGAATTTGACCGCAGAATCTAATCTCATTGATTCTCTGTCTTGCTTCGCGTTCGTGGTCGACGGTCATCAATTAGAAGTAGCCGCACTAAACAAACTGATAATCTCCGTTGCCCACAGAGCGATCGCTCAAAACAAAGCGATTCGTTCTTTGGGGTTCGAGGAAATCAAGCGCAAATTTCTTGAAGCACATTGTTATACCGAACGCGACTTCTTGAAGCTGGCAGGGCTTGATTGGCGACCAAGCCAGTCAATGTATGATGCTATCGGAGGCAAGGCGTTGCTTCCTGGTGCTGAGGATTGGGGTGATGATCGAAAACTCTATGCGAAGGCTCTCGACGCCGTCGTAAATCCCTGAAATGAGGTTCGTATTAGATCTGTAACTCCCGTCCCGGCTGGTGCAGAGGACAAGGAGTGTTTCCGATGCTAACAAAGGGCACAAGGGTTCCGTCGCAAGACGAGGAATTGGCATCTGACGACCCAAAACGTCATATAGCTGCCTTATACAGCCTAACTATCGGCGTCGCCATTGCGTTCTTGCCTAGCGTGTTCTTTGCTTTGGTATCCGAAGAAGTAGCCCCTGAGATTGCCGCCCTTGGGGTGGCGGCGGTTGGTATCGTCCTGCTATGGGAATGGTGGCTCAACCGCCTCTATGGGATGAGGCACTCGGGGAGGTTCAGAAAACCTGTCGTGACTGGCCTCTACTTCATAGTGAACAACCTGTTCGTTTTGTTGGTGGTACTACTTCCTGCACTGCTCGTGTTCGCCGCAGTGAAGCCTGACAGGAGGTCGCTCTTCGGGCCGTTTCTCGCAGCTATGGCTCTGTTGAACATCCTCGACATAGTTATGGATATTCTCCACGGTTTCTTTAATCCCAAACGGGGGTGGCCAAGAAGCCTGCTTCATCTCTTGATCGACGGCGGTGTAGTTATGATCTACGGTATGGCGTTGCTGTTTCCCCAGTTACATTCAAAAAGCGTACTTGCTGCACTTGCGGTTCTTGGACTCGTGCTAGCGGACATCATAGCGAGTATAATCGGCTGGTTTGTGATAGGACCGGTGATTCTTCACAAAGAACCCTCTGTTCCATCAGCACAAGTCCCATCTGGGGAGCTGCCAAGTCCCGATCTGGCCCGTACTTTGGCCAAGATACATAAACGTCTCAGCGATCTGGAGAGTCGCAACGATTAGGCAAAACCATGGCTGTAGACCATTAATCGCAACTTCTTATATGCTGACTTCCGTTTCACCGCTACCTGGCTCTGCCATAGTGCCGACCACACTAGTAAAGCGAGATGCCTTTGGAGATGAATACGACGTGATGGAGGTGGTGTTAGATAAGGTAACTCCCTATCAGCACATAGAAATACTCGACGCAGCAACTTTCGGTAGATGCCTTTTCCTAGATGACATTATTCAATCCGCAGAAAGCGATGAATACATCTATCATGAGAGTATGGTTCACCCAGCAATGATCATGCATCCATGCCCTAAGAGGGTGTTGATCATAGGCGGTGGTGAAGGAGGGATTTTGCGCGAGGTACTTCGTCACAACACGGTGACTCAGGTCACGATGGTTGATATTGACAGAGAGGTTGTTCGTGCCTGCAAGAAATATCTCGCGGAATGGAACCAGGTTGCTTTTGATGACCCGCGAACCGAAGTTATCTATGCTGACGGTCGAGCATTTGTCAATTGGACGCGCGAAAGCTGGGACGTTATTATTTCTGACTTGACAGATCCCGTAAAGGATGGGCCATCTTCTGGGCTATTCAGTCTGGAGTTCTACGAAGTAGTTAATCAACGTCTAGCGGAAGATGGAATCCTCGTTGTTCAAGGGGAAAGTGTTAGTCCCGACGAACTAGATCTTCACTTGGCCATGTTTAGAACAATAGCCAGGGTTTTCCCGCGAGTCCGAGTACATTCCGCCGAAATCCCTTCCTTTGATGATACCTGGGGGGTTATCGTGGCATCCAAGCGATTAGAACTTGGAGTCCTCGCGCCGTGCGAGGTAGATCGGACGATCGCGGCTCGAGGGTGCTCCGGGCTGCGATTTTATGACGGCACCAAGCACTCGTTGTTGAATAGCCTGCCCCATTACCTTCGTTTAGCACAGTCGGGACAGGGCCAGATCATAACAGACGACCAGCCTGTGTTCATACGCACAAATGATGGATCGCAAACGTCGTCGTAAATCGAAAGGTTGCTGGAGGAGGAAAACGCCTCGTCTAGTAACAGAATTAACGGGTAAAGGTTGTGTCCTGTGGGGTTTATTGCATACTGATAGTGAAGCGGACTAGTGACAACTTTATCGCATTATGTACAATGGAACAATGTTCATTAGGTGGATGGCCGACATTGGTGCGGAAGATCGACGGTCAGTTGGTGGGAAGGCAGCGATGTTGGGTGAAGTTGCCAAGCTCGGTTTGCAGACACCGCTTGGTTTTGTGGTGACCGTAGAGTCGTACAAGCAATGTCTCCTTGAATCAAAAGGGACGGGGTTGCTAGGATCGGCTTCTGGCCGTCCGTCTCTATCTTCCAGTCAGTTGGTCGCCAACGCGGTACGAAATGGACTTGCAAGGTTGGTGGCTCAAGCGTCGTGGCCCGCTGTAGCTGTTCGATCGTCGGGTGTTGCTGAGGACAGTCCACGGGCCTCATTTGCAGGACAATTCGCGAGTTTTCTGAACGTCAGAGGATATGACGAGGTAGCAAGCCGCGTGGAACAGTGCTGGGCGGCACTCTGCGACCCTGGTTTACTTCAGTACGCCCGGAGGATGCATATTCCGTCAAGTTCGATGGAAATGGCGGTCCTTATCCAGCGGATGATCCCAGCCGAGGTTTCTGGCGTGCTCTTCACCGCCGATCCAATAGGCGGCGACTCAAGGCGCTTTGTGATTGAGGCAGGATGGGGACTTGGCAATTCTATTGTCTCTGGCGCGCAAACGCCGGATGTATATACTTTAACAGTCGACGGGGCTACCATTGGCGTCGAAAGCGAGGTGATTGACAAAATGGGAGTCATGTCGGTGTGCGCGACTAACTCCTCAGGTATCCGAACACTTCCGATTGCCTCGGATCGACAACATGCGCGGACACTGACCCCACGGCAATTGCACAAACTCGCACGCTTCGGCCAAATCCTGACAAGGCACTTCGGCATCCCCCAAGACATTGAGTGGGCATGGTACAAAGGGCAATGCTACATTCTTCAGACTCGCCCAATCACCATCCCAAGTAGACGATGACAGACAAACTAACCAGTCCAATGAACCATGAACGTGCTCCCTTGCTACGGGGGCGAGCCGCAAGCCCCGGGGTAGCTGTAGGACCAGTTGCGAAGCTGTTGCCAGGAGCGACGCGAGCAGATTTTCCGGAGGGAGCAGTGCTCGTCGCACCTACGACCGACCCCTCTATGCTTCTCCACATGTTCAAATCAGTTGCCATTGTCACGGATATCGGCGGGACTACTTCCCATGCAGCCATTGTGTCTCGGGAGCTTGGAATTCCCTGTGTGGTTGCCACAAAGTCGGCGACCTCAATCCTCGATGAAGGCATGGTCGTCGAAGTCGATGGTACCAATGGCTTGGTATATCTCAAGGAATAATCAAGCGCAATAAACATCTGACGGTTGCGATCATAGAAGCTTATGGCTCGAGAGGCCTATGGTATGAAATATCCGAAGGACACGGGAACCATGGTTCTTGCCGTCAGCGGTTTGGTATGTGATCGGCTGGGGCAATTCCTTATCCTGCGACGTTCTATTGATGACGATTTCTTACCTGGACAGTGGGAGGTACCAGGTGGCGAGGTCAAGTTTGGGGAATCACCAAGTGACGCTCTATCAAGGGAAACATATGAAGAGTGTGGCCTCGAAATTGATGTTGGGCTTCCGCTATTCGTGACTACCTACTTCATAGAACCCTCCAATGAAGAGCAGTGCTTCGAGATATTCTACTATTGCAAACCTAGGGACCCAGATCAAGAAATCAGGCTGAGCACGGAACACTCAGCTTACAGATGGACTACCCTGGTCGGGTTGACAGATATCCAAATGACAACATCGACAAGAGACCTAATTGGCTCTCTCGCAAACCACCCGCTCACGAGGGTTTTCGTAAGCTTTTGAAAAGGTTTTGCCATTGTTTGCCCATTGATCGGCCTCTGGCGTGGGGCGCCACCGTGGCCTCGCACCGTGGCCAAGCGGCGCGCCACAGGAGAGATCGTGAGACATTTTGTGCAAATGATTGAGCAAGTCGAAGACGGCGTAAAATCGAGATGAACGCCGGAGGCACACGCTTGCAAATTCCCTTCAATTAGCTACACTGAATTGAGCGACGGTGGCCTCTCGCAGCTTCTGGAATTGCTGTAATTCTCTGATGAGCTGGTTCCAATCAAATCCTTGGAGGGACACTATCACAAATAATTGATATCTGAGCCTGACTTCCCACCTCTTGTCCTCCTACCTCATACGATGCTGGAACTACCCCTTACGCTTCCCGAATATGTTCCCCAAGAATCCATTTACACAAAAGTATTGACCAGTGCCCGAATATGTAAGGATCCGAAGGGGTAGAGCCTTGCAGCATCGGCCGGCGAGGCATAAAATCGGGAGGCAAGAACGCCGGTTTTCACCCAAAATGCAGGCGAACGAAACAAGAAAGTAAGGACAGGAGACGATACTATGAACGGATTGCTAGAAGCGTGCCTTGATCGAGCCCGCAAGATCTACGAAGACATGCTGGACGCCGCTAACAAGCAACCGACCGAAGTGAGACAGTTCATCAAGGATCAAGCTGAGCAGCGATACAAAGCTGAGATTGCAAAGTGCTTGGATGAAGAGATCAAGAGGAGACTTCCGCCCCCGCCGGAGCATCCATCTCCGGTTCCAAGGGAACCAGCAGGTCCCACAACGGCTCCGACTCCTGGTGGAGGACAGCCACCGCGCCCTGTACCCAGCGACCCTTGGGCAGGGGTGGATCAGTATCCGATTCTAACTAATCAAACTGAATTGATCTACTTTGATGCCAAGCAGGTAGCGTGCTGGAAAATCAAGTTTATTGGTGGTACTGGCAGTACCGATGAGCCCATGCTTGAAGTGTGGGCGGACGGGAAGAAACAAAGCGTCCTAAAATGGGGTGAGGAATCCAGGTGTGTTTGTGGGAACATGATAACGCTGCGACTATCAGGGGTGATAGGCTATTATCAATACCAGTCATGCAAGCCGGAGGCACAGTGATCTTTGAGGCGCCGGGGACATGGAGCCCGTGACTGATGGGCGGGAGGCCACCTTGTTGGTGTCCCTATTTCAGCTTGACACCATCGATGAGCGCCCCGTCCTTGGAAGGCAGCTGCGTCTTATCGCGCGGGCACGGATGCTCGCTCACGGCTTTTCGTTTCCTTGACTAGCCCAGGTTTGCGTACCAATGGTCATCACCACTGGCGATTCGTGTTCCCATGGCAAACCCTCATCTGATCGCGCACCCACTATGACACTTGGTCAGCACCCAAGGAGTATTCGAGGAACATAGGCTTGTCCGTTCATCACTACATCAACTCCTGCCGATACACCATCGTGTTGCGTCCCAACGAGAAGGGCTGACCATAGTGGGTCAGCCCTTCTTCGCATGATACCCTTCGTAGTGACACGCCTAATCGTGTATCATAATCACCGCGCTGCCTCCCGGCTTGCCACGGGCCTCCAGGATGATTGTGTTCTTATTTCCTTCCACCATCGCAGATGATACGTCTACGGTCCGCACTTCGTTGTCCTTCAGACCGGCCACCTCAAACTTCTTGCCATTCACGGTGATGGACAGATTGGTAAGGCCAGGAGTACTGTTGTAAATCGTCACCTTGCTCTCTGCCTTCGGTATGCCGGAGAAGATGTGGCTGACAGGTTTCCCAGCATTGCGGACCTGCTCCGTAATGACGGGGTCACAGGTGGTGATGTTAGCCGCTCTATCCCTGACTTCAAGCACAACCCGCGCTGCCAACGACTGATTGATCTTGGTGGCCGTCACCACGATTGGGCCGGTGGTACCGACAACGAAGGGAGGAACACTAACGGTGGCATTGTCGGAGAGCAGCACTGTGATGGCTGCAATCCCGCTCCCGCTGTCTTGAGCAGTGACTTGAATCTGGGTCGGTGGGCCTGGAATAAGCGCTGTCAGGACGCACGACGGCGCATGGCCGTCTACCTTGACCATCAATGTGTCGGTCCCTTCACCACCATCATCGTCCTTTACAGTTACTTTCACTGTGTAGAGACCCTCATTGATATATGCGTGAGCGCCGCTCACAGTGCCCGATCCATTGGCCTGGGTGACGGTGCTTGGCTCCACAGTCCCGTCGCCCCAGTCAATGGTGGCAGTATGGGTGTCCAGGACGCCAGGGTCGGCGAATGTAGCAGCCAGAGTTGTCGTGGTGCCCGTTTTCACCGCCTGATCTGGCCCTGCATCCACGGTCGGGGCCACATTACCGATGGTGGCCGTCGTCGACGCGCTATTGCTGAGGCCAGCCGGGTCGGTTACGATCAGGCTGATGTTGAATACTCCATTGTCTGCATAGGTGTGGCTGGGAGTGGCTCCTGTGGCGGCGCTGCCGTCGCCAAAGTCCCAAACAAAGGTGAGGGCGTCGCCGTCAGGATCAGAGGAGTCAGTGCCGTCGAAGGCTACGGGTGAACCTTCGCTGCCGGTGTAGGGACCGCTGGCATGTGCCAGGGGAGGCCGGTTCGATGTAGTAGGCACAGTAGTAATCCGAAACATAACATCCTCACCACTAGGTGGAACGTTCTCTCCAAACAGGCTCACAGTCCAGTCACCTGACTCAGGGTTTGCGACAGTATAAAGCTCAAAATTCGAGCCTTTTTCGTGACTGACGTCAGGAGCGACGGTATTCCTGTCGATGACGCGACCAGAAGGCGTAGTCAAGGTCATCACTATGTCGCTTCCTGCCCAATTCGATGAGAACGTTGCCTGCGCTTGTCCGGGCGCAACTGCTGCAAAGAAGGATTGGCGTGCCCCCGGCTCAATGTGCCTGGGCACAGACGTATCAGTACATATCGAATCTACCAAGAAGTAATTGCCCCGATCATGGACCATGATATAGGCGATATCCGGTGTCGGACGTACGACTCTGAGTTCCGCCATATGGCCAGTGTTGTAATTAATAGGCGCAGGACCCGCTGTGCTTAGGAGATTACCATTACTATCGTAGGCATCTAAAGAAACTGGTGAGAGGTTGTCAGAAACAAGAAGACTGAAATACGAGGCGCGCCTGTCAGGGAAATCGAGCCGTCCTCTCGGCTGCGTCGTACCTAACCATGCCCAATGGGTTCCCTGACTCGTGTATCCACCATTGGGATATTTCCCATTGTAAAGGCCCGTGGCGAAATCGCCCACACGCCAGGTTTCACCGTCGGTGGTTGTGAATCGAACACCGGCAATCGTCCCTGCAGATAGGTTGGTCCCCTCCGCGATGTTTTCGAACGTTATGAAGCCGGGCAACGAGCATGTGTAAGGGTCAGGATTCGTTATGGTTCGAACGCCGGTCAAGGCTTGCGCTACCGCTTGGCGAGCCGCAAAGAGGTGGTTCCGATACGCACCGTTATGAGGAAAACCGCCACAGCCTTCTTCATAAGTTGCCCACTGACAGAAACCGATGTTCCGTGCTGCTTGGAAGGAACACCGAGGATCGAAAGCGCAAGCATTGCTTACCTCGGGATGAAAGTGATCATTAATTTGAAGGATGCCACGATCCCATGAGTCTGGAGGGTTGTTTCCAACATTGTTACAGGCAAGTGGGTTTCCACCAGACTCAGCCCAAGCGATGGCCACGATGATCACAGCCGGGTCGCTATCATCTACAGTCCCTTCAACTTGGAAGCCGCTATCTATGGCGTAACGAGCCGCCAACACAATTTGAATAGGTGCCTGTGAGTTGTCGCACTGAGCGGGTTCTACGCCTGGATGGGCAGCATTTGCCGGCTCCGAACCAGTGGATAGGAGGACAATCAATAGCAATATGAGCAAAGTCGTCCCGAACACGATCCAACGTGCAACGACAGGAATTGTCACAGCACCCTCCTTACCTTTGAGTTGTCTCTAGCGATGTGAATGTAGCTACTATCTGTTCGAAACGTGAGATGGCATCCTGTACTTCTCGTACGGTGTCAGAATCAGGTTCCCCGTGGTGAGAGTAGGTGAGGCGATAACATATGTCTTCGTACTTCCCCGTATAAGCGATAGCTACTAATGGGCAACATTCGTCGCTGGATTCATATTCGTTTCTAGAGAATGTCACTCCGCCGATCTCTATTTGTGTTTGCTGCACGCCAGAGGCCCACTGTGGTGGTTCGCACTGGTCGGGTACTCCATGTTTCCAGAATCTCCTCCCCAGGAAACCGTATGGCTCAGCTGGATTTGTTGCATCTTGTGTTGGAAGCCTAAAGTTGATGCCACCAACAGCGTCGGGAGAAGAATAAGCTCTTTCGAGACCAACAAGCTCTGGCGGGTATTTGATCTCGAACGAGAACTCTTCGTTGCGGTAGCTTTTCCAACCCAAAGTGTCAACGTTGGGAATTCTCTCCGAAAACCGCGCCTCGGGAGATCGCCCAAAAGCTGGCGACTCGCTGACGGCTTCCTGATCAGCAGGCTTCTTTTCATCGACACTTCGCTCATGTTCGCTTTCGATGGTCAGCTTATCTCGCCAGATGACCAAACCACCATAGCCAATACCTGCTATGGTTAACATGGTCGCAGAGACCAATGCTAGTTTGATGAGTGAAGGCCTGACCATATTGAGCTTGCTCGTTCGTCGTTGTTAGTCTTTACCTCCTTCATAGCATGTTTCGAGAGTTGTAGGAAGAAACAAGTCTGATAGCGCACGTCGACAGCCAATGATCGACGCGCCGGTGACTAGCTGTCTCATGCAAATTGCCCCGTCAGGCATCTACCCTTGCCCTTCAGACGATGTGCCTCGATTTGCAGCCAACCTTGATGATCTGTGCATAGACCTGCCTTCCCGCTGCCCAGCACGGTAAGACATGCAGTCGAAGTAAAAGTCGATGGGACATGGATCGCCGTGGGGCATGCCCACAATAAGAGGACGCCAGTGAGATGAACAAAAGGCGCCGTCGGCCTACGCATCTACAGGCTATGTCGTCACTGCTACCACAACGCTACCGAGGTCCTCTCAGTGATGTCAGCCTCGCGGATGAGCAGACAACGCGCTCATGCAGCCATCTCTCTTGTCATGTCATACCGTGCGCAATAGAGCCACGTTGCCAGTAATAGGTACAGCGCGGCTGGAAGAGGTATGTAACACCCTTACCTTCATCCCTTCATCCCAAACCTGAACGTGGGACGAGGAACACAAGCTTTCGTCTATACTTCAACGACGCCAAGTCAAACTGGCCGACAGTACGCCCGATGCACAGAGCTATTTGAAAATTTCCCTCAGGCAGCTACACTACATTGAAGGATAGTGGCTTCACAAAACTGCTGGAATTGCTGTAATTCCCTGACTATTTGGTTCCAATCAAATCCTCGGAGGGACACAACGCTCAGAAAAGTGAGTGAAGTTTGACTTCACTCAGCTCCATGTCTCGATCCCCCAAAGGGCGCGCTGTGGAAGAGATCGGGTTTGTGTTGTAAGATAGAAGAATGAAAAAACTTTTGATTTTTGTTGCGCTGGTTGCCATTGCTGCCGCCTTCGTGCCGGCTCCCATTGACGCGCAAGAACGATTAATTCCCTGCGGCTATGATAAAGACGGGGACGGCCTTTTGAAGCAAAATGAGCAGTGCGGCTTTTGCGATATCTTTGTGCTCATTAACAATATCGTAAAGTTTTTCCTTGTTCCCACGCCGCTTAATAATAACATTCCCATTGTCCCGCTTATTGCAGTTCTCCTTCTGGCATTTGGCGGATTTCTATACCTTGTAAGCCCCTCAAACCCGGGCTTGCAATCCAGGGCAAAATCGGTTATCTTTGCAGTGGTAATTGGGTTTGTGATTACCTATGCGGCATGGCTCGTCATTGATTTTATTCTGACCTTTTTCGGAGTAGTGCAGTGGCAGGGCTTTGGCAATTGGTGGCAAATCAGCTGCTAGAATCTCTCAAGCCCCCATAGCTCAATTGGCAGAGCAGTTGCCTCTTAAGCAATTGGTTCCGCGTTCGAGTCGCGGTGGGGGCACCCCGTACGGAGAGCTTGTTTTTTTTATAAATTCAAGTATAATAAGAAAATAGAGTCGTATGCTCAACCAAAAAGAAAAAGAAAAGATTGTCGAAAAATTCAAAACCCATCCTACTGATACGGGGTCTCCTGAAATTCAGGCAGCGCTTTTAAGTGAGGAAATGAAACAATTAGCGAGCCATCTCAAGGCCCATCCCAAGGATTTCTATTCCAAGCGAGGGCTCTTAAAAATGGTGGCAAAACGGAGAACGGTTTTAAGCTATCTCAAGCGGGAAGACGAAACAAGGCATAAAGCGCTCATTAAAAAACTAGACATTCGCCAATAACTATACTTTTCAATGGGTCCCAAAAATAAAGACCAACGAGTAGCGGTATTTATCGATGTCCAAAACCTCTATCATTCTGCAAAGAATCTCTATCAAGCCCGCGTCAATTTTAGAGAAATTCTCAAAGAGGCGGTAGCGGCAAGACAACTTATTCGCGCATTCGCCTATGTGGTGCGCACGAAAACGGGTGAAGAAAAACCTTTTTTTGACGCGCTTCTTAATCTTGGCATTGAAACGCGCGTCAAAGATCTTCAGGAATATTATGGAGGCCTTAAAAAAGCCGACTGGGACGTTGGAATTGCCGTGGACGCGATCAAAACTGCCGACCGGGTGGATGTGATTGTCATTGTGTCGGGAGACGGAGATTATGTTCCTTTGGTGGATTATCTCATCAATCACGGCCGCAGAGTGGAAGTGATGGCTTTTGGGAAATCGACTTCTTCCAAGCTTCGTGAAGCAGCAGACGAATTCATCGATCTTGAGAAGGACTCGGGTCGATTTCTTCTTTTAAAGAAATCTCACTGGCCGATCAATATTATTAAATAGCGAAGCACGCGGAAAACGGATAATGGACGAAAGAATTTTTTCTCTCAAACTCGATACCAAAGAGGATATTGCTGTTATTTTAAATAACTGGGCAGAACAAGCGCACGGCAATGTTCTCATGCGCGTAGGCGAAACAACGGTACTTGTAACCGCTGTCATGGGAAAGAACGAATCGCCCAACCAAACTTTTTTTCCTCTCACCGTTGACTATGAAGAGAGGTTTTACGCTGCGGGAAAAATTTTGGGCTCGCGCTTTGTGCGCAGAGAGGGCAAGCCAAGCGACGAAGCTGTTATCACGGCCCGGCTTATCGATCGCGCTATTCGGCCTCTTTTCCCCAAGGACTTTACGCGAGAAACACAAGTAATTACGACCTGTCTTTCATGGGACGGACAAAATGATCCTGATATCGCAGGGCTTCTTGGAGCTTCGCTTGCGCTTTCTCTCTCGCCTATTCCATGGAATGGTCCTCTGGGAGTGGTGCGCATCGGGAGAATAGATGGCAAATTTATTCTCAACCCAACCTATGAAGAACGCGCAAAAAGCGACCTCGATTTTGTGGTTGCGGGCGTGAAAGACGGGGAAACCATTAGGGTCAACATGATCGAAGCAGAGGCAAATGAGATTCCGGAAGATGTATTCGAAACAGCATTACAATTTGCCCAGCCCCTTCTTCTCAAAGAGATTGCATTTCAAGAAGAGCTTATCAAAGAATTTGGAAGGGAGAAAATTTCTTACCAAGAGTTCGAGCCGAACGAGAATATCGAAAAAGAAATTAAGAATTTCCTTGGCAACAAGCTTGAGGAAGCGTTGTTCCAAGGAGAAAAACAACAAAGAATCGCGGCCGTAGAACAACTCAAAATTGACACTATTGCGCACATGGAGCAGGAATTGCAGGGAATGGCCAATGCTTCTTATGTCTTAAATTTCTTTGAGCGGGCGATCGATGAGCTTGTGCATCGTCAGGCAATCGAAAAGGGCAGACGCGTGGACGATCGCAAGCTTGATGAAATTCGGCAGCTCGATGCGCGCGTTGCAATGCTTCCCCGAACCCATGGTTCTGCGCTTTTTATACGCGGCCAGACAAAAACCTTATCGATTCTTACCCTTGGATCTCCCGGCGAGCAAAAAGTTATTGAGGGCATGGAACTCATTGGCAAAAAACGCTTTATGCATCATTACAATTTTCCTCCGTATGCGCCCGGGGAAGTGAAGCCCTTGCGGGGTCCGGGCCGAAGGGAAATCGGGCATGGCATGCTCGCGGAAAAGGCGCTGGAACCCGTCATCCCGAATTTTGAAGAATTCCCGTACACCATCCGCATTGTCACCGAAGTGGTCTCTTCGAACGGATCAACCTCCATGGCCTCTGCCTGCTCTTCGTCGCTTGCCTTGATGGACGCGGGAGTGCCCATCAAAAATCCGGTTGCCGGAATTTCGATCGGGTTAATGTCGGGCGAAAAAGAAAAGTATGCGTTGCTTACAGACATTCAGGGACCCGAAGATCATTACGGCGATATGGATTTTAAAGTTGCGGGCACCAAACAGGGGATCACTGCCATCCAACTTGATGTGAAAATCCGGGGCATTTCTGCTCCTATTTTCCAAGAGACGCTCCAAAGGGCGAAAAATGCCCGAACAAAAATTCTTGATGAAGTTATTACAAAAATATTGCCGGCGCCGAGAGCAGAAATTTCTCCCTTTGCACCGAAGATTTTTGTTCTTCAGATTAATCCTGAAAAAATTGGTTTGGTGATCGGCACGGGCGGGAAAACGATCAATAAGATTATTGAAGAGTACGACGTAGAAATCGATATTGAGCCGACCGGAGAAGTATATGTTTCTTCAGACAGCAAAGAACGCGGGCAACAGGCAGTCGCGCTTATCAAAAATATGACCAAGGAAATTCAGGTAGGAGAATTATACGAAGGAACCGTAAAACGTATTATGGACTTTGGCGCGTTTGTGGAGATTCTGCCCGGGCATGAAGGGCTTGTGCATATTTCACAGCTTGCCCCCTACCATGTAAACAAAGTAACAGATATAGTAAAGGTAGGAGATGTGATCCCGGTGAAGGTTATTGAGATCGACAATCAAGGAAGAATTAACCTTTCTCTCAAAGAAGCAACCCAAAAGCAAAATACCTAAAAAGCTTTACGCCATGCAACAAGATCCCATTAGTCCAAAGCCCCAAACCCAAGAGAAAGCCGAGGAGCCAATAAAAGAAGAGCAGGCCCCCCAGCCGCGCGTGATGGGAAGACAAGATAAGAATGTGCCGGAAACCCAAGAATTTCTGAAACGAGAGGATGTGCGCACCATGGCAAAGGATATTACGCAATTAAGAGAGGGCGAAGCGCAGGAAGAAAGAGAACGCATTGCGCAAATGAAGGTACAGGAGCAGCCCATTGAAAAACAGCCAGAACCGGAACCAGAGCCAGAGCCAAAACCAGAACCTCAGCCACAACCAGTTACCCCGGAATCCAAAACAGAAACCCGTTTCCCGCGAAAAGAGCTGCCGTCTTCGCTTCCCCAGCCGCCTTCCCGGTTTGAAAAAATTTTTGTCCGGATTGTAATCTCTGTTCTCGGAATAGCGATTCTCGTCAACGGGGCATTTGCCCTTTACTGGTATTTTGGAAAGCAGGGCAAACTGCCTCTGATCGGAAAAAAACCTGCGCCCTCTCCAACGGAAATCCCCACGCCAACCGCCTCTCCTTCTGAATCACCCTTTGAATCTCCTTTGCCCACATCAACCCCCTCGACAACTCCCACGGCTACTGCTACTCCCACGCCAACAACAACGGCGACAGCAACGCAAACTCCATCGCCTTCTCCCAGCGCAACTGCCACTCCCTCTCCATCCGCAACCGCAACCTATACCCCAACACCCGCTCCTATCCCAGGCGCAATTGTTTTCAATCGCACCGCAACGCTTCTCGTCTCTTCCCCAGAAGGAATACGCCCTGCTTTGGACCAGTTATTAAGAGAAGATTCTCCGAATGGCTTTACCAGGGTTTTGCTCAAGGACGAAACAACCAACCAACAAATTTCTATCCAAGAATTCTTTGTTCGGGGTATGGGCGGCTCCACGGAAATTCAGGGGCTCCTTGGCCAAGACGCAACGATATTCGTGCATACTCTTCCCCTTCAGGGCGCAACGCGTAAGCGCATAGGAATTATTGCCGAAGTTGCTGATGCCGGGCGGGCGAAAACGGTTCTCAAGGAAGAAGAAAGAACATTTGAACAAGAGACCGAATCCTTTATTGCTCTTATGGGGCCAAAGGGTTCTGGCTACCGGAACTATTTCCGCGAGTATGAATACAGAGGCACTCTGGTCCGCTTCCAAACGCTTTCTAAAAATGATTTGGGAATTTGCTATGCCTTTATGGGGAAT
Organism: Candidatus Wildermuthbacteria bacterium; assembly: GCA_016186115.1. Classification (GTDB taxonomy): domain Bacteria; phylum Patescibacteriota; class Minisyncoccia; order Minisyncoccales; family UBA10102; genus JACPMK01. The sequence goes on from JACPMK010000003.1 coordinate 20,949, forward strand.
AAGGTTATGGTTACAACCTCCCTCGAAAGCATGGAGCGGGCGATCGATGATCTATTAGGATCTGCTTCATCAATTTGACCTATGGACAAACAAATTCTCAATCAACTTAAAGAAAAGCTTGAAAAAGAAAAAGCGCGCTTGGAGGCAGAGCTATCCACGTTTGCAAAAAAAGATCCCAATTTTCAACACGATTGGGATTCCCGCTATCCAAGAGTGCAAGAAGGAAATATCGAGGAAGCAGCTGACGAAGTAGAAGAATACAGTACCCGGCTGCCAATTGAGTTTGCCCTGGAAACGCGGCTCAAGAACGTAAACGAAGCCATTGAAAAAATTGAGAAGGGCGACTACGGAATTTGCGAACATTGCCGAAAGGAGATAGATGCAAAGCGGCTCATGGTCTCGCCAGAAGCAAAGTTCTGCGAAGAATGCATGCAGAAACGCGTCTCTTAACGGGCGAATGGATTTTGCGCCCCGCGAACCTCAAAATGTAAATGGCAACCTGCTGGTCCTGCCGGAATAGTATAGCCAGTATAGCCAGTCGAAGCTATAGTTTGTCCTTGCAATACCTGTTCTCCGCTGCCGACAAGTATCCGGGAAAGATGGCCATAGAAAGTGACGACGCCGTTAGGATGAAGGAGACGGACGTAATTTCCAGCCACTCTGTCGTAGCCAGTTTTTTGTACGGTTCCGCCTGCTGCGGCGTACACCGGCTCTTTACACTCGCCATTACTTAAGTCCACGGCATTGTACGGATGCAATCCTTGCGTACGGCGATAAGGAGCTGGAATAGGGGCGATAAAATATGACTGGGCCAAAGGAATACTATTTCTTGCCGGAGCAAGACGTGGCCTTTTCCCGCCCGGAACAATAAGAAGGTCTCCAGCATAAATCTCGTCAGGAGAAGAAAGCTGGTTAAAATCCGCGATGGCTTCCCCATCTACTCCATAGAGAGCCGCAATCCCGCTAAGGGTATCGTTTTGATTCACCAAATGCAGCGCTCCCGAGACAGGAAGAATAAGCAATTCCTGCCCTACCGTAAGAGCGGTGCCTGCGGAAAGATCGTTTGCCCAAAGGATTGTTTCCGAAGAAATACCGAATTTTTTTGCGATGGAAGAGATGCTGTCTCCCGATTCTACCGTGTACTTTGCTACCTCCGGCTCTATAGCCGCAGAACCCCCTGTGGCTGCTTCTACTGCCAAGGTCTTTGCCCCAACCAGATAGGACACAGATGCCGCCTGAAGGCCGGTTTGATCGATAAACACTCCATTAAGATTCTCGTTGCCGGAAAAAGCAGTTGCATTGACTTGAGAAAGCGCAACTGACCACTGGGTATCCAAATCTTGAGCGGCAAGCGCCGGATCAAAGTCGCGACCCTCTTGCCAGCTCAATAAAGAAAGGAAAAATATTGTAGAATAGAGAAAAGAAAAGCCGATTTTCGTTTTCAAGGAGAACTTCCCCCCCAAAATATGAGAGGAATCCTCCGTACCAGAAGAATTCATAAGTTCTTCTATTCTAGTCATCCTGCCACTTAAAGTCAAGAGTGTTATCCACAAAATTTTCACAATGAATCTCTTTTCGGCGCGCGAGTTACAACAACTTTTCCATGAAAAGGGCCTGCATCCCCAAAAGTATTCGGGACAGAATTTTCTTGTTTCCCAAGCTATCGCGAAGCGGATGCTCGATTATGCCAACCTTGGCAACAAGGATACAATAGTAGAAATTGGGGCTGGCATTGGAAATCTTACGCGGGAACTCGCTCTGCGCGCCAAACGAGTCATGGCGATAGAAAAAGATGGGCGCCTTGTTGATATTCTGAAAGAGACGACATCAGACCTCTCAAATGTCGAGATCGTAAACAAAGACGCATTGCGCTGGGATCCAAAAAACCACAAATGGCTCAAGCGCTATAAGGTTGTGGCGAATTTGCCATACTATATTTCAGCTCCTCTGATCAGAAGATTTCTCGAAACGCTTGAGAAAAAGCCGGATATGCTGCTTCTTATGGTTCAAAAAGAAGTGGCGCAACGGATTTGCGCCAAACCTCCGCACATGAATATCCTTGCCTTGTCGGTGCAAATATATGCCAAGCCAGAGATTGTAATGCCCGTGAAAAAGGGGGCATTTTGGCCTCAACCAAAAGTGGACTCTGCTGTAATAAAAATAATTCCGCGCAACTCGGAAAATCCGGCGCTTCTTCCAACGGTTTTTACGCTCATTAAGACAGGGTTCCGACAACCGAGAAAACAGCTTATGAACAATTTCGCCCATGGGCTTTCTATGAAAAGAGAGAGGATAGAGACATGGCTGCTCTTCAATCACATACAGCCGGATCAACGGGCAGAAACGCTTTCGCTTGAGGATTGGATTCGCTTGGCAAAAACAGTACAATGAAAACAATGAGAACGAGAAAAATCTGCTTTGTTTTATTTTTTGTTGGGAGCATATCTCTTCCGCTGATAAGCTCTGCCCAATATGGCCTTGTGCCCTGCGGCACGACCCAAAACAACCCCGAAACCCCGTGGGATGAAACCGAATCCTGCGGACTCAAACACGTTATTCTGCTAGTCAAAAATCTTCTGGACTTTGTTTTGTGGAAAGCAGTTCCTCTCATCATCGTCCTGCTCGCTGCAGCCACCGGTGCAATCTTATACTTTTCCTTCGGAGGCCCGGAAACGATAGCTCGCGCAAAATCCATTTGGAAAGCAGTGGGCGCCGGCGCTCTAATTATTTTGCTGTCATGGACTTTTGTAAATTTGCTCCTCGGCCTTCTAGGTTACAGCATCGATATCTTCGGCCGCTGGGAGGAAATAAAGTTTTAAAACAGATAAGCTCGCCTGCTCGCAGATTTGACACCTATAGATAAAAAGTGGTTTAATATACTTAGAGAAAATCGCTCTTAATATCAAATATAGGGGGTGGGAAATGGCAAAGGTTATAAGGACGGGTACGGCTGGGTCGCCCCTAAAAATCTCTAAGGGGTGGCTCATCGGCATTGTTTTGATTGCGCTTTTGATAGTTGGTCTGTTCATTATTCGACCTCTCCTTACCTCAAAGGAAGGCGAGGCCCCGAGCACGACCACCAGCATTGATTCCAATCCGCAGGCGGCCCAAGGGAAAATTTCTAACGAACCTGGGGTCTTCCACGCGGCAGTTAAGTCGCCGCGCACCGCAGGAGAAAAAGCTGCAAGCTTAATCTTCTATGCGTCTACTGTCGCCATAAAAGATGAGGCCTGCTTCGGGGCTATGCGTTGCAAAGAGCTCGATTATGCAGTGTCCATGGCTTTATTTTCGATGGTGGAGCATACCCCACCCAATAGCAGGGTTGCCCGAGTCGAAATTCAGGAAGTAGTTCCTGGACGGGCTTCTAACTCTGTGACGGTGAAAACCCGGATATGGTACGAACGCGGAAATCAACGCTCTATGGGCTTCACGCTAGAAGATGGGCGCATCGTAGATGTGCTGCCCTATTAATCGTCGCGCACGACACCAAAAAAAAGAGCGGCCCCTAAGCTGCTCTTTTTCTTTTGCGCCATTGCTTCGCTTTCTGGAATATTCATGGTAGAATAGAAAAATATAAATACTTGAGGTTTTTATCATATTGATGGATTTTTTTCGCTGCAACACTCGGAGGGCTCTTGTGCTTTTTATCATGCCCTCCCTTCTATTACTCCTACCGCGTAGCACCAATGCGATTTCTCTCGTAGAGATTGTGGCAAGCACTTTCATTAAGGGTACGCTGGGAACGGTTGCCAATGCATTAAATTTCATACTATTCGGCGTCATAAAGTTAATGCAGTGGACCATTGATAGCGCTCTTTCTATTCCAATTGCCCCCGGAGCCCAAGGAATTGTCCCCCTTGTGGAGACAGGATGGAATGTTTCAAGGAGTTTAGGATTTATTATTTTAGCCCTCACTCTGGTTTTTATTGGACTGGCCACGATTTTGCGTCTTCAAAACTATCAACTTCAAAAGACACTGCCAGCTCTTGTCGTGATTGCACTTTTAATAAACTTTAGCGGAGTACTCGTTGGCATCGTTGTGGATATTGGCAATATCCTAACCAACTTCTTCTTCGGTTCTATAAAAACCACATGGAACCTTCCATGGCAAGGGGTATCGGACCAAACAACTTCTGGCATAATTGCATTTGAAGTAGCGAGGGTTCTATATTTTGGCATTGCAATTTTTATTTACCTTGCTGTCGTAGCCATCTTTTTCATTCGAGTCTTGGCGCTCTGGACCATCGCAATGCTTGCGCCTCTTGCGTTCACGGCCTACGTGCTTCCTTCTACCAGAAAATTCTGGGATCAATGGCTTCATGCATTAATTCAGTGGGCATTTGTTGGCGTCCCAATGGGATTTTTCCTTTTTCTCTCCAGCCACGCATTGAGTTTATCCCAATCCGACATCCTTCCTTCTAACGCGCAATCGCCAGGAGTAATTGCTGCGTTCTTTGGTCCGTTTGTTGCACTTTTTCTTTTGTTCATAGGCATCACAATCAGCATCAGCATGGCTCCCGCGCAGGCGCAAACCATTGCAAATTGGACTAGAGCACAGGGGAGTAAAGCGGCCCAATGGGCGCGGCACAAGACCGCTACAACCGTTAAAGACAAGGTTTCTGATCGAGTGCGTTCTTGGGCAGAAAAACAAGCCGCGTCAAGAAATCCCACTTGGGGACAAGGGAAAGGAGGTTTTGGCTTTGCGGGGCGTAGGGCTGCTGATGTTGCCGGGCTTGCCCGCCGCAGCTTTGGCAAGGGAGTAGGCGCCGTGACGAACGAAAAAGATGTGGCCCAAGCTGCCGACAAAAAAGCAAGGGCGGCAAAGAACGCCCGGGAACTCGCGGCTATTCTCCGCGAAGAAGCGACTCAAGCCGGCAAAGCAAGGATTCTTGCTGTTGCCGCTCAACGCAGAATGATCGGCGATCTTATGGATGAAAATGTGGTCGGCAAAGGAAATGTCTTATCAAAAGACGAGGTGCTAAAGAGTTACAACAAACTTCTCACGACAGACGACAAAGATGCCATCGAAGCAGTGGATAGAACATTTGCTCGAAGAACTTATAAAGATGCGCAAGGCAATACTGTCCGCTACATCGATGAACTGGGCCAATTGCGAGACAACTTCACCAAACGAGAAGGATACGCCGAAAAAGACCGAACAACCGGGGGCGTAACTCAAGAAGAAATAAACGTGAAGGGATACAAAAATCTTCTCGAGAAAACCGTTGCTGAAGCAAGGACCTCTGACGAGATAAAACAATTTGGAAGCGGCATCGTGGAAGATGAAGCAGCAATGGAAGCCATAGATAAACACTGGGGAGCACACCAAGCCCAAACCGCAGCAACGCTTTGGGGCAGAGAGTTCGTGCGTCCATTCGGCGAAAGGATGCAAAAGAAAGGCATTGAATACTATGCTGAACTCATCCCCGTGAAGAACAAGGAAGGAAATGTGGTTGGAAGCAGACCAAGGAACACTGACTTGCTACGATTTGCCGCAAGTTCAGCTGCACAGGGTCTCGGCCTTTCGCCATTGGAAGGCGCGGAAACGCCAGAACAAGTAAACACGATTACCAGAGTTGCCAATACGCTCGCCGGCATTAAGGATGATGCGGCACGAAGGGAAGTAAAAACGATTATTGATAAGGTTCGGGATCTTGACTCCAAGCGCAACATTGCAGAGGTTCTAGGAAAAGATCCTGATTTGCGATCTGCATTTCAAAGCATCAAGGAAGAACGCGATCAAATTGAAGTAGCAAGAGCGCTGGCCGGAATCAGGGGCGTTGACGAAAACGATACCAAAGCAACCCGCAAAGAAATCGCAGGCATTTTGGCCAATCGCCCCGCGTTGAGCAATGTTGCCAATGTTCTTGCCTCGTTCAAGGGCGCCGAACGAACAACGGCAGCCAATACTTTAGCTACCGTTCTAAATCCTCCGGCTCGAGAGCAGGTCGGAGAGCTACTTAGGAAAAATTCTCAATTCCTTGAACCGACTCTGCGGCTTTCGCAACTTGCTGCACAGCAGTATGAGATACGCTTTAAGCAAAGCAACGTTGAAAAGATGCGATCGGGTATACGATCTACACAAAATGCTGGAGGAAAAATATCTGCTGCGCGAGAAGCACAATTCAAGGAAGAAGAGCGAAAGTTGGCTGAGATGGAAAAGGCGACCGCAGCGCTAGCCCAAGAGCTGGATAAATACAAGAGGGATCTCCATCAGGTTCCTGATACAACCCCGCAATCTCAAGAAGCCCGACGCGTAAGAGTGGCCCAGTGGGAGACGCTTGAACGTCTTATGAAAAGCCAGAAAACAGAAGCTCCTGGAGCCGGCAAGCGACAGAAAAAACAACGAAGACAAGTAGGACAACCATAGAATATTGAATATCAAAAGTACCTATCCAATTGAAAACAAAACGGGGCGAGACGGATTGAGCAATCTTGCTCTTTCCATCTCGCCCCTAAGGAGCGGCAGTGACTAGGTTCTGGCTTGTGCTCCACCAGGTGGCGTAGGGGGGGCACCAGTCGTGGTGCCGCCGCCATTGCCACCATTCCCTGTCGCAGCCTTACCGCCTGCGGCTTCATAGCCGCGGTGGTAAAGCCACCGATCTCCCTTTTGTGCGAGGCCGGAAAGGTCCTTTTCTGCGCCGGCTAGGGCATCGCGGAGCCCCCTCTGATAGGGAGCACTCCGCTTTTGCTCCTCGGTCATTTCCTCTTCGGTCAGCGGCCGCCGTGCCTCTTTCTTGCGCGGCAGCTGACCTCCCCAAGGAGTCGATGGACGAACCTCCTCGACCGCACCCCCTCCGTAGAACTGCTGCCGTAGTCCTCGGGCCTGAACCCGCAGGTCTCGCAGCTCTGCCTCTTCTCGTAACCCATCGATCTCGTCCTGCAGCAAGAATGTTTCCTGCTGACGCTCCAAGGATCTCCTCCGCAGTTCCTCCCCTCGCTCAGCAACCCGCCACAATCTTTCTGTCCTTATTAGTTGTACAGCAACATCTGTAGGCGAGGAGGGTTGCACTGGGCCAGCGGGAGCTGCCGTCGGCTGCTGTGGAGGAGTTGTTGGAACAGGACCTCCGCCTTGCGGCTGAGGAGTCGGTTGAGGCGGCTGCTTTGCAACGACAGCAATAGAATCGGCAGCATGTTTTGCTGCCTCCTCGATCCGCCTTGTCGCGTCGTCAGTCGCCTGATTGATCTCATCGATCGGCGACCGATCGCGATCATGCTCCATAATCCTCATAACGACGAAATACACGACCGGCGCCGCCACGACCACCACCGCGACGGCAACCAAAAAACCCAAGAAAGCGTTCGCCAATAGAAGTTCCATGTCTCTCCTCCCTCGCCTGCGTCTTTTTTCAGACAGAACAGGCATTCTAAACTGCCACTATTATATATCATAACTATAAAAATGTCAAGATGATTATGACGAAACAATATACTCAAGATGAACTATGGAAATTATTTGATACGCTTCCTGAAGAGCTTAAGCAGGCGGTTTTTTCACCTGAAAATGCAGATCATATCTTTAATATCTGCGACCGCTATAATATAGAGCAGATGCCAAAGATTGCCTACTACGCAGGGCTCGTGCTGATGGGCATTATCCCTGCCGCTGATTTTGAGAGTATATTAAAGAAAGAAATTGGTCTTGAAGAAGAGAAGGCGCAAACAGTTGCAAGAGAAGTTAATCGGTTTATTTTTTACCCCGCCAAGCCAGCGATCGAACAATTGCAAAAAACCGCGGAAGCCAGCGCCAAACAAACAAAGCAAGGGACGATTTCTGCCGCACCGAGCCAACCGATTGCCAAAGAGAAAACAACGCAGGAAGAAGATATCGCGCAGAAGCCGAAAGCTCCCGATTCATACCGTGAACCCTTAGAATAGTATTTGGTATTATGGAGTTTCAGGTGCCACAATTCATTGAACGGGAAACAAAAATTGTAGGACCGCTCACCTTCAAACAATTCGGATTTATTGGGGGAGCTGGCGCTGTTATTTTCATTCTGTATTTTTTTGTAAAAATACCGCTCCTTTTTATTCCTCTTGCTCTTGCGGTTGCCGGGATCGGGCTTACGCTGGCATTCGTAAAGATCGGGGCAAAAACATTTCCTGAATTTCTCTTAAGCATGCTACAATTTACCGCAGGCCCCAAAACATATATCTGGAGAAAGGGGCAGCTGGCGCAGAGCCAGCAGCAAAAGCAGCAAGCAAAGATTATCCCGCCCAAAAAAGATGAGGCGCCGGAAAAACCAAAATTCAATCTTACTACCAAAAGCAAGCTTCAAGACCTCTCCACCAAAGTAACGACGCAGGAATAAACATGGCACAGGCAACAACCCAACAATTTTTGCCAATTGAAGAAATACGCCAAGGAATTTTGGTGCTCAAAGACCGGGGAGTGCGCGCGGTTCTCTTGGTATCCTCTCAAAACTTTGCTCTCAAATCAGGGGAAGAACAAGAGGCAATTATGTATCAGTTTCAGAATTTTTTGAATTCGCTTGATTTTTCTCTGCAGATTATTGTCCAGTCAAGAAGGGTAAATATTACGGGGTACCTGGACTATCTCAAAACCCTCGAGGAACAGCAAAAAAATGAGCTGTTGCAAAAGCAAACCGCAGATTACCGCGCATTCATTCATCAGTTAATTGGCGGGGGGTCGATTATGGCAAAAAACTTTTTCGTGGTGGTGCCTTTTACGCTTTTGGAAACTATTGCCTTGCCCCAAGAAAAAAAATCGCTTTTCCAGAAAACAAAAATGTTCGGCAGATTGTCAGAAGAAGAATTTGAACGCTTGAGATCACAGCTCTGGCAACGACTCGAATATGTTGCCATGGGCCTCAAAAGAGCAGGGCTTAACGCTGTGCCGTTGAATACCGAGGAATTAATTGAGGTGTTGTGGAGCTGGCATCATCCCAAAGAAGCAGAGGTCGGATACTACCCCGAAATTCCGCCCGAACTACTGACATAATCCGAATCTACGAATGAAATTACCCTTTCTAAAATCGAAACAGCCGGAACGAATTTTTGAGAGCGAACAAATTACGGTTCAAGATATTATCGCTCCCTCATCCATACGCGTGGATTCGGAATACCTTGAAATAAGCGGACGGCTCGCCAAATCGTTCTTTGTATTTTCTTACCCGCGGTATCTAAGCTCGGTGTGGCTTTCTTCTGCGATTAACCTCGACACGCCCATGGATATTTCGCTTTTCATTCATCCCGTTGACACCGGCAATATCTTGCGCCAACTTCGAAGACGCATCACCGAAGTGCAGGCAGAAATTATGGAGCGGGAAGACAAGGGTCTTATCCGCGACCCAGAACTCGAAATCGCGTTCCAGGATCTGGAGCAATTGCGCGACCAGCTGCAGACCGCGCAGGAACGAATGTTCCGATTGGGCATTTATCTTTCTGTCTACGGAGAGCGCTTTGAAGAATTGCGCGAAATTGAAACAACGCTGCGCTCCATTTTTGAATCCAAACTCATTTACATTAAGCCCGCAACCTATCAGCAAAAAGAAGGGTTTGCTTCTTGTTTGCCCTATGGCAAAGATATTCTTCAGGTGCACACCTCGCTCAACACATCGCCCCTTTCCTCGGCCTTCCCCTTCATTTCCTTTGACCTTAGCTCAAATCAAGGCATTCTCTATGGCGTCAATCTCCACAATAATTCCCTCATTCTCTTTGACCGATTTTCTCTGCCCAATGCCAATGAAGTAGTGTTTGCATTCTCTGGCGCTGGGAAAAGCTACTATGCAAAACTCGAAATTATTCGTTCCTTAATGACCGGGACCGAAGTTATCGTACTAGACCCGGAAAACGAGTACAAAACTCTGGCCGATGGGGTTGGAGGAAGTTTCTTTGATATTTCTTTGGGATCTGAAAACCATATCAACCCTTTTGATTTGGCCCAGCCAAGGGAAGACGAAAATGCCGCCGATGTATTGCGAAGCAATATTATCAACCTGGTGGGTTTGATGCGCATTATGCTTGGCGGCCTTACCCCCGAAGAAGACGCAATTATGGACAGGGCAATTACCGAAACCTATGCCGCAAGAGATATCACCCCGAAATCGGATCCTGCAACTTGGGCCGAGAAAATTCCTCTCATGCAAGATCTCGAATTGGTGCTGCAAACCATGGAGCGTGCCGAATCGTTGCTGGAGCGTCTCCGCAAATTTACCACGGGCACCTACTCCAATTTTTTCAACCAGCCAACGAACATTTCACTCAACAACAATCTTTTGGTATTTGGCATCCGCGACATGGAGGAGGGGCTGCGACCCATGGCAATGTACATTATCATGAGATATATCTGGAATAAAATTCGCTCGGAGTTAAAAAAGCGCATCCTTGTGGTTGACGAGGCGTGGTGGATTATGCAGACCGAAGACGGGGCTTCATTTCTCTACGGGGTCGCGAAGCGCGCAAGAAAATATTGGCTCGGCATCACCACCATCACGCAAGACGTTGGCGATTTTATGAAATCAGAATATGGAAAACCTATCATTACCAACTCTTCCATTCAGCTTCTTATGAAGCAATCCCCCGCAACCATTGAACTGGTGAAAAAATCATTCAACCTTACCGAACAAGAAAAAGAAATGCTTTTGTCGACAGAAACAGGGGAGGGAATTTTCTTTGCCGGGCAAAAACATGTGGCCGTCAAAGTGGTCGCATCTCCTCTCGAGCATCGCATTATTACCACCAATCCCGAAGAAATTGTCGAAATGAAACAATCAGATAAGGAAAACTCCTAACGGCATGGCGGAAGACGAACTTACGATTGAGAATCCCAATATGTCTCAACAAAAAACAGAAGGGGGCCAAGAGAAAGCCCGAGTGTCTCCCTTTGAGGTGGATTTTCTTTTGGTGTTTCTATTTGCGACCATTGTAGATGTAGTCGATATTATACTTGAAATTCTTTCTTTTCTTATCGTGCCGAAGCTCTTTGGAATTTTCCTTGATGCGGTTACTTTTGTCGGAATCACGTACTGGGTCTATCAAAAGACGAACAGGATTGAGACGGCAAAAGAACGGGGTTTTCGAGGGTTATCCCCGCAAACAAAACGGCGATATCAGCGAAAAGCGCTTACAAAAGCGTTACGAAAGGTCGGGCTAACCTGCGCGGGAGAACTTATCCCATTTGTAGGACTAGTGCCCTTCTGGACCCTGCGCGTGCTTTCGACATTACGAGAAAAATGATACACTAAAAAAGATGAGTATGAAGAAATTCTCCCTTCTCTTTTTTGCCCTTGGTTTATTTTTGCCCCTCACGAGCACAGCGTCTTTAAAACTTAATCTCTCTTATCCAAAATTTGGCGGAATAGATCTTGAGAATAATCCGGGCCTGCAAGGCATTGTCTTGTGGATATACATTTTTATGATCGGCATTGCGGGGCTGGCCGCATTTCTTATGATTGTGTGGGGCGGAATTCAGTGGCTTTCTTCAGCGGGAAACCCGGCGCAAATTGGCGACGCAAAGGATAAAATTCAAAAGGCGCTGCTCGGTCTTTTATTAATTCTTTCCTCTGTGCTTATCTTAAACCTCATCAACCCCGAGCTAACCAATCTCCAAAGCCCATGGCTCCCCGCCCCCAAGCCGGTAGCATCCCAAGCACAAAATAATGCTGCCCCCTTACCCGACATCCTCTTTAGAGTTGGCAGCGCTCAAAACGCTAGCGTCAAGCCGGGGGAGGATGTTACGTTGATTTGGGTCTCGAGTTACTCTTCTTGCTCTGGCGAGAGCGACCCTCCCTTGTCGGAATGGCAAGGACCCGTTTCGCTCCCAAGTGGATCGAAGTTACTCACCATGACCGAAGAAGGATTTTACAGGCTTATTCTTACCTGTTTTAAGGTTGGCTCGCCAATAATAGAGGAGATGGTTACCATTCGAGTTTCTTCTGCGCCTCCTCTACCTCCTGTTAATCCTGCCGTTGAATTTCGTGCGTATAACCCAGCGACTGGAAACCCATACGCAAGCCCTATCGATGGAAAGGATGTTGTCAAAGATACAAATGGCTTTATCAAATTTGCTTGGAGCTCTACGGGCGCGCATGAATGCGACGGAGAAAAAGAATTCTTCCTTGTGAATGGCCCGCCTATGGGAGAAAAATTAGTTGATATATCTTCTCTTGCTTGGGGAGACCATCGCTATCGCATCCGTTGTACAAATAGAGATACTGGTGAAACAGTGCGCTCCGATGACATCATCGTTGAAATTTCGAAATAAAAATGCTAGATACCGCTTCCCTTTGGCTTGATCACAATGCGGCGGTTGGGCTCTTCGCCCACGCTCTCTGAAGTGATGTCGGTGCGGTTGCTAAGTTCGGTGTGAATAATTCTGCGGTCAGCAGCAGACATGGGCGGAAGCTCTCTCTCGTATTTTAAGAGCGCAACTTCGTCTGCGGTGGTGCGCGCCAATTCCCGTAAATACAGTTCTTTATTTTTCCGATATTCATTGATATCGATTGCGATCCGGATATTTTCTCCGGTCTGCTTTTTTATTATCAACCGCAGAATATATTGAATATCGAGCAGCACCTTGCCCTGCTCTCCAATAAAAAGGTTGGGGTCTTCTGCCTTTATTTCTATTAGACAAACTCCTTCTTCGGGAGAGCTAACTTTTATTTGCCCTTCGAGCCCGAGTTTTTCAAAAAGCTCTTTTGCAATTCGCTCAATTGTCTGAAAAATATCATCGGTCATACTTTTTTCGGTGTTTTGTGCTGCTGGTTTCTTGTGATAAACCAATACTGCCAAATGGAAAATGCGCTACTCACAGCCCAATAAAGAGAGATAACCGCGGGAAGGCGCGCTCCGATAAGCACGATAACAACCGGGAAAACAAAAAGTGTTTGCGTCCGGAGCATAGAGGCAAAATCCGTTGCGCCCTTCTTTTTTGAATCGTCCTTTTTGGCTGGCATGGTCTGCTTTGCCTGAAAAAACTGAAGTATGCCTGCTGCGACAGCAAAAAATAAAGATTTCTGGGCCAGATCCATAAACCCCAAAAAGGAGGTATTGATGATGCCGGGCGTTGGCACGAAGGAGTATAAAAAAACAAGCTGTTCCGGGCCGAATCCTTTCCAGAAAAGTTGGTACAGGGCAATTAAAATAGGGAACTGGATAAGAAGGGGGAGTAAAGGGGAAAAGGGGTTAATCTTTTCTTTTCGATAAAACTCGAAAACAGCTTTTGCCTGCTGTTCTTTGTTGTCTTTGAATTTTTCCTGAATTTCCTTAATCCTCGGCTGGAGCTCGGCAAACTTTTTCTGTGCGATCGCCGCTTTTGCGCTTAGCGGATACAAAACCAAACGCAGAAGTATGGTGAGAGCAATAACGGCCACCCCAAAATCCCTTCCGGGGAGATATTCGTAAAGCAAGATGAGAGCGTTGAGGAATGGCTGATACAAAAGGGTTCGAAAAAGTTCAACAAAAAAATCCATAAGTTATTTCTTGATGCTCTATCTTCCCCTCAAAAGAAGATTCTGACGCATGAGCTTCAAAAGCCGTTCTTCTACCTGAACTTGCGTGAAGCTACGAAAATCGGGCGAAACAATCAAGACGATATCGAAACCATTGCGTATGAAGCCCAGATTTTTGCGCACAGCTTCGCGAATCAAGCGACGGAACCGATTACGCTTAGTTGCCTGCTTTGATACCTTTTTGCTCACCATAATGCCAAATCTCGAAACGTCCAGCCCATTTTCCCTTGCCCGTATTGTAAGGCCATTGGCTCGAGATACTCTGCTCTTCTGAAATACGAAGTCGAAATCTCTTTTTCGTCGAAGCCGAAAAGCGGGGGGAAGCATGTGTCGCTTTTTTATACGGCTAATCTTGCACGCTGTTTTCTGCGTCTGCGCTGGAGCACCCTTCTGCCCTGTTTGGTTTTGCTCCGCCTTAAAAAACCATGCGCACGACTTCTCTTCCTTCTCTTGGGTTTATAAGTAAAACTCATACAATGTCAGTATACTCTCCAAATTGCGCCCGGTCAACTAAGTATTCACAACTTCTTCCCATATTTTCCACAGACAGAGCGATTCTCTTCTTTATTTGGCTCTTCAGCTTGGCATGCTATAATATCTCATTGCTTCAAATAAGCCGGTAGATTTTTATGACAAAAGAAGAACTTTGGCAGGCGACTCTTGCCCGCATCCAGTTCCAGGTTTCTCCTGCAAATTTTGCAACGTGGCTCCAAAATACCTATATCCTTTCAAAAAAAGATGGGCAATTACTTGTTTCTGTCCCTAACAATTTTTCAAAAGAGTGGCTCGAAAATAAATACAATAAAGCCATTTTCAAAACCCTTCGAGAGCTGGACCCGGAAATCAGACAAGTAGCGTACACCGTTGAAAAGATTCTCGCAAAGCAAAAAGAGCCAGAAAAAAATTCTTCGGGCGCTTGCGGCGCCGAAGCGCAGCTTGAATTTGCAGAGTTCAAAATCAATAAATCCACCAATCTTAATCCTCGGTACGCTTTCGATAACTTCATCGTCGGCCCATTCAATGAGCTTGCGCATGCGGCTTCTTTGGCAATCGCAAAAAATCCCGGCTCCGTGTATAATCCTCTTTTTGTTTATGGAGGGGTGGGGCTAGGGAAAACCCATCTTCTCCAAGCGGTTGGGAACGAAGTTACCAAAGAGGCGCCGGAGAAAAAAGTTCGCTATGTTTCTTCGGAACGATTCACTTCTGGAGTTGTTGCCGCAATTCGCAACCGGACGGTCGACGCCTTTCGCGTTGCCTACCGAGATATCGACGTACTGATTATCGACGATGTGCAGTTCCTCGCGGGAAAAGACAAAACCCAAGAAGAGCTTTTCCATACTTTCAATACTCTGTACGAACGAAGCAAGCAAGTTATCTTTTCTTCGGATCGTCCACCCAAATCTATTCCCGCACTAGAGGAACGCCTTCGCTCGCGTTTCGAAGGAGGCATGATCGCAGATATCAGCATGCCCGATTATGAAACGCGTGTCGCGATCCTAAAAGCAAAGATGCAGGAAAGAAGTTTCGTACTCGAGGAGCAGATTTGCGAATACCTCGCTTCCCACATCCAAAGGAATATCAGAGAGCTTGAGGGGGCGCTCAACCGGCTTCATGCTCATTTCCGACTCGTTAATAAAATGCCCTCCATCGCCGAAGCGCGCTCTTTGCTAAAAAGCGTCATCCAGAGTCCAAATAAATCGGTGAACTATAAAAAAATTATTGAAACGGTTGCCGAGTTTTACGACCTTAAAGAAAGGGAGATTCTCGCCGCTTCAAGAAAAAAAGAAGTGGTAAGGCCGCGCCAAATCGCCATGTACCTTCTCCGGGAAGAACTCAAAAGCTCCTTTCCTTTTATTGGAGAGAGATTCGGTGGCAAAGACCATACAACCGCAATCTATGCCTGTGAAAAAATTGGAAAAGAGATCCAGGAATCCGAAGCTCTTTTTGATGAAATCAACTTGATACGCCAGAGAATTTACAGTGCATAACTCGACGCGAGTAAAAAAGATAAAGATGTCCGAATAAAATTCTATTTTTTTCCACAGAGCTCTCCACAACATATTCAAGCTCAACCACGAGTAACCTTCCTAAAAAACGAGGAGACAATAACAATAAACACTCTTTTATAAACTTATTACTACAATGAAAGTAAGTGTACGAAAAGAAAATTTAAAAGAAGGATTGTTTGTTGTGGAACGAGCGATCTCAAAATCGCTAACCCTGCCAATTTTGGGGAACGTCTTGCTGTTTGTAGAAAAAAATTTCCTTGAATTGGCGGCCACCGATCTCGAAATAGGGGTGCGGTACCGCATTCTTGCGAAGACCGATGAAGAAGGGCAGGTGGTCGCGCCCGCAAAGGCGCTTTCTCAATTTGTCGCGCTTCTCCCCGCGGCATCGGTTGCGCTTGATGCCAACGAAAAAAGCATGGAAGTTTCCTCTGGCGAGTACGCCACCAAAATCAAAGTCCTGTCTCCAGACGAGTTTCCTCTTATACCCCTACCGAAAGACGAAAAATACATCGAACTAGAGGCAAAAACATTTTGCCTTGGGGTTAACCAGGTGGTTGGGATGGCCGGGACGAGTCAGAGCAGGCCGGAAATCTCTGGAGTGTTTTTTTCTTTTGGAGAAAACCAGGTTCGGATTGCGGCAACCGACAGCTTTCGGCTTGGAGAGAAGGTCCTTCGCTTGGAAGCGCCACAAGAAGAACGAAGTTTTATTCTGCCCCAACGAGCAGCCCGGGAACTGGTCTCGATATTTGGCGAAAGGGAGGGGCAGATAAAAACCTACTTTTCCCCAACGCAAGTAATTTTTGATTATATTGCAAACGATCCTTCCCAATCTCGCATCCAGCTTGTTTCCCGGCTTATCGAAGGAGAGTACCCTCGTTATCGGGATATTGTTCCCTCTCGATACAAAACCAGGGCAGTTGTTGATAAAAATGAGTTCATCAACCGCATAAAAATTGCGGGTATTTTTTCTGGCAAAACCAGCGAAGTTCGACTCGAGTTCCAGCCCGAAAAAAAAGGAATTGCCATTTTTTCCCAAAATACCGACATAGGAGAACAGCATTCTTTTCTTTCGGCAGAGGTTACGGGAGAGCCAATGGAGGCCGCTTTTAATTGGAAATTTCTTTTGGAGGGGGCGCTGGGAGTGGAGGCAAATTCTTTGGAGATGGCAATGAGCGCGGAAGATGGTCCGGCAGCGTTTCTCCCCCCAGCAGAGGAAGGGTATATGTATATCATTATGCCCATCCGAATGTAGCGTACCTTACTTCTTCTACTGGGCGGGAGAGGAAAGATAGGGAAGCGCATTCCTCATAAAATAGTTCCAGATTGGAGCAGCAAGCTCAACGCCGGGCCCACGTTCCATGTAATCATTGTTGTTGTTTCCAACCCATGCTCCGGCAACAATTTTATCGGTATAGCCAATAGCCCAAGCATCTTTATAGTCCTGCGTAGTTCCTGTTTTTGCCGCAACGCGATACCCTTCAATATAAAGCGGAGAGCGGGCTCCGAAGATGGGGGCCCGTGCGTCGTTATCAGAAAGAATGTCAGTAATGAGTCGGGCTACATCAGGAGAGAGAACTGTCGCGGGGATTTTTTTGTTTTCTTCAATGGTATCTCCTTCAGAATCCTTGATGCGGATAATGGAAACAGGCGGCACCCTTCTCCCTTCGGTGGCAAAGACGCCGTAGGCCGAGGTTATATCTAGTAGCCGAACCTCTCCTCCTCCCAAAACCAAAGCGGGGCCGTAAAAAGAGAGATCGCGATTCAACGTGGTAACCCCCATTTTTTTTGCGGTCTCGATGCTTTCTTGGATGCCTGCGTACTCCAGCAGGGTTTTTACCGCGGGGATGTTCAATGATTGAGCGAGGGCAACGCGGATGGTTACGGGGCCACGGAATTTCCCGTCGTAGTTTTGGGGAATGTATTCTTTCCCGCCCCATACTCCAAAGTTCGTGAGCTCATCTATAATAATGGTTTGATCGTTTGCCGCCCCTCTTTCAAATGCAGTTGCGTATACAAAGGGCTTGAACGCGGAACCCGGTTGGCGTCCGGGGTACGCGTTCACAATATTAACCTTGGGGTCAAAAAGACAATTTTTGCCCGGGACGCATCCTTTTGGATAAGAATCTCCGTCCCAGCTTTTAGATCCTACCATAGCGAGAATTTCTCCTGTTTGGGGGGTGATTGCAACCAGCGCCGCATTATGCGCATTGTATGCCTTATTGCGCTCGACATAAGTCTGGACCGCCGTTTCCGCGGCTTTTTGTAGATTCCAATCCAAGCTCGTATACACATTAAGCCCGTTTGTCCGGACAAAATCCTCTCCGTATCGGTCGAATAGCTGGTCGAGAATATACATGATAAAGTGAGGGGCTTTAATGCTCTCGGAGGGTTCCTGCGAGAGGAATTGTATCTCTGCTTTTTTCGCGTCTTCGGCCTCGTTGGTAGCGATGTATTCTTCCTGTGCCATGCGGTCTAGCACGTAATTTTTTCTTGCCAGCAATTTATCTTTCCGGTCGCCATATGGAGAATAATAAGAAGGTGCTTGGATCAGCGCAGCAAGGGTTGCGGATTCTGCAAGCGTAAGTTCGCCCGGCTTTTTACGAAAATAGAGTTGCGAGGCCGCACCCACGCCATAGGTGTTTGCGCCCAAGGGTACTTGATTGAGATAAAATCCCAAAATTTCATCCTTGGAATAGCGGCGCTCCAATTCAAGGGTGATAACAACTTCTTTGATTTTTCGTTCGAATGTTTTTTCTCTGGTGAGAAATGAGGTGCGCACTAACTGTTGAGTAATAGTTGAGCCGCCTTGAGCAGGACCACGCAGCCGGATATTTGCAAGAGCTGCTCTGGCAATGCTTGTGGGGTCAATGCCGAAATGATGGTAGAATCTCCTGTCTTCAGTTGCGATTACTGCCTGCTGAAGATATTTTGGAGTTTCCGAAAGCAGGACAGGATCGCGCTTTTCTTTTTCGTAAATTTCGTAGAGAAGCACTTTGCCGGTTCTGTCGTAAATTTTTGTGGGCTGGGAGAACGATGCTTCGGTGAATCGTTCGGGTCGCGGGAGGTCTTTTGTGTAATAAAAAAACAAGCCCATAATCACTGCAATCCCGAGCACCATAACCGCAAAGAAGGCCCCGATGCCCCACACAATGCCGCGCATGAGTGTTTTATGAGTTCGCATGATGTTCCTTCTACATGGCTCAAATTATCATCTTTTCTCTTCATGCGCAACCAGAGGCGTTTGAGATTGCGACGCAATTCAGCTAGAATAAAGAAAAGTATTTATGCCCAAGAGAGATATCGCCTCCATTCTCACCCGACGGGTAGAAACCATTCTGCCTACAAGAGAAGGCCTTGAACAGTTGATGCGGCAACGCAAAATCAAGGTCTATCTTGGAGTTGATCCCACCAGTCCCAATTTGCATTTGGGCCATGCAGTACTTTTCCATAAACTCCGAGAATTTCAAGAACTCGGACACAAAATAATTCTTTTGTTCGGCACATTCACCGCTCGCATTGGCGACCCTTCCGGACGGGAGAATGCGCGGGAACAGCTTACACCCCAGCAGGTCAGGCAAAACATGATTGCTTACAAAAAGCAGGCGGCAAAGATTTTGGATGTTTCGAAAACAATAATCAAATATAATGATACCTGGCTTAAGCGCCTTACATTTGAGGACGTACTTAAAATAGCATCCCAGTTTACGAGTAGTCAGCTTTTGGAACGGGACATGTTTCAGCAGCGTTTCAAAGAAGGAAAAGAGGTCTGGATGCATGAGCTTTTGTATCCCTTAATGCAGGGGTATGATTCCGTGGCATTGGACGTGGATTTGGAAATTGGAGCAATCGACCAAACGTTTAATATGCTGGTTGGCAGAAAACTAGAGAAGATATATCGCAATAAAGAAAAATTTGTTTTAACGACCCCTTTGCTTCTTGGCTTGGACGGCAGAAAAATGAGCAAAACATACGGGAACGCCGTTCATTTGCTCGATGGTCCAGATGAAATGTACGGGAAATTAATGAGCCTGAAAGACGAATTGGTCTTGCATTATTTTGAACTTTGTACGGATGTGCCAGAAGAGGAGATTCGCACGATAGCAAAAGCTCTTCAGGAGCGGAGCATCTCGCCGCGCGATCTCAAGGCGCGTTTAGCCCGGGAAATTGTTACTTTCTATCACGGGGTAAAGAATGCGCAAAAAGCAGAGCAAGAATTTATCAGAGTGTTTCGGGAAAAGCAGATGCCCTCACGGATTCAGGAGGTACACATTGAGAAATTCCAGCTCGCCCTTCTCGATCTTCTCGTCGAGACGCAACTTGTTCCGAGCCGTTCTGAAGCAAGAAGAGTCATTACCCAAGGGGGCGTAAAAATTGATGGGAAAATGCAAAAAGAAGCCGATCGCATTGTCTCTCTCCAAAAAGGAATGGTGGTGCAGGTGGGGAAGAGGAATTTTGTGCGCCTAGCTTAGGGGGATATTCTTTTGGAGAAGCAGGGAGCAGCTTAGCGCAATACCAAGAGCGTCAGCCGCATCGTCGGGCTTTGGGATTTCCGGGAGCCGGAGCAACTCCTTGAGCATCCATTGGACTTGGCGCTTTTCTGCTCTTCCATAGCCGGTAACGGCAAGCTTCATTTGGAGCGGAGTAAATTCATGTACGGGAATTTTGTTTTTGGCAATGAGGGCCAGAAGAACTCCTCTGGCCTCACTCACGCCGATTATGGTTTTTTGATTCTTGAAAAAAAAGAGACGTTCAATACCGATGGCGTCTGGTTTATATTTTTTTAATACTTTTGCAAAGGATTTTTCCAATAAGAGCAGGCGTTCTCCTGCATTTTTGTCGCGCGGAGTTTTCATTACCCCATATCCGACGCATTCAAAGCCAGCGTGAGGATTTTTTGCCGCTCCCGACTTGTTGCAAAGCACGCCATACCCACACGATTCTGTGCCAGGGTCGAGACCGAGAATCGTCATGAGTTTATTTCAAGTTTGAATATATTTCTTGCACGTCCTCGCTTTCATCAAGAGCGTCAAATAATTCTTGGGCAATTTTCTTATTCTGTTCGTCAAGAGCGATGCGTTCCTTGGGAACCCAATCGAGCGTCGCATCTTCAATCGCGAACCTCCTTTCCTGCAATTTCTTTTTTGTTTCTTCGAGTTGCGTTGGGATGGTGTAGATATCAAGCATAGTATCCTCGTGCCAATACAAGTCCTGTGCGCCTGCTTCAATCGCGGCAAGCTCAAGCTCTTCTTTGGGCGCCGCAGGGCCCTCTTCGGGATTGGGGCTGATGATTATTACTCCTTTTTGTTCAAACATCCAGCGCACCGAACCGCCTTCCGCAAGTTTCCCCTGGTGCCTGGCGAGAATTTGTTTTACTTCTCCCAACATTCGGTTGCGATTATCAGTGATGCCCTTAATGAGCAATGCGGCTCCGCCTGGTCCGTATGCCTCAAGCAGCACTTCTTCAAGGCGTGCGCCCGTTTCTTCGCCGGTTCCTCTTTTGATCGCCCTCGTAATGTTTTCAGAGGGCATATTGATGTCCTTTGCTTTTTCAATAATCGCGCGCAACACAGTATTGATGGAGGGGTCTCCACCCTGTCTTGCGGCAATGGTGAGCTCGCGAGCAAACTTTGAAAACAGTTTGCTGCGCTTGGCATCAGCCAGCCCTTTTTTATGTTTTATGCCTGCCCAATGGCTGTGTCCCGACATGCTTTATAATTTTAGCAGGGGGACTCCAAGTTTTCAATCCCTTCTCTTTAAGCTCGAGTAAGCGATTTTTCTTTATACAAAATACTACATGCCAAATACTTTTCGCGGCAATTTCAGGCGGAGGTGCTCATAGGCGAGCTTGGTGGCGATTCTGCCGCGCGGGGTACGGTCGATAAAACCGAGACGGAGAAGATAAGGTTCGTAGACGTCAAGAATTGCGTCCTGTTCTTCCGAGGTCGCGGCGGCCAACGCCTGAATCCCCACCGGTCCCCCTGAAAATTTAAGGATAATGGCTTCGAGAATTTTTCGATCGCCGGGCTCCAATCCATAGTCGTCAATCTCAAAAGAGCAAAGCGCGTGCTCCGTGGTCTCTGTGGTGATTCCATCTTTTCCTTCGGTGACTGCAAAATCGCGGACGCGTTTTAAGATGCGGTTGGCGATGCGCGGAGTATAGCGGGAGCGATCTGCAATCAGCGCGACGGCTTTTCTATCGATCGCAATTTTTAAGAGAACAGCCGATCGCTCGATAATCTGCGCGAGTTCTTCTTTTTCGTACATGGAGAATCGGAAAATTGCTCCAAACCTGTTGCGCAGAGGCATGGGGAGAAGGGCAATTTTAGTGGTGGCGCCAATGAGCGTGAAGCGTGGGAGCGGAATATCTACGGTTCTTGCAAGAAGCCCCTTGCCAAGGATGATATGGAGCACAAATTCTTCCATTGCCGAGTACAGCGCTTCCATTGCGGTTTTGCGCACTCGGTGGCATTCGTCAATAAAAAGAATATCGTTGTCTTGGAGATTGGTGAGGAGCGATGCGAGGTCTCCGCTTTTTTCAAGAGCTGGCCCAGAGCAGATTTTCATTTGAGCGTTCATTTCGCGAGCCACGATATGCGCGAGCGTAGTCTTCCCAAGGCCAGAATTGCCGTAAAAGAGGAGATGCTCCAAGGTTTCGCCTCTTTTTTTTGCGGATTCAATAATAATGCGGAGATTATGCTTAATTTTTTCTTGCCCAATATATTCAGCCCATGTGAAAGGCCGCAGATTGGTATCAAATTCTCGTTCTTCAACCATCCTTGACAATAAATTTCTTATATAGTATAATACTTGTGTTCTATAATCTCTTTAAAGAACTGGGGACAGCAGGAATGTTTCTTAGTTGGATGATCTGGTCCGCCCATTTTTGGGCGGACGAGATCTCTCCTCGGAAAGATTCTAAACTTTGGTCCAGGTACTATAGTTTTGTCCCCAGCTCTTTAAAGAGATTATTTGTTATTCGGGCGCCTCACGCTCAACCTCCTCCATGGTTGTAATACCCTCGAGCACTTTCATGATGCCGTTTTGGCGCATGGGTATCATGCCATGCCGAACCGTAAACCTCTGAATTTCTCCGATGGAGGGAGAACCCGCAAGAAAGGGTTCCATTTTTTCATCGATACGGAATGCTTCGAAAATACCAATTCGACCTCGGTATCCTGTCCCATTGCATTGTTCGCACCCCTTCGCTTGGGGGATACTCCATTGAGAAGAAATCTTTGGTCGTATATTTGGATTCAACTTTTTGAGCGCATCCTCAATCTGTTTGCGGGTTGCTTGGTCGGGGCTTATGAGCATTTTGCATTGTTGGCAAACCCTTCGTACTAAGCGTTGGGCAATTGCCATGGTAAGCGCAGGAGCAATGAGAGATGGTTGTGCGCCCAAACTTAGGAGTCGCGGGATGGTTCCGGCAGCATTGTTGGTGTGAAGCGTGGTAAAGACAAGGTGGCCGGTGAGAGCTGCTTGCAGAGCAATTTCTGCGGTTTGGTTATCCCGCACCTCGCCCACAAAAATAATATCCGGATCTTGCCGCACAATTGCCTGAAGGCCATTGGCAAAATCATATCCCTTCGCTGGGTTTACTTGAGTTTGCGAAATAGCGTTCAGATGATATTCGATAGGGTCTTCAATCGTAATAATTTTTAATTCCGGCTTTTGAAGCGCTTTAAGAAAGGCATACAGCGTTGTTGTTTTGCCGCAGCCCGTGGGGCCCGTGACAACGATCATCCCGTTGGGCTTCCCTATTTCACTTTTGAACATTTGGAGGAGATCTTTTCTTAACCCGAGATTTTCGAGATCAACAAGATGAGCTGGGTTTAAAATTCGTATGACAATTGCCTCTCCGTATTCTGCGGGCAATGCAGAGACACGCGCTTCGATTGCATGTTCTTTGTCAAGCGCAAAAGAAAACCTGCCATCTTGAGGGCGATCGGTTACATTGAGCTTGATTCCATGGGAAAGGAGTTTGATGCGCGAAAGAACTTCTTGATAGAGCGCAGGCGGAATGGTTCCGGCGTCGTGGAGCATGCCGTCGATGCGAAGACGAATTTTTGTCACCTCATTTTCTGGCTCCATATGGAGATCAGAGACATCGAGAATAACCGCAGTAGCAAGGAGAAAGTCCACGAGTTCGGATATCGTCTTTGATTGGGCAAGGGAAAGATATTGTTGAAATTCGGAGAGATTACGAACGCGTTCCTTCGCCTCGTTTTGAATGGAGGGCGAGAGAGCAATTTCATTCATAAAGAAGAAAGAATTTGAATAAGATGGGTTTTGGCTTGGCCAAGATCTGATTGGGCGATGGGAAACAAGAGCCATTGTTCTTTTTGCTGCGCAGGAAAGGATTGGTTGATTTTTGCTCTGATTTCTGGCGAGGGAGACCAGAGCAATCCCCGATTTTTCTGTGGCTTCTCTTCGTATAGGAGAAGGTAAGAATAGTGAGAACCTATGCAGCGAATAAGGTATTGAATTGTAGCGGGCATTGTTTGAGGAGTTGTGTCTTGCGCCTCGAAATCCCCTCTGCTAAAGGTTCCGATATACAATGGTATGCCCGAGAGTTTTTCTGATTGCGCAAAGAGAGCCCCTGTGTATTCAAAAAGGCGTTTTTCTTGAGGTGAAAATCGCTGCAGCACCATCTCTTTTGCTTCAAGCGCATCCATGAGTACGGGGCCCGATTCCGACGATGTCGTTCCGTTGTCTCGCAGGGGGGAATGACCTACAATGAGAGTGAGATCGGAAGAGAAAATGGGCACGAGATGAACATTCTTTTCATCGAGTACCCCGTCGGAAAGCGAGAAATACAGCTTGAGATCTTTCTGATCCTTTTCATAGCGTACTCTTGAAATTCGGGGGGCTATGTCTTTCACGATAAGAGCAAATGTTTTTTCTTCTTCTTCCCGAATAGCTTCTGCGGGGAAGAGCAACGTATCACTTTTTGTTCCTTCGATGCGTACCTGTTTTCCAAGTTGCCGCAGGCCGCAAAAGAGAGTGCACGCAATCTGAAGATCTCGTGGCGAAGCACCGGGAGGAAGCGATAAGGAAATCGTGCGAGCGGAAGTAAGAATGACCTCTTTGTTCATAGGAGAACATTTCCATAAAAAAGATTACTTCACCTTAACGCAAAGCCCTACGGAAGTCAATTTTATTTCCAATTCCCATACTTCAACGCAGAAAATGGGCGAGAACATTGCCCGCTTTTTGCTGCCATGTATTGGAAGAAGGAAAAGAGCAGTGGTCGTTGGATTGATCGGAGAACTTGGAAGCGGGAAAACAACGTTTGCGCAGGGATTTGCTAAGGGATTGGGAGTGAAAGAAAAGATATTGAGCCCCACGTTTCTTATTATGAGGAGTTATCAGCTTGCCGGTGAGCCAGTGCAGAGTTTCTATCATGTGGATGGGTATCGTCTTTCAAATCAAAAAGAATTGCTTTTGTTGGGGTGGAAAAAAATTACCGCTCTTCCATCGGCTTGTATTCTGGTGGAGTGGGCAGACAAGGTAAAGAGGGTTTTGCCAAGGGACACTATCTGGATTTCTTTCCGGGCGCTTGACAAAACAACAAGGAATATTAGCATTTCATGAAAAACGTTTTACTTATTATCGATTCAAATTCCTTAATTCATCGGGCATATCACGCGCTCCCTCCGCTTTCGACTCAAAAGGGAGAACTTATTAATGCTGTCTACGGATTTTTGCAGATTTTTCTTCGATTGCTCAAAGAATTTCATCCCCAATCAATTGCAGCCACGTTCGATCTCGATGGCCCGACTATTCGTTACCAAAAATTCCAAGCATACAAAGCAACGCGCCATAAAGCGCCCGATGAATTGTATCGTCAAATCCCATATGTGCGCGACGTACTAAAGGTATTGCAAATCCCAATCTATGAAAAGCAAGGATTTGAGGCGGATGATGCGATTGGAACCATCGTGCGGCAGGCAACCGAACAGTATCCTTCTCTTGAAATTATTATTGCGAGCGGCGATTTAGATACGCTGCAGCTCGTGAGCGATCGGGTGAGGGTATACACTTTGCGCAAAGGCATGGGGGATACTGTTTTGTACGACAAAGAAGGAGTTGCGAAACGATTTGGCGGGCTTAGCCCCTCCCAACTCCCTGATTACAAAGGACTATGCGGAGATGCTTCTGATAATATTCCGGGAGTCAATGGCATAGGGGAGAAAACAGCGATTCAGCTTTTGCAACGGTTCGGTTCCATTGAAGAATTGTACGCCTCCTTGGAGCGTGAAGACGAAAAAGCGCAAGCGATTTCTCCGGGCATTCGTACAAAGCTCTTGAAGGGAAGGGAGCAGGGATTATTTAGCAAGGAACTTGGAACGATCGAGAAAGCGGTTCCTATCTCTTTCGTGCTTCAGCAATTTTCTTTTGAGAATCTCTTCAAGCCCCAAGTTGCGCAAATGTTTCGTGAGCTTGAATTCCAGAAGCTTTTCCAGAGAATTCAGGAATTGAAAGAAGAGAAACGCGATGCACGGCAAAAAGAAACGTATGCCTCGCTCTATGAAGCCGAGGAGCAAATCTCTCAGATGTATCGCGAAGGCATTCTTTCTTCTCGTACGTTTTGTCTGGAGAAAAAACTTTTGCCGGTTCTGAAAGGGGCAGAGGAAATAGGAATGAAGATTGATGTTCCGTATTTTCAGCGGCTATCCAGCGAGGCGGCAAAAGAAATTGAAGAATTCCAGAAAACAATTTATCAAATCGCAGGCAAGGAATTTAACATGAATTCGCCACAGCAGCTTTCGAAAGTTTTATTTGAAGATTTGCAGCTTTCTCCTAAGGGGCTACGAAAGACCCCCGGAAGGGTTATTTCTACTGCCGCTCCCGAATTGGAAAAATTAAGACACGTTCACCCCATTATTGAGCGGCTGTTGGAATATCGGGAATTGCAAAAAATATTTACCACCTATATCAAAACCCTACCTTTGCTCGCAGACAGCAATTCAAGAGTTCATACCCATTTCCATCAGTTAGGCACTGCCACGGGCCGTATTTCTTCTTCGGAGCCCAATCTCCAGAATATCCCTATTCAGGGCGTGTGGGGCACGAAAATCCGCAAAGGATTTATTGCAGAACAGGGGTGGAAATTTGTTTCGTTTGATTACTCCCAGATGGAGCTGCGTCTTGTAGCTCATATTTCCAAAGATCAGAACATGCAGGAGATTTTTGCCCAAGGAGCAGATATCCATCGTACCACGGCAGCGGAAGTGTTCGGTATTCCTCTTGAGCAGGTCACCAATGAAATGCGCTACAAGGCCAAGGCGTTGAACTTCGGCGTACTTTATGGCATGGGCGCGAATGGATTTGCCAGAGCAGCAGGAATTTCGCTAGAGGAGGCAGAAGAATTTATTGAAAATTATTTTTTGCAATTTCCCGGTATCAGAGAATATGTGGAGCATACCAAAGAATTTGCAAGAACGCATGGCTACGTGGAGACCCTGTGGGGAAGGAAGCGTTTTCTCCCCGATATTAACTCTCGCGTACCCCACTTGCGTTTTGCCGCAGAGCGCATGGCAATTAATCACCCCATTCAGGGGACTGCAGCCGATGTCATGAAAGAGGCAATGGCGCGCGCGTGGGAAAGCATATGCGGTTCTCAAGCCGGTTCGTGTCGTATGTTGCTTCAGATCCACGATGAATTGCTGTTCGAGCTCAAGGATGATATAATAACCCAAATTACTCCCGATATTCGGCGCATCATGGAGCGTGTTGAAACTTTTGCTGTCCCTCTACTTGTAGAAATGAAAATAGGAATTAATTGGGGCGAGATGCAAAAGTACCTTTCATGAGGATTTCTCTTTTTTCTCTTCTTAGCATCATCGTCATTGTGACAATCAGCATCAACGCTTTTTTTCTTGCGTTTATTCCCGAGCATTACTCCATTTTTTTTGCGACCCTGCTTATTTTTTTTAATATGAGCGCCGGGGCTTTGGTTGGATTTCTCTTGCAGCGTGGAATTTTTACCCCCTTAAAACGTATTCAGAAAAGTTTGGATGAGATCAAAAAAGATAATTTCGATCTTCAGATGCCTGCGCCCTTTGCGCAAGAGCTGCGCGATTTTGTGGGATCAATTCAGGTACTGCTTCAAAAAATACAGCAGAGTAAAAAGGAGACAGAAGAAGCCCGTGCGGTGCTTGAGATTCGGGTAGGGGCAAGAACAAGAGAGCTTCGGGAGCTGGCCGATTCTCTGGAAGGAAAAATACAGGAACGCACGAAAGAGCTTCAGGGGCGCGTAAAGGAATTGGAACGATTCCAAAAACTTGTCGTGGGAAGAGAGCTTTGGATGAGAGATCTTAAGAGGAGGAACCGCGAATTGCAGGCACGATTACGCAAGGAAACAGAGGAAAAATTTGAAGAAGCAAAGGTCGGCAGTTGATTAACTTTTCCATCGTATTTCTTTATGGAATTTACCCTTGATATTGCAAAAAAAATCGCAGAAGCATGCGAGAAAAAAGCTCGTCAAATGGGCATCCCCATGGTAGTCGCGATAGTTGATGCCGGAGGAAATGCGGTATTGGTAGAGCGCATGGACGGAGCAATGCTTGCGGGCGTTCAGATCGCGCAGGATAAAGCGTATACTGCTGCTGCCACAGGATTCGATACTCATCAGATCGCGCAAATTTCCCAGCCCGGGCAGATTGCATATGGGCTTGCAAATACGGACAGAGGAAGGATCGTTATTTTTGGAGGAGGCATCGTCTTAAAGCAGGGCCAAAAAACAGTAGGTGGAGTTGGAGCAAGTGGAGGACTCGCGAATCAGGATCAAGAAGTTGCACAAGCCGGAGCGGATGCATTTGCCAAGTCAGAAAAATAATTTCCCCGTTTCGCAAGAGTAGTTATCTGTTTGGTTGTGCGCTTGCTTAACCATTCTTTTTTGCCATGCCAGTAGCCAAGAAGTCAAAATCAGTATTGGCGGCGCTTGAACGCATCGCGTTTCATCTCCGTTTTCGGGGCAAGCTTGAGGACCTTCTGAATGATCTCACGCCATTTATTGGCGAGGCCTTTGGTGCGAAATCAGTTGCAATATGGTTAGCTTCTGAAGATGGGAAATATCTTCGCATAGCAAGCTATTTTAATCTCACGCCCCAATTCGTTCAATTTTTTGCACAGCCCGAGCATTGGCCAAGACCCGGTCAGGGAGTCGTGGGGCGTTCTTTTGGAGAGAGGCGCATGTATGTAAAGCACGATCTTTTGAATCGCCCGGAAGTTCCAGAGACATGGAAAAACCTTCTTCGGAAGAAATATATCGAAGCGACGACATTGGTTTCCCATCCTCTTTTTGTGCAGAAAGACAAGCCCGTGGGGATCGTGAACCTCTATTTTGCAGAAAAGAAAACATTTACTTCTCAGGAGCGCACTACTCTTAGTATTATTGCTTATCAATTGGGGGTCAGCATTGAAGGGCAGTCAATGTACAGTTCTTTGAGAGAAAATAGGGATGAATTGGTGCATGAGCGCGACCAGCTAGCCCATCTTCATCAGGCAGTGCAATCATTGAGGATCAGTGTTGAGAAGAATCTTTCTGAAATTCTCGATGAGCTGTCTGCCACCCTTGGGAAAGCGGTAGGGGCATCAGGGACTGCTATCTGGAAGGTAGCAGAGAAGGATCCCGATTCCTTCCATATTTTTATGGCAAGCGGGATGAGCAAGGTATACGTTGATTACTTTAAGGGTCATCCCGTTCAGATATCATCTTTGGGCAGGTCCTCCCCGGTTGTTTTGGCGGCGCTAACTAAAAAGCCCGCTTTTGTTAATAATTTTTGGGATCCTGAAACAATAAAAAGATTCCCGCAAGGAATTCTCGATGCCATTAGCAAAGAACGCATTGCAACGGTCGCCTCCTTTCCTTTGTTTGATAAGGACGAGCTGTTCGGAGTTTTAAATTTTTATTTCGCAAAGGTTCATACGTATTCGCCAACTGAACGCTATATCCTGCAGGTAGCAGCAAATACCGTATCGATTGCAATCGAGAACACTGAATATCGCGAAGAACTTCAAGGAACTCAAAAGGCATTGCTTAATATCCTTGAAGACGTTGATGAGTCAAGACAACGAGCCGAAGAAGAGCGTAATAAGACCCAGCTGATTATTGCCCATTTTGCCGATGGGCTTATGGTTTTCAACGAACAAGGGCAGGTGGAGTTAGTCAATCCGCGGGCAGAGCAAATGCTGCGGCTTTCCAAGGAGCGCTTACTCCATAAGTCAACGGAGGAGTTGCGATCATTTCCTCAACTGAATTCCCTGCTTGCACTCCTCAAGGAGAAACCAGAAAGCGGATATCGCAAGGAATTCGAACTCTGGAAAAATACTTTTATCGAGGTAAGCATTATTCTTCTCAAAGAGCGTGGGGGTGGCGAGGGAACGCTTCTCGTGGTGCACGATATTACCAGAGAGAAACAGATCGAGCGCTTAAAAACAGAATTTGTTTCTCTTGCTGCCCATCAGTTGCGTACTCCTCTTTCTGCAATCAAATGGACGTTGCGGATGCTTCTTGACGGAGATTTGGGGTCGCTCAACCCGGAACAGCGGGAGTTTATGGATAAAACCTATCAATCGAATGAACGCATGATCGCCCTGATTAATGATCTGCTCGACGTTACTCGCATTGAGGAGGGTCGGTATCTATATGCTCCCGGGCTGGCATCGATTGAGAAAGTGATTGAATCTGTGCTAGAATTATACAAAGAAGAGGCAAGGCGAAGAAATGTGGAACTTGTCTTCCAGCGTCCCAAAGAGCAACTTCCTCAAGCGCTCGTTGATACGGGGAAAATCCAGTTAGCCATCGACAACCTTATTGACAATGCGCTACGTTACAGCAGTGCTCAAGGCAAGGTGGTGGTGTCGATCGCGCAAGTCGGAGAAGAAATCAGGGTCAGTATTCAGGATGCCGGAGTGGGAATCCCGGGAGAAGAGCAAAAACGCGTATTTCAAAAATTTTTCAGAGCAAGCAACGCCCGAACCATCGATACAGAGGGGTCAGGGCTTGGGCTGTACCTCGTAAAGAATATCATCGAAGCCCACAAGGGGAGGGTGGAGTTTGCCTCCGAAGAGGGGAAGGGCACCACATTTTTCTTGACTATTCCCTTGGCAAAATCATGAGGCCCTTTGCCTAACGCAAGCTATACAGTACAATAGAAGTATGGATGCAAAAAAAATTTTACTTATTGAAGACGAGGAACTTCTTGCGGGAGTTTTGCAAAGGAAACTCCAGGAGAGCGGCTATGTGGTTACTGTTGCGCAGGATGGAGAAATTGGAATCGAAAAGGTAAGAAAAGAAAAACCCGATCTCATTCTGCTTGACATGCTGTTGCCCAAAAAAGATGGGATGGAAGTTCTTGAGGATATTCGTGGCGATGCTGAACTTTCTTATATTCCTGTCATTATTATTTCAAATTCAGGTCAGCCAGTGGAAATCGAACGAGCCAAAGAATTGGGCGTTCAGGATTGGCTCGTGAAAACAGATTTTGATCCAAAAGAGGTCGTAGAAAAAGTAAATCGTTATCTTTTTTCCCAGTAATGCTATGGCAAGTATTTTGGTTGTAGAGGATGATAAGTTTTTGCGAGAACTCATCGTACAGAAACTTCTTAAAGAAGGATACGAGGTTTCTGAAGCGGTTGATGGCGAGGCAGGCGTAAAAAAGGTAAAAGAAGAGAACCCCAATTTAGTTCTTTTGGATTTGATTCTGCCGGGTATCGATGGCTTTGAAGTTTTGCGGCAGGTAAAAAGCGATGTCTCGACCGCAAAGACCCCGGTCATTATTCTTTCTAATTTGGGGCAGCAGGAAGATGTGGAAAAGGGAATAAAGCTTGGGGCAGTGGATTATCTTATCAAGGCGCACTTTACGCCCGGAGAGATCATTGAAAAAATCCGAACGATTATTGAAAACGCAGCAGCAAAATAGAGATACCTCCTCTTTCTTATTTGATTTTTGATTATTGCCGACTTCTTTTGCTCAAGTCGGATTTTTTTACCAATTTTTATGATTATTCTTATTGCGGGTCCCGATACCTATCGTTCGCGGCAGAAAATAAGGGCAATTATCAAGCGCTATCATCAGCTCTATCCGAGCGGATTTTATATGCACCAGTGGAATGGCCCGGAGATTGATGGTGAGGAGTTAAGGCGAGAACTTTTTACCCCCTCAATGTTTCAAGAAAAAAAGCTCTTTCTTTTTTTCAATTGCTTTGCGAGTCCTGTTCTCCAGGAATTCGTTATGAATTTGAAAGAAGATATGCTGAAGGGGAAAGGGATTGTTCTTATTTTTTTTGACGAGAATGCTCCCGTCTCCGCCCCCTTTCGTAAATTTCTTGAGCGACTTGCTGCGTTCGCTCAAGAATTTCCTTTTCTGAAAGGTGCCCAGCTGAATCAATGGATTAGAAAACGATTTCAAGCATATGGTATTGCCGGGATTTCTGCTTCTCTTATCGCGCAGCTTCAACAAGAAATTGGAGGAGATCTCTGGCGCATGGAACAGGAGATTCGCAAGCTCGCAGCATTTCTTCGGGCCCCTCGTCAAAAGGAAAGCAATTCTGATCTTAAGCTCCTATTGCCTTTCTCGATAGAGACAGATGCATTTCGCATCATTGATTGCATTGTGAAAAGCAAGAGTAAAGAAGGTCTGGCATTGCTGCGGGCGTATGAAGCGCAGGGCGTCTCCCCCTTTCCTCTTTTTTCTCTCCTTGGTTCTCAAATACGAAAAATGCTTGAGATAAAAGAAATGCAGCAGAATAAAAAACCATACGAAGAAATTCAAAAGAAAATGGCGCTCCACCCCTACGCCTTCAAAACCCTGTATGGGATGGCGCAGAATATAGAATTTGGCAAAATAAAAGATCTTTATAAGAAGATCTTTGCGATAGACACCAACGTAAAGACAGGAACTCGAGAGCTTGAAGAATCTCTTGAGCTACTTGCTGTTGGTTTTGAGAGAATTAAATAGCCGGGTGAGACGCGATTTTTTTCTCGCAGCGGTATTTTTTTCTATAACTCTTCGTTTCGCGGCTTTATCGAGGACTTGATAAAGCCGGGGAAGAAATTGCTTCGCCTCCTCGATATTTTTTTGGCCCGCAAGTTCTCTCATCTTTTTTACCGCTGTTCTAATCTCTTGCCTCGCCCCCCGATTTTTGAGCATTCTTCGTTTGCTTTGGCGAAGTGCTTTTTTTGCTGATTTTGTAATTGGCATACGCAACTATCCTATCACTGCCCCTCTCTTTTTGCAAGAGCCACGTCATACGTGGCAAGAGCATCACTTCTTTTGAAGTGTCTTAATCAAATCGCGAATTTGGGCAGCACGCTCAAAGTCGAGATTATCTGCGGCATCCTTCATTTCTCTTCCGAGAATTGCAGTGTCTTTGATAAGCGCGAGCTCTGCTTCGACTGCCTCGTGTTTTTGGTCCGCAGCAAACTCCCATTTCCGAATTTCTTTGATAATTGGTTGTGGAGTAATGCCATGCGCTTGATTGTATGTTTCCTGAATTTTTCTTCTTCGGGAAACCTCGTTCATTGCTGCTTTCATGGAGCCGGTAATTTTATCGGCAAAAAGAATAACCCTACCTTCGGGATGGCGCGCAGCTCGCCCCATGGTTTGAATGAGGGTGGTATCGTTGCGCAAGAATCCTTCTTTATCTGCATCGAGAATTGCCACGAGCGCCACTTCGGGGATATCGAGTCCCTCCCGAAGAAGATTAATGCCTACAATCACGTCGAAATCGCCCCTTCGAAATTGTTCAAGAATGGCAGGGCGTTCCAGCGTTTTTACCTCTGAATGGAGCCAGCGGGTTCGTATCCCATGGTCTTCAAAATAGAGAGCCACTTCTTCGGCAAGGCGTTTTGTAAGGGTGATTACGAGGGCGCGCTGCTGCTTTGCCTGAAGCTTCTTGAGTTCTGTAATGAGATTCTGAATCTGATTTTTGGTTGGTTTTATTGCAATTGCTGGTTCCAAAAGTCCGGTCGGCCGTATGAGTTGCTCGACAATATGTTCTCTTCCTGCTTGATTTTCTTCCCATTCTCCCGGAGTCGCAGAAACATACATGAGTTGCGATGCTTTTGCAAGGAATTCCTTAAAAGCAAGGGGCCTGTTGTCAATTGCAGAAGGCAATCGGAATCCATGTTCAATAAGGGTTTGTTTGCGTATTCGATCTTGCACAGACATGGCCCGCAATTGGGGAATGGTGAGATGGCTCTCATCGATGCATACCAGAAAATCATCAGGAAAATAGTCAAGCAGCGTGAAGGGGGCAGAGCCGGGGGCCCGAAATTCCATGTGTCGCGAATAATTTTCAATTCCATGGCAATAGCCGGATTCCTCAATCATTTCGAGATCGTAATTGGTGCGTTGTTCCAAACGCTGGGCTTCAAGTAATTTTCCTTGGGCTTTTAATTTCTGTAGCTGATCAGCAAGTTCCAGCCGGATATTCTGCAACGCAATTTTGAGTTTTGCTTGCGGCGTCAGCCAAAACTTTGCAGGGTACAATTTATACGTACCCTCAAGGGGCTCGTACGTTGGATGGAGGGCATTCTCTGTAATGGAAATTTGTTCGATGATGTCACCGGTGAATTCAACCCTTACAATTTCTTTTCCCGTGATAAGAAATAGTTCAACAGTGTTTCCTCGCACGCGGAATGTGCCGGGCTTAAAATCCGTGTCATTTCTTGTATACTGGAGCGTGGTAATGTGCGCAAGAAGTTCTCTTCTTCTTATTTCTTGCCCCGGCCGGATTTCCAAGGCAATTTTTTGATATTCTTCGGGCGAGCCAATGTTATAAATGCATGAAACCGAAGCAACAACAATCACGTCATTGCGCGAGAGCACATCCTGCACTGCTTCGTGGCGAAGGCGGTCGATCGTTTCATTGATTTGCGCGTCCTTTTCAATATAGGTATCGGTTTGGGGGATATAGGCCTCGGGCTGATAGTAGTCGTAGTAAGAAACAAAATAATGTACGCCGTTTTTTGGGAAAAATTCTTTGAATTCCTGATAGAGTTGAGCCGCCAATGTTTTGTTGGGAGAAATGACCAGCACGGGTTTTTGAACCTTGGAAACAACATTGGACATGGTAAAGGTTTTGCCGCTTCCGGTCACGCCCAAAAGCACTTGTTGGGGAGTCCCAGCTCGGATATTTTTTACCAACTGTTCAATCGCCTTCGGCTGATCTCCAGTTGGTTTGAATTTTGATACGAGTTCGAATTCCATGTATAGTGGAGTAACATGCTTTCTTATCTCAAGGGCAAAGTGCTGCATAAAGGAGCCGGTTTTCTTATTCTCAATGTCAACAACGTTGGCTATAAGATTTTTGCTACAAAGAATATACAAGAACGAGCAAAAGAAGGAGAAGAATGCGAGGTATTTTGTTTCTTCCACCTTCGCGAGGACGCTGCTGAACTTTATGGCTTGCCGAGCATTGAAGCCCTCCAGCTGTTTGAGGCCTTGAACGATATTCAGGGCATTGGCCCCAGGGCCGCACTTGCCCTCTCTTCTCTTGGTAGCATAGAGGAACTGAAAAAAGCAATCGAAACAGGAAATCAAAAATTTTTCGAGGGAGTAAGGGGCATCGGGACAAAAAAACTTCAGAAGATCATGCTGGAACTTACGGGCAAGATAGAGAATATCGCGCAAAAGCGATCAATGGGCAAAAAAGACGAGGCAGTTGAGGCATTAGTAACGCTCGGATTTTCCCGTGCAGACGCAGCAGATGCGTTGTCGCAAATCTCGACCGACATCCTCGACACCGGCCAGCGCGTAAAAGAAGCGCTGAAGTTTTTGGGGAGGGCTTGACGCGCTTTTATGTTTGGGCGTAAATAAAAGTAAGGTCTTGAGGTGTGTAGCAAAGCCGAGAAAAGGGAGGCGTGCTATGACAACCGATCGCACCGAAAGATTGGAGCAGGAGGAGGTGGAGGGGACAAGGAAAAAGTATGCGGCAACAAAAGCAGTAGTTCGGGAATTTGCAATACGAGTTATCCTCAAGGGAGAGGAGCTTTCGAAAGAGGAAAAACAAATGAATCGGAATGCACTACAGTACCTCTTTTCCGACCAAACGCGCGAACTTGCGCACGGGTTAACAAAAGCAGAGATCGTGCTCGATGTTTTTAGAGGATTCTTTGCTCGGAAGACTTAGAAAGGAGAATGAGTGATGTTCTTTAAGGACGTTGTTTGCTTATGCCAATAGAAGGGGCATAGGCAAGCAACGTCCTTTGTTGTTGTGAGTATAAAATTTCCTATGGTACACTGAATGCGTGATATGAAAAGAATTTTAAAGAAGATCTTTCCTCCATTTATTTTGAGTTGGTACCATTTTGTATTGGCCTTTGTCGCGGCGGCGTGGTATCGGTTTCCCTCGAGAGATTTAACGGTGATTGGAGTTACGGGAACGAATGGGAAATCAACCACAGTCGATATGATCTCCCGAATTTTCGCAGAAGCAGGCATTGCGACTGCTTCTCTCTCTTCGATACGATTCCAAATCAACGAAAAGGAATGGCGCAATACGCTCAAGATGACAATGCCCGGCCCGTTTTTTGCGCAGAGATTTCTTCGCAAGGCAGTGAATGCCGGCTGCACGCATGCGGTGACGGAGGTAACTTCAGAAGGGATTCTTCAGTATCGCCACCGCTTTATCAAATTTCATACGGCTGTGTTCACAAATTTGTCGCCCGAGCATATCGAACGGCATGGATCTTTCGAACATTATCGCCAAGCAAAAGGGGGACTATTTCAAGCCGCACAACAAGTGCATATTACGAATGGTGATGATAAAAATTCTGAATATTTTCTTCAATTTGCAGCCAGAGAAAAGTGGATATATGGTCTGAAAAATTCGAAATCCGAAATTCGAAATCCGAAACAAATACCAAATACTAAATACCAAATATTAAATATTGAGAACATTCAAATAGAGCGAAACGGAGTAGAGTTTTTTGTAAAGGGTACTGAATTTCATCTCAAGCTCCTTGGGGAGTTTAACGCATATAACGCTTTGGCTGCAATTTGCGTTGGGCTTTCTCAAAATATTCCCTTAGAGACATGCAAAAACGCGCTCGAAAACATTGAAAAAGTGCCGGGCCGTATGGAACTGATTATCCAGAAGCCCTTTTGGGTATTTGTTGACTATGCTTTTACGCCCAATGCCCTAGAAAAAGTGTATCGGACCCTCAAAGAGTTGCAGCATATACCAAATACTAAATTGGTTTGCGTGCTCGGGGCTGCAGGCGGAGGGCGGGATAAATGGAAGCGGCCGGTATTGGGAAGGATTGCGGCATCGTATTGCGATAAAATTATTGTGACCAATGAAGATCCGTACGACGAAAATCCCACGGAAATCATTGAACAGGTGGCAGAAGGCGCCGGGGAAGAAGCAGAAAAAATCTTAGACCGCAGAGAAGCAATTGGAAAAGCATTGCACTTGGCGGGCTCGGGAGACGTCGTCGTGATAACGGGGAAGGGCAGCGAGGATTCTATTGATGTGGCCGGTGGCAAAAAAATTCCTTGGGATGATCGGGAAGTTGTTAGGGAGGAATTTAGAAAAATCCATTCTCAAGAGACCGTATAGACGGAACAAGATTTTTGTGCTACCTTGAGTGATTGCGTGCTATGAGGACGCTTTCTATTTTATACAAGCATGACAGGAAAGAATTTGCCCAAAAGCATACGGAAGTTTATTCGTCAAGAAAAAGCCAGAATTCGAAGGCAGATTTTTGATCCCAAAGAACAAGCCAAAGCAATCGAAGAGCTTTACCAGCGCATATATAATCAATACGGAAAATCAACAGTAAAGCAATCCAAAGAGATTCCCAATAAACCTAGGCTTGCCTTGAGCGAAGTTGAAGAGTCCCCATAGTTTAACGGATAAAGCGTTGGCCTCCGAAGCCAAAGATTGGAGGTCCGATTCCTCCTGGGGACACGATTTGGAAGTGGATAGCTCAAGTATTGACGAGATGACTGGAATCTGCAAAGATGTACTCTAATTCTTCCAGCACCTTGGCACATATCTTTTGAGCGCCTTTTTGTTCAGGAGATTGTGTTCGTGGCTAAAAGGGCGCTCAAAACAGCAGCGGGAGAAAGGGAGCAAGATGGACGCAAACGCAGATATAAATTATCCGATGATGGTATGCTGTACATGTGGCCATCGGGAATCTTCGCGGTTTCTTACTGGGACAAAGTGCCGCGTAGATGGAGGGGCAATGGCTGAAGAAAAACCGGGGCCGGTTATCATTCCCGCAAGGATCCGTCAAGCGGACGCGGTCCGGCAGTTAGCTAAGGCAGTGTAATTTCAATATTTAAGAAGGGAACCTCGGGATGAGATGAAGAGCGCCGCTCTTCCCGAGGTTTCCTCAGGGTAGCATTCAACATTGTGGCAGGAGCATAAAAACTCCTGCTTTTTCTTTTCGCGAAAGAACGAATTGCATGATATACTGAACATAAGCTTAAAGGTCGCACCTATTACATTTTTTATAAGAATCATGCAGAAAAAACGTGTTTTAAAAAAGAAGATCGCAAAGAAACCCGTTGTAAAGAAAGTAAAAGAGCAGCCCATTGGCAAGGTGGCGCATTACTATGACAAGATCGGAGTAATCGCGCTGAAGCTTACAAATCCTGTGGCAGTGGGCAATACAATTAGGATTGAGGGAGGAGAAAAATCATTCACGCAAAAGATCGCATCCATGCAGATCGATCATGAGAAAATCAAAAAAGCGAAAAAAGGAGATGAGGTCGGGATCAAGATTACTCAAAAGGCAAGAGAAGGGTATCGCGTGTTTCGACAAAAATGAATAGTTTTATTTTGGCTTTGTCAACGCTCGTTGGGGCGATTGTGGGAGCGGGGATTTTTGGCATTCCCTATGCTATCGCAAAAAGCGGGGTTGTGCCGGGAATTTTTTACCTCGGTGTCCTTGCGGGGGCAGTGCTTATCCTCCACTTGCTTTTTGGAGAAGTATGCCTGCGCACCAAAGAAAAATACCGGCTTATTGGCTACGCAAGAAGATATCTTGGGAAATGGGGTGAGGCGGCAATGATTTTTGCGACTTTCGTTGGAACAGTCGGCACCCTGCTTGCCTACATTATTATTGGAGGGGACTTTCTCAAAATTGTTCTTTCTCCTCTTCTTTCTCTTTCTCCCATTGCGGCAACCTTTCTTTTTTGGCTTGTCCTTTCCTTATTTGTTTTTCAGGGCATTCGTTTTATTGCAAAAACCGAATTTCTCATGAATATCGCGCTTTTTATCGTGATCGCGCTCGTATTTCTTTTTGCTATCCCCCATATTCGAATCGAAAACTTTTCTCTTGTGCATGGCGATTCTCTGTTTTTGCCCTACGGGATTATCCTTTTTGCTTTGATAGGGTGGTCTGCGATCCCCGAAATTGCAGAACTTTTTAAAAAAGACGACGAGAAGAAAAAACTTCGCAATGTTCTTCGATTTGCATCTCTTATCACCTTTGCGCTCTATGCTCTTTTTGTGTTTTTCGTGATCGGAGTATCTGGAGCCAACACCTCGCCCGATGCTCTTGGCGGTCTCGTCCCTTTTCTGGGAGAAAATATCGTGATTATTGGAGCGATCATTGGATTGTTTATTATTGCTGACTCCTACATCATTTTCGGCGATTATCTCAAAAATTCACTGTACTATGATTACAAGATACCCCTGTTTTTTTCTGCTGCGATAACAATATCTCTCCCGCTTGCGCTTTTTATGCTGGGATTGCGCCAATTCTCTGAAGTGGTGGCAGTTGTTGGTTCATTTATAGGAGCCGTTGAGGGAGTAACGATTCTCTTGCTTTTTCAGAAGGCCAGGCACCACGGCGACCGCGAGCCCGAATACATCGTCTCCATCCCACGAATTTTCCTCATTTTTCTTGGATTGATTCTTATCTCCGGCGCTCTCCTCGGATTTGTTTTCCCGTGATAGAATGAGGTGTGCGAGAAAAAATATGACAATCGATCTCTTCACCCAAAAGTGTGGGTACGAAATTAATGGAATGTGGATGCCGCGTGTTACTGCGATCACATCGATTATTCCCAAACCCAATCTTGAAAGATTTCTCAATTCCTATGCGAATCCATTTGCTGCGCAGCGTGCGCTTGAACAATCTGCGGATTGGGGCAATCTTGTGCATGGGGCGGTAGAAGGCCTGTTGGTCGAAAAGCCCTTCGTTATTGATGCGCGCATTTCCCCTTCCGTCGACGCATTTCGACAGTGGCTCAAAGACAACTCCATGCGGCTTGTCAATAAAGCCCAGTCAATTGAAAGAAGGGTATTTGATATGGAAAATTGCTATGCGGGGACGATTGATGTGGTGGCAAAATTGGGTGGAAAGATAGGGGTGCTCGATATCAAAACAGGCAGCGGCATATGGAGAGAACATGCGTTGCAGACAGCAGCATACCTAAATGCCTACAATAAAAATGCGCCAAAGACACAAAAAGGAACCACGCGCTGGATTCTTCGGATCGATCAATACGAAGAATGTATGGGATGTTTTGCGAAAAGACGTCTCAAAGAAGGAGCGCCAAGGGTGCGCGGGGGAAATCGATTTTGCAACCATCAGTGGGGTGTAGCCAAGGCAGAGATCGAATTTAAAGAACTCCCTGATTTTCGGGAAGATATTGAGGCCTTTCTTGCCGCCAAAGAATTGTGGGAATGGCATCATCGTGATGCCTTAAAGCAGATCGGGAATTATCCCAAAAAGAAATAAGATGTTATGAAACTTATTGGCGATTTCCATATTCATTCCAGATTTTCAAGAGCAACCTCCAAAGAGTTAACCGTGGAAAATCTGGATCACTGGGCTTCTCTGAAGGGGATTACTATTATGGGAACGGGTGATTTTACTCACCCGTTATGGTTTCAGGAATTAAAAGAAAAACTCGAGCCCGCAGAAGCAGGATTGTATAAATTGAAAGGTGAGAAAAGTAGCGTACGCTTTCTTCTCACCAGCGAAATCAGCTGTATTTATTCAAAAAAGAGTGCGGTGCGTAGAATTCATCTGATTCTTTTTTCCCCTTCTTTTGAAGCAGTCGAGAAAATCAACACCCAGCTTGGTTGGATAGGGAATTTGAAAGCAGATGGTCGGCCAATTCTCGGTATTGACGCAAAAGAAGTGGTGAAAATTGCGCTGGATGCCTCGCCTGATTGCATGGTTATTCCTGCGCATGCGTGGACACCGTGGTTTTCTGTGTTCGGGTCAAAATCGGGCTTTAATTCGCTGGAGGAATGTTTTGATGAGTACACAAAATATATTTATGCCATAGAAACAGGGTTATCTTCGGATCCCGCAATGAACTGGCGGCTTTCTGCTTTGGATGGCATTACCCTTATGAGCAATTCTGATAGCCACAGTTTGGAAAAAATCGGGAGAGAGGCAAATGTATTCGATATCGAGTTGAGTTATTCTGCGCTCAAAGAAGTAATCCAAACAAAAAACGCAAAAAAGTTTTTGTACACAGTAGAATTTTTCCCCGAAGAAGGAAAATATCATTATGACGGGCACCGTCTTTGCAATGTAAGCATGCATCCTGCGGAGGCAAAAAAGCAGAATAATCGCTGCCCCAAATGCGGCAGACCCCTTACCATTGGAGTGCTTCATCGCGTGGAAGAGCTGGCTGATCGGCCAGAGGGAACTGTTCCTGCCGGAGCAATTCCTTTTAAAAGCATGGTCCCTTTGCAAGAGATTATTGCTGATGTCCTTGGCGTGAGCGTTGGTACCAAGCAGGGGAAGCTAGAATACGATAAATTAATCAAAGAGTTTGGCAGCGAATTTGCTGTGCTTCTTGATACGGATCAGTCAACCCTTCGCAATGTAACCTCGCCCGAAATTACCGAAGGCATTATCAGGGTGCGCGATGGGAAAATAAAAATTGACCCCGGATTTGATGGGGAATATGGCAAGATAGAAATTTTTGGCAAGAGCGAGTCGAAACAGTTTACAAGTCAGCACACTTTGTTTTAGAATATATCCTTACTATGGATATCCCTAAAAATCTTCTGGACTTTCAGCCAATTCAAGCATTTGTGAAGGGTATTGGCAAAGACGTGGAGAATTACTTTGGAAAAGATGATGGAGCTATCATCTATCTTCAGCCAGACGGCATTTGGTATGCGGAAGGATTGTATCAATGGTTGAGACAGCGTAAGCAGAATCTTGTCATTGCTACCATGGAAGATGACGGCGCTGGCTTAGAGGAAGATAAGGTGAAGGGGAGAAAAGTTCTTGTGGTGGACAACGACGTGGTTACCGGCAAGGCGTACAAAAGGGCCATGGAAGCCTTGCGGGTGCGCAAGCGACGCCTGAATATAAGAGATATAAAATTCGCTACTTTCTTTGATCGGATCGGTGTGGCCGATTTCTTTGTTGAAAAATATTCGGCGGAAGCGATCTGGCATTTTGATGAATTTGATGCGGTGGACCTGAAAATTATTAAACAGCTGGCGCAGGATGGGAAAAAACCGCTCGCAGAGATTGGGAAAGCAGTTGGCTTGAGCGCGGTTTCGGTGAAAAATCGTATCGACAAGCTTGTGGCATCCAAGACCCTTGAAATCAGGGGTATGCTGCGCATCGATCAGTTTTTTGTCATTGCCGGGCATATCTTTATTGAAGCCGACGGAGCAACAATTTCTAAACTTCTTGAGCAATTCGAACATATGCAAGAAGTGCTCCATGTTGCGAGAACCATCGGGAAGTGGAATTTACTTGTGTGCGTTCTTGGGCACAACGTGGAGAGCATCGAACAATTTATTAATAGTACCATTCATACTCATGCAGGAGTGAAGCGCCTCGAGGTGTATCTTGGGGAACTTCCTGCC
Source organism: Candidatus Wildermuthbacteria bacterium (assembly GCA_016186115.1). GTDB lineage: Bacteria > Patescibacteriota > Minisyncoccia > Minisyncoccales > UBA10102 > JACPMK01. Next base: position 63,250 of record JACPMK010000003.1, read on the forward strand.
AAACCAAAGCTACTTCTCCCGCAAGCGTAGACGTCCTTTTGTTCTTGTTGAGGTTGCAGGTTGTTTTGTCTGTGGTAGAATACATCTCAATGCTCTCTAAAAGGAGAGCTAAAGAGGAGGAGGGAAAGGTGGTAACAGCTCGAACTGCAGTGAAAGTTGAAGAGGAAAGAACGGCGGCGGCATTGCATGAGCTCGTGGAGGAATTCTTCCGTACAGGCCGCTTGGTGGTTTTGGAGGCGTACGAGAGAGGATTGGGACGGCAGACACTTAGCGAGGTTCTCCATCGAAAGCGGGCGGAGGATGTGAAGATAGAGGCTGATGACATAGGGGATGGCCTTTGGAAAGCGTTGCTAAGTGGGAGCAAGGAGGATCTCCAAGTATTACGCAAAATGCTTGCGATCTTTGGGAGCGTCTCTCTTGTATCAGCCGTAGAACGTTCCATCGGGAAAGCCCAAGAGCTGAAGAGAAGGCATCCGATCCTCGGCAAAATAAGGGTTCACTCCGAACATGGGGAGTACGGGAGCAGTGACCCACTGATCATTTGCTACATCGATCCCTTAGATGGGAGCGATGAATTTCGAAATAGGATCTCGGGGTGCTGGTACATTGCTGTGAGCTTTTTCAGTAAGGCCTTAAAACCTATTGCAGCAGCAATGCTCGATATTGGGCTTGGCGAGATGTTCTTTGTGCCCTCTCCTAGGGGAGATGGGAAGGTGCACGTTAAGTTCTTTGACTCCGGCAGAGAACGTTTTGAGAGCCCGATCTCGGCAAAAGTGCTCCCCAAAAAGGGCACAATCCTTGTATACATGGGTCGAGAAAATTATCTCCGGTCATTCCTTGAGGTGGCATCCTTCGTTCACGATGAAGCGTACGAAGGACTCACTCTGCATGGAAAGGGCGGATCATTCATCTATGCATGGCTTGCAGCTGGCAGGGGCCTGGCTTACATCATGGCGAATGAGCCAGTGAACGAGATCCTCCCCGGGATAGGATTTGCAAAGCTCATGGGCTGCCCCGTGTGGGTTGTGTGGAAAGATGGCAGAAGGGAGCAATTCGATATTGAAAGACACGGCAAATTAGCTCGCGTTGACTATCTGGTAGTTGCTTGCAACGAGCGGTTTGGAGAGAATCTTCTTCCAAAGCTCAAGCTGCCGCAGCCAGGGTGGCTGTTGGAGCGAGAATTAGTTATGGTGTGACCATAACTATCAATCAAAGGGGCCTCTGGAGGTTTTCCCCAGAGGCCCCTTTTACTTTCTTTTTGGAAACCCCTTGACAAATATTTTGCAATTCATACAATGATATATGATGTGGATTCGCCGTTAGGAAAATTAGGGCATTCACGGAGTGTTTGTTAGGATTTTGAAGCAGGTCAACATCATGGTACAACATTTGCAGCAAAATTGTTTTCGACAGTTCTCTCTCAAAAAGCTCAATAACCAGAAAGCCATTATTGAGATTTCGATTATTGCGCACAGCCGGATTTGTTGACAATACATATCATTAGTACTGCATCGTCAATAAATCTGGCTCTCGCAAGCCAGATTTTTTTCTTCAATAATATTCTCACTACGTATGACAACTCAAACAACAACTCAACCCCCAAAATTTTATCTCACCAAAGAAGGACTCAAAAAAGTCCAAAAAGAATACGACAAGCTCCTTGAATTCCGCTCGCTGAAAATGAAGGGCGAAGTGCCCAGTATTTTGCATTCCGAAGATGTAAATCCTGATTACCTTACATTCCAAGAAGATATGAACTTGCTCGAATCCCGCATCGCCGAGTGCGAAAATATTCTCAAAAATGTTGAGTTGATTCAAACTCCGAAAGAAGAAAAAAATATGGTCTGGTTAGGAGCAACAGTTACTCTTGAGGAAGTTCCAGACGGAACAATTAATGAGTACACTCTTCTGGGAACTCTTGAGGCGAATCCCGCAGAGGGTAAAATTTCTTCGGAATCCCCTGTGGGGCGGTCTCTTCTTGGGAAAAGAATAGGAGAAGAGGTGGTGATCAGTTCTCCTATCCGAGTTGTCTACAAAGTTAAGAAAATTATTTATTAGATTCATTTTAGCTTTTTTGGAGAATTATTATTCGTTGCGATAAGAACTAGATCGCAGGCGGTCTAGTTTTATTTATGCTGTTTCGTGCATCTGTTATGCAACAACTTCTCAAATTTTTTTTGGAAGCGTCTCTATTAAAAACCACCCAAAGGACCGGGTGGGTTTGGAGAGGAATTTCGAATCCAGAAACCGTCGCAGAACATTCCTTTCGGTTAGCTTTTTTTGCATGGGTTTTAGGGAGGAAGGCCAACTTAAATACGAATCGCTTGATTAAACTGGCACTCTTGCATGATATTTGTGAAGTGTATGCCGGTGACTTAACGCCCCATTATGGCACAGCCCGCTACAAAGAAATTATACGATCAAAAGAGAAGAGGGGGGCCCTGCTGAAGCGCTGGATTCGCCTTCCGCGGAAGGAAAAAATAAAAGCCGCACGGCTCCGATTTCTTGCAGAGAAGCACGCTCTATTGCAAATCTTAAGGTTCTTGCCCCGAGAAAAACGTCAGGAGCTGCTCTCTTTGTGGATTGATTTTGAGAAGGGCAGAACAGCCGAAGGCAGATTTGTAAAACAACTCGATAAGATAGAGGTTCTTTTACAAGCCATTGAATACTTTGGAGTTGGGCAAAACACTTTTGTAACTGCATGGTGGGAGGAAGCAGAAGAACTGGTAGAGCACCCCGCTCTTCGGAGTTTTTTGAAGGCGCTTGAACAAAAACTTTACTACAAAGAAAAAACAGAGATGGATCCCCTCATTGACTTTTTGATGCAGATAGGAAAGTTGAAGAGAGCGCCATTGTATATATGGGTACTACGAAAAGTGAAGAATCCCGACTCAGTAGCAAATCACATATTTATGCTTGCGTTGATGGTCTGGCTGCTTTCTAGGGAAGAGAAACGTGTGTTTGATGCTGGAAGAGTCATAAAGATTGCTCTCTGTTCTGGCCTCTACGCAATACATCAGCCAGTCGTTACAAGCAGTTATGCCAAGGCTTTAGTGGGCGTAAAAACAGAAAAAGCAAGAGAAGAATTGTTAAAGAAATGGATTCGATATTCTGTAGAAGAAAAAAAAGCAATCGCAAGAGAACGCTATTCCCAAGAACGGCTAGCCGTTCAGAGGCTCGTTTCTTCATTAGGTGAAGATCTTCAAAAAGAGATTATTGGGTCATGGAGCGAATATCGAGATAGCCAGACCTCCGAAGCTCGCTTTGCCAATCAAGTATACGTTCTTGAACTTTTAACCCGAGCTCTTCAATATTGGACGAAAGATAAAGATTTTCCTATCAAGGCGTGGTGGGAATGGGCATTTGAAAGATCGGATACGCAGCAGAATTTACAATTCATGGCAGCATTAAAAAAGAAATTTTACGTCTCGTCTCGCGTAGCTCGTAACAAAAAGGAAAGAGGGACTAGATAATCTTTATAGCTAGTCCCTCTTTACTCCTGCTCTTCTTTCCACCAGATAAGTTCTTCTGGATTCTGCAAGAGTACTGCCCAGAGTGCTTTTGCGCTTTGCGTAACGATACGGAGCTCTATCTCCTTAATGAACTCGGCGGTATCGTACCCTTCTTTTCTGTAGAATAGTGCTTGAATGCCCTGCTCAATAATCATGGCATCATGGACCACTTTCGACTCTATGGTTGTGTTCTCATGATATTCTTTGAGCAGCTCTTCGAGGAGGTTCTTGGCAGAAGAGGGGAGGCCTGCTCTTTGTTTTTCTTCTGCCGCTTGGTCGATTTCTATCTTTTTAACCCCTAGATTTTCCAGAAGTCGCGCGAGTGGCCGAGCGATGTCTCCCGTTCTGGATTCTCCAATATCGTGGAGAGTTGCCATTGTGCAACACCGGAAGGGGTTCGCGTTCTCTTCCTCAGCTAGTAAAACCGCAATGATCGCAGTAACGAAGGTATGGTCCGCAACGGATTCAACCTTCGAAGGGGAAACTCCAACGCGGAACCAACCGGTCCGAGGGAGTACCTTTAGGGTGAACGCTTCTATAATAAACCTTGCTATTCCTCTTAATTCTTCTGTTTCCATCTTGTCCTCCCATGCCCTATATTTTGTGGGTGCGTGCTATATTGATAACATAAGCATTATCTTAAAGCAAATATTCCGACTCGCAATTGGCGATCTCGTTTTGTTAGCTTATAATGAGAAGAATGAAAAAGATTGGTTTTTTTGTTTTGTTTTTTGCTGGCGGGGTTGCGCTGTTTTGGTGGACCATTGATCACATTGGATGGCAGGAAATTTTTCAGGCAGCCCAGAATTTTTCATTTGTTCAGGCCGTCGTCATTCTTCTGCTTACTCTTGCAATGGTAATAGTTGGGATTTGGCGCTGGAGAATGATTCTTGGATATACGGGGTACTCCCTTCCTCTGCGTAAGCTTAGTGGGCTTTTCCTCGGGGGCTTTGGCATCACCTATTTCGTTCCCATGGTAATTCTGGGAGGGGAATTATTTCGCGCCTATGCCTTAAAAGAACAACATCAAATTCCTTTCCAGAAGGGTTTGGCTTCGGTAAGCATCGAACGAATTTTAGAGATTACAACAAATTTTTTCTTTGGTATCATTGGGCTTCTTGTTTTGGCTTTTCAGACCGAGACCATTCCTCCCAAAGGGGTCTTGGCCCTCATGGCGGTCGCATTGATTTTTGGCATTGTTATTCTTTTTTTCTATTTCCAAAGTTTCCGCAGAGAAAGTATTCTTCATATTTTTTTTCGGAAACGAGATTCTGATCTGGATGGTTTGGAGCAAGATGTACTCGGATTTTTTTATTGGAAAAACCGCTGGCTAAGAATTGGATTTGCGCTTTCTCTGTTGAGAAGCGGAATTGCTTTTGCAAGAACAATAGTTCTGATATTTTTTCTTACCAATACGATAGAGCTTCTCCCTGCGCTTTCTATTCTTGGGTTTTACTATATCGCTTTGCTCCTGCCTATTTCTGCGTTGCTCGGTTCCCATGACGCACTGCAGGCCTTCGCCTTTCAGGCATTCGGGCTTCAGCCCTCTGGGGGTGCTGCATTCGCGTTGATTATCCGCGGAGTCGAATTTCTGGTCGCTATTGTGGGGTTAATTATTGTGAGCGTAACGGGGACAAGATTATTTATTCGTCGGACCCTGGGAAGGGTTGAAGGAATTGTTCGTCATTTACCCTAGAATATGCAAAATCAAAAACTCGCCTCTATTCTCGCAACAATCTCTGCGTATCTGGCAATGGATGATGTTCCATTCAAGCCCCAAGCATATGAGCAGGCCGCAACTGCAGTGCAGGCGCTTTCAGAAGACGTGGAGGATATCTACAGAAAAGAGGGCTTGAAGGGCCTTGAACGGATTCCCGGCGTAGGAAAAAGTATTGCAGAGAAAATTGAAGAATATATAAAGACCGGTAGGATGCAATATTATGAAGAGTATCGCAAAAAAATCCCGGTGGATGTGGAAGAACTCATGGCAATTGAGGGAATAGGGCCAAAGACCGTGAAGACGCTGTACCAGCATTTAAAGATCAAAAATCTTGGGGATTTGGAACGGGCAGCAAAAGCAGGAAAAATCCGAAAGCTTCCTCATTTTGGTGAGAAAACTGAAAAGAATATTTTGCAAGGGATCGAATTCGTCAAAAACTCCAGCGGTAGAAAATTAATAGGATATATTTATCCTTATGTGGAAGAGATTGTCGCGCTTTTAAAAAATTCCGGCCTTGTGGAGGAGGTAATTGCCGCAGGATCTTTTCGCCGCATGAAAGAAACCGTGGGAGATGTTGATATTTTGGTTACAACCGGGCGCGATAACGAAAAAGAGATTGTGGAATATTTTCTTTCCCATGTCCCCTATGTAAAAATTTGGGGAAGGGGCTCGACCAAAGTTTCTATACGCACCACGCAGGACTTTGATATAGACATACGCATTCTCCCCCAGAAGGCTTATGGGGCCGCTCTCCAATATTTTACTGGTTCAAAAGAGCATAATGTGAAAGTAAGAACGTATGCGTTGCAAAAGGGATTGAAGGTAAGCGAGTACGGGGTATTCCGGGGGAGAAAGCTTGTTGCGGGCAAGACCGAAGAAGAAGTATACAAAGCCCTTGGATTGCCGTATATTGAGCCCGAATTACGCGAAGATCAGGGAGAATTTGAAGCAGCCCTCCGACTGGAACCCCCAAAGGTTATCCCATACAATGCTCTGCGAGGAGATCTTCAGGTGCAAACAAATTGGACCGATGGCGCCCATTCTATCGAACAGATGGCAGAGGCAGCAACGAAACAGGGCTTGGAGTATATCGCAATTACTGATCATACCAAGGATCTTGCCATGACCGGCGGCTGCGACGAAAAAAAGCTTTTGCGGCAGATGACAGAGATCGATGCAATAAATGTAAAATTAAAAATTAAAAATTTAACATTCAGAATTTTAAAGGGGGCGGAGGTGAATATAAGAAGAGATGGTACGCTTGATATTGCAGATGAGGTGTTGGCTAAACTTGATGTGGTAGGGGCTTCGGTGCATTCGTTGTTTAAAATGAATAAAAAAGACATGACCGAAAGGATTATCCGGGCCATGCGCAATCCTCATGTTGATATTTTATTCCATCCCACCGGACGGATTATTCAAAAGCGTGATCCTTACGAATTAGATATGGACGAGATTATCAGGGTTGCAAAAGAGACGGGGACGATTCTGGAAGTAAATGCATATCCCGAACGTCTTGACCTTAAAGATACTGATGTTCGAAAGGCAGTGAATGCAGGGGTAAAGCTTGTGATTGACTCTGATGCCCACCATGCCGATCATTTTCGATTTCTGCGCTTTGGGATTGCGCAGGCAAGGAGGGGCTGGGCAGAAGCAAAAGATGTAGTCAATACCCTTCCCTTAAAGCAGTTTCTTGTTTCATTAAAAGATCGAAAAAAGATCTGAAGTATGAAATACGAACGATCTGCAGGCGCAATTGTATTCCGAATGGTACGAGGTAAGCCATCGTATCTTTTGCTTCATTACCCTTCTTCGGCAAGAACAGAGCGTGATTACTGGGATTTTCCAAAGGGCCACATAGAAAAACAGGAGGAAGATCAGGCGGCGGCGAAAAGAGAAATTACAGAGGAGACAGGCCTTGTTGATATCCAATTCCTTGAGGGGTTTGTCGAGACCATTCATTACTTTTTCTTTTTGCAGGGCCGGCGAATCTCCAAAACCGTTATTTTTTTTCTTGCAGAAACGAAAAAAAAGAAGGTTTGCATTTCTCCCGAGCACGTCGGTTTTCAATGGCTGCCGTTTCAAGGGGCATTGTCTCTTCTCAAATACAAAAACGCCAAGCATCTCCTTCTTAAGGCAAACGAATTTCTCGAACAGAATGCCTAGCGTTTTACTGTTTCGATGATTTTTTGGAATATTTTGGGCTCTTGTTGAGCGAGTTGCGCCAAGATTTTTCGGTCAAGTCCGATATTGCGTTTTTTAAGCGAAGAGATCAGTTTGCTAAATGAAATTCCTGCTTCTCTTGCTGCTGCATTGATTTGGACCTGCCAAAGCTGGCGAAAGCTTCTTTTCTTTGCTTTTCGGTCCCGAAAAGAATGTTGCCATGCATGAATAAGGGCTTCTTTTGCCAGGCGATATTTTGATTTTCTTCCCCAGCGGAATCCTTTCGTGTCGGAAAGAAGATGCTTGCGACGCTTGTGCGCCATTGTTCCGCGTTTAACCCGGGCCATAGATTATGAGCTTATTGCTTTTTTAATTTGTTGAATCTCTGAAGAAGACAAAGCGATCCATTTGCGTAGATTTCTTCGTGCTTTGCCTGATTTCTTTGCTAAAAAGTGATCTTGTCCTGTGGGTCTTCGGAGTATTTTTCCTGATCGTGTAAATCGAAAACGCTTCAAAATCGCCTTCCGTGTTTTTGCTTTTATTTTTTTGGTTCCTTTTTTTGCCATATCATCCTTTCAAAATAATCATTGCTAATCCACGCGGTTCCTTTTTGAGTTCATGCTCTATCTTTATTGGCGTAACGCCCCTGACCATTTCAATAAGCTTGTCGAATTTTTCCCGTGCCACATTTTGGAGCGCATTCTCTCTTCCGCGGAGCCGGAGGGCAATGCGCACTCTGTTTCCTTCTAGCAGGAATTTTGCCGCCTGTCGAGCCCGTATCTCGAGATCATGGGTAGAGATATTGAAGGTGAGACGAATTTCTTTGAGTCCGCCTCCTCCTCCGCGCTTGTGCATTTCCCTGTCTTTTTTCTCTTTCTGATACAGATATTTTCCTAGCTCCCCGATTTTGCAAACAGGGGGTTCCACGTGTTCGGTTACCTGAATCAAATCCAAGTCACGCTCTATTGCCATTTGAAGCGCATGCTGAATCGGCACAATCCCCACTTGTTTTCCGGTCTCATCGATGAGCCGCACTTCTTTTGCCCGTATGAAATTATTGACTAAAACTCGTTTTTGCAAATTAATAAAGTGGAGGTGGCGGGTACCGACCCCGCGTCTGGACAGGTCAAGGAATACAATCTTCAGGCATAGTCCGGTTGAGGTTGAGAAAGGGTTAAAACCGGACAAAATCCCTTTCCCTTAAGATCGAAAGGTTCAATAGTTCTCCTGATCTTAAAGAGAGCTATCTATCTCGATGGTTGGCACCTATTCCGTATACCGAGAATCAGCGGATAGGCGGCCTAAGCATTTTATGCGTAGGCAAGTGCCCTTTGAGGGGCAAATGGATTGGCAGTTGTTACTGCTCCAAGTTTTGAAGAGTTCTTGGAACTCTGTCTGCAGCATTCCTGTTGCTGTCCATCGAAACCCTGTTCACCCCCTTATACTTATGATGCTCTTAACGCTCGTTTCATTTCGCGCTCCGCTTCTCTGCGTCGGATGGTCTCGCGCTTATCATACTGTTTTTTGCCTTTTGCAAGAGCAAACTCAATCTTAATTTGAGCGTTTTTATTATACAATCGAAGCGACACCAAAGTCAATCCTCTCTCTTTTGCCTTGCCCATGAGATAGCTTAGTTCTTTTTTGTGCAAGAGCAGCTTGCGGGAGCGTTGCGGATCATAGCTTGAAAGGGCATTTCTCGGCTGATAGGGGGGAATAGTCACGCCAACAAGGAAAAGTTCATTTCCTCGGGGAACGATGTAGGATCCGGCCAACTGTGCCCGTCCTAATTTGATTGATTTTACCTCTTGTCCATTCAATACAATACCCGCCTCGAACTTCTCGAGGATTTCATAATTAAAATACGCTTTTCGATTTTCTGCAAAATCTGTCATTGCTTACATTCTAAAAGAAAATACGCTAAACTGAAATAGATTATGGTCCGAGTGGAAATTGAGAGATTAATCAAACAAGCACTTGAAGGCCTTCAAAAAGCGCACCAATTGGAGAATTTTGAGCTGGGCGAAATTCCCTTGGAGCATCCGCAAAATCCAGAGCATGGGGATTATGCCACGAGCGTGGCCTTTGCATTGGCAAAGCAACTTGGCAAAAATCCAAGCGAAGCAGCTGAATTAATTGCTTCGCGTTTCACGCCTCGTGCTTCAGAAATTCTGGACGAGGTCAAGGCAGTTGGCGGCTTCGTGAATTTTTCCATCTCCAAAAAGTATCTTTTCCAAGAGCTTAACGCCGTGATCCAGCAAAAAGAACAGTATGGAAAGATCGATTCGCTGAAGGGGAAAAAAATCATGGTGGAGTATGCTCATCCTAATACTCATAAAGAAATGCATATTGGGCATATGCGCACTTTAATTACGGGTGAGGCCTTGGCCCGTATTCTTGGTTTGTGCGGGGCAAAGGTTTTCCGGGCAAATTATCAGGGAGACATCGGGCCGCATGTTGCCAAAGCAATTTGGGGTACGCAAAAGATTCTCAAAGAGCGCAACCTTACATGGGCAAAGGCAGAGAAATTGAGTTTGAGCGATAGGGCGCATTTGCTTGGCGAGGGATACGTGAAGGGTAACAGGGAATACGAGGCAAATAAAGAAGAAATTGACGAACTCAATGCAAAGCTTTATCGGCGAGATACGAAAATAATGTCGATCTATCGGCAGACGCGCGAATGGAGCTTGGATTATTTTTCTGCAATCTATAAACAATTTGGCACGAAGTTCGACAAGCTCTATTTTGAGAGCCAAGTTGCAAGTATCGGGAAAAATATTGTTCTCAAAAATATCGGGAGAGTATTTGAAAAAAGCGAAGGCGCATTTATTTTTGACGGCGAAAAATATGGCCTTCATAAGCGCGTGTTCATTACGCAAGACGGAAATCCTACGTACGAAGGAAAAGAAATGGGATTGGCTTTTGTGCAGCACAAAGACTTTCCTTTTGATCTCAATGTGCATGTGGTGGCGAACGAACAGACGGGATATTTCAAAGTGGTAATGAAGGCCCTCGAACTAATAGACAAGAAATTCGCAGGAAAGGAATATCACTTGCCCATGGGAATGGTGCAATTGGTCGGTCTTAAAATGTCTTCCCGTACAGGCGTTGTGATTACGGTGGATGGGTTGCTCGTCCAAGTACAAGATGCGTTGCAAAAATTGATTACGAATAGGAAGCTTTCTCAAAAAGAAAAAAAACGGATTGCAGAAATAGGAGCGATGGCTGCCGTAAAGTATTCGATACTCAAAACAGATACAAAATCCAATGTAGTATTCGATATGAAAAAATCTGTGAGTTTGGATGGGGACTCTGGCCCGTATCTTCTTTATACGTATGCGAGGTGTAGAAGTATATTAAGAAAAGCACGAAATTCGAAATTCGAAATTCGAAATAAATCCCAAATTTTAAATTCAAAATTCTCAAAAGAAGAACTCGATGTTTTGCGAACGATTTATAAATTTCCCGAAGTGGTCAGAGAGGCGGCAGAGAAATTTTCACCAAGCATTATTTGCAGCTATATTTTTGATGTGGCGCAAAAATACAATCTTTTTTACCATACGTCCCCCGTGTTGCAGGCAGAGACAAAAGAGCAAAAAGCATTTCGTCTTCTGCTCACCGGAGCAGTTGCCCAATTGATCAAAAATAGTTTATCCCTCTTGGGCATCCAAACTCTGGAGCGAATGTAAAAAGCGTTTCTCTGAATTTCGATAGTATCGAACACTGAAAAGAACTTGGAAAGAATCAAGAATGAAAACCAAGAATGAAAAATGAAAATAAAAAGTACATCAATATTATGCGATAGGATAAAATTGATGTACAACGCTTTTTATCGGTTGCGCAAAGAGGGCTGCATTTATATCGAACGGCGCAACAATCAAATTTTTATTTCTCTCACCGAAAAAGGAAGAAGGAAAGCCGGACGGTTTTAGATTGATAGCTTGAAAATTAAAAAGCCAAAGCAATGGGATAGAAAATGGCGCTTGATTATGTTTGATATTGCACAGCTCCATCTTTTCAAGAGAAACGCGCTCCGAGGAATTCTAAAACGACTGCAATTTTATCAACTTCAGAAAAGTATTTGGATTCATCCTTTTGATTGCCAGGATGAGTTCGATCTTCTGAAGGATTTTTTCGGTTTGACCGTTAGGGAGATGAGATTTGTGGTTGCCAATGATATTGGGGACGATCAATCTTTGCGTACAATGTTTAAGTTGCAAACTGTTTGAAAAGTCGGCTCAAAAATGTTAAATTGAGTGGCATGGAAGTTAATTTTCCGAAGCTGGAGGAAAGAATATTAAAGCATTGGAAGGCGATTAGGGCATTTGAAAAATCGGTACAAATGCGAAGGGGATCGCCTCGTTTTGTTTTTTACGAAGGTCCTCCCACAGCCAATGGCGCCCCGGGCATCCATCACGTGCTTTCCCGTGCCTTTAAAGATATTATTCTGCGCTACAAAACCATGGCTGGATTTTACGTTGAGCGAAAAGCTGGCTGGGATACGCATGGTCTCCCCGTGGAATTGCAAATTGAAAAAAAACTTGGATTGAAGTCAAAAAAGGATATCGAGAAATACGGCATCGCGAAATTCAATGCAGAGTGCAAAAAATCTGTCTGGGAATACAAGAAAGAATGGGAAAGTTTAACAGAGCGCATCGGATTTTGGCTCGACATGGAGCATCCCTACATCACTTATGAAACTCCATATATCGAAACTCTGTGGTCAATTATTAAACAGTACTGGCAAAAGGGATTGCTCTATAAAGATTACAAGGTTGTGCCTTATTGTCCGCGCTGCGGCACTTCGCTTTCTTCTCATGAGCTAGCCCAAGGGTATAAAACCGTAAAAGAACCCTCGGTATATGTAAAATTCAAAATTCGAGCGGAAGATTTTCTTAAACTACCGACTACTAACCATAAACTACAAACTGTTTATCTTTTGGCGTGGACTACAACTCCATGGACCCTGCCTTCGAATGTGGCATTGGCCGTCCATCCGGATATCTCTTATGTGGTTGCCAAACTCAATAATGAGCATTACATCGTTGCACAAGAACGGGCAAAGCATGTGCTCGGCGAGACCTATGAAATTGCAGAAACGCTAAGGGGGAGCGATTTGGTGGGGGTTTCTTATGTCCCCCTATATCAATTTGAGCAGAGTGAAAAAGGGAAAAAAGTGTGGGAAGTAGTTCCTGCGGATTTTGTATCAACCAAAGAAGGCACCGGCATCGTGCATACCGCAGTGGCCTATGGAGTTGATGATTTTGAGCTGGGCAAAAAACAGAATCTTGCAATGTTTCATTTCGTAACAGAAGAAGGAAAATTTCATGACAAGGTAAAACCATTTGCCGGACTTTTTGTAAAAGATGCCGATCCCTTGATTATGGAAGATTTGAAAAAGCGCAGTACTCTTTTCAAAGAAGAGCTCTATGAGCATGAGTATCCTTTTTGCTGGAGATGCGACACGCCCCTGTTGTATTACGCGAAAGAGAGTTGGTTTTTGAATATGCAAAGGGTAAAAGATCAGTTGCTGGCGAACAATGAAAAAATTCATTGGATTCCTGCGTATATTAAGGAAGGGAGATTTGGCGAATGGCTTAAAGAGGTACGCGACTGGGCGTTTTCGAGAGAAAGATATTGGGGTACGCCCTTGCCTATCTGGCAATGCAAAGGATGCGTCCATCAAGAAACAATCGGCTCTCTCGATGATTTGAGGAAACAAAAATTCTCAACAAATACCTATTATATATTGCGTCATGGTGACTCCGAACGCCAGAAAACAAACGTCATGTCTTCTTGGCCAGAGAAAAAGCCATTACCCCTTACCTCAAGAGGAGTACGTGAAATTCAGGCGAGAGCAAAACAATTAAAAAAGAAAAAAATTGATTTCATTTTTTCTTCAGATATACTTCGAACGCAGCAAACCGCAGAAATCATAGGCAAAGAATTGGGCATTGCGCCAATTTTTGATAAGCGTTTGCGAGAGTGGGATATGGGCATATTGAATGGCAAGCATATCAAAGAATACGGAAAAATGTTCGGCAGAAAAGGCGAGACCGCTTTGGAGCATTACCTGCGTAGATTTGAGGAGCCCGTACCAAAAGGAGAAAGCTGGAAAGATGTGCAGAAGCGATTGTATGGTTTGCTGCAAGAGCTTGAGAAAAAGTATGACGGGAAAACAGTTCTTGTTATCGGCCACGAGTTGCCGCTTACGCTTTTGGAGGGTCTTGCGAAGGGATTGTCGAGAGAAGAAGTTATCAAATTCCGGGAGAAAAAAGCATTGCATACCGCAGAATTGCGCAAGTTGTCAGTAACCCTGCTTCCTTATAACGATGATATGGAAGTGGATCTTCATCGCCCCCACATCGATGCCGTTACTTTTTTTTGTTCTCAATGCGGCAAGCAAATGGAACGAGTAAAAGATGTGGTGGATGTATGGTTTGATTCTGGGGCAATGCCCTTTGCGCAAAATCCGAAATTCGAAATCCGAAATCCGAAATTAGCGCCTCCGGCGCTGTATCCGGCGGATTATATTGTGGAGGGAATTGATCAAACACGGGGATGGTTTTATACCTTGCTTGCAATCGCCACGTTATTGGGTTTTGGCACGCCTTTTCGAAACGCAATTTCCTTGGGTCATATTCTGGATGAAAAGGGGGAAAAGATGTCCAAGACCAAAGGCAACGTGGTAAGCCCTTGGGATATGATTTCAAAGTATGGAGCAGATGCAGTGCGATGGTATTTCTATACCATGAATCATCCCGGAGACCCAAAATTATTTTCTGAAAGGGATATTCAGCAGACGCTTCGAAAATTCCTTTTTACGCTTTGGAATTCTTTTGTTTTTTATCAAATGTATAAACCTTCTTCCAATGCGAAGATTCCTGTCAAAATTCAAACCAGCCATATTCTTGATCGCTGGATTCTTTCGCGACTGCAATTGCTTATTGAGGAGATGACGAAACGCATCGATTCCTATGACGTCACAGGGGCGGCAAGAGCGCTGGAAGGTTTTGCGATCGATGATTTTTCACTTTGGTATATCCGAAGATCGCGTGTAAGATTTCAGAATCCAAGTTCTCCAAGAGAAAAACAAGAGGCGCTTACAACATTGCAGTATACTCTGGCGGAAGTAGCGAAGCTGGCAGCTCCTTTCGTGCCCATGATTAGCGAACATATCTATCAGGAACTTCAGCAGAAACGCAGCTCTTCTATGCAAAGTGTTCACTGGAAAGATTGGCCGAAGTCCCAGCGGCAGTTTCGTAATCTGCCCCTTGAAGAAGAAATGAACAAGGCGCGAGAGGTCGTTGCCAAGGCGCTTGCCGAACGCGCAAAAGCAGGGATCAAGGTGCGCCAGCCCCTCGCTTTGCTGAAAATCCGAAATCCGAAATCCGAAGTTCCAAACGAATTACTCAACGTAATTAAGGATGAGGTGAATGTGAAAGAAGTTGTGTTTGATAAAAATCTCAAGGCAGAGGTTGAGTTGGATACGCGCCTCACTCCAGCGCTGAAAGAAGAAGGGATGCTGCGGGATATTCTGCGTTCCATACAGGATATGCGAAAAACAGCGGGGTACAAGCCACGGCATTCCATTGTGCTTAGTTTTGCCGGAGATGTTTTTCTTGGGCAGCTCTTGTTAAAGAACAGGATGGTGTTGAAGCGGGGCGTGGGAATAAAAAAGTTTATCCAGGGAGAAAAACCAAAGCATGTATTTGATATCGAACGCGAATTTGAAATGGAAGGCAAGAGAATTTGGCTCGGCATAAAAAAAGCATAGCCATGGGATTTTCTCATTATCGAACCCAAGCAGTTGTTCTGGCGAGTCAGGATCGGGGAGAGGCGGATCGGATATTCCATTTGTATACCAAGGACTTTGGAAAATTGAGAGCGTGGGCGATTTCGGAGCGAAAAATAACTTCCAAGCTCCGGGGGGGATTGGAGCCGTGGGGTCATTCTGAAGTCGAATTCATCGAGGGAAGAAACAGAAAAATTATTGTGGATACTGCTTCCCTTCATCGCTATCAAGCAATACGGAACAATATAGAGAAAATACGATGCGCAGGGAGAGTTGTTTCTGCGCTTGACTCTCTTTGCAAAGAAGAAATTCCAGAGCAGCATATTTGGTTTTTCCTCTTGCATGTTTTGCAAATATTAGATACAGAAGAAAGAGAACAATGGGATTTTGAGCTGGTGTATTTTTATTTTCTCTGGAATATTTTTTCCTTGCTTGGGTACCAGCCCTTTCTGGAGGCGTGCAAAAATTGCAAGAGGGCTGTCGATCTTGAGAAGACGTATTTTTTCTTTTCGGAAGGCGGGATTCTGTGCCGGGATTGCACAAAGAAGAAGAATATTGCGCGAGCGCTTTCGCAAAAAATTGCCATTGAGCTTTCCCCCTTTCTCTTGCAAACAATGCGAGCGCTGACGAACCAAAAGATGGGCGAGAACAATTTGAATGCAATTTCCATGGCCTCGCAGGAGCGTTCTTTGTTAGAAGAATTATCTTCGCGCTACACTGCTCAATTGAGTGTCTATTCCTATGAATCCTAAGAAAGCAATTTTTATCCTTTTTATTCTTTTGGTTGCAGGAGGAGCTGCGGGGTTTTGGCTATGGCAGAAAAATACTTATTCCAAGGAGGCCTTAAAATTGGAAATCCTTGCTCCCAAAGAAGTTGAGGTTGGGGAAGAGCTAACGTATGTGGTGAAATATAAAAATAATGGAGATGTACGGTTGGAACATTCAAAACTTATCTTTGAGTATCCCGATGGGGCAATTCCTTCTGATGGCGGAGAGCAAAGAATTACTCAAGACCTTGAGGATATCTATCCCGGGCAGGAAGAGACCCGCAGGTTTTCGGCCCGTCTCTTTGGAAAAGAAGGCGATGTGAAACAAGCGCGGGCACAATTGACGTGGCAACCCAAGAATTTGAATGCAGTGTATCGTTCCGAAACCGAAGCCAGCACCATGATTTCTTCTGTCCCATTGAGTTTTGAACTCGATCTTCCTTCCAAGGCAGAGAACGGCCAGAAAATTGATTTTAGTTTGAACTATTTCTCCCAGGCCTCTTATCCCTTTTCCGACTTGCGCATTGGTATGGAATTCCCCGAAGGATTTGAGATGGTAAGCGCAAATCCGGCCCCTATCGGCAATCGCGAGTGGCAGGTGGGTGTGCTCAATAAAGCAGCAGGAGGGAGAATACGGGTGCAGGGCATTATGCGCGGAGAATTGGATCAAACAAAATTATTTCGGGCTACGATTGGCATCTGGAAAGACGGAGAATTCACGCTCCTCAAGGAAGTTGTCCGGGGTCTTGCCATTACCAAACCCGGGCTTCTCATTACGCAGACCATTAACGGTTCTCCGGCATACGTTGCGGCTTCCGGAGACGTACTTCATTACGAGATTTCTTTTCGTAATGTGAGCGAGAGAAACTTGGAAAATCTTTTCCTGATTGTCAATCTCGATGGGGCTCCGCTTGATTTGGCATCGATCAAGCTCAATGCGGGAAAGTTCCAGCAGGGAGACAACTCTTTAACTTGGGGGTCGAAAGATATTCCAGCATTGCGTTTCCTTGGGCAAGGAGAAGAGGGGAAGGCAGAGTTTTGGGTGAATGTGAAGGATGAGTGGGATGTGGTGAGCCAGCAAGACAAAAATTTTACAATTCAAGACAGGGTGTTGCTCTCCGATGCCAAAGAAGAATTTAGCACCAAGGTGAAGGCGAAACTTACAGTGGAGCAGAATGGATATTTTGAAAACGAGGCCTTTCCAAACAGCGGACCCCTGCCTCCCCAAGTTGGCAGGGCAACGAGCTACACTATTATTTGGAAAGCGCAAAATCTTTACAATGATGTTACAAATGCAAAAGTGCGGGCAGTTCTTCCTCAAGGCGTAGAACTTACCGGAGATGTTTTGCCAAGCGATGCTTCTTTGACCTTTGATTCTCAATCAAGAGAAATTGTTTGGGATCTGAAGGATCTTGCCGCGGGAACGGGCAAATTCACTGCAGCTCCTTCGGTTGCATTTCAGGTGCGATTGATTCCTAATGATTCGCAGCGCGGCGCTGTCGCTCCTCTCATTGGTGAGGCGCGTATTACCGGCGAAGATGCCTTTGCTGGGATTACCCTGCAGCATTCTGATCCTTCTATTGATACCTCACTTCCTGATGATCAAGCCAACTCCAAAGGTGGCATAGTCCAATAGAGGAATAAACGCGGGGCGCAGCAAGTCCCACTTTTATTTTTGGGAAAATCCAGTAGAATAGAGCCAATGGAAGATCTGATGCAAAAAATTACAAACTTGGCAAAGCGCCGCGGATTCATTTTCCCCTCGTCGGAAATTTACGGAGGAGTGGAGGCATTATGGGATTACGGGCCTCTCGGCAGCATTTTGAAAAATAATCTCAAGCGTGCGTGGATCAAGCGCTTTATTCAGCAGAGAGACGATGTTGCGCTTATTGATGCCGCAATTTTAATGCATCCTCAAGTATGGAAGGCATCGGGGCATGTCGAACATTTTACCGATCCTTTGATCGAATGCAAAACCTGCCACAGCAGATTTCGCGCAGATCACATGATCGATGGCCGTTTTGTCGGGCAGGGCGAAGCCAAAGAGCCCAATCAATGTCCCACATGCGGCGACAAGGACTTTACTCCGGCAAGACAATTCAATCTAATGTTTAAGACCTTTTTGGGGCCGGTTGAAAATGAAACCAATGTCACATACTTGCGGCCAGAAACCGCGCAGGCAATGTTCACCAACTTCCAGTTGGTGCAGGAATCGCAGCGTTTGCAGGTTCCATTTGGTATTGCTCAAGTAGGAAGATCTTTCCGTAATGAAATCACAACCGGCAATTTTATTTTCCGTTCCCGTGAGTTCGAAATTGCAGAAATCGAATATTTTGTTCAGCCGTGGCAAGATGATGCGGTATTTGAAACATGGCTCAACGAATGGAAACAATTCTGTGTGGCAGCGGGTTTATCCGAGAAAAATCTCCGCCTCTTCGAGCATCCCAAAGGAAGTTTGGCGCATTATTCAAAACGAACTGTCGATATAGAGTATCGTTTTCCCTTTGGATGGGGCGAGATTGCGGGTGTGGCAAATCGTACTGATTTTGATTTGAAGCAACACGCGGAAGCGTCAGGCAAAAAGCTCGATATACTAGACGAGAAAACAGGAAAGAAATATATTCCCTTTGTGATCGAGCCGACTCTCGGCATTGACCGGTTGCTCTTGGCGATTTTTTGCGAAGCATACGAAGAGGTTGGAGGCGGACGCACCACAACCACAAAAGCAGCAAAAGAAAAAGAAATAGTGTTGCATCTTCCGCCCCTCCTTGCGCCTGTTCAGGTTGCGGTATTGCCGCTCGTCCGCAACAAGCAAGAGCTGACCGTACGAGCGCGCGAGGTTTTCAAACTCCTCAAGCAGCATTTTATGTGCCAATACGACGAAACCGGATCCATTGGCAGACGCTACCGGAGACAAGATGAAATCGGCACGCCCTTTTGCGTAACGGTTGATTTCGAGAGCGTGCAAAAAAATGACGTGACGTTGCGGGACCGCGATACCATGAAGCAAGACCGCGTTTCCCTGCTCGACCTTGTATCAGCAATAAAAGAACGAATCCATGTTTAGAAAAATTATTCTTCCTAACGGTCTGCGCTTAATTACCGTTCCCCAGAAAGAGACAAAGGCGGTCACTCTTTTGATTTTGGTTGGAACAGGATCAAAATATGAGACCAAAGATATTATGGGCATCTCCCATTTCCTTGAGCACATGTTTTTTAAGGGCACCAAAAAACGCCCTACGCCCATCAAGGTAACAGAGGTGATTGATCGGGTTGGGGGCATATGTAACGCCTTTACCAGTCAGGATTACACCGGATATTGGGCAAAGGTGGATGCTTCGCATTTTGATTTGGCGTTGGATTGGGTTTCTGATATTTTTCTGAATTCTTTGCTTTCTCCAAAAGAAATCGAGAAAGAGAAAGGAGTAGTTATTGAAGAGATTAATATGTATCGCGATACTCCGATGAGGCATATCGAAGAGATGTGGCCAGCTCTTTTGTATGGGGATCAGCCGGCCGGCTGGGATATTGCAGGGACAAAGGAAAGCGTGCATTCGTTAACAAGAGCAGATTTTCTTGGCTATATGCAGAGACAGTATGTTGTTTCTAATACCATTGTATGTGTCGCAGGGAATATTGACGGAGATAAGGTGGCGCGAAAGGTGGAGCAGTCATTCCGCGGTATTTCCGATTCTCCATTTCAAAAAAGATCGAAAGTCGTGGAACATCAAACAGCTCCGGCTGTTGCGCTTGAGTTTCGAAAAACCGATCAAACTCACATTGCGATTGGTTCTCGCGCATGGAATCTTTTCCATCCCCAGCGCTTTACCCAGGAAGTATTGGCAAATATTTTAGGAGGGATGATGAGTTCCCGGCTTTTTGTTGAGGTGCGCGAAAAACTAGGGCTTGCCTATCGTATCTCTACTCAAAGTGAAACAAATCCTGATACCGGCTGGGTTGTCACGATAGCTGGCCTCAAAAATGAATTTGTAGAAAAGGCAATCAAGGTTATTCTTAAGGAGTACAAGCGCATTGCCGAGGTAAAAGTAGGGCCTCGCGAATTGAACAAGGCAAAGGATCATTTAATAGGAGAAATGACCCTGCGCTTGGAATCGTCCGACGAAAAGGCCTCGTTTTACGGCTTTCAAGAAATTCTTGAGAAGCGCATCTTAACCCCGGAAAAGGTCTATGCTAAGATAAAAGAAGTAACGGCAGAGGATGTTTCTCTTCTTGCAAAAGAAATTTTCCGTCCCGAGCGTCTTAATTTAGCAGTGCTGGGTCCTTTCCAAGAGAAAACGCGTTTTGAACAATTACTATCTCTATGAACGAACAACGGGTGCTCGACATTTCATGGGGCACTATCGTCAAGCTTTCCATTGCGGCCCTTATTATTTATGTGGTGTTTTTGATCCGGGATCTTTTAATATGGATTCTCTTCGGTATTATTATCTCCATTATTTTTGATCCTGCCCTTGATTTTCTAAAAAAACGAAGAGTGCCCCGTACATTTGCTGCGGTCGGGCTTTATTTGATTGTATTCGGGCTTATCGCATTTGCTATTTATGCCACTGCCCCATTATTTATCGGGGAGGTGCAGCGTTTTTCTCAATTTTTGCCGCGTTATCTGGAAAATCTGCTGCCTGCGCTGGAAGATTTGGGGATAGCTGCTTTTTCTGATCTCGACGCACTCGTAAGCGCTCTTACAGAAAATGTACAGGAAAATTCGGCAAATATCTTGAGAGCCCTTGGCGCAATATTCGGAGGTATTTTTTCTACTATTTTTGTTATCAGCATTGCCCTGTTTCTTTCTATCGAGGAAAAGGCAATGGAGCGCATGCTGCTTTTGCTTTTCCCCAAGAGATACGAAATATTTGTTCTTGATGTGTGGAGGCGTTCGCAAAGAAAGGTAGCAGGATGGTTTTTCTCTCGCGTATTAAGCTCCATTTTCGTTGGGGCTGCAACCTATGCTGCTCTTGCTCTCTTTGACGTGCGTTATCCTCTTATTTTGAGTTTGATCTCCGGATTTTTGAATTTCATTCCTATTATTGGGCCTTTTATTGCAGGGTTTATCGTTGTGATTGTTGTGGCGTTTGATCCCGTAACCTTTGCTACGGGCGGGATTAACCTTTTGCGAGTAGTTTTTGTGGTCTTGGCCATGATTTTGATTCAGCAGATTGAGAGTTACATTTTAACGCCACTTTTAACAAAGCGATTCATCGGTATGTCTCCGGTGCTGGTGTTGGTTGCATTGGCTATCGGCGGAGAATTATGGGGAATTATGGGAGCTATTTTGGCGATTCCTCTTTTTGGAATCGTCTTTGAATTCTTCCGCGACTTTTTGCAGCGGAGGCGGGAAGAAGAAACGGCTACCCCTCTTGTGTAATGGGCACTCTTTTTATTGTCGCCACACCAATCGGCAATCTCGAAGATATTACTCATCGGGCGCTTCGCGTATTGCGCCAAGCAGATTTTATCTTATGCGAAGATACAAGGGTTACCAAGAAATTGCTCGATCATTACGGAATTGCAACTCCAACGTTGAGCTATCATCAACACAGCACTCCAGAGAAGATGAGCTATGTTTTTGGTCTTTTATCTACTGGAAAGAATATCGCATTGGTTTCTGATTCCGGAACTCCCGGAATTGCAGACCCCGGCAATGAACTCATCGAATTTTTGCTCCAGAAAAATCCCGGAATAAACATAGCTCCTATTCCTGGCCCTTCTGCGGTCGCCGCAATCGCAAGCATTTCTGGGTTTCCAACGAATTCCTTTTTATTCTTGGGATATCCGCCGAGTAAAAAAGGCAGAAAGAAATTTTTTGAGAAAGTTGCAGAGTCGCAATGCCCAGTGATTTTCTACGAGTCGCCCTACCGGATTATAAAAACTCTGCAGCAGTTGCAGGAGTTAAGCCCAGAGGTATATGCGGTAGTGGGCAGGGAACTTACCAAACAATTCGAAACAATCTCCCGCGGCCCTATTGACCAAGTGCTCCAAATAATGCAGAAAGATAAGGTAAAAGGAGAATTTGTGGTAATTGTATACAACCAATGAACAAAAAATTCTATATCACAACTGCAATTCCCTATGTGAATGCCCGCCCGCACATCGGGCATGCTTTGGAATTTATTCAGGCCGATGTCATTGCGCGCTACCATCGTCTGAAGGGTGAGGAGGTTTTGCTTTTGTCTGGAAGCGATGAGAATGCGCTTAAAAATGTTCAAGCCGCCCAGAGCGCCGGAGTCCCTGTGCAGCAATTTATTGATGAAAACGCCGTGCTTTTTGTCGAGTTGGCCAATGCGCTTGGCGTGCAATTCGACGTATTTCAAAAGGGAAGCAGCAAAGAACACCATCTCTCCAGTCAGAAACTGTGGCAACTTTGCGCCGAAAATGGGGATATCTACAAAAAATCCTACGAAGGTTTGTACTGCACGGGATGCGAAGCATTTTATACTCCAGATGAGCTTGATGCGAATCAGGAATGCCTTGAGCATCCCGGCCGAAAACTCGAGAGCGTCTCCGAAGAAAATTATTTTTTCAAACTTTCACGATATCAGGACAAAATCATTAGTGTATTGGAAAGCGATGAATTGGAAATTGTTCCCGCGACCCGAAAAAATGAAATGCTCGCTTTTTTGAAACAGACACTGCAAGATATTAGCATTTCGCGCACCAATGAACGCGCCAAAAATTGGGGCGTGCCAGTTCCGGCCGATGATTCTCAAAGAATGTATGTTTGGTTCGATGCCCTCAATATGTATCAGTCGGGAGTTGGATTTGGATTAGATGAACAAAAGCATAACAAGTGGTGGCCGGCAGATATTCATGTGATTGGCAAGGGGATTATTCGTTTTCACGCGGTGTACTGGCCGGCATTTCTTTTGTCGGCTGGGTTGCCTTTGCCCAAGAAAATCTTTGTTCATGGCTATATCACTTCAAGCGGACAAAAAATGTCAAAGACACTGGGAAATGTGGTTGATCCTTTTCCGCTTGTCGAAAAATATGGAAGTGGTGCAGTACGTTACTTTTTCTTGCGCGAAATTCCGCCGACAGAAGACGGCGATTTTTCCTATGAAAAATTCGAAGAGAGGTATAATTCTGACCTTGCGAGTGGTTTGGGAAATCTTGTCGCGAGAGTACTCGCGCTTGTAGGAAAAATAAATCCGAAATCCTTTGACAAGCTCAGAATCCCGAGCGAAGTCGAGGGACAAATTCAAAGTCCAAAACTGCGGGAAATTATAAATGCAGCGAGAGAAAAGGTGGATACGGCGTTGGAAAAGTTTCAGTTTCAGGATGCGTTGATTGCCATTTGGGATGTGATTCATTTTTGCGACAGATATATTGAGGAGAAAAAACCGTGGTCTTTCGACTTCGCTCAAGATAAACCCGATCAAAAAGAAGTAATCGACGATTTATTGCTAGCAATTTTAGCAATCGGCACGCTTCTCAAGCCATTTCTCCCCGCGACTTCAGAGAAAATAGCGAATCAATTGCAACATGGAAAAGGCGATCCTCTCTTCCCGCGTCTTGACAGAAATGTATGAAAAAGTATACTACACTAATCATGAGCAGCCAGATCAGAAAAGGATTTTATTTCTTCTTTTTTACCAGCCCCGGCGAAGAGCGAGGTCGTTATTCTTGTTAATCGAAAACATCTAACCAAGAAATCACCCAGCCCTTCGTCAAACGAGGGGCTGGTTTTCTTTTCGCCCTGCGGCGAAAAGACGATGTTTTCTGATGAGAGCTCCAACACATTCGGGTTTCTCACCAGAGAAGATCTTAACTATCTCTGGTTAAGGAGGGAAACAATGGCCGAACATCGTATGGGTATAATACAGGGTAGCACTGGAACGCTCAAAGAGGTTCTTGGAATGCTTGGGGTGTCGATAACAAAATTCGCATTCCAAGGGCATAATTCGTCGGACTCGTGTGGACAGCAAGGGGTGCATCCTCCTCACGTACTGGAGGAGTATAGACATTATTGCATTGGGAAAGCTGGCTGTGTGGGAGAGGATGTGCTTATCGTAATTGCCGAAGAACGGCAACTGTACCCAGCACGTGCAAAAGGGATTTACTTCCTCCTTCCAAGAAATGCATTCCCCTCTTTCCGGGATCCGCTTATGCAAGTTGGCGTAGGGCAAGGTCCTGGATATACCGGCTAAATCTGGAAAGTACGGCCTATAGGGCGGAGCTTTACCGAGCTCCGCCCGTTTTCTTTTGACAAGCAGTTGACAACCCTGTTTTCAATTTGCTATGGTTATAATACTTGAGCTTATGAAGAAAATCTCCCAAACAATGTTGCTTTTGTTGGTCTTGGTAACTAATCCTACTCGGTTGGGAGATTTTGATCGCAGAAGTTAAAAATACAAAATTCCTTGCGACAACGTAACCTCCCAACCGCGGGAGGTTTCTTCTTTTGTCTTGAGGAGTAAGGAAAAGTTTATTCCTTATTCCCCAGGCCAGAAGAGTATGTCTGGTTTGGAGCAGCAAGTTCACCTACCATAAGCGTGAGCGTGCTGTAGGAAGATAATCCTGCGATCGGGTAACATCTGTGAGCAGGATAATCCTCTGAATTGCTAAGGAGGAGAACGAGGTGGTTGAGAAGACCCCCCACTTTCTTGGCTGCTTCGTTCTCTTCCCGCGCAATGTTTAGCACATTGTATGAAGGAGGGTGAGATGTACTTTGGTTCGCACATTTGCTGTCTGGATGCCTTTTTCATAGGGGAGGACGGCAGTGGGGCGGTGAAAAAACTTAAAGAGGCGCCACCGCCGCCACCAGAAAACGAAAAGGAGAAACTTCTTCCTGCTGACGAAGACCTGCAAGGTCAGCAGGACGAGAAATCATCCTAGCTCTCCCATGCGGCTCCTTTTGTTTGCGCATCAACGCGCAGCAGGAGGAGCCGTCCATTTTTTACTTGACATTATCCCTTGAGCTTACTAGTATAAAATATACTCTTCAGCATGGACATTATTTTACAGATCAGACAAGCGATTATTGGCATTATTACCATTATTAGCCCCACCAAACGAGGGAGTTTCTTGCAGCAGCTATAAACTACAAACTACTAACTAAAATCTGCATCAGCTCCCTCGCGGGGGCTGATTTTTTTGAGCATAGTGCATGGGCTTGATTCTCCAATCTCATTCACTGCGCTCAATACCAGAGAGTGCAGTAATAGCACGAGGAGGGTGTAATGAAAAGGGAAGAGAAGTCCGATATTATTGAAGAAATCGTGACGGTTCTCGCGGGAGGAGATTTTGCCGGAGGCGAGAAACAGCGCCGCAAAAATCGAAAAGATAAGCTGGAGAAGAAGAGGTGGGGGAAAGCTGCTGCTGACGCAGGAGCTCTGCCTGCCAAAGACAGTCTTGATTTGTAATTTATGTTTCTCTTCCTTAGGTTTCGGGGGCTCGCTGAATGGTTCGCGAAGTGAGCCCCCTTTTTTGTGGAAATATTCCTCTTGACGATATTTTGCAAAGAGATTATTCTAGGTATTGTTTTAAGAATCACTGCACCTTAAACAGAGCATTAGTTGAAGGGAGAAGGAGAATGGCAAAGACAGCTGTCCTCCTTAGGAAGGGGGATTGGCAGAATGGCAGGACGGGAGATTACAGTAAAATCGTAGAGCTGTTGAAGATTCTTCACAGGGAGTTCAAGGTTCAGCGGCTCTTACTTGATCAGGAAGTTCTTGATGCGTTGCCTTCAAAACTTCGTGATGTTAAGCTTGTGTTTCTTGTTCCCTCCGGAGGCCAGAAGCCACAAACTCCGGAAGGGATCAAGATAACAATAGCTGAACTTCCAGAGAATTTCTCGAAGATGGAATTCATCGCAGCCGTCTTTCCCGATTTCCCACAATAGCCCGTCCACTAGGCCGGGCTATTTTTTTGTCTTCTTTATTATTCTTGCTTTTTGAGTACAATAAAACATATGCCTTTTCTCATCGATACCCATGGACATGTTAATTTCAATGCGTTTCGCAACGATGCGGACGATGTTCTTGGCCGCGCATTGAAAAATGATACGTGGGTGATCATGCCCGGCTCTCAATATTCCACATCGCAGCGGGCGGTTGAAATCGCAGAGCGTTTTAAAAATGGAGTTTTCGCCGCAGTCGGCATTCACCCCATCCATTTGGAGCATCGGGAAGTAGATGTGATGGAGGTACAGTCAGCGAAGGGAGAGAAAGAGAGCTGGATGACCTTTGAAACTAGAGCCGAAGAATTTGATCATGAGGCCTATAAAGATTTAGCAAAAAGCAAAAAAGTGGTGGCCATCGGCGAGGTTGGTCTTGACTATTATTACGAACCCAAAGGCAAGGCGAAAAGAGAGGAATTCCGGGCGCGACAAAAGGAAACTCTCGAGAAACAAATTTCACTGGCCCTTGAATTGAATCTTCCCGTCATTTTGCATTGCCGCGCCGCCCATCCCGATCTTTTTAATCTACTCACTACCCGCTATCCACTGCCAACCAGCGATTTTCGTGGCGTGCTGCATTGTTACACAGGAAATCTTGAGCAGGCGAAAAAATTTTTGGATCTGGGTTTATACTTCGGATTCAATGGTTTGATTTTCAAAAAAGTTCCTGCGCTCCCTGATCCGCGCGAAATTATTTCTTTTCTTCCATTGGATCGCATTCTTCTCGAGACCGATTCGCCGTATTTGGTTCCATCGCAGGCGGCTGTAGAACGAAATGAACCTTTGTTTGTAAAGTACGTTGCCCAGGAAATTTCCCGCATCAAAAATATCCCCCTTGAAAAGGTAGCAGAAATTACCACCCAAAACGCCTTGACTCTTTTCCATTTATCTTTTTAGCCATCCTTGACAAAGAACTATGGAAATTTTAAGGTGGAGCTAAGCTAGGAGGGAGGAAAACAATGAGCACATCCGAGATAGGAAAGCATATCTGTAGAGAGTGGGCGGAGAGAATCCCAGGGGCTCCGGGTTTCTGTATCTGTCGGAAATGTGGGGGGCGGGTGTTGACAGAAGAACCAAATAGACCCCCCGAAGGTACAAACAGGAAAGGAACCACCGCACAATTTCTGGAGGTGGCGTAGTTGAAGACCCATATTCGAGGGGGCGAGACAACGGAGAAGATTAATTCTTCTTTCTCTGTTTCGCCCCTAATTTGTTCTCCGCCATGAGCGTTCAAAGGGAATAGTGGGTTGCGGATTGTTTAATGAGGTTGTCTTTGAGGAGAGAGGCAATAACTTTAGAAGGTGCGAACGACGCGTTTTTCTTTTTGATTTCGTTTGCGAGAAACGTATAAACCGCTTTGCGAGTTGCTCTGTTGTGAGAACTCACAAGTAAAAATTTCATTACTTTTGTTCGGAAAGAGCGGAACGATCCGTCGAATTTGCTTTGGCGGTGATAGTGACGGCTGCGCCGGTTGATTTGCTTATCTTTTAGAACCGTTGCGCCGTAATCAAATAGAGCGTAGTGCCATTCACGTAGGGATATAACATGATTAGAGCGGCCGCTCCAATTGTGTAATAGTGCTTGTTGGGCGATTTTCAAAATTTCTTTGTCGGAAACATCTTTTTTGTTCGGAAAGAAAAAGTGGAGGTACGCGCGGCGGATGTTGGTGTCGAGAAACGCATCTTTGCCGTTGAACGCGAAACACGCGACGGCATGCGCGGTGTAGGGGCCAATGCCTGGCAACCTTTCCAGTTCCGCAGGATCCTTTGGAAATTTGCCCCTATATTTCTCGATGATAATTTGAGCCGCCTGTTTTAAGTATTTTGCTCGTCGCCAGTATCCAAGTCCCGACCATGTTTTCAGCAATCTCTTATCTGCGGCTGCCGCCAGAGATGTGAGATCGGGAAATGCGCGGAGAAATTCTTTGTATTTTGGCAAAACTCTTGAAACTTGTGTCTGCTGGAGCATCACTTCCGAAACAAGGATTTTATAAGGATCTTGCGTCCGCCGCCACGGCAAATCCCTCCGATTTTTTTTGTACCAATCCAAAATAATATTTTGAAATTTCCGCACCGTCATATCTCGATTATACAGATTTTCCTTATCTCATAAAATAATGGACAAAAGGGGCTAAAGTAGGTAAAATCAAGCATTGAAACGCTATTGATATGCAAAAGTACAATCCTCAAAAAATTGAGGCAAAGTGGAAACGGATTTGGAAGAAGGCCAAACAATGGAAGGTGGATTTGAAAAGAGCAAAAAAGCCCTACTACAATTTGATGATGTTTCCCTATCCTTCGGCTGAAGGACTGCACGTAGGGAATGTGTATGCCTTTACCGGATCTGATATCTATGGGCGATTTCGCCGCATGCAACAGAACGACGTGTTTGAGCCAATGGGGTTTGATTCTTTTGGAATTCATTCGGAAAACTACGCCATAAAAGTTGGGGTTCATCCCAAGATCCAAACCAACAAAAATATCCAGAATTTCCGAAAACAGCTCAAAGCGCTTGGCGCGCTTTTTGCTTGGGATCACGAAGTTATTACTTCGGAACCCGAATACTACAAATGGACCCAGTGGTTGTTTTTGCAATTGTATAAAGCCGGTTTAGCATATCGCGCAAAAGCTCCAGTTGACTGGTGCCCTTCCTGCAAAACTGTTTTGGCTGATGAGCAGGTAATACAGGGAAGATGCGAACGGTGTGACAGCGAAGTCGTACAAAAAGAATTGGAGCAGTGGTTTTTCCGAATTACCAAGTATGCTGAAAAGCTCCTGAAAAACCTCGAAACCATAGATTGGTCCGAAAGAACAAAAATTGCCCAAAGGAATTGGATAGGACGATCTGAGGGTGCTCAGATCGAATTCAAAATTCAAAGTTCAAAACTCAAAATTGAGGTCTTTACTACGAGGCCAGATACTCTGTTCGGAGCTACATATCTCGTGCTTAGTCCCGAGCACTCGCAAATTCCAAACCTCAAATCACAAATTACAAATTGGAACGAAGTAGAAAATTATATCGCCCAAGCAAAAAAGAAAAGCGAATTAGAGCGCACGGAGCTTACGAAAGAAAAAACAGGAGTTGAGCTCAAAGGGATAAAAGCGATAAATCCTGCGAACAACGAGGAAATTCCCGTGTGGATTGCTGACTACGTGTTGGCCTCTTATGGCACGGGCGCCATTATGGCCGTTCCCGCGCACGACCAGCGAGATTTAGAATTTGCAACAAAATACAATCTTCCCATCAAACAGGTAGTTTGCGGCAATTATCCAGAACCTGTATGCCCCATATTAGCGGAGGCGTATCTTGGGCCGGGCCATCTCGTGGGTTCTGATAAGTTTGATGGTATGGAGTTTGAAAAAGCGAAATGGGAAATTACCAAGTTTGTCGGAGGCAAAAAAACAATAAATTACCATCTTCGCGACTGGCTGATTTCGCGCCAGCGATACTGGGGACCACCCATACCTATTATATATTGTGATAAGTGTGGAACTGTACCGGTGCCAGAAAAAGATTTACCGGTGTTGCTTCCGAATGTAAAAGAGTTTCGCCCGACTGGTACCGGAAAATCGCCATTGGCTTCGGTTCCGAGTTTTGTGAATACAAAATGTCCACAGTGCAAGGGGCCGGCTGAACGGGAAACTGATGTTTCAGATACGTTTCTCGATTCTTCTTGGTATTTCTTTGGGTATCTTTTGAAGTTTGGAAATTGGAAATTAGGATTTGGGAATTCAGCATTTTCTCAACTGTTGAAAAAATGGTGTCCTGTGGATATGTATATTGGCGGGCAAGAGCATGCGGTTTTGCATTTACTCTACACGCGATTTATTACAATGGCCCTTAAGGACATGGGCTTTATTGATTTCAAGGAGCCGTTCAAAAAGTTCCGGGCGCATGGATTGCTTACAAAAGACGGCGCAAAGATGTCGAAGTCCAAAGGAAATGTGGTGAATCCAGATGAATATTTTGCAAAATACGGAGCTGATACGGTACGAATGTATTTAATGTTTTTGGGGCCATTTAGCGAGGGAGGAGATTGGAGTGACAAGGGGATTGTGGGGATTTATCGTTTTCTGAACAGGATCTGGAATTTTCAATTTCCAATTTCCAATTTTCAATCAAATTCTAATGTTCCAAATTCTAAACTTGAGAGTCTACGACACAAAACGATTAAGAAAGTTACGGAAGATCTTGAGAATCTGCGATACAACACCGCGATCGCAGCGTTGATGGAATACTTTAATGAAATTTCTAATTTTCAATTTATAATTTCTAAACAATACATTGAAACACTTCTTGTCTTGCTTGCGCCGTTTGCGCCCCATATTGCCGAAGAGCTCTGGAGCCAACTACGCGCTAAGGGCAGCGTTCACAACCAACCTTGGCCGTCGTATAGCCCCAAGCTGATCAAAGAAGAAAAAATACGTCTTGTTCTGCAAGTGAATGGAAGGGTGCGCGATGTGATCGAAGTGCCAGCCCAGATTTCGGAAGGCGAGGCAAAAGAGCTTGCTCTTCGGCAAAAATCGATCCAGAAATGGATCGAAGGCAAACAAATCCAGCGAGTAATTTTTATTCCTCAAAAGCTTCTCAATATCGTGGCGTAGGGTTGTTTTTTCGCTTAAATTGTGGTAGAGTGAGGGCAGAAAAAGATTGCGCACGAACCCCGTTGAGCCGTGCTTTTTTGCTTAATCGCTCGAGTAAGTGATTTTTCTTTGCCCCGCCCCGTCATTCGGCTGGGGCGGGGCACATTTCGCCTCGCCCTTACGGGCTGGCTCAACGTGGGCACCTACGCGTCTGCAGAAAAACCACTTTTTCTCTCTCTGTCTATATACTAAATGCCCTGCCCGCAATGCTACGCATAGCGTTGTAGGCGGGTAAATACTAATTACCATGTGCGGAATTGTTGGCTATATTGGCAAGCAAAAAGATATACGGATTGGCCTTGAGGCATTGCGGCGTCTGGAATACAGAGGATATGATTCTGCCGGGATGGCCGTGTACAATGCCGATGCGAAAACAATTCACTCTTTAAAAGCCGTGGGGAGGGTTGTAAATTTGGAGCAAAGATTGAAAGAAGTTTCTTTCGAAGGAAGCCCATTTCTTTTTTATACAAGGTGGGCAACGCATGGCGGCGTCACCGAAGAAAATTGTCATCCGCATTCCGATTGCAAAAATTCTGTCTGGGTAGTGCATAACGGCATTATCGAGAATTACCGTGAACTCAAAGAAAAATTGCAGCAGGAAGGTCATGCTTTTCATTCAGAAACAGATACGGAAGTAATTCCCCATTTGATAGAGCGTTTTTTCGAAGGCAATCTGGAGGAGGCAGTGCGCAAAATGCTTGGGTTGATCAGAGGGTCATTTGCTTTGGGTATTATTTCCAAGGATGATCCAGAAAAGCTTGTAGTCGTGCGCAATTCGGCACCTTTGCTCATCGGCGTTGGCGAAAATGAATATCTGGTCGCATCAGATCCTTCTGCAATTGTGAGCCAGACAAAAAAAGTGATGTATCTGGAAGATGGCGAGATGGCATCTCTTACTCCTGAACGATGTTTGATTGAGGATATCAATCATCATGCGGTTCGCAAAGCAATTCATGAGATTGATTGGAGCGTAGAAGATGCGCAGAAAGGCGGCTATTCCCATTTTATGCTCAAGGAAATTATGGAGCAGCCAGAAAGTATTACCAATGCCTTGCGGGGAAGGGTATTGCCAGACACGGGCGAGGCGCGATTCGGTGGGCTAAGCGTAGTGCGGGAAAGATTGCGCTCAATCAAACGTATCAGCATAACTGCTTGCGGAACCGCATATTATGCCGGCTTGGTGGGAAGGTACATGCTTGAGGAATATACGGGCTTGCCTTGCGAGGCGGATGTTGCTTCTGAATTTCGCTATCGCAGACCGATCGTGAAAGACGACACCGCATTTCTTTTTATTTCCCAGTCAGGAGAAACAGCGGATACCTTGGCCGCATTGCGCGAGGTAAAGAAAAAGGGAGGGCTTACCCTTGGGATTATCAATGTGACCGGGTCGTCGGTGGCAAGAGAGACCGATGCAGGGATATACAATCATGCCGGGCCTGAAATCGGGGTTGCTTCGACCAAAGCATTTACCTCGCAGCTCACGATTTTGGCGTTGCTCACTTTGCTTCTAGGGAGGCAGCGGGAAATGTCGCTGGCGGACGGGCAAGTCGTTACAAGGGAGCTTCAAAGAATTCCCGATTTGGTTAAGCAAATTTTAGAGCAGAGAGAAAAGATAAAAGAAATTGCAGAGAAATACAAACATGCAGAAAACTTTTTATTCATTGGCAGAAAATATAACTATCCGGTTGCCTTGGAGGGGGCTCTCAAATTGAAAGAAATCTCGTATATTCATGCCGAGGGATACGGCGCGGGCGAAATGAAGCATGGCCCCATCGCGCTGATCGATGAGCAGTTTCCTACGATTGCTCTTTGCCCGCAAGACAGCGTGTACGAAAAAATGGTTTCCAATATCCAAGAGATCAAAGCGAGAAAGGGACCAGTGATCGCGATCACGAACGAAGGGAATGGCGGAATGAAAGAAATTGCAGACGACGTAATTTTTGTTCCAAGAACAATTGAGATGCTCAATCCTATCCTTATGGTTATTCCGTTGCAGCTGTTCGCCTATTTCATTGGAGTCGCGCGAGGATATGATGTGGACAAGCCCCGCAATTTAGCAAAGAGCGTTACAGTTGAATAGAAACACCATGAAACTTTTTGAATACGAAGGGAAAAAACTTTTCGAAAAATACGGCATTCCCGTGCCAAAGGGTGTGCTTTTGACGATGGAGTCAACCAGACCATTGCTTGCCCCTCCGCTTGCGCTGAAGGCGCAGGTTCTTGCGGGAGAGCGAAAGGCAAGGGGAGGAGTTCTCTTTGTGGAAGATATGCAGGATTTTGAAAAAGCAAAAAGAAAACTTTTTGAAACAACTATTGATGGCGAGACCCCTTCATATATTTTAGCCGAAGAAAGAATTCAAGCAGTTCAGGAATTATATGTAAGCTTTAGTTACGATACCGAAAGCAGAGGACCCATTCTTGCAATTTCTGCAAAAGGAGGAACTGGCATTGCCGAGGCACAAATTATTCCTATTGATATTGCTTTGGGGTTGCCCGATTTTCTTATTCGCAACGCCTTGCTGCAAGCCCAGCTCCCATTGAATTCTTCATTGATCGCACTTATCAAATCGCTTTGGAGATTATTTATAGAGGAGAAAGCGATTCTTGCCGAAATCAACCCTCTTTTTGTGGTGAAAGAAGGAGTATATGTTGCGGGCGATGCAAAAATTATCCTTGATGACAATGTGATGAATCCTTTGTTCCGTCCCTTTCTCGATCTTGATGGCGACATTGCGGTGCTGGCATCGGGCGGAGGGGCCTCGCTCATAAATTTAGATGCTCTGCTTTATTTCGGCGGCAAACCTGCAAATTATGTGGAGTATTCTGGCAATCCTCCGGCATCGGTGGTTGAAGAGTTGACGGTGCGGGTGTTCTCAAAACCCGGATTGAAGGGCTGCTGGGTGGTTGGGGGGACAGCGAACTTCACGGATATTTATGAGACCATGCTTGGGTTTGTGCAGGGTTTGCGCAAAATCCAGCCCAAGCCAACTTTTCCCATTGTGATTCGCAGAGATGGCCCGCGCCAAAAAGAGGGCTTTGAAATGCTACGAGAAGTTGCAAAAAATGAAGGATACAATTTCCATTTGTATGGGCCAGAGCTTCCTATGTCAGAGACAGCCCGCATTATGGTTGAATTAGCTTATAAAAAATGAGCATTCTTGTTGATAAAAATACAATAGTTCTTGTGCAGGGAATTACGGGGAGAGAGGGCTCGCGTGCGGCGCGCGAGATGATTTCTTATGGAACAAAAGTTGCTGCTGGCGTGACTCCAGGCAAGGGCGGAACAAAAACCGAAGAAGGAATCCCAGTTTTCAATAGCGTGAAAGAAGCAAAAGGAGCATTCCCCGAAATCAACACTTCTTTGATTGCGGTGCCTCCGGCATTTGTGCTTGATGCGACTCTGGAGGCAATGGCAAATCGTATACGGCTCATTGATATTCTTACCGAAAAAGTGCCTGTTGCAGAAGTGGCTCGCATGATTCGTTTTGCAGAGTATTATCAGGCAAAAATTGTTGGGCCGAGTTCGGTTGGCATTCTTTCGCCCGGCAAAGGAAAGGTAGGCAGCATTGGCAGTTCTGAATTGGTGTATCGTATTTTTGCCCCCGGCCCAGTGGGCGTCATTTCCAAAAGCGGAGGAATGACTGCCGAACTTTCGAGAATTCTTACCGAGCAAGGTCTGGGCCAGAGCACCATTATTGGGATCGGCGGAGATTTGTTGATCGGTTCTGATTTTGTTGATCTTGCCCTTGAATTTGAAAAGGACGCAGAAACAAAGGCAATCGCGATCTTTGGTGAGATCGGCGGCACCTATGAGGAGCAGCTAGCAGAAGCAATAAGCGCAGGAAAAATTACCAAGCCCGTTGTCGCGCTCATTGCGGGGCGTTTCGCAGAACAGCTTCCGCAAGATACAGTATTGGGCCATGCGGGAGCAATCGTGAGCAAAGGAAGAGGATCGGCACGATCGAAGATCGAAGCGCTCACCAAGGCAGGCGCTCTTGTTGCCAACACCCCGGAAGAAATCCCATCGCTTATAAAAAAGGTCCTTACCTAAGGGTCCTCTCAAACATGTTCCTTCGACGACGTTTCGTATTGTAAATTACAAGAATATGAAGTTTCACACAAGTATTAGTAAAACAGAAAATGGGGTTCATGTGATCCGTGGCCATGATCTCATTGAGCTCATGGAAAAGCACTCATTTGTGGAGGTGATTTTTTTGCTCTTGCGAGGCAGTTTGCCAGAAGAGCGTGAACGAGAATTGATGGAAACAATGTTGGTAGCTCCGGTAGAAAACGGACTGGAAGCGCCTTCTATTTTTATTCCTCGCATCGTGGCTTCTACGGGAAATAATTTTCATACCGCATTGGCTGCAGGAGTATTGGCAATTGGCGAGCGGCACGGCGGCGCAGGAGAAGCAGCGGCGCAAT
This sequence comes from Candidatus Wildermuthbacteria bacterium, assembly GCA_016186115.1. Lineage (GTDB taxonomy): Bacteria > Patescibacteriota > Minisyncoccia > Minisyncoccales > UBA10102 > JACPMK01. The sequence goes on from JACPMK010000003.1 coordinate 98,185, forward strand.
TGTTTTCCTCAGGAAAAAGTGCAGTTGAAATTGTAGATGAATATATACGCAATAAAAAGATTCTTCCGGGTTTTGGCCACAAGATTTATAAAGAAGAAGACCCGAGGGCAACTGCAATATATAAGAGAGCAAAAGAACTCGGATTCTCTTGTCGATATTTTGAACTTGCCTATGCCATAGAGCAGGAGTTTGCCAAGCAAAAGGGCAAAAAAATTCCTCTCAATATCGATGGCGCGTTGGCGGCAGGATTGCTTGAGCTTGGGTTTGACGCACGGCTCGGGAAAGCATTCTTTTTGATTTCACGGATCATTGGCATGTCCGCACATATCTTGGAGGAGCTTAATCAGAATAATCCCTATTATCGTCTTGAAGAGAGCGAAGTTACTCCTGACGAAAATGCATCATGAGGTTTAAGAAAATCAAAATACGAAATGCCAAGCCCCGCGATATAAAGAAAATCATCGAGCTCGAAAAGATTCTCGCAAACTATCATCATCGGCTCGACCCTCTTTATTATAGATCGGGAACACAGCTCTCGCTTGTAGAAATTGAGAGATATTTACGCAGACAGCTAAAGAAAAACAATGTCGTGATGCTTGTCGCGAAAAAAGACAATGAAGTGATCGGTTATTTCGAGGGGCAAATCAATAAACGAGACCCCTTGTTGATTCCTCAAAGGACTGGGTATCTGTCGAGCGCGGTGATCAAACATCGCTATCGAAAGCTGGGTTTGGGCCGGATGATGTTTGAGAGAATGGAAGAATGGATGAAAAGACGCAAGATAGAATACCTCGAATTGACGGTTAATTCGAACAATAAGAAAGGCATACGGACGTGGAAAAATTTGAGATTTAGAGAATTTATGAAGGGAATGCGAAAACCAATGCTATGAGACAAAAAAATGTGGTGGTTATTGGCGGAGGAACAGGAACGTACACGGTATTGAGCGGATTAAAATATTTTCCCGTGCATCTTTCCGCGATTGTTTCCATGGCTGATGACGGGGGTTCAACCAAGCTTTTGCGCGAGGAGTTTGGAATATTGCCCCCGGGTTCGGTACGCCCTGCTATGATCGCGCTTTCTCACACGGAAAAAGCATTAGCCGATTTGTTCAGTTTTCGTTTTTCCGAAGGCAGCTTGAAGGGGCATAATGTCGGTAATTTATTGATTACTGCCCTCACACGGCATTTAGGAAGTTTTGAAAAAGCGATTGAAGAGGCAGGGAAGATTCTTCACATCAAAGGAGAAGTAATTCCTTCCACGCTCCAGCCCTGCTGGCTTTTTGCACAACTTGAAAATGGCCGAATTGTAAAGGGCGAGACCAATATCGATATTCCCAAGCACAATGGCGAGCTGAAGATAGCCGATGTTTGGCTGGATCCTCCATGCAAGGCCAACCCAAAAGCCCTCGAAGCAATTCACAGAGCAGACCTTATTGTGATAGGCCCCGGAGATCTTTTCTCAAGCATTCTTCCTAATTTTTTGGTGAAGGGAATTGCAGAGAAAATAAAAAAATCCAAAGCAAAAAAGACCTATGTATGTAATGTGATGACAAAGTTTGGGGAGACAACTGGATATAGCGCATCTGACTTTATCACTATGATCGAGCGGTTTATCGGAAAAAATACCTTACGTTATGTGCTTTTAAACAAGGGGAGGCCTTCCCGGGAGCGAATCCAGAAATATGAAAAAGAAAAATCTGAAATCGTTTCTCTTTCTCCCCAGCAATTAAAAGGAGCGCATTATGCCGTTATTGAGGGGAATTTTTTACGCTCTCGCGGATTGATCCGTCATGATCCAATGAAATTAGCAAGTGCGCTTTTTTCTTTACTATAATTCTATGCAGGCAGTTATTATTGCGGCAGGAGAATCTTCTCGGTTTTGGCCATTAAATCATATCCATAAAACCCAGACCTATCTTTTGGGCAAGCCCATTATCTATTGGACATTGAAGGGTTTTGCAGAACACGGCATTCAAGATATTGTAATTGTGTGTCGCCCAAACTCTTCGATGCAAGAACTTCTGGAAAAAGAAAATGATCTTGGGGTGAGGATTTCTTTCGTTGTGCAGCAGGAACCTTTGGGAACGGGCAATGCCTTGTGGCAGGCGAAAGAATTAATCACAAAACCTTTTTATGTCTGCTGGCCAAATAAAGTGAATGCCGGAGAAATTATACATTTGATGGAGGAAAAACGAAAGGCAGGGGCGCAAGGAGTTCTGGTTGGAGGTTACACTGCAACCCCCTGGGATTACGGGATATTTCGTTGCGAAAATGATCGCATGGTTGAAATCGTAGAAAATCCTTTGCCTGGCAAGGAGCCATCAAATATCAAAATGCTTGGGCTGATGTATTTTGAGCGGGACTTTTTCAATTATTATGAGAAGCTGCCGGAGCATCACGAGGCCGACTTTATTGACGCAATCAATGCATACAGCAGAGAAAAACGGATATCCTTTGTGGCGCTTTCTGATGAGGCGCCCGCACTAAAATATCCGTGGGAATTATTTGTGCTTTCTGATATTTTATTTAGGTCTTCGCTATTTTTTCCTGCTATTGCTCCAAGCGCGACCATTGGCAAGAACGTAATTATTGATGGCATGGTTCGTATTGGGGAGCATACGATTATCCACGACAGTACCATTATTACGGGCCCTTGTTTTATCGGCCCCGATTGCGAAATTGGATACAGCAATGTGTTGCGGGGGCCGGTGGATTTGGAGCGGGGAGTAAAAACCGGAGCATACATGGAAATAAAACATAGCATTGTACAGGAAGGAACCCATTTTCACTCCGGATTTCTTGGGGATTGTCTTGTTGGGAAAAACTGCCGATTCGGCGCTGGGTTTATTGCTGCGAATCGTCGTATGGATCGAGGTTCCATTGCTGTTTCGATAAAAGGGAAAAAGGTTGATACCGGACTGGATTTTTTTGGCGCCGCAATTGGCGAGGCAAGCCGTTTTGGCATTCACTCGGGAACAATGCCCGGAGTGCTGATAGGATCTCATTGTGTCATAGGGCCGGGCACCCATGTATTTGACAATATTCCAGACAATACTTCTGTGGTAACGAAATTTGCGAATGAGGAAAAGGAAATACCCTGAAGACCATATGGAAATCTGGCGTGTTCCCAAAAAGACAGGGAAAGCATTTGTTGCAAAAATTGTTCATGGGCTCGAGAAAGGCAAAGTGTTTGTGCTTCCTACTGATACGGTATATGGTTTGGTTGCCGACGCAGCAAATAGCGAGGCAGTGGAGAAAGTATTCCAGATCAAGGGGCGGGAGCCGGGCAAACCTCTCCCTATTTTTGTGGAGGATATTGCAATGGCAAAGGAATTAGCCGATATTAAAGAAAAGGAAGAGCGATTTTTGCAGAAAGTTTGGCCGGGTAAAGTAACCGTTGTTTTGCCAAGTAACAATATACTACCTCAAGCAACTGGAACCGCGCGAACCATTGGTTTGCGCATTCCTTCCTATGATTTGATTCTTTCTATTTTACGAATATTTCCAAGACCTCTCACCGGCACCTCGGCAAATCTTGCGGGCACCCCGTCGTTGCGCGACAGCAAAGATGTTGTTGCGCAATTTAAAAAGCGGGAACATCGGCCGGATATCGTTATCGATGCCGGAAAACTTCCTCTTTCTTTGCCCTCCACCGTGATTGATTGGACGGGAGGGAAGCAGAAAGTATTAAGACAAGGCGCTCTATGATCCGATAATTTTACAACATGAACATTTCAAATATTCGCAAAACAGATGCAAAAGTGGCAAATCTTGTACTCAAGGAAGAGAAGCGCCAGCGGGAGGGGATGGAACTTATTGCTTCTGAAAACTATGTATCCAAAGCCGTTCTTGAGGCCTTGGGTTCTGTATTTACCAACAAATATTCAGAAGGGTATCCGGGGAAAAGATATTATGGGGGGCAACGCTTTACTGATGCTGTTGAAACATTGGCCATACAGAGAGCTCAAAGACTTTTTGGAGCGGAACATGTAAACGTGCAGCCACTTTCTGGTGCTCCTGCAAATATGATTGTGTATAGCGCACTTTTGAAACCAGGGGATAAGGTATTAGGAATGGATCTTTCGCACGGCGGGCACTTAACACACGGGCATCCCGTTACATTATCTGCCAAAATCTATACATTTATCCGCTACAAAACAAAAGCTGACGGCCTCATTGACTACCAAGAGCTTGAGGAAACAGCTCAGAAAGAGAAGCCAAAACTAATGCTTGCAGGGTTTTCTGCTTACACGAGGCAAATTGATTGCAAGAGGTTTTGTGATATTGCCAAAAGAGTAGGGGCCATATCAATGTTCGATATGGCACATATTGCAGGGCTTATCGCGGGAAAGGCGCTCCCCAATCCCGTTCCTTACTTTGATGTATTAACTACAACGACGCACAAAACGTTGCGCGGTCCGAGGGGAGGAATGATTCTCTGCAAGAAAGAATTTGCTCAGCAGATAGATAAAGCATGTTTTCCAGGGTTCCAAGGAGGCCCGCATATGAACAACATTGCGGCAAAGGCAGTTGCGTTTCAGGAGGCGTTGCGGCCGTCTTTCCGCGCCTATGCCAAACAAATTCTAAAAAATGCCAAAGTTTTAGAACTGGAGTTGAAAAAACACGGGTTCAAAATCATGTTTGGCAGAACGGATAACCATATGGTGTTGGTGGATGTATTTGGATCAAAAGGAGTTACGGGGAAAGAAGCAGAAACAATTCTGGATGAGATCGGAATTACTATAAACAAAAACATGATTCCTGATGATCCCAGGGGTCCAATGGATCCTAGCGGTGTTCGTATTGGAGTTCCAGCGATAACTACGAGAGGGATGAAAGAAAAAGAGATAAAACAAATTGCAGAGTGGATCAATGCGGCAATTGAGAATCGTGCAAACAAAAAGATAATAGCGAGATTGCATGGGGAAGTTATAATGCTATGTAAGAAGTTTCCTCTTCCTTGTTAATATCCCATGGCAGAACTACTTTCAGGAGAGCGAATCGCAAAAGAAATATTGGAGCAGTTGAAAGCAGAAATTACCCCAAATACATTGGGGATTTCTGTTGTCCAAGTGGGGAAAAACACCGTATCTGAAAGCTATATCCAAAAAAAGAAAAAAGCGGCGGAAGATTTGGGAATTCGCTTTTTCCTGTATCGTTTTCCGGAAATCATTAAGAAAGAAGAATTGCGGGATGGTCTCGAAAAGATTCTCGAAAGTTCAAGGACTGGCGGCATGATTATTCAGCTTCCTCTCCCTTCGCATCTTCCGATGCAGGAGATTCTGGATTTGATTCCTATCTCTCGGGATATCGATATTTTATCGTCCGAAGCATTTGGAAAATTTGCATTAGGTAGTTTACCTATCCTTCCGCCTACCGTAGGGGCGATTTCCTCCTTGTTTAAGGCGTATAAAATTTCTGTCGCAGGAAAAAGGGTTGCTATTGTGGGAACCGGCCGATTAGTAGGATTGCCTGTTGCCCTATGGCTTATGCGCGCAAAAGCCACTGTGTCGGCTTTAAACAGCTTTACCCCCCGCATCAGCCAGTTTACAAAACAAGCAGATATTATTATTTCAGGAACGGGCAAGCGGGGAATCATCAAAGGGAATATGATTAAACAAGGGGCTATCCTCGTTGATGCCGGTACGAGCGTGGAAGGGGGAGCAGCAAAGGGCGATGTGGATTTCAAGAGCGTTTCTCGGAAGGCAGCAGCAATCACTCCTGTTCCCGGAGGCATCGGGCCTCTCACGGTCGCCTGTCTTTTAAAAAATCTCGTTGTGCTGTCGCAAACCAAATAGTATGTTGATCGACCCCTTTTTTGTTGCGATCACAAAAAATTTTCTTTTGCATTTGAATTGGGTGAAACTGCCTCTTGCATTTGCCGCAGATTACAGCGGATACCTCATCATTTTTATTGTTTGTATTCTGCTGGTGAGAAATTTTCAAAAGTATAAGATCATGCTTTGGCAGATGATTGCTGCCGTAGTTCTCTCGCGTGGGATTATCACCGAGATCATTCGATTTATTTGGCATCGCGATCGCCCTTTTGTCGTAGAACATTTTTTGCCTATTATTAATCATCCTGAACTTTCTGGTTCATTTCCTTCGGGGCATGCTGCATTTTATTTTGCAATTGCCACCGTTGTATACTTTTACAATAAAAAAATAGGAGTAGTGCTTTTACTCCTTAGTTTTGTAATGGGTTTGGGAAGAGTTTTTGCCGGAGTCCACTGGTTTTCTGATATTCTCGCGGGAGCCGCAATCGGAATCCTCTGCGCTTGGTTTATAAAGAAGATGTGCCGGGGGAGGGAGTTGAACCCTCACCTCCTTGCGAAGACGGGATTTTGAGTCCCGCGTGTCTGCCAGTTCCACCACCCCGGCATATTTGCATTAAGTTGCTTAGCCCGGCTAAGCAATACGAAGCAAATGCTATTATACGGCAGGTTCGGGCTTTTGTAAACTTTCTGCTTTTGAGTTTTTGCATGCGGGATTGGAGCATTTGATCTGCTTTCGCTTTGTTTCCACAAGCAAAGAGCCGCATTCGGTGCAGGTTTTGTTTATGGGTTTGTCCCACAAAGCAAAATCACATTCTGGATAGCGATTGCATCCATAGAAAATTTTTCCCCGCTTGGTGCGTTTGGTAACAATTTCTCCCTTTTGACATTTTGGGCACGAGATGCCAAGCGAAGTATTTCCGCTGTTTGCAAGCGATTCTGTATATTTGCATCCGGGAAACTTTGTGCAGGCATAGAATTTGCCAAATCTTCCAAGGCGTATCACAACCGGCGCGCCGCATTGCGGGCAGAGTTTGTCGGTTACTTCTTGCGCAATTTCTTTTTTCGAAATTTCTTTGTATTTTTGTTCAAGATTCTTGGAGAATGGCTCATAAAAATTTCGGATCACAGGCACCCATTCCTTTTCGCCCTCGGCAATTTCATCCAGCTCTCCTTCCATTTTTGCGGTAAAATTAATATCAACAATGTTTTTAAAATGTTGCACGAGAAGATCACTGACGACCTCTCCCATGTCGGTTGGACGAAAACGCTTTTGTTCGTCCTTTTCCACATAGTTGCGTTCCTGAATGGTGGAAAGAGTCGGGGCGTAGGTTGAGGGGCGGCCAATGCCATATTTCTCTAACGCTTTTACCAGCGTAGCTTCGGTATAGCGCGGAGGGGGTTCGGTAAAGTGTTGTGTTGGGATAATTTTTTGCAGTTCAAGCGCCTCGTCTTTCTCCAATGGCGGAAGTTCGGTTTCGGTAAATCTCATGGGATAGACCTTGAGAAATCCATCGAAGCGCAAGGTTTGTCCCGAGGATCTGAAGGTATAATTTTTTGCTGCAATATCAACATTGGTTGAATCAAAAATCGCTGGAGACATTTGGCTTGCGATAAATCGTTGCCAGATGAGATTATAGAGTTTGTATTGCTGCGGATTTATATTATTCTTGAGCGTTTCCGGAGTTTTGTCGGGGTATGCCGGGCGGATTGCTTCGTGGGCTTCCTGCGCGCCGCGGGATTTGGTTTTGAACTGCCGCGAAAAGCCGGGCCAATAATTTTGTCCCAACGTATTGATAATGAATTGTTTTGCGAGAGAAAGGGAGAGTTTGGAAAGGTTGAAAGAATCGGTGCGGTGATAGGTGATAAGTCCGGTTTCATAAAGCTGTTGCGCCGTGGCCATGGTTTGTTTTGCGGAAAATCGCAAACGCTGCCATGCTTCTTGTTGCAAAGTTGAAGTGGTAAAAGGTGCAAGAGGATTGCGTTTGGTTTCTTTTTTCTCGATATTTGCTATTTGATACGTTGCTCCCTCGAGTTCCTTGAGGATTTGTTTTGCTTCATTCTCATTTTTTATTCCTAATTTTGGGATTGGTTTTTCATCTTTTGCAACAAGCGTTGCGGTAAATTCGTATTGGTCATTTGAAAATTTTCGAAGCATAGCTTCGATGCTCCAATACTCTTCTGGCTCGAATCCGCGGATTTCTCTTTCCCGTTCCACCACGAGTCGCACCGCAACCGACTGCACTCTTCCGGCAGACAATCCGCGCGCAACTTTTCTCCAGAGAAATGGGGAGAGTTTGTACCCAACCAAACGGTCGAGTATTCTGCGCGCTTGCTGGGCATCAACAAGGCGGATATCAATGTCTCGCGGATTTTTCAATGCTTCTTCGATTGCCTGCTTTGTAATTTCATGGAAGACAATTCTTTGAATCGGTTTCGAGTTTCGTGCTTCGGATTTCGAATTTTCCAAGTCAAGGACTTGGGCAAGGTGCCATGAAATTGCTTCCCCTTCACGGTCTTCATCGGTTGCAAGGATGATTTCATTCGCATTTTTCACCTCATTTTTTAATGCGCTCACCGTTTTTCTTGCTTTGGTGGGAATAATATATGCAGGAGCGAAATTGTGCTCAACATCAATGCCGAGCTTTGATTTGGGCAAATCGCGCACATGCCCAAAAGAGGACTCTATTTTGTAGTCCTTGCCAAGAAATTGCTGAATTGTTTTTGCTTTGGTGGGGCTTTCAACAATAACGAGTTTCATATACGCTTTGTTCAATCTCATTCAATAACCCTCACAATATAGAATTTCTTTCGATGGATGTAAAGTATTTGTGGCAGAGTAAAGGGTATTTCCCTTATGGTATCACAGCGCGTGGTGAATAAAAAATTTGACTCATCTTTAAGATTGTAATACATTGGAAGTAAGATCTTCATGGAGGTGGGACTTGGAGATTTCGGTTGCTGAAAAACAAAAACTGGAGATTCATGGTGCGGAAGGGAAAATTTCCATATGCGGCACCAGAAGAGCAGCAGAGGCACGCGCCGGTTTTTACTGGGAAGTGGATTGGACTATTTTTGGTTCTCCCGGTATACTCAACTTTGGATTTGATACCCCGCCCTGTAGCGAGAAGCAGACCCTTCGGGAAGCGTTAGAGCTCCAGCATAGCTGGTTGCGTTGGTTGCAAGGCGCTACGGTCCGCGATGCAACGATTGATGCGCTATACAATTGGTTTGCGGGGCGATTCAGATCAGATGGGGTAGGGACGTCGCAGCCCATCTTTCCTCAAGTAGATCTTTTACATATTGCATAGGCGAGGGCGCGTTCCTCGTCTCGATCTTTGCCGTCAGACCTTCTGGTCTGACGGCTTTAATTTTTCCACTGCTTCAGAAAGCATCTGACAGTAAAGATTCAAGCCGACGGCATTGACGCTGCCCGATTGTTCCCGTCCAAGAATATTTCCTGCGCCGCGGATTTCCAAGTCGCGCATCGCAATGCGATAGCCAGAACCTAATTCGCCAGCTTCTTTTAAGGCATCCAATCGCAGTTTCACCTTTTCGCCAAGTTTGCGGGCGCCATACAAGAAATAGGCATAGGCGGTTTTGGCTCCGCGCCCGATTCGCCCCCGGATTTGATATGCCTGTGCCAGTCCTAGTTTTGTCGCATCATCTGCAATAAGGGTATTTACATTTGGCAGATCAAGGCCATTTTCAATAATGGTTGTTGCCACAAGCATATCGAATTTCTTTTCTCTAAATTCGTCCACAATGCGAATGAGCGTTTTCTCTTTCATCCTGGCGTGAGCAATGCCGATTGTTGCACTGGGCACAATTTTTTCCAGATATTTTTTCACCTCTTCAATGGTGCCGATGCGATTGTGCAGATAATATATCTGCCCGCTTCTTTTTAGTTCTGTTTCAATCGCTTGCTTGATGGTTTTTTCTTTTCTTTGCGCCACAGCAATTTGTACCGGCATTCTTCCGGCAGGGGGCGTATAGATGAGCGAGATATTTTTGAGAGAAGAAAGCGCCATGTACAAGGTGCGGGGGATGGGCGTTGCAGAGAGCGAAAGCACATCGAGCGATGCGCGCATTTCTCGCAGTTTTTCTTTTTGCTTCACGCCAAATCGTTGTTCGTCATCAATTACCAGCAACCCCAAGTTGCGGAATTTTACATCCGAAGAGAGCAATCGATGCGTGCCAATAACCATATCGATTTGCCCGTTTTCGATCTGGGAAAGAATTTGTCGCTGTTCTTTTTTGGATTGGAGCCGTGAAAGCAGGGCTATGCGAAAAGGTAGATTTTTGAGCCGCGATTGAAAATTCTGAAAATGCTGATAGGCGAGAATGGTGGTGGGCGCGAGGAGAGCAGTTTGGTATCCGTTTTCCACGGCCATGACCATGGTCCGCAGCGCGATTTCAGTTTTCCCAAAGCCAACATCTCCGCACACGATGCGATCCATTGGCCGCGTACCGGATACGTCATGCTTAATGTCTTCAAGCGCTTTCGTTTGATCCGGCGTTTCCTGATAGGGGAATGTTGCTGTTACTTTTTCTCCGATTTCATTTGTTGCAAGATAGGGAGGCCGCATTGTAACCTCTCTTTTGGCATAAAGTTCCAACAATTGTTTTGCCATTTTTTCCACTTCTTCCCATATTCTCTTTTTGGTCTTTTGCCAGAGCAAAGATCCCAGACGGGAAATGTGCGGCTCGGCAAAGCCAACATAGCGGGAAAGTTTTCTTTCCAGCCCTACTGGTACGAAGAGCTTGTCGCCAGCCGCGTACTCAAGTTCGTAGTATGTAGTATTTGGTATCTGGTATTCAGTATGGAGGGATGCTGCGATGCCGGCAAATCGCGCAACGCCATGATCGAGGTGCACGACGTAGTCCCCGGGCTTCAGTCCTTTGAGATCAGAAAAAATTCGCTGTGATTTGAGCCGCTTTTTGAGAATTTCTTTTATTTTTTGTTCTTCTCCTTCGGTATAGGATTTTCCTGCTATAGCATGAATATATTCTATGGTGTTTCCCTTGAATTCAATTTGGATCGGATGGCTCGTATTGATGGGGAAGATTTCTACGATTCCCCCTCGATGAGCGAATTCTCCTAAATCTTGCACCTGAAAAACCTTTTCATAACCCAATTCATCGATTCTGCGAAGTAATTGAGTGAGGGGATATGTTTGACCGACTTCAAGAAAAATAACGTTGTCTTGAAAAAATGGTTGGGTTTTTCGCGCGGCGAGAATTTTTTGCAAATTCTCTTCAAACCAAACATTCCCCTTTTCCAAAAAGTAGGGGGTGATAGCGACGATCAATAAATTTTGTACGGTTTTATCGGGATAAGTATATTCCATCCACAATCCATATATAAAACAATCTTTCGAATTTTCAAAGAGAGCCGAGGATGCATTGAATCATCCTCGGCTCTCTTTTTGTATACTGATCTCATCTTCTTACTTATACACATCGCTAAGGAGATATGAAGGATATGAAGGAAGTCAAACTTCCTTCATATCCTTATTTCCTTATTAAACTCATTGCTTGGTCGAGGCCTTGGTCGATGATTGTTTGCAGCATTGCGGGAATACTATCTATTGTTTTGCGTATGGCTTGCAATTCTTGCGGGGTAAATTTGCGGAGCACGAAATTTTCAACGTCCTCCGGTTTTCCCGCAAGCGGCTGAATGCCAATTCTGATTCTTATAAAATCTTTTGTCCCGAGCTGCTCAATGATGGACTCCACGCCCTTGTGGCCGGCAGATCCGCTGGCAAAGGAAATTTTGAGTTGGCCAAGGGGCAGATCGATGTCGTCGTGGACAACGACTAGGTATTTAGTATTTAGTATTTTGTATTTAGCATAAAGCAATTTCGCGGCGAGGCCGGAGTTGTTCATGAGGGTCTGGGGCTTGGCGCAAAGAACGTCGGCCCCATCGATCCGTCCTTCGGAGATGAGAGATTCCGATTTTTTGTGAAGTTTACATTCGGGAAATTCGAATTTTGCCGCCAGCGCATCCAGCGCCATAAATCCCGCATTGTGACGGGTATGTTCATATTGCTTTCCCGGGTTGCCAAGACCAATGATGAGGTATTTCATACTCTATGTAAGAGATTATATCACTTCTTGAAAATGCCTGAAAATCTGTTATGATAGAGCAGTACTTTATGAAAAATTTCCTCGGCATTGTCAAAGAGTTCCTTATCATTGGGTTTATTGTTTTGGTTATCGTAGTGCCGTTGCGAACATTGGTTTTCCAGCCATTTTTGGTGCGCGGCAGCTCCATGGAGCCAAATTATCACAACGGAGATTATCTTATCGTTGATGAGCTGTCCTACCGATTGCGCGAACCAGAGAGAGGAGAAGTCATTGTTTTTCAGTTTCCGGGCAATCCCTCACAAAGATATATTAAAAGAATTGTGGGGCTTCCGGGTGAAACGATAGAGATAAAAGATGGCAAGGTTGTGCTGTATAATGAGGTGGGGGGAAGGAAAGCGGTAGTATTGGATGAGTCACCGTACCTTTCTTCGCAGACCGAAACCACTGGTTCTCTGAAGGTCACGTTGAAGAGTAATGAATATTTCGTCTTGGGCGATAACCGGTTATTCTCTTCCGATTCAAGGGCATGGGGAGTATTGCCTCGCGATAAAATCATTGGAAGGGTATTGATACGAGTATTTCCCGTAAGCGGGCTGGCATATATTCAAGCCCCTAATTATTCTTACTAAATAGCATGGCACCAAAATTAAAATTTCAGACCCCAACTGGTATCCACGATATACTGCCCGAAGATCAGCCGTATTTTCAAAAGATTTATTCGGTTGTTGATGAAATTGCTTCGTATTATGGCTTTGACCGTATTGATATACCGATTCTTGAGGATGCCCAGCTTTATGAAAAGGGCACCGGCGCAACCACCGATATCGTAGAAAAACAAATGTACGTGTTGAAAACAAAGGGAGGCGATTTTCTGGCGTTGCGCCCGGAATTTACTCCGGGCATTGCCCGCGCCCACATTCAGCATGGCATGATCGCCTTGCCCCAGCCCGTGAAATTATATACCACAGGGCCATTGTTTCGCTACGAGCATCCGCAGGCAGGAAGGTATCGTCAGTTCCATCAGGTTGATTTCGAGGTTTTTGGCGAACAGAGCCCTTCCATTGATGCTCAAATTATTCAAATTTTCTACGCGATTTTATCAGAACTCAAATTTTCTCATTTGATTATCGAAGTAAACAGTATTGGCGATTATCAGTGCCGGCCATATTATAAAAAAGTTCTTTCTGGATTTTTCCGCTCACGACAAAATTCACTATGCGTTGACTGCCGAAGGCGGCTCAAGATCAATCCCTTGCGGATTCTCGATTGCAAAGAAGAAAAGTGTAAAAGAGTAAGGTCGCAAGCGCCCCAGATCATCGATCACTTGTGCGAAGAATGCAAAAATCATTTCAAGTCGCTTCTGGAGTTTCTTGATGAGGCCGACATTCCCTATCATTTGGATCCCTATCTGGTGCGAGGGCTTGATTACTACACCAAGACCGTATTTGAAGTTTTTTCTGACAAGATTGCTGTTCCGCAGCCCGAATCCGGCGAGGAAAACCAGGAACCTGTGCGAAATGCATTAGCAGGGGGCGGCCGTTATGATGCGCTGGTAAAGCTATACGGAGGAAAGGATACTCCGGCTTCGGGAGCCGCGGCGGGCGTAGAGCGTATTGTTTCTTTGATGAAGCAAATGGGAACTGTGTCTCTTAAAGTTCAGCAGCCAAAAATTTTTCTTGCCCAACTTGGAGATCTTGCCAAAAAGAAGAGCTTGAAACTTATGGAGGAGTTTCGAAGGGCAAATATTCTTGTTGCAGAATCATTGGGGAGGGATTCTTTGCGCAGCCAGTTGGGCAGAGCAGATAAATTGCATGTTGAGTACACCCTTATCTTGGGGCAAAAGGAGGTTTTAGAAAATTCGATCGTCATAAGAAAGATGGACACTGGAGAACAAGCAACTGTTTCCCTAGATAAAGCAGTAGAAGAGGTAAAACGGCGACTTAAAAAGTAAAGACGAAAAAGGACAATGGAATGTCTTTTCTGCAAAATTGTAAACAAAGAGGAGCCTGCAACACTGGTCTACGAAGACGAGCGATTTGTGGTTTTTAAAGATATTCATCCCAAGGCCCCTTTCCATGTGTTGATTGTGCCGAGAAAGCATATTGCTTCGGTTGCAGAATTGGGAGAGCAAGATAAAGAATTGATTGCAGAGATGATATTTGTGGCAAAACATATCGCCGAAGAACAAAAGTTTCCGGGATATAAGCTTCAGTTTAATGTCGGCAGACAAGGAGGCCAAATAGTTGACCATTTACACCTTCATCTGCTAGGATATCCTTTATGAACAACATGCAAGATCATATGCCGCTTGAGGTGAGGAAAAATGAACGAGAGACCAATCTCTCTCTCATTCGCCGTTTTACCAAACGCTTGCGGGCGAGCGGTATTTTAAATTCGGCGAAAAGGGCTCGTTTCCGCGCGAGGCCGAAAAGTGAACAGACCAAAAAGAAAGCAGCTATCCGTCGCCTGGAGAAAAGACAGGAGTACGAAAAGTTAGTGAAGCTCGGGAAAATATAGGACTTTTCAATGGCATCGCGACAACAAATTCAAGAAGACCTCAAGGATGCCCTGCGCAAAGGGGATGCCGTGAAGGTGGGAGCATTACGCATGCTCTCTTCTTCGTTTATAGAGAAACAAAAAGCAAAACGCTATAAAATTTGGAAAGAAAATCCAAGTATCGCCGAAGCAGAACTTCAGCAAAAAAGCGAATTGTCGGAGGAGGAAATAGAAGAAGTCATCGCGTCCGAAACAAAAAAGCGCAGAGAGTCAATCGAGGCATTCGAAAAGGGAGGGCGGCAGGATTTGGTAGTGAAAGAGAAAAGGGAATTAGAAGTACTGCAGGGGTATCTTCCCCAGCAGCTTTCAGAAGAAGAACTACGCGCACTGGTAAAAGAAGCCATCGCAAAAACAGGCGCCGCAGGGCCAAAAGACATGGGCAAGGTTATGGCAGAACTAATGCCCAAAGTAAAAGGCAAATCCGACGGCGCCATTGTGAGCAGAATCGTAAAAGAATCTCTAACGTAATGGATGAGCAAGATACAAAAGTTTTTGCGAAAGATATCTGGAAAGCATTTGGAGCTGCCGTTCTCATTATGATGGTTGGGCTGGGAATTTTGGCATGGCAATATCAGCGTTTGGCGAAGAATCGCGTGGGAACTCTTGAAGAGCAAATGAAGCGGCAGCAGGAGCTCATAAGCCGTATGGAAGAAAGAGACGCAGAAGATGTGGTGCGTCTATTTCTCAATGCCCGGGTTTCAGGCAATCAAGCCGAAGTTACCCAATACGTTACCGAGGGAGCAATGGAGGATATCTCGCAAGGGAAAATCCGTTTTGAAGGATTTACTGCCTACGAAATTCTCAAACGAGAACGTCTCGGAGAAAATGAGTTTCGTTTTCAGGCAAAATTACTTGCTCCAATTCCCCAGCCGATTGAAATCATACGAGTTATTCGTATGGATGGGCGTTATTATATTGAAAGCGTAGACATAGTTGGTTAGTTATGGCAAAGCGCCGTTCCCATGCCAAAAAAAGCTCTCTTATCATTCGAGTTGGCCTCCTTTTTCTTTTTGGACTAGTCGGAGGTATTTTTGTATATCAATTTTTGATAAAGACACCCGGCAAAGAGCAGAATAATGAAAACGAGAATCAAGCAAAAAAAACCCAGCAGCCAGCAAGCAACAGTCAAGAAATTCCTCAATGGGGCGACCAAGCGAATGAGATAGCGCGCATTCTTCAGTCGGCATTTCAGGGCTGTATGAGTATACCTATCCAAATTTTTGCGGAGAAAGATATCTCTGGAGACGGTGTTCCCGAGGCAATGGTGAACAACGGGTGCGTAGGAGCTTATACCGAAGAAGTAGTGCTTTTTCGTTTTTCCGATGGGAAGCCGCTTTTGGCTTCTTTTGCTACGTCGAATGGCGATCCTTTGCCTGCGGAAGTTTTTCTCGATGGAGCATCTGCTCTTCATTATGAGTTTTTCGGAATGATACCCGAGCTTCGCCTACTCTATCAGGCCAGCGGAAGCGCATCTTCTGAAAAATGCATTGTGGAATGGGATGTGCGCGCGTTTCGTTGGGATAAGGATCGTCAATCTTTTGTATCAGACAAAAACATCGTTCCGGAAATTATGCGTTTGGATATAAAGCGGTTTCCGCGCTATTTTGATCCGGAATCGGGTCCGGTTGCTTCTCCGGTAAAAAATTGCACGAGCTAGCTTGCGCAATTTTTCAAACCCCGCGTTTCATTATTATTCACGCACAAATCCTATTTTCGGATCTTCCGCGTGTTTGACTTTTGGCTTGGGAGATTGAATTTGTAGTTCCCCGTGTTTATGTTCGTAGGCATCGAGCTGCTTTTGCAAAAGAAGCATAATGCGCTTGGCATGCTTTGGCGAGGTTTGATACTTACGCGCCCGATTTCCAGAGGCGAATGTGAGTTCAAATAATTCGTCATCCGATACTACATTTACCTGCGTTAATGCATATATAATAGGATCGACGATAAGATTTTGATCTTGGCACTGTTCTTCTTCCATAGGTACAGAACTTCAAATGTGCGGGCGCATCGAGCGAATGCGCGCACAAAAAAAGTCCTAAAAGAGGTACTATTTTTTAATAGTTCTCGACATCAACTCTATTTTATTCGATCTAGCATATTTGTCAATTGACAAACTCATCAATTATATTACTGATGTGCTTTGTTTCTCTCTCTTGCCAACAGCAAAGAAGAAGAGATACAATAGTATTGATCCAACAATGGTAAAGATTACAAATCTTTCGCATGAGAAGGTTGATGCGCTGTTTCTCAAGAGGATAGCATATAACATTCTTGAACGGGAGCAGCAAAAAAATGCGGATCTTTCGATCGTGCTGGTTGACGCCCAAAAAGCAAAGCAGTTACATCGCATGTACCGCGGCAAAGATTCTATTCCTAATGTCCTTTCCTTTGAAGAACCGGAGCTTGGCTTGGGAGAAATTGTATTATGCCCCGTTCGGATTAGGAAAGATGCCAAGAAATATGGTATAACATACAAAGAAGAGCTTGGAAGGATGCTCATTCATGGAGTGTTGCATCTTCTTGGCTACGATCACGAAGCGGGGCGAATAAAAGAGCACGAAATGACAAAAAAGGAAATGTATTATTACAATGAAACTCCATAGTATTGCTGCGTTGGATTTAGGAACCCATTCTTTGAAAATGGTAGTAGCGCGACAAAATGAAGGCGGCGAATTTGAGATTGTCGCCGCAGCCCAAGAGCCCTCTTCGGGGGTACGAAAAGGAACAATCGTAAATCCGGATGAGGTTGCAAAAAAGATTGGAATTCTCATGGGCAAGGTGGAAAGCATGGCTTCTTTGCCAATTACAGAATTCGTGGTTAATATTGGCGGAGGGCACATTTTTATTACTCCTTCCCATGGCATTGTCGCGGTATCTCGCGCCGATGGCAATGTTTCGCAAGAGGATGTAGAGCGAGTGTTGCAGGCAGCCCAAGCATTGTCATTGGAATCAAATAAAGAGGTACTTGACGTGATACCAAAGGAATTTATTGTTGACGGTACGGGAGGATTAAGAGAAGTAGTAGGGATGAAGGGCGTACGACTCGAAGTGAATGTGCTTGCATTGTGCGCATTTTCCCCATACATGAAGCACTTGAGCGATGCAGTGCTTTCGAGCGGGGTTGGAATCGCTGATATGGTCGTGTCGCCACTGGCAGATGCGGCCGCAGTTCTTAGCCCCCGACAAAAGGAAGTGGGAGCCGCGGTCATTGATATTGGCGCGGGAACGACGGGTCTGGCAGTATTTGAAGAAGGAGATTTGATCCATACGAGCGTGTTGCCTGTTGGCTCTGAAAACATTACCAATGATATTGCGATTGGATTACGGGTTGATCCTGCTCTTGCAGAACGGATTAAGCTTGAGTATGGGATATTGGCCTCGAAGGGGAAAAAGATACAAAAAATTGCTTTGGACAATGGGACGCACTTTTCATTCTCTCAAAAGCTCCTTTCTCATATTATCGAGGCGCGTATCAATGAGATTTTTCAATGTATTCAAAGAGAATTGAAGCAAGTTGAACGACAGGAAAAGTTGCCAGCAGGAATTATTTTGACGGGAGGGGGAGCAAAGCTTCCTTCCCTTGCGGACTTTGCAAGGAAAGAATTAAAACTTTCGACCAAGGTTGGCCTGCCCAGTGGGATTGTAGGTTTCCCGGAAGATCCTGCGTTTGCCGTTGCCTTGGGGTTATTATACCGGGGGATCGAACTCCAGGAATACGCTCCCCGGACTTTCCTTGAGGATAACCCTTTTCTCCAAAGAATAAAAAAAGTATTCCGGCTTTTCATTCCGTAATTTTTCTATGAACCAAGGAACTATTATTAAAGTTATAGGAATTGGAGGAGCCGGCGGCAACGCAATCAATCGTATGATGCAGGCAAAGGTGAAGGGGATTGAGTTGATTGCCGTCAATACTGATGCCCAGGACTTAAAAAAGATCAGAGCCCATCAAAAAGTTCGCATTGGAAACGAAAGCACGCAGGGATTGGGGGCAGGCATGAATCCTGAAATTGGCAGACGAGCGGCAGAGGAGAGCAGAGAGGAATTGACCCAGGTATTGCGCGGAGCAGACATGGTGTTTCTTGCTGCCGGGCTTGGGGGAGGGACTGGCGGAGGAGCAATTGCTATTCTTGCAGAAATTGCAAAGAGCCAAGGAGCTCTTACCATTGCCGTTGTTACCAAGCCCTTTTCTTTCGAAGGAGCATGGCGTATGCGATTAGCCGATAAAGCGCTGGAGGAGTTGCGCGGAAAGGTGGATACGCTGCTTGTGATTCAGAATGATCAGATTGTAAAGCTTTCTGACGCCGAGACCACAGTGCTTGATGCGTTTTGGAAAGCAGATGAGATTTTGCGACAGGCCGTGCAAGGGATCTCCGATCTTATTGTAATGCCCGGGATTATTAATCTTGATTTTGCGGATGTAAAGAGCATCATGGGGCATTCCGGGCAGGCAGTATTTGGTATGGGGCGGGCAAAAGGCGAAAAGCGCATCGAATTTGCGCTTGAGATGGCTCTTCAGTCGCCCCTCCTTGATATGTCAATCAAGGGAGCGCGTGGAGTATTGTTTAATATTGCAGGCGCAGAAGATATCAGCTTGGGTGAGGTTCAGGAAGCGGCGCAAAAAATCAAAGAAAAAGTTTCTCCGCATGCCAAAATTATCTTTGGAGCGGTGTATGATAAAAGTTTAAAGCAGGGCGAAGTGAAGCTGACAATCATTGCTACCGGATTTGATCGCTAGGAGAATGATCCCTTTCCTTTTATGCCTCGCATTTCTCGCGGGCATTTTTATTTCTTCTGTCATTACTATTTCGTTGTGGCAGATTTTTTTTATTTTTACTGCAGGGATTTTTCTCCTTATTTTTACTTGGCGAACATACCCCAAGATTGTATTGGGACTGCTTTGCATTGCTTTTGGATTTGGTGCTTTGCGCATATTCTTTGCCTATTCGGAAATTGAGCAACAGCAGCTCCTTTTTGCAGAGATTATCGGGCATCAGGTGGAAGTTACTGCCCGGGTAGTGAAAGAACCCACTCCCCAGGGAAGCCAACTTCGTATTTTTGTAAAACCAGAACATCTTGATGCTAAAGTTTTGGTGTATGCCCCGAGAAAAGATGGCATTCATTATGGCGACACCATTTCTATTCGCGGGACTTTGCAGCAGCCGCCCCAATTTGCTGATTTTTCCTATCGCGACTTTCTTTTGCGCCAAGGCGTCTATGCGGTGCTCTATACGAAAGAAATTCAATTGCAAAAGCAATCTGCGAACCAAGGAATATTCCTTGCGTTTTGGCAGCAGATGGAAGGAATAAAAAATGGATTGAGAACTCTTATTCTCCAGCGTTTTCCGTATCCCCAGGATCAGATGGTTGCCGGACTTGTGCTTGGAGATCAGGATACGCTCTCGCAAGAACTTCGCGATCAGTTAAATCGCAGCGGCGTGCGGCACATCATGGCAATTTCTGGAATGAATATTGTTATCTTGATTAATATTGCCATGGCATTTCTTTTGGGAATTGGGCTATGGCGAAAGCACGCGATTTTCCTTGTTCTTTTCTTGATAGGGGCTTATGTGACCTTTACGGGTTTGCAGCCATCAGCAATACGGGCAGGAATTATGGGGAGCACTTTTTTAATTGCCCAGATTATGGGCAGGCCGGGAAATGATTTGCGAATTCTGCTCTATGCTGCGGTTGCGATGCTCGTTTTTCAGCCGTTATGGCTTTTTGATATTGGATTTCTCCTTTCGTTTTTCGCAGTGCTTGGCATGATTGCATTTTTGCCTTTTTTAAAGAAGGCCTTGTGTCGCGTGCCGAGTATTCTTGGGATAAAACAGACCCTTGCGACTACGCTTTCTGCTCAAGCATTTACCTTGCCCATTATGATTTCAAATTTCGGGTATTTTTCTCTCGTATCGCTGGTCACTAATATTCTCGTCCTCCCTCTGATGCCATTTTTGCTTGGCTTTGGAGCTCTGTTTCTTTTCGTGGGTTCCCTGTTCGGCACGATCGGAGGATTTTTGCTTTCTTTGCCTTTGGTTTGGTTGCTTTCCTACTTCTTTTGGGTGGTAGATTTTTTTGCGGATATTCCTTTTGCAGTTCTTCAGTTTTCTGGAACTGGTTTGCTGATTCCCATATTCATTGCTGTTCCTCTTGCTTTTGCCGCTTGGAAATTGCGCAGAAGAAGTGAATTTCTGCCTTATGAGTAGCATGGTATGATACCATAATGGCTCGGACACTTTTATTTCCTCAGGGATTTTTTTGGGGTACTGCAACTTCTGCTCATCAAGTCGAGGGGAATAATATTTATTCAGATTGGTGGAAGGCAGAACAGGAAGGCAAGGTGCCCCATAAATCGCAAAGAGCATGCGATTCATACAATCGCTACGAAGAAGATTTTGATTTGGCAAAAGCAATGCACAACAATGCGTATCGTTTTTCTATTGAGTGGGCGCGCATTGAGCCCCAAGAGGGCAAGTTTCAAGAAGAAGAAATCGAGCATTATCGCAGGGTGATCCGTGCCGCAAAAGAGCGGGGGCTGGAACCATTCGTAACATTGCACCATTATACAGTTCCACAATGGTTTGCAGAAAAAGGTGGATGGACTCATAAAAAAGCTCCAGAGTATTTCGAGCGATATGTGCAATTTGTTGTAGAGCGGCTTGGAAATGATGCGCGCTATTGGGTCACAATCAATGAACCCCTTATTCTGCTTGTGAAGGGGTATGGATCAGGAAGTTTCCCGCCATTTAAACGAAATAATTTCTTAGGGATGTTGCAAGCTACTTTTACAATGATAAAAGCCCATAAAAGGGCCTATAAAGTTATTCATGATCGAAATCCCGAAGCAAAAGTAGGCGTTGCGCATGCGATTAACTATTTAGAATCATCTGGGGGGATATTTCATGTTTTACAGATTCCAGTTGTTTTTGTACTGCGGTATGTTAAAGATCAATGGTTTTTGGATCAAATTAAAAACTCACAGGATTTTATTGGGGTAAACCACTATAGGCGTATAAAATTTTCATTCCGTAGAGGATCTTTTACAGAAGGAGATATTCTAAGCGATTTTGGGTGGGAAGTTTATCCTCGTGGTATGTACCATGTGGTAAAATCCTTGCAAAGGTTTAAGCTACCCATTTTTATTACGGAAAATGGTATTGCGAATGCAAAGGATGATCATCGCTCAGCTTTTATAGTCGAACATTTGCAAGAGTTGCATAAAGCAATTGAAGAGGGGGCTGATGTGAGGGGATATTTTCATTGGTCGTTGCTCGATAACTTTGAATGGGCAGAGGGATTTCATATGAAATTTGGATTGGTCGAGGTTGATTTTGAAACATTAGAGAGGCGGCCTCGCCCCAGCGCAAATACATATGCCGAAATCTGCAGAACCAGTTCATTGGAAATTGATAGTTGATAATTGAAAATTTGTATCATGGTGTGGCTTTTTGTAACAATATTTTCATACTTCCTTTTTGCATTTTCTTCCTTAACGGATCGGTATCTTTTGGCAGGCCCATTGCCCCATCCCCGCGTGTACGCATTTTATACCGGCATCACCGGCATTCTTGCGGTTGCGCTTATTCCTTTGGGATTTCAGTTTTTGGGCCTGCCCTTTGCCTTGCGAGGTTTGGCAGCTGGAGCAATCGGCCTGCTTGGCATTTATGCCTTGTACCGAGCAGTGTTTCGGGGCGGGGTATCCAGAATTGTGCCGATGGTGGGGGCGCTTGTGCCTATTTTTACATCTCTTATGGCAATAAGCATTCTTTCTGAACCAGTGGAACTTTCGCAAAACATTCTGATTGCGCTGGTCTTGTTTATTGTAGGGACATTCTTTTTATCGTTGCGAGGTTCTTTGCTTGAATTTCGGCCCTCATGGTTTGATATGGGCAATGCGCTCGTGATTGCGTTTCTTTTTTCCTTTTCCCTTGTTTTGACAAAGAACGTGTATGATGAAGGCGGATTTCTGAATGGATTTATGTGGATGCGCTGGGGTGGGTTTTTGGCCTCGCTTTCTTTCCTTGTATTTCCCGTTACGCGTGGAGTTGTATTTCGGAAACAACAAAATCCAGTGCAGCAGAAGCGCATTCTTTTGCCATTTCTATCGGGAAAAGGGGCCGGCATGTTCGCATTTCTCTTGCAGCAGGTGGCGTTGTATCTGGCAAGGCCATTTCAAGTCGCCTTAATGAGCGCATTGCAGGGAGTGCAGTACGCATTTTTGCTCGTATTTGTTGCGATATTGTCTTTTAAAAACCCAGACATATTGAAAGAAGAATTTTCTAGTGCAAATGCCATTTGGCGTATCATCGGCGTGGCATGTATAGGAGCAGGATTTTTGTTTTTCGCGGTATGAAATTTATATTCCTTCGTTTCCGCATTTTCTTTATTTTTTTGGCTATCCTTCTTTTCACGCTGGGGGGCGTGTTTATCTTCTTGTTCATCGGCAACACAAAGCAAGCAGAACATATTACATGGGGCGCAACATTCGGGCATTCGCAGGCAGAGTCGCTTGGGCTTAATTGGAGAGAGACGTACCTTGCGCTTGTAGATGATATGGGGGTTCGGAGGTTTCGCATCCCAATTTATTGGGATGAGTTAGAAAAAGAAAAGGGCAAGTTCGATTTTTCTGCATGGGATTGGCAATTGCAAGAATTAGAAAAGCGGGGCGGAAAAGCGTTTTTGGCAATTGGCATGAAATTACCGCGCTGGCCTGAGTGCCGAATTCCAGAATGGGCAAAGGATTTATCGAAAGAAGATCGGGAAAAAGAGATTCTAGCTATGCTTAGTGTAGTAGTTGAGCATTTTAAAGATAATCCCGCGGTATGGGCTTGGCAGGTGGAAAATGAACCAATGCTGCGATTTGGAAATTGCCCGGAACCGCGCATAGAGAAAAGATTTCTTGATCAGGAAATTGCGCTGGTGCGTAAAGCCGATCCTTCGCGCCCCATTATTCTTTCTGATACCGGAGAGAATTCCTTTTGGTTGCAAACAGGAAAACGGGCTGATATTTTCTCGAGCACCCTATTCCGTATTATCCATAATCCCACTATTGGCTATGTTCGATATCCGTATCCTCCGATCATGTATCATCGCAAAGCAGCATGGCTGCATATATGGTATCCGAATGTGCGGATTATTGTGGGAGAACTTCAGGCAGAACCATGGGTTGTGAAACCTCCGATTTCGCAATATTCCGTTGAGGAGCAATATGAAACCATGAGTCCGGAACAATTTTCAAACAACATCGAATATGCCAAGAATACGGGTTTTGATGAGTTTTATTTGTGGGGGAGCGAATGGTGGTATTGGTTAAAAACCCATGGCGAAACAGATATTTGGCAAAAAGCAGGAGAGCTATTTCATAGTAAGAATTAAATGAAGCGTATTTTCTTAGCTATTATCTTGCTACTGGTTGCGGCTGTTTTGTTTTTCTTTACGGGCGTTCCCAAGCCCGCAGAAAAAATTCTATGGGGCATAACTTTTTCTCATTCTTATGCAAGAGACCTTGGATTGGATTGGCGCCAGACATATCTTGCTTTGCTCGATGATCTTGGCGTAAGGAATATCCGTATTCCTCTCTATTGGAATGAGTTGGAGCGGGAGGAGGGAGCATTCGATTTTTCTTTATGGGATTGGCAATTGCAAGAATTAGAAAAAAGACAGGGCAAGGCAATCATAGCAATTGGCGTAAAACTTCCTCGCTGGCCCGAATGCCATATACCAGAGTGGGCAAGGGGTTTATCGCAAGAAAAGCGCCAAGAAGCAGTTCTTTCGATGCTTCAGGAGGTTGTTGAGCATTACAAAAATTGGAATGTTATTGAGAAATGGCAGGTGGAAAACGAATATACCGCGTCTTCGGGCATTTGCCCGAAATTAGACGTATCCTTGCTTCCAAAAGAAGTACATTTGGTGCGTACGCTGGATCAGCGACAAATTATTCTACAAGATGAGGGCATTGCATCTTCATGGTTTTTTGCTGGGGAATATGCTGATATTATTGGAATTTCGATGTATCGTTTTCGAGCAAGCGAGACATTGGGATTGATTCATTATCCCTTTCCTCCAGCCATTTTCCAGAGAAAAGCGCAGCTTTTTCATATGAAATATCCCAACAAAAAAGTGATTATCACAGAACTGCAAGCAGAGCCATGGCCAGTAACTGGAACAGTGGAGGGAGATTATAGAACAATGGACCCGCAGCGTTTTCAGCAGCATATTGCATACGCGAAACGCACTGGTTTTGATGAATTTTATCTCTGGGGCGCCGAATGGTGGTACTGGTTGAAAATTCATGGCGAGAATGCTATTTGGAATGAGGCAAAAGAATTGTATAATGAAATATATTTATTGAACTTTTTGCATGCGAAAACGCATCTATCTTGATTATTCGGCTTCGACACCGGTTGATCCTAAGGTTTTGCGAGCAATGCTCCCGTATTTCAAAAAGGAATTTGGCAATCCCTCTTCGCGTCATGGCTATGGCCAGCGCGCCAGCGCAGCAATTGAACACGCAAGAACTCAAGTAGCCAACTTTCTGGGCTGCGCTGCCCAAGAAATTATTTTTACAGGCGGCGCAACAGAATCAAACAATCTTGCTATCCAAGGCATTGTCGGACAAAAAAGAGCAACAAAGCCGCATGTTATTACTTCTGCTATTGAACATGAATCTGTGCTGGAAGTATGCCGGACCCTTGAAAAAGAAGGAGCGGCAGAAGTGAGCTATCTTACTCCCGATGCAGAAGGAATAATAGAAGTGAAAGAGGTGGAGCGCGCAATCCGTCCCAACACCACGCTCGTTTCTATCGGCTATGCCAACAGCGTAATCGGTACCATTCAGCCCATTGCAGAAATTGGGAAATTGCTTTCTCAATACAATATACAAAATACTACATACAAGATACTATTTCATACCGATGCGGTGCAGGCAGCCCTTTATCTTTCTTGCGACGTGAAAAAGTTGGGAGTTGATTTGCTCACGTTGAGCGCGCATAAGCTGTATGGTCCCAAAGGTGTTGGCGCTCTTTTCGTCAAAACAGGGGTTGCGCTTCGGCCTTTGCTTTTTGGCGGAGGGCAGGAGAATGATCAAAGAGCAGGTACTCAAAATGTTCCGGGAATTGTCGGGTTGGGAACAGCGATCCAAGAACTTCAGAATCCCCGTATGGCCCTGACCGCAATCAAAATCCGGCAATTGAGGGACCGGCTTACCAAAACCATTCTTAAAAAAATTTCTGGAGCAGCTCTTTCGGGTTCTTCTCAAAAGCGTCTTCCATCGAATGTGCATATAAGATTTGAGGGATGCCAAGCGCGAGATATCGCATTTCTTTTTGATCAAAAGGGTATCGCCGTTTCTACGGGTTCTGCGTGCTCTGAAAGAAGTCAGGAGCCCTGCCATGTGCTTTTGGCAATGGGTTTTTCCGCAGGCGAAGCGCTTTCTGGGGTGCGCATCACTCTTGGAAGATATACCACAGCAGAAGAAATTGATGCTGTGGCAGAGAAATTGCCCGCAATTATTACGCAATTAAGAAAATCATAATGGACGAAGAAAAAGATCTAAAAATTTTACCAAAGCCAGCCCTCAAGAGTAGAAGAATCGGCAAACGCACATTCAGGCACAAGAACTTGCTGTGGATTCTTCTTTTTGTTGTGTTGCTTTCTGCTGCAGCAGGTTTTGGCGGAGGTCTTGCCGGAGGATTTGTATACGAGAAATGGAAGAGCAATGCCGTCTTTGCCCTGCCCTTCAAAGAACCAGATAAGGTGATTGAGCGAACGGTGGTGGAAAAAGAGTATGTTCCTCAGACCAGCGAAGAACAGAAGATTATTGATGTTGCAAAAAAGACGGCTTCTTCAGTAGTGAGCATTGTTATCAAGAAAAATACGGCGTCTGGCGCAGAAGCAGGATCAACATTAAATAAAAACGGCAAGCCCATCGAAGAAGAGGAACTTGGCGAGGGATCCGGTTTTGTCATCTCCAAAGAAGGAATGGTATTGACGAATAAGCACGTGGTAAGAGAAGAGAATGCTACGTACACTATTTCAACAAGTGAAGGGAAATCATATCCCGCAATTGTCTTAGCCAGAGATCCCCTCCAGGATCTTGCAGTGTTAAAAATTGATCAGCAGGGCAAGCAAATGATTTTCACCCCTCTTCTTTTAGGGGATTCAGAGGTTTTGGAGATCGGGCAAACGGTAGTAGCAGTTGGGAATTCCTTGGGGGAGTTTAACAATACCGTTTCTGTGGGAGTAATTTCGGGATTGGGGCGAACCATTACTGCTTCGGGCGGCAGTTTCGTTGAGACCATTGAAGATGTCATTCAGACCGATGCAGCAATCAACAAGGGAAATTCGGGAGGGCCGTTGCTGAACCTTGCAGGAGAAGTGATCGGGGTGAATACCGCAATGGTGGTGGGAGCGCAAAGTATGGGATTTGCCATTCCCGTGAATGAGGCAAAACGAGGCATCGAACAAGTGAAGGTTGAGGGGAGAATCAGCTATGCCTTGCTTGGAGTGCGGTATAGCATGATAACGAGAAAATTGCAGCAAGAGAAAGATTTGACCGTTGATTATGGGGCTTTGGTGATGCGGGGAGGGCAGGGAGAGCCGGCTGTTGCCCCTGATTCTGCTGCGGCAAAGGCAGGGATAAGAGAGGGGGATGTTCTTATCGAGATTAATGGGGAACGCCTCACGCAGGAGTATACCTTGGCAAAGGCAATAAAAAAGAGAAAACCGGGTGACAAAATCGTCATCAAGGTATGGAGGGATAATCAGGAGAAGATTTTCACTGCGGTTTTGGGAGAAGTGAGCGGCTAGAACAGAGTACTTTCCAAGCTCCGCATTTGCTAAAAAGCAAATTTTATGTTAAAGTTTACTATATGAACGGAAACAGCAATTTTACTCAAAAAGCACAAGAAGCGCTTTTTCAGGCGCAAAATTTGGCCCAAGAAAGGGGGCAGCAGCAGGTGGATGCTCTTCATTTGCTTGCCGCTCTTATTGCGCAAGAAGATAGCGTCATTTTGACGTTACTGCAAAAAATGGGGGCTGACATCGAAAACTTAAAGCGCAGAATTTCTATTGAGCTGGATCGTTTGCCTATCATTGCCGCAGTAAACCCGTTTGGCCAGTTTTATCTTACACAGGATCTGGCCAAGATTTTAGAGCGTGCAAAGCAGGAGGCAGTAAAAATGGGAGACGAGTATATTTCGGTGGAGCATCTTTTTCTTGCTTTTCTCGATACTCCTTCAAAAGCCAAAGAAGTTCTCGAGCGAACGAATTTTGTTCGCGGAGTTGATACTGCTCAATCCCTTGAATATGGAAAGATTGATTATGAGACCGCTCTCAAGGCATTAGCGCAAATTCGGGGAGGAGTCCGGATTACTGATCCCAATCCCGAATCGAAATATCAGGTTATTGAAAGATACGCAAGAAATCTTACGCGTCTTGCTAAACAAGGCAAGCTCGATCCAGTAATTGGGAGAGAAAATGAAATTCGAAGGTTGATGCAGGTGCTCTCGCGTAGGACCAAGAACAATCCAGTGCTGATTGGAGAAGCAGGCGTAGGAAAGACCGCCGTGGTAGAGGGATTAGCTCAGAAAATCGTGAAAGGAGAGGTGCCCGAGAGTTTGCGCGATAAAGAAATCATTGCGCTTGATCTGGGAGCTATTATCGCTGGTACGAAATACCGAGGCGAATTCGAGGACCGCATCAAGACCCTTTTAAAAGAGCTGGAACGGAGCGGAGGGAAATATCTCCTTTTTATCGATGAATTGCATACTTTGGTTGGGGCCGGAGCTGCAGAAGGAGCAATTGATGCCTCTAATCTTCTGAAGCCGGCTTTGGCTCGCGGTGAACTCCGGGCAATCGGAGCTACCACTCTTAAAGAGTATCAGCGGTACATTGAAAGGGATCCTGCGCTTGAACGCAGATTCCAGCCGATTTATGTTGCTGAACCCTCTATCGAGGATACTATCCTTATTTTGCGCGGCATCAAGGAGAAATACGAATTGCATCATGGGGTTAAGATTAAAGATGTTGCTTTGATTGCCGCGGCGAATCTTGCCGCGCGTTACATTACGGATCGGTTTCTTCCCGATAAAGCAGTCGATCTTTTGGATGAGGCCATGAGTTCTTTACGGTTGGATATGGAATCAGATCCGGTAGAACTGGATTCGCTGCGAAGAGAAATCCAAAAGCTTGAAATTGAAAAAGAGGCATTGAAGAATGAACCCGAAGAAGAGCAACGCATCAGGGTAATCGAAAGAGCGCTTGCGGATTTGCGGGAGCGTTCCAAGGCGATTGAAGCAAAGTGGGTTACTGAAAAAGAATCGATTGGGAAAATCAAAGAGCTCAAACAGGAAATCGAACGACTACGCTTTGCTCTTGAACGCGAGCAGGCCGACGGAAATCTTCAGAAGGTAGCCGAGATCAAATACGGCACAATGCCCGATCTCTTAAAGAAGCTTCGGAACGAAGAGAAAAAGCTTGCCAGAATTCAAAAAGATCACGCTCTTTTGCAGGAAGAGGTGAGCGAAGAGGATGTGGCGAAGGTAGTTGCCAAATGGACTGGTATTCCCGCGATGCGTCTGATGGAGCAGGAGGCACAAAAACTGGAACGCATGGAAGAAGTATTGTCGAGAAGGGTTATCGGGCAGGAAGAGGCAATTCAGGCAATTTCAAATGCGATCCGAAGAAATCGCGCCGGACTTTCCGAAGAGAACCGGCCGTTGGGATCATTTCTTTTCCTTGGCCCTACCGGAGTAGGAAAAACAGAAACAGCCAAAACCCTTGCTGAATTTCTTTTCAACGATGCAAATGCTCTGATTCGTATTGATATGTCAGAGTATATGGAGCGGCACGCCACGGCCAAGATGATTGGTTCTCCTCCGGGATATGTGGGTTATGAAGAGGGTGGCCAGCTTACCGAAAAAATACGCAGGAGACCGTATAGCGTGGTGCTGTTCGATGAAATCGAAAAGGCGCATCCCGAGGTATTTAATATGTTGCTGCAGATTCTGGAAGATGGCCGGCTTACAGATGCCAAGGGAAGAATTGCTTCGTTTAAGAATGGGATTATCATTATGACTTCGAACATTGGTTCGCAATACATTGCGGAGTTAAATCCCATCGGATTTTTGAGCGGCTCGGAGGTAGGCAAGAAAGAAATGGTGAAAGAAAAGGTGATGGATGCCTTGCGAGAGCAATTTCGCCCGGAATTTTTGAATCGTATTGATGAAATTGTGCTTTTCAACTACCTTGGAAAACCCGAGGTTCGAAAGATTGTCGAACTGGAGCTTTCGAAAATCGCAAAACGTCTTCAGGAGCGACGTATGGAATTGCAGGTTTCAGATAAGGCCAAGGCCCTTCTTGCGGAAAAGGGATTTGATCCCCAGTATGGAGCAAGGCCTTTGCGAAGAATAGTCCAACGATTAGTGCTGGATCCGCTTTCCTTTAAGATCGTATCAGGAGAAATTTCTTTGGGTTCAAAAGCTCTTGTGGATGAGAAGGATGGGAAAGTGCTCTTTCACGTCATGCACAGCGTAAAGGAGAATAAAAAGAAACTCGCCAAGACAGAAGCATAATGAACTTCCTTCGCATTATTCTTTTTTTGTTTTTCAGTTTTTGCTTTGGTTTGCTTGGCGGGATATGGGCCCAGGCATCTCTCCTGCCCTACATGGCTGTTCATCAGCCCTTTCAGGATTGGGGATTGATACGTTCTTGGAATGAGAAAACGATTGTGGTGAGAGAGGTGCAGAGAGAAGTCATTGATGGACGAGAGGGATTGGAGCGCGCAGTCGCGGATGTTCAAAAAGGAATAGTGGCAATCCAAAGTTCTAAAGGGACACGCGCTATTCAGGGATCCGGATTTATCTATGCGTCAGAAGGGCTCATACTGACATTAGCAAGCATCGTTCCCCAAGGGTATGCGCCCGTTGTGTATCGCGAGAATAGAGAGTTTAGCGCAAGCGAAGTGCAAGTGCTCAAGCGCGATGCGACAAGCAATCTCGCGCTGTTGAAAATCAATCAAACCGATTTGCCGACATTTCGTTTGGCAGAAAAAGAAGACGTGAAACTTGGAATGTCTGTATTTCTTCTTGGAGCAAAAATCCAAAGCGGACAGGTTCAATATCGAGTAGACGAAGGAATTATTCAACAGATCACCCCAGATACATTTATTCCTACGATTACTGCCCCCATTCTTGCCGGAAGCGCTCTTTTTGATGTACAGGGAAGAATTCTTGGGCTCACAGAAACCACTTCACAGGGGAATTTTCATATCATTCCCGTGGATCGACTTCGTGAGTTTTTGCAGCCAAGGTAATTTTGACGCAGCCGGTCTTTTTTCCTATAGTGAGGGAATGCTTATCTATGGATAAGGATTTTCTTATTAAGGTTACTTTGGCTGTTTATAAGGTTTGCCATGCGCTACCCGATGAGGAGCCATTGAAAATTTCTGTACAAACCACAGCAAATGACATTTTGTGCGCTCTTGTTTTGCTTTTGCA
The DNA here is from genome assembly GCA_016186115.1 of Candidatus Wildermuthbacteria bacterium. Classification (GTDB taxonomy): domain Bacteria; phylum Patescibacteriota; class Minisyncoccia; order Minisyncoccales; family UBA10102; genus JACPMK01. The sequence continues at coordinate 129,100 of JACPMK010000003.1, forward strand.
TAGGGAGTATGTAAGGGGTCCGATTGAGCATTTGATTTCCCATTCGTTGCAACAGCTTGGGCTCCTTTCTCATTACTTTTCCCAGATCCAAACAAGAAATTGGATTGACAGGAAGAATTTCTTGATCCTTCAGTATGAATATGCTAAAATCAGAACGTTTGTTGAACAATTGGCAGAAGTTTCGCAGCAAAAGAACGAAGTCAAATCGCAAAGAAAGGAAGACATCACCCTCCCTTTGAGGCAAAGGAAAATTCTTGAGATATTGCGCAATAAAGAAAAAATTCAGGTACAGGAAATTCAAAAAATCATGCCAGAGGTTACCAAGCGAACTCTCCGTCGTGATCTGGACGCACTGCTACATTTAGATCTCATTGAACGGCTTGGCGAATGGAATGCTGTTTCCTATAAGTTGAAGGTAAAATAGGGGTGTGGATAACTTGTGTAGAAAACTAGGACAACTGGGACATTGATGGGACACTACTTTTTCGTGGCATATGTCCTATTGCTTCTATTAAGCTTGTCCTATCTTAGTGAGTAATCTTCTCATGCCCAATTTCAAAGAAAGTTTTGAAGAACTTTACGATCGCTATCTCGAACGTATATTCCGATTTGTTTTTGTTAAAGTAAACAGCCGTGAGCTAGCCGAAGATCTCTGTTCAGAGATTTTTTCCCGTTTCTGGAAAAAATATCAGGAGATCGACATCGAAAACCCGCAGGCCTTTCTCTACCAGATTGCAAGAAATGTTGTCGCTGATTACTACCGCAGCAGGAAACCCCAGACAGTCAACCTCGAAGAGGTAATGAATGTTGTTGATATAAACTCTTCGAAGACAGAGGAAGAAATGCATAGAAGTTTAGAAATGGAGAAGGTATACAAGGCAATCAGGTTGCTTAATGAAGATTATCAAAACTTTATTATCTGGTATTACCTTGAAGAACTTTCCGTGCCAGAAATTGTGCAGATTGTTTCAAAAACAGAGAATAGCGTTCGAGTTGCTATCCATCGGTCTCTCCATGCCCTAAAGCAACAGTTAGAAAGGGTGTAACAAAGCAGGCCAATTTGCCGACATAAGTAGTGTATGGAAGAGAAAGAACTGTTGCATACCATTTCTCTCCTTAAGACCAAAATTAAACCCAAAGAAGATTGGGCTTTTTTGCTTAAGAAACAGATCCTGCGAGAAGAGCAAGCTAATACACTGGTGGGGATAGGACATAGAACAGAGGGAGGATTTTTTGTAAGGGTTGTGTCCATGGCTAGGACATTTAGGATGTTACAGAATCCCGTGTTGGTAACTCCTGTCATTTTATTGCTGATGGTGGGAGGAGTTGGATACGCTGCGAGCAAAAGTTTGCCGGGCGATACACTCTATTCGGTTCGGTCTTTTGTTGAGCGCAGTCGGCTTTCAGTAGTTCCAGAGGATCAGAAAACCATTTTGCATGTTGAGCTCGCTCAAAAGCGGCTGGAGGATCTTAAAAAGATTACCGAAGAAAACAAGGTAAAAAATCTTCACGCCACGATTCAGCAGCTGGAAGGCAATATTGCAAAGGCGTCACAGGAATTTACCGTACTTGTGGAAAAAGAGCCAAAAAAAGCTTTACAGGCCAGCAAGGGAATCGTAGAATTACAAAAAGAGAAAAATAAGGTGGAAAAAGTGCTCGGCACTACACTTGGAGGCAAAGAAGCCGAGGAATTGGAAATTGCGACCAAGACATTGGTGGAAAGGGAAGTAGCAGATTTGGAGACCCGATCGCTCACGCCAGAACAAGAGGCAATATTGAGCGAAATAAAAAAGGATGTTGAACAAAAAGAATATCAGAATGCGCTAGAGCAACTTTGGAAGATTTCAGGTACTGCTGAGTAATACTATTTGACGGTTACCCCGCCTGTTTATTTTGTCGATAACGGGAGGGTTTTAAACCAAAAAGTCGAAAATCATTACAAAAGGTCATAACATAGTAATTCATTATTAATTCTTACATGAGTAAATTCGCAAAGAAATTCTTTACGACTGCAATTATTTCCGTTGTGGCGGTAAGCGTTGCCGTTCCTGCTGGAGTAGCGAACGGAGCAACGGTAGATGAGCTTCAGGCGCAGATTAATGCGCTTTTAGCGCAGATCGCTCAATTGCAGACGCAGTTGTCAGGACAGACGACTGGCGGCACAACCGGTACTCTTTCCGGAATTCCTGCCGGTTTCACCTTTACGACAAATCTTTCGCAGGGTGCCAGCGGAAATGACGCGAAATATCTCCAGATTGTGCTGAACTCTGATTCTGCTACAATGGTCGCGAGTTCAGGAGCTGGTTCTTCGGGAAATGAAACTACATTCTTTGGTCCTAAAACCAAGACTGCAGTTGTAAAGTTCCAGGAGAAATATGCTTCTGAAGTTTTGGCTCCATGGGGAATGACACAGGGGAGCGGTTTTGTTGGATCTACCACCAGAGCAAAGTTGAATGCTTTGATTTCTGGCGGAGTGAGTCCATCACCTAGCCCGTCTGCTTCGCCATCTCCTTCAGCTTCTCCGACACCAACACCAACACCCGGAACAGGAAATACCCTTCAGGTATCTCTTGCTTCTGACACACCCGCAGCAGCAACAGTTGTAGCGGGTGGAAATGCCAACTTCACCAAATTCTGGCTAACAGCCGGAAGTTCAGAAGTTGCGATCTCCAGCTTGTATGTTACGAGATCTGGATTGACAGCAAATTCTGATCTCGAGAACGTCAAAATTCTCGATGAGAATGGAGTAAAGGTAGGATCGCTTGGCACGTTGAATACCAACAGTAAAGCGCAGATTACCTTCTCTCCGTCATTGAAGATTGCTGCGAATACCAGCAAAGCGTTCTATATCAGAGCAGGAGCAATCAGTGGCATTACTGCTGGGAAAACCGCAGTATTGGGCATTGATGCTGCCGCAGATGTCAATGCAGGAGGCGCTACGGTAAGTGGTTCTTTCCCAGTAAAGGGGAACACCATGACCGCAGTATCTCTTACGATTGGTTCTGTTGAGGTTATGGAAGACGGCGCATTGACTGATTCCCAGCCCAATGTTGGGGATAAGGATGTTGTCGTGAACGCCTTCAAAGTGGTGGTGGGATCAACAGAAGGAGTAACTATTGAGCAGATTACCGTAGAGGAATCGGGTACTGCTTCGTTGACTGACACCCAGAATATCGAGCTGTATGATGTGACCAAGGGAGTGTCATTGGGAACAACCCAGTGGACTGCTGACGGCAAAGCATCATGGGGCGGCTTGAATCTTTCTCTTACTAAAGGAGAAACACGCCGCTTGAGAGTGCAACTCGATGTTATTGATGGCCCCAGCTTGACTGTGAATGCTGATCTTATGGATGGAAGCGATGTATTGATGTCTGTCAAGGGTAATACCTATGGCTTCTACATCACTCCTGATGGAAACGATGCTTCCGACTGGACGAACAGCAATGATGGTTTGGCAAACAGCAACCAGACCGTTCAAACAGGAGCAGTAACAGTGTCTAAGTCCTCATCTACCCCTGCAACTGGAAATATTGCCCAAGCGAACAATCAATCGCTTGCCGCATTTGATTTCTTGGTTCAGGGCGAATCAGTCAAGATTACTTCGCTGAAGTTATCCTTTGACTTGGGAAGCATGGAGGAAACAGAGGTAACCAATGTCAAGATATATGATAAGAACGGAACTCTGCTTGCAGGACCCCAGGATTTGAACACAACCAACGTAACTGGCGCAAACAGCACCACCTACGAAGGTTCTGTTACGTTCACTGATACGATTATTCTTCCCGTGGGCACAAATACCTTATCCGTGAAAGCGGATATTGCAACCGCTACTTCGGGAGATGACACCATTAGGGTTGGTATTTCTGATGCCGATGCCACTGACATTACGGTAACCGGAATGACATCGAATAATACGATTGGCTCAACGCCAGCTAACACGGAAGTAAATGCCAACACTCAAACAGTGAAGGCAGCTGCTTTGGTAGCGCGAACTCTTACTACTCCTGCGGCTACGAACGTAGCAAAGGGAGTAAATGATTACGTATTTGCCATTGTTGCTCTGGATGCAAATAACTCCGGCGAGGATGTATTGGTAACGTCATTAACCGTTACTGATACTCCGGCGGGAGGCGCAGACGCGAGCGACATTGACAATACCGAGATTTGGGCTGACTTGACCGCAGACAAGAGTTCCCGCGGAGATGTGTACGAGACCCTTGTGGGCAATCCTCTGCAGTTCGACGAAACAACCCTTAACACCGCAGATACATTGGCTTACACATTGACCAAGACCATTCGCGTTCCGAAGGATAGTTACGTCAATGTGGCGGTAGTCGGAGATGTGGCGACAGGAGCTACTAACGGATCTCATACAATGAAAATCAGCGCCGCAACTGGTACCGGAGCTGACACGGGAAATGCCATTACCGAAACGTTTTCTGGCAATGGTCAGGCAATGACCCTATCTACCAGCGGTGCCTTAACAGTTGCGTTGGATGCCTCTTCTCCCGCATCAAAGCTGATGGTTGGAAGCGCGAGCAAGGAAACCTTGGCAGCATTCAAGCTTTCAGCCAATGCAGTGGAGAATCTGGATATCGACTCTGTGCAGTTAAAGGTGACCAATGGTGATATGGTGGCTACGTGGTATCTCTATGATGGTGATACCCTGTTGAGCTCGAGTTCTTCCGTAACAGCTTCTACGGAAACCGATCTCACGATCAATCTTGTTGACAATACGCTTGTGGTTCCTGCTGGAAGCAGCAAGCGACTCACCGTGAAAGGTGATTTGCAGCCAGCTACTACAAGCAGCCATGACAACGTGAGTATTCAGGTTGGCGTGGTGGATGCGAGTGACATTGTTTCAACCGGGAAATCATCCGGTGCTGCCGTAAACTCAACCGGCACAGGAACTGCTTCGGCACATGATCTCTATCGATCGTATCCGAAGTTTAGTGTCAATTCAGCATCGCCTGCCACCGGAAGCCATGTTACCTTGGGAGCCAAGCAATTGATCGCGATCTTCGATGTGACTTCTGTTGGCGGAAAAGATATCTCCTTCGAGAACGGTGATTCCAACAGCTTTGTCTTGCAGATTACCTTAAACGGTGACGATACGGATACCGCCAATGAAACGATTACCATCGAAGATGGAGCCGGTAACATACTTGATACAGGCACTGTTACCAGCGCTTCGGCAACATCCGAGATTACAGTTGACTTCTCGACTAATAACCTTACAGTGTCTGGCACAGCAGGTGCCCAGATAAAGGTGTATGCTGATACCTCTGACTTGGAAGATCAGGGAAATACCATTCAGGCGTGGCTTGATCCTACCGCCGGTGATGTGAACTGGGGTATTGATGGATCGGGCAACTACACTGATGGCGATAAGATCTTCAAGGGAGGCATCTATGGCGGTTCTCTGGTAAAGCCGTAACTTCTGAATTGAACTTCCGCCTCTCTATCCTTGTGAGAGAGTAGCGGATAAAAACAGAAACCCCCCTCTGCTGATTATGGCGGAGCGGGGTTTTCTGTTTGGCCGGGGTTTATGGTATACTCAAGTTAGATATGCTCAAGATTTTTATTTTTTTAAATTTGTTTTTTTTCTTATTGATCCCGAGCAAAAGTTTTGCTGCTGATGCAGAAATCGGGTCTGCGTACAGCGATACGGGATTTCAATTGGTGCAGCCCGGGCCGGTGTGGACGGATGAAAAAACCGCATACTTGTTTTTTAACAACAGCGGGCAATATCTCGCGTATCGCAAAACTACTGATGGAGGATTAAGTTGGTCAACAGAGGTCCTTATTTCTTTTGGTTTGGTGCGGCAGGTTGGCATCTGGTTTGATCAATGGACCCCCGGGATTACGGGGAGCACGATTCATGTTGCCTATCTTGATACCAGATCCACAAGCAAAGGGATTAAATACCGCTCGTTGAATACAAAAAGCGATTCTTTGGGGCCAGAACGTTTTGTGTATCAAACTGTTGGCTTCGATACTGTTTCCTCGGACTTTGCGGGCGGGGTCATTAGTATTACAAGAGCTCGTGGAGGGAATATCTATATTGCAGGAGCTACGAATCGTTCGGGTGATTACGGATTTTGGCGAAGCATTGATGGCGGGACTATGTGGGGGCAAAGAGCAAATGTGTTTGACGGACAATTTTTTTCCGGCGTCTCGCCGGTGTGGTTGGAACCGGGCAATGAAGAAGACGATCAGGATATTTGGGGATTTACATGGAGCAGAGCAACAGGCCAAATTGCATTACAAGCGTACGATAACTCAAAGAACCTTTGGACTGAAACACCTCTTGCTTCTGATATGACCACAACCCCAGCTGTATATCAGATGGCGGCAGCTACGCGACATTCGGATAACCACGCGATAGTAGCGGCATGGTCTGATTTCAATACGTCAAGCGCAGACCTCAAGATTTGGGATGTTGGAGGGAAGGATGATATTGTTGCAAAAAGTAATGTGCTTTCGGATACAAAAAATGCCGCAGGCGTGTCGGTGTTTATCAATCAGCAAAACAATGATCTGTATATTGCATACCTTGTAGGAACTTCATGGGGTTCTTTGGAAAGAGCATGGTATAAAAAATCAGACAACGGAGGAGAAGCATGGGGACCTGATATTGTATTGGGCGAACAAGAGCAGGATTTCAAGGGAATCTGGGCTGGTGCAGGAGTAGGCAAATACGGGGGCAAATTTATGCCCATTTGGTTCAACGATACTACAGATCTCTTTTTAACAAATATAAGTAATGCTGTTGCAATTTCATTGCCGTCCCCAATTCCAAGTCCCAGCCCAACGCCTTCTCCGACTCCAGAGCCCACGCCGATTCCGACGCCTGCGCCCACACCGACACCATCCCCAGCAACTGCAGAGCAATTGCAGAAGCAAATCTCAGAGCTGCAAGCTCTTGTTGCTAAACTTCAAGATCAACTCCGGCTTCTTCAGCAATCTTCTCCGCAGGAATTTGCAAGGAGCATGTCTTTTGGGACGCGTGATGCCGAAGTAAGCCGTTTGCAGCAATTTCTTGCAACGTTGCCCGGCATATATTCCGAAGGGCTTGTGACTGGCTACTATGGTTTTCTTACGAAAAAAGCAGTTGAGAGATTTCAACTGCAATACAACATCGTATCTTCATCTGCAGATCTTGGCTACGGTATGGTAGGGCCAAAGACAAGAGCAAAACTCAATGAGTTGTTGGGAGCTCTTTGAGGAATGTTTCTACTTCAGATTTGGTGGCGGGATTCAATTCCAGTACCATGAGCGCATGCTGACGGGCATCGTCAAATTTCCTTAATTCTTTAAAGACAATCGCGAGCGAGGCATGATATTGTGCATTCTTTGGATCTCGTTCGAGCATTTGCTGGTATGCGGTCATTAAGAGAGGGTAATTTTTGGTTGTAATATAGGCATTGGCAAGAGTTTGGAGCGAACCAAGAGAACGTATGGGGTATTCTTTTTGGTTAGCAATTTTGATATCGTTTTGCGCTTGTGGGAGATCGCCAAGATATATCTCTGCTAATCCTTTAAACCACCAGCATGCGCCCGTTTCCAGATTGAGTTCAATGCACTGGCTCGCGCGTTCTTTCGCATCCGCATATTCTTGAGCAAGGATGTCAGTTTTCATCCATTCAATGAGCACTTTTTGACGTTTTGGACTTAATTCATGAGCTTTTCTGAATGCAGCGTCTGCCTCCTGAATAAGCGGTGCGATCTGTTCTTGCGGTAATGCATTGATTATTGCAGCTTCAATTATCGTATTGGTAAGCCCCCCATAGAAAAGCCAGCTTCCCGTATGAACAGGGTGTGATTTTATTGCCTCTGCAAGAAGCCCTCTTGCTTTTTGGGTGAAAGGAATTTTTCGTTCCGGGATCTGATTCCCGCATTTCTTCAATATCTCTGCGAATTCCGTGTTGAAATACGCGGCAAGAAATGTTTGATCAAAATTTTGCGCGCGCTCCATTCGTAAAACAGCTTGTTCGCACTTCTTTGTTTCAACGTCATGTTGCGCAAGGTTGATTTGAGTCGTAAGTTGAATGGGCTGGACAGCTGTTTTCCATGTGAAGAAAGCGAGAAGAGCAAAAAGCAAGACGAAGAGGAGCGTTCGGGGGCTTTGGATAATTTTCCACGTCAGAAGGTATGATTGCGTCGACAAGGAAGTTGATTCCTTTGCTTTTCGTAAAAGAAAGAAAGCATAGGCGACGAGAAAGAAAAGAAGGAGATACGTGGAGAAGGTGTCAAAGCTGAATATATTGACAACAAGATATGCGAGAAGAGTTGTCTGGGTTCCATGGATAAGGAGCGCATCCTGCGGAATAATTTTTTTGAGCGAGTAAAGTTTCCAAAACAAGAAACCGAGCAATGCAAGGAAAGTAAGAAGCGCTGGAATTCCTGCGGCTACTCCAATATCCAAGAAAATATTATGCGCCCTATCCCACCAGTTTGTGGGAGAACTAAGATCTTTTGTTTCAAAGTTAGGCAATGCGGGATCGAAAAACTGATCAAACCCAACCGCAAAATTTTCAGGGCCATACCCCAGCAAAGGTCTTTCTTTGAGGGCTTGGAGTCCTATGAGCCAGGCAGAAGTTCGGGGATCATCAAAAAGGAGTTGCGCAGAAAATCTTGAGGCAAGTCCCTGGACCATAATCTGCAGGTTCGGGCGTTCTGAAAGAAATCTATTTTTGACAAAGATATCAGGATGAGTGTTGAAGTAATATATGGCAATGCTTCCTCCAATGAGTATCAGGGAAAGCACGATTTTTGCGGCGCGTAAGGTGGAAGGGTTGAGAATGCGAGTTTGTCTTTGAGGAAGCGGTAAAAAGAGGAGGAAATAAAAAATGCCAACTGCGAATGCGATGTACGCCGATCTGCTGCCAGAGAGCAAAATGATAATGCAAAAAAGGATGGAAGCAGAAAGGAAGAATATTTTTCGAGGTTTCGATTGGGAATGAAAAAAGAAAGCGAGGGCAAGAAAAATAAGAAGCACCATATAGGTTCCTAGGAAGATAGCGCCTCCTACTGTGGAGGGAGGACGGGTTTCAGCAAATATAAAAATTTGGTTCAGAAGGCGAAATTGCTGGAATATTGCAACCAGAGATATGCCGATGCCAGCGCTTATCGCAATAGTCCATAGGGCTGGCCAGGAGCGATCTTTGATTGCCAAAAAGGCGAGTATACAGAAAAGAAAGAAGAGAAAAAGCTGAAGAAATCCTCCTGCCCGTCCCGGATCGCCCCAAAAGCTGAAGGAAGGATCCACGGAAAGGAGAGTAGAGAGGAAAAAGAGCAAAAAAAGAAGGGCGAAAAGAAAAAAAGCCCATTTGATCTGAATGATTCTATGGCAGATATAGGAAAAAACATGGGAGTCCCTGCGAACAGCTTCGAAGGCAAAGAGAGCGATGAGAAAACCAATAACGACCCGAAATACCATCGCTTGTCCCCATGCAGGCGGAGAAAACCAAGGAGGCATGCTTAGCAGGGGGATAAAGAGGATAAGGGCTATGCCAGCAAGGAGTACCTTTTCTAAGAGAAAAATTCTTTGCTCTGCCATATTGTTCTATGGTATCACAGAGCTGGTTTTGGAGCTAGTTTTCTCTTTGAGTCAGATGACACCCATTGACACCATTTTGCAGAAAGGATATGAGTAGAGTAAGGTATGGCAGATCCAATCAAACAAGATCAATTGTACACCACGCAGGAGACAAGAGAATTTCTGCGGATAAGCGAAAGAACGCTCAAACGTTTTTTAAAAAGCGGAATGATTCGGGCCCACAAAGTTGGCGGGCAGTATCGAATATGGGGAAAAGAGATTCTCAAGCTCGTTTCTCCGGGGGTAGAAGAAGAGGTCGCAAAGATATATCATCGTTTAAAAGAAAAGACAAAAGAAAAAATCCGCAATTGGTAGCGGATAAAATGGCAATAGTTTTATGAAAAATACCTTAGTTGCAAAAGAGAAAGTCGGAATCTTGGGATTTGGAGAAGTAGGAAAGGCGATTGCAAGATTTTATAAAAATCCAAAGATTAAGGACCTCAAACGAGACGATGGACTTGAGGGCAGCACTATTTTCCATGTTTGTATCCCATGGAATGGTAAGTTTTTGAATATTGTAAAAGAAGAAATCGAAAAGATAAAACCAAAGCTTACCATTATCCATTCTACGGTTGCGCCGGGCACAACCAGAAACCTCAACGCAATGCTCCCGAAGGGCTTGGCTGGCACGGTAGTGCACAGTCCTATCCGAGGAGATCATCCTTATTTATACCGTGGGGTCAAATTATTCCTTAAGTACATTGGCGCCGATGACAAAAAAATAGCTCTTTTTGCACAAAAGCATCTCTGCGGCCTTGGCATGAAGATCAAGATCTTTTATCCTTCAGCAACAACAGAATTAGGAAAGCTTTTCGATACTACGTATTATGGACTTTGCATCGCATGGCATGGGGAGATGAAAAAAATTTGCGATAAAGAAGGAGTGGATTTCGCAGAAGCGATTCAGGATTTCAATCGTACGTATAACGAAGGATATAAAAAATTGAAAAAGGAACACGTAGTGCGTCCGGTGCTCTATGCGCCCAATCCCTTGATTGGCGGACATTGCGTTATCCCAAATGTGAAAATACTGAAACAATTCTACCAAAGCAAGGCCTTCGATTTGATTTTAGAGTACGGCCAAAAAGAAAATCAGGAGTAGCATTATTTGATGGATGTTATTATTGTTTGCCACACTGAATTCGGGTTTGTTGCCGGCAGGCAGATCATATTTGACAAAAAAGGTGTGGATGGAGTACGCGGGGGGGTTATCAATGCCAAGGACATAGCAGAAAAATACGGGGCAAAGATTACGTTTGCGGTATGCCCCGAAACCGCGGAGTTCTTTCCAAAAGGAATACATCATGAAATTGGCCTGCATATTCATCCGGGATGGGAAAAATTTCGCTGGAAGAATTTTGAATGGTATGTGGGGGACGCCTATTTGAGAAAGCATTGCCGACAGTCCCTGAATTCTACCGTATTGCGCGATTATCCATTTGGGGAACAAAAAAACATGATTCAAGCGGGCGCATGTTTGCTGGAGGAGCATTTTGGAACGAGGCCAAAGGTGTTTGTTGCCGGGAGATGGTCTGAAAATGGAGACACCATGCGAGCCCTGACAACTTTAGGATTTACCCATGATTGTTCTGCGCCGCCCCATTTGAAAACCGATCATTTTGACTGGTCGAGAATCCCGCGCATTTGTTTGCCGTACCATCCGGACGAGAACGACTATCAGAAAAAGGGAGGAGTCCCCTTGCTGATAATCCCGATTTCCCGGATGTTGTTCCGGGGAATTGCCAATCCGGAATTAGCCCCCCTTTTTGGATATCCATGGCTCAAGGCATCGTTTCTTGAATACTATAACCAACAGGTACCAATTTTCCATATTTGTTTTCATTCACCATCCATGACCAGCCCTTATTTTATGAATACTTTAGACAAGTATCTGCAGTTTCTTTCTCATCATCAGGTGCGATATCGATTTGCTTCAGAAATTACCGAGTATCCGGTGATGAATCCTTCCACAAATGTGGTCCCCTATCTCAAGGGAATCAATGCGCAATTATTTGTATCTGCGATTCGAAAGTTTTTATGAGAAATTATGACACAGTGAATCCAGAGGTATACGAGCGGCGGTTTTTGGATATACCAAGAGAGCGATATCTTGATCATCATTGGCTTCCCCGTTTTATCCGGGCAATTGAAAATTATTGCGATGCAAGAAAAGTGCTTGATCTGGGATGCGGAACCGGAAGGTATACGCAGATCATTGAAAAGTTCGCGAAAGAAGTCACTGGCGTTGACATTTCTGAAAGATTTCTTCAATATGCAAGAGAAACATACGGACTTCCCCATCTTATCTGCGGAGATGCGCATCATCTTTCATTGGATGATACATTCGACGTTGTTACTACCTTTGGTCTTTTTGAATATATTGATCGGGATAGAGTCATGAGAGAGATCGATCGGGTTCTTATTCCGGGAGGGTATCTTATTGTGGCAACCGTCAATAAGTATGGCTTTGGACGGATGTTACGCAGATTGCGCAGGAGTATTCTTCAGAAAAAGCCCCAAGTTATGGAACCGTCGAAGGGCGAGATGCTCACGCATTTTAAGAGGCATCACTTTGAAATTATAGAAGTGCAGATGACCGATGGATTGATTTGGCTTCCAGATTTTTTAGATCGCATGATGGGAGAACAAATCTACATGCTCATCGAAAAGATATTCCATTTTATCGGCACGAATCCATTAAGCAATACCATGTTATTTATAGCGAAAAAGCAAAATGCCACCAATTGATTTAAAACACAAAACATTCTTAATCACTGGAGGAACCGGCTCTTTTGGGCAGAAATGCACCGAGATTCTTTTGAGGGAATACGAACCCAATGCCGTGAGGATTTATTCACGGGGAGAATTACTCCAGTTCGAAATGGTCCAAAAATTTAACCATGACGAACGCTTACGCTTTTTTATTGGTGATGTGCGTGACAGGGAACGTCTCTCAAGAGCAATGGAAGGAGTGGATATCGTAGTGCATGCTGCTGCCTTAAAACAAGTTCCCGCTGCAGAATACAATCCATTGGAAGTTATCAAAACAAATATTTTGGGAAGCGCTCATGTAGTTGATGCAGCAATTGATAGCAGGGTAAAACGAGCTATTCTGATTAGTACCGATAAGGCGGTTAACCCCGTAAATCTGTACGGCGCTACAAAGCTGTGCGCGGAGAAGCTCTTCGTTCAAGCGAATTCCTACGTGGGCGGAAGGGAAACAAAATTCAGCTGTTCCCGCTATGGGAATGTGATTGGGAGCCGGGGGAGTGTAGCTCCGCTTTTTTGCGAACAAAGAAAGAACGGATTTCTTACTATTACCGATGAACGCATGACGAGATTTTGGATTACCCTTGAACAAGGAGTGCGGTTTGTGCTTCGTTGTCTTGAGCGGATGAATGGGGGAGAAATTTTTATCCCCAAGATTCCGAGTACGAAAATTACCGAAATCGCAGATGCCATTGCTCCGGGAATGGAAAAGAAGACAGTAGGAATTCGGCCAGGAGAAAAGATTCATGAGATTCTTTTGACTGAATACGAAGCCCTGCACGCGAAAGAATTTGCCGATCATTTTGTGATAGAACCAGAATTTAAATTTTGGAAAGATAATGGCGGCGGAACGAATGGGGGCATACCTCTTCATGAGGGATTCCGCTATACGAGCGACAGGAATGATTGGTATCTCTTGAGAGATGAAATCAAAAACTTGGTACAGGAATTCTTGATATGAAATTTGTTTTAAAAAGAGAGAAGCATCAGGCACCGAGCGGGTTTTTGGCAGAACTCGTGTCTTCGAAGTATGCAGATGAACCCTTCAAAATTCATAGTTATTTGGTAAAGATTAATAAAGGATACACGAGAGCAAACCATTACCACAAAAAGAAAAAAGAATGGATCACTTCTATCGGAGGCAAGACCCTTTTGAAGCTTAAACACGTCAAGACGGGCCAAAGGAAGCAATACCTTCTTGATTTTGAGGCCAAAGACCAAAAGATTATTTTTATGCCGCCTTTCTGGTCTCATTCCATAGCAGCCATAGGGGGCGCCTCGGCAGTATTAGTGTTTACGCTTCGTCCTGAAGATAAGGAAGATACTATTTCTCATGAAGTATAAAAAATGGTGAAAAATTTTATTCCTTACGGCAAGCAATGGATTGATGAGCAAGATGTGAAGGAGGCGGCAAAGATTTTGAGGACCGACTGGATTACTCAAGGTCCTGTCATTGAGAAATTTGAACATGCAATTGCGAACTATTGCGGAGCATCCTATGGAGTGGCAGTAGCATCGGGCACGGCAGCGCTTCATGCGGCATATGCTGTTGCAGGCATTGGCCAGGGAGACGAAGTGATCACAAGCCCTTTAACATTTGCAGCAACCGCCAATGGAGTTGTGTATTGCGGAGGGAAACCCGTATTTGCAGATATTCAAGAGGATACTCTTACTATTGATCCAAGAGAGATCGAGAAAAAGATTACGAAAAGAACAAAAGCAATAGCGCCAGTTGACTTTGCCGGGCATCCCTGCGAATATAATAAGATTCTGCAGATTGCAAAGAAGCATAAGTTATTAGTAATTGAAGATGCAGCTCATGCGTTGGGTTCTGAATACCGGGGAAAGAAAATTGGCAGTTTTGCCGACCTTACCATTTTAAGCTTTCATCCTGTTAAAACTATCACCACAGGAGAAGGGGGGATGATTCTGACGAATCACAAAGACCTCTACGAAAAGCTGAAGGTTTTCCGCCATCATGGGATTGTGAAAAAACCAGAACAGGGGGGGTGGTATTATGAAATCGAACATCCGGGATACAATTATCGGATCACTGATTTTCAATGTGCGTTGGGCTTAAGTCAATTTCGGAAATTACCCCGATTCATCAAAAGGAGAAAAGAGATTGTCGCAAGGTATGACGCTGCTTTTCAAGATGAGGAGGCGTTGATTATCCCAAAAGAAAAATCCTATGTGGAAGCGGTTTACCATATCTATGTGGTACAACTGCGATTAGAGAAACTTCAGGCAGGAAGAAGAGAAATCTTTGAAGCATTACAGAAGCGAGGTATTGGATGCCAAGTGCATTATGTCCCGGTGCATTTTCAGCCCTTCTATCAAAAAACATTCGGATATCAAAGGGGAGATTTTCCAGTGGCAGAGCGATATTACGAGGGGGCACTCACACTCCCTTTATTCCCTAAGATGACCGATGCGCAGGTGGAAAAGGTGATTCGAACCGTTCGTAGTATTATTCGCTTCAATCGCAAGTAGTATGAGTATGACGAAAAAACCGGTTGTAGGGGCTATTATACAGGCAAGAATGGGTGCAACGCGTTTGCCGGGCAAGGTATTAAAAATTCTTGGAGACAAGCCCGTGCTTGAGCACGTGATTGAACGGGTTAAACGCGTTCCAAGCTGCGATAAAATTGTACTCGCAACCACCACAGGACAAGATAATGATGCCTTGGAGAAATTGGGACGAAATCTCGGCGTTGATGTGTACCGCGGATCCGAAAAGGATGTACTTGATCGCTATTACCAGGCAGCAAAACAATTCAACATTGATATTATTGTTCGTATTACCGCCGATTGTCCATGCCTAGATCCTCAAATAGTGCAGGAAACGATTGATCTCTACAGGAAGAGCAATTACGATCATGTAAGCAATGTTCAACCACCTTCGTTGCCAGATGGCCTTGACGCAGAAGTATTCAGTTTTCAGGCGCTCGAAAAAGCATGGAGAGAGGCAAGGGATCCTTTAGAGCGAGAGCATGTATCTTTATATCTGGTGAGACATCCGGAATTATTTTCTCATGGAAATTACGTATACCCCCAAGATTTTTCTCACTTACGACTTACGCTCGATGAAGAAGCAGATTACCTGCTTTTGCAGGAGGTTTTCAGAGAGCTTTATCCCAGCAATCCGTGGTTTGGACTGCAGGAGATTGCACAATTGTTTACAAGACGGCCAGAACTTATAAATATCAATCAGCACGTTGTGCCTCATCCTGTGAGTCGTTGGCAAAAGGGTCAAACAAAGTCAGAATAATTTATTAAACCCATTGTATGACGCAAAGATCAGTAAAAAGTATCGAGCTATGGGATAAGGGCAAGAAGATTCTTCCCGGAGGAAGTCAGCTTTTGTCAAAAAGATCAGAGCTTTTTGCTCCCAATCAATGGCCTTCTTACTACAAAAAAGCAAGAGGCATTGAGGTTGAAGATCTAGACGGTAATACTTATATTGATATGTACGGTATGGGTATCGGGAGTTGCATTTTAGGGTATGCAGACGATGAAGTGAACGAGGCAGTAAAAAAGGCAGTAGATTCTGGTTCCATGTGTTTGCTCAATGCGCCCGAGGAGGTAGAGCTTGCCGAACTCTTTTGCCAGATTCATCCGTGGGCGAAGATGGTGCGTTATACAAGAGGAGGCGGAGAGGCAATGGCGGTGGCGGTGAGAATTGCCCGGGCATATTCTGGCAAAGAGAAAGTGGCGTTTTGCGGGTATCACGGTTGGCATGACTGGTATATTTCTTCAAATCTTGCGGACGATAAGAATCTCGATGGACATCTGATCCCGGGGTTGGAACCGCGGGGTATCCCTCGTGGATTGCAGGGAACTGCACTTCCTTTTCAGTACAATCATATTGAGGAATTAGAAAAAATTGTTGCGGAGAACGAAATTGGTGTTATCGTTGTAGAAACATTTCGGTTTCAAGAGCCGGAAGACAATTTTTTGGGAAAAATCAGGGCAATTGCAGATAGAATCGGCGCAGTATTAATTTTTGACGAGATAACCGCAGGATGGCGGTTCGTTCTCGGGGGAGTTCACCTGAAATACGGAGTAAATCCTGATATTGCCGTCTTTGCAAAAGGAACGAGCAATGGATTTGCGATGGCAGTGGTTATTGGGAAAGAGGAGGTTATGCAAGCGGCCCAAGCAACCTTTATCAGTAGCAGTTATTGGACAGAACGCATCGGCCCTGTTGCTGCGCTTGCAACCATTCGGAAAATGATAAGAGAAAATATCCCTCAATATTTAGAGCGCATCGGAACTTTATTCGTACATACCGTAAAGGAAGCAGCAACGAAATATGGTCTGGAAGTCCATGCGGGGGGGTTGCCGGGGCTCCTGCACTTTTCGTTTGAGTATGGAGAAAAAAGTCAGGCAATCAGGACTCTTTTTACTCAAGAGATGCTACGGCGGGGAATCCTTGCCTCGGGGGGGTTATATACTTCTTTCGCCCATAAGGAAGAACATATAGAACGGTATCAGAAAGCGTTAGATGGGGTATTCCCATTTTTGAAAAGGGCGATTGATTCGAATCAGGTAGAACAAATGCTGGAGGGGCCCGTTGCGCAGCAAGGGTTTAAACGGTTGACGTAGATTAACGAAAGGGCATGTCGGTTGTTGTCATCGATTACGGCATGGGGAACGTTGCCTCCGTGAAGAACGCAGTGGATGCGCTTGGGTACGATGCAGTGATTTCCCGAAAAAAAGAGGACATTGAAAATGCAAGCCATATCATATTACCCGGCGTGGGAGCATTTGGAAACGGAATACATAATCTTATCGATTTTGGCCTCGCAGATCTTTTAGGAAAGGAAATATTGCAGAAAGGTAAACCATTCCTTGGCTTATGTCTAGGGTTGCAACTCTTGGCTGACACAGGTCAGGAAGGTGGAGCATATAAGGGTCTGGGGTGGATACGCGGGTACGTACGGAGGTTTCAGGTTAATGAGAGTAAGGTAAAAGTTCCTCATGTGGGCTGGGATGATATTATCATAAAAAGGCAGTCGGTATTGTTTCAAAATATCAGGAAGCCGATTTTCTATTTTGTCCACAGCTATCACCTTATTCCCGAGGATGAGTCGATTGTTATTGCAAAAACAGAATATGGCGAGACATTTGTTGCTGCGATAGAAAAAGAAAATATTTTTGGATTGCAGTTTCACCCAGAAAAAAGTCAACGAGAGGGTCTTCGATTGCTCAAAAACTTTCTTCAAATACGCTAGCGAACATATTCATCATTCTATGGCACAGGATTTCTCCTCTACATATATTCTTAATGATCTCCGACGTTGTACGCGTTGCACGATTCCTGAAACTCATGAGACGGTGGTGTTTGATGAACAAGGCGTGTGCAATATTTGCAAGAACATCGAATACAAGCACACGCAAGTTGATTGGGATGACAGAAAAAAGCAACTCTTGGAGCTTGTGGAGCAATATAGAGGAAAGGGGCCTTATGATTGCATCGTTCCTTTTAGCGGCGGGAAAGACAGCACTTTTACGCTTTGGTATATTATGAGAGAATTGGGATTAAAACCCTTGGTAGTGAGTTTTGATCATAGTTTTTATCGGCCGAAGACAATAGAGAATAATGAACGCACCCAGCGCAAGTTGGGAATTGACTTTTTGAAGTTTCGTTCCGATTGGAAGATTGTCCGGAAGCTCATGCTCGAATCACTCAAGCGCAAGGGAGATTTCGATTGGCATGCGCACGTGGGATGTTTTGTCTATCCCATGCAGATTGCCGTTAAGTTTCGTATCCCCCTTCTTTTTTGGGGTGAATCGAGTGCGGAATATACGGCATATTATAATTATGCGGAAATTGAAGAGGTTGATGAACGAAGACATCACCGCATTAATGATTTGGGGATTAGCGCTGAAGATATGGTCGGGTTTCTAGGAGGAGCAGTAACGATGCGCGATATGGAACCCTATATCTATCCTTCATCGCAAGAGCTGCGCCAATTGGGAGTTCGTTCTGTTTGTCTTGGTTCATATATTCCATGGGATGTAAAAAAACATTATGAAATTATTCATCGGGAGCTAGACTGGCAGGGGGATCAGGTTGAAGGAGTTCCTCCGCAATATCCTTATGAGAAAGTTGAATATCAACTTCAAGGGCCTCGTGATTATCTCAAATTTATTAAACGCGGATATGCCCGTACGACCCATTTAACAAGCATCGATATCCGAAACGGTAGGAGGACAAGAGATGAGGCAAAGGAATTAATTGAGAAATATGAAGGCAAAAGGCCAGCAAGTTTGGATTACCTTCTCCCAATTTTAGGTATTTCCGAAAAAGAGTGGAGGGAGATTGCGCTTGCTCAAGCAATTCCTCCCTATCAACACGATTTTTCCAGAGAACAAAATGATGAGCCGCTATGGGATATGAAATTGTGGGAATGGAATCCCCAATAGCATGGTAAAGGTAAGAGTTATTCCTGTATTGCTTTTGAAAAATGGAAGAATGGTAAAGCCGATAAAGTTTGGCGAGGGTGGCGAGAGAGATGTTGGTTGGCCTATAACGACAGCTCGGATTTATGACTCCCAAGATCCAGATGAACTTGTTTTCCTCGATATCACGGCTACTGGCGAGGGGCGGCAATTTCTTTTTGATACCTTGCGAGAAGTCGCGGCAAACAGTTTTCTTCCGTTGACTGCGGGCGGAGGAGTCAAAACCATTGAGGACATAAACGAACTCTTAAAAGCTGGAGCAGATAAGGTATCTATAAATACTGCGGCAGTAGAGCAGCCGCAACTGATTAGAGAGGGCGCAGAAAAGTTCGGAGTACAATGTATTGTCGTGGCAATTGATGTGAGAGAAACAAAACCAGGATACTACGAGGTGTTTACTCATGGAGGCAAAACGCCGACTGGTCTGGAAGCAGTTGCATGGGCAAAGGAAGCAGCGCGGCTTGGCGCTGGGGAGATTCTTCTCACCTCAATTGACCGCGAAGGAACAATGCAGGGCTACGATACAAAACTTATCCGAATGGTTGCTGATGCTGTTTCTATTCCTGTGATCGCTCATGGAGGCGCTGGAACCAGACAGCATTTTGTGGATGCGGTGAGAGAAGGGCATGCTTCCGCAGTTGCGGCAGCTTCTGTGTTTCATTTTACCGATTCAAATCTTACCCAGGTAAAATCTTATCTGTTTAACGCAGGAGTGCCTGTCAGGCCGATTTAAATGCATCTATATGGATCAAGGAAATTTCGAGCACGAACTCAAAAAAGAAAATCTGCGAATCGAGGGGGAAAGGATATATTTGCGTCCAGTTGGAGAATTGGATGCGACTGTAGAATATGTTGGTTGGTTGAATGATCCTGAAGTGAATCAATTTCTTGAAAGCAGATTCACCGTCCACACGAAAGCAAATTTGCAAGAATACATCCGAAAACAGTCGGCAGATCCGAACACATTATTTTTGGCTATTGTTCTCAAGGAAACCGGAGAACACATTGGCAATATAAAACTAGGGCCTATGGATTGGCATCATGGCATCGGGGATATTGGCATCATGATTGGAGACAAGAAATCTTGGGGCAAAGGATTTGCTACGGAAGCAATCCAGCTCCTTGAGCACTATGCATTTGAAGTTCTGCATTTGCATAAGTTGACTGCGAGCGCATATGAGCCAAATAGAGGATCGACAAAGGCCTTTTTAAAGGCGGGTTTCTTTGAGGAAGGAAAAAGAAGTGAGCATGCGTTGTTTGAGGGAAGCTATATTAATGTGGTGCTTATGGGAAAAATAAACAAAAATGGAAAAAATTGAACAAAAATCAAAATTAGTGTTAGGAACTGTGCAGCTTGGATTGGCGTATGGAGTAAATAATCAACACGGGAAACCCGCAGAGGAAGAAGCGTTTTCTATTCTCGATACTGCTTTTGCCGGGGAAATCAATACGTTTGATACGGCTTCTGCCTATGGAGATGCTGAAGAGGTTTTGGGAAGATGGCTCAAGGCAAGATCTCTTGCGGAAAAAGTGAGAATTATTAGCAAGCTGAAACCTCATATTCTCAACGAATATCCCGATGGGACAAAGGGTTCTGATGTGATAAGAAGCGAAATTGAAAAATCGCTTGATCGGCTTGGGATAGGACAGCTAGACGGATATCTATTCCATTCCCCGCATTATATTTATTTGAGCCATTTGGTTGCGGGAATGCGCAAGGCAAAGGAGGAAGGGTTAACTCGAAACATTGGCGTATCTATTTATGATGAAGACGAGGCATTGCAGGCAGCAGAGCTTGTAGTGGATTACATTCAGATCCCTTATAATGTATTTGATCAACGACTCGATAAAACCAATTTTTTCGAAATTGCCAAGCGCAATAACGTGACTGTTTTTGCGCGTAGTCCATTTCTGCAGGGCCTTTTGCTTATGGACGTAAATCGCATTCCTTCGCATCTTGGCCATGCGCGGCAATTTGTATCCGAGTTTGCAGCCGTCAGCAATAAACTCGGAGTATCCCGTGCCGCTCTTTCTTTGCTCTTTTCTTATAATCATTCCCATCTTGACCACATTGTTTTTGGGGTTGATACAGCTGACCAGCTGAAAGAAGATCTCGCTATTATTTCCAATCCTCCTGCTATTGCAAGAGAAGCCGTTTCGGACCTTAAGGAGCGATTTCAGAATATCAACAGAAGCATTGTTCTCCCCAGCTTATGGGCAAAAGTGAAATAAATCCGTTTATGTATGAATGATACCACTATTACTCCGGCTACGTTTTCCGACATCGAATTCTTGTGGTATATTCGGAATCAAAGAGATGCATATGAATTTCCCAAGCATCCAAATCCAGCAGTAAAATTGGAAGAGCATATCGATTGGATCATACCTGTTCTTTTGCATATCGCTGGGAAAGATCTTTTTGTTGTTCGCTATGGAGATGTTCCAGTGGGTCAAGTACGATTTGATTATGAGGAAGATCGCAAAGCATTGATCAGTATCGCTATTGTGAAAGAGTTTCGCGGTAAGGGCATTGCCTCGATAGCGCTTGAGCAAGCAATTCAATATATTGCAAAAAAGGGGCTTGTTGCGATCTTGGTCGCTGAAATTCATAAAGAGAATGCGGCCTCCATACGATTATTCGAAAAGCTGCATTTTGTGTATACAAGTGAAGATCAGACGTATTTTCGATACGAATTGGCATTAGAGAATAATATGATGAGCTGAAGGTAGTCAAAATACCGAATGATTGAGATATGACAGCGAGTATTATTATTCCCGTATACAATGCAGAGCATACTCTTCAGGCGGCGCTCGAAAGCGCTTTACGCCAAAAGTTTCCCGGAACTGAATTTGAAGTGATTGTAGTAAATGATGGTTCTACCGATCATACGGCAGCGATTTTAGAATCTTATAAGCAAGAAATCCGAATTTTTACCCAGAAGAATAGTGGCGCACTCAAAGCGTCCAATGCCGGATTCCGTGCGGCTCAAGGCAAGTATGTAATAAAACTTGATGCTGATGATAGATTTGAACCCCCTCTGCTACAGGAAATGACTGCTGCGAAGGAGCGGCATCCAGATGTTACATTTGTATACTGCGATTACTACGAGAAGAATGTAGCCACTGGCGAGGTCAAGGTTGTCTCGGCCGAAAATATATTTTCTACTGTTGGGGGAGGAATATTATTCTGCAGAGATGCATTTGCGAGAGAAGGTTTTTTTAGGGAAGATATAAAGTTTGCAGAGTATGATTTACTGTTGCGAACGAAAGATAAATGGAAGGGGTGTTATGTCCCAAAACCACTTTTCTGGTATAACCGAAGAATCGGCAGCTTAACGAGTAGTGCGCAATGGCTCAAAGAAGCTTTTCGGGAATTATATCAGATCCATCCGGATAAACATGCAGAGATTAAGCAAATTCGAGGTTATGAAATTACACGCACCAACAACGATTTATTCTCTTCTTGAGAATCAGGCCAAACAAAGGCCTCATCACCTTGCACTTATCGGAGAAAGAGCGTATACATATCGTGAATTTTTGAACTCTGTTTTGAGTTTTGTATCGGTGCTGCGTTCGAAATATCATGTGAAACCCAAGCAGAGAGTCGGCATTTACCTGCCAAATATCCCGGAGCACGCAATTGCCCTTTTTGCATTAAACAGAATTGGCGCAATTGCCGTGGTATTAAATATCCGTTTAGACGAGAGCAATCTCCGATTCATTATAGAAGATGCGGGAATTTCTTTATTGATTACGCAAAAAGATTCCCAGAATTTTTTTAAGAAGGTATTCCCAGCCGTGCAAACGATAGCCAGAGAAGACGAAATACAGCCCTCATCAGCGCAAAGTTTTTCTACGATTCTTAAACAGGAATATCAACGACAGATCCCGACAGGCAAAGATGATGTAGCGCTTTTGATGTACACCTCCGGCACTACAGGCACGCCGAAAGGTGCCATGATGACCAATGCGAATTTGTTATTTAATTGCGCTTCTTCTAAACGTGGGTTTGGTTTAACAAAAAACGATATTCATTTGATCGTCGTGCCATTGTTTCACGTCACCGGGCTTAACAGTCAGCTTCTCGCTTCCATAGCAATGGGAAGTACGGCTATTCTTTTAAAAAAATACGATACCGCCCAAGTAATGCGTTTGCTCAAGAAATATAACGTTACGATATTTATTGCTGTGCCTGCCGTGTTTAATTTATTGATTGCTAAATACAGACGGATCCTGACACAACTGGAAGCGCTTCAGAAGATTGGATATGCTGGAGCGCCAATGCCGGTGCGTACGATTTTGACATTCAAAAAATATCTTCCTCGTATTCAATGCTATAATTTTTATGGGCTTACCGAGACCTCTTCTATTACCACCGTACTGCCGGATCGCTATGCACTTAAAACTCCGGATTCTGTGGGTATCCCGGCAAAAGGAGTACAGATAAAGATTGTGGATGAACATGGCAAGGAGGTGGCGATAGGAGAACAAGGAGAGCTATGGATTAAAGGCGGAAATATTGTGAAGGGCTATTGGAATAACGTACAAAAGACAAAAGAAACAATAACGAATGGCTGGCTTCACTCGGGAGATATTGCTCGTATCGACCAAAAAAGAAGAGTATTTTTGATGGGGCGAAAGAAAGAGGTTATAAATCGTGGAGGAGAAAAAATATATCCCATTACTTTGGAAAATAAATTATGTAATCATCCGAAGATTGTAGAGGCTGCGGTTGTAGGTGTTCCTGACAAAATTTTTGGCGAGGCAGTGAGAGTATACATCGTGAAAAAAGCGAGTGCTCATTTTTCCGAAGAAGAGTTTTTTGATTACTGTCGAAGCGTTTGTTCGGAGTACGAAATTCCTCGCGATGTCATCTTTATTCCAGAACTTCCTCGAAACGCAAATGGCAAAGTGCAGAAAGATATTTTGCGTACTTTATGATACTCCCGCGAACAATTCTTTTTGGGAAAGATGCAATGGATCAATTGTATGCAACGATGTTGCCGCAGATGAAAGGGAAAGGGACAGATGCCCTTCTGTTTCTGCCTCCCTTTGTGCAGGCACAAAGGATTGACGAGAAAATTACAGATGTACTTCGTGCCATCGGAATGCGAACAGAAATTGTTGCGTATGACGAGGGGGAACCAGAAGTTTCATATCTGGATGCCTTGGTTCAACAGCACCAGCATCAAAGTTATGATCTTATCATTGCTATTGGTGGAGGAAGTATCATTGATCTTGCGAAAGCATATTCCCTTTGCGTGGAGAATTCCGTTTCTTGTACAGAATTGTTGAGCAAGAATAGCATCAGAGAAAGGAAGAATCATTTTATATGCATTCCCACTACCGCAGGTACGGGATCTGAAGCAACCAGCATTTCTATTATGAAAGAGAATGGCATAAAACGAGCAATCAGTGCCAGTTGTTTCATTCCAGATACTGTGGTGCTGGATCCAATATTTTTAGCTCAAGCTTCATTCGATGTGAAGTTCTTCCCCTTAGTGGATGCAGCATCTCATGCACTGGAATCGTTACTTTCAAATCGAAGCAATGAAATAAGCGAATGGTATGCGGTTGATGCGCTTTCTCGTATAATCGAGAATGAGCAATACTATCTTTCAACTCTTCAAGATAAGGGAGACGTGGCAAATAAAATTCAAATTGCAGCATTCCATGCAGGAGTGGCTTTTGAAATGACAGGAGTACATGTTATTCATTCTTTTGCTTATGCTCTCTGTGAGCAGATTCCTTTGCGGCATGGGCATGCCATTAGTATTGCCTTCGGGCCTATCTTGGAGTATCTTTTATCTGCTCGAGGCAAAGAGATTCCGGCTTTCGCAAGATATGAATATCTTATCAAGCGCGTTGCTGCGTTTCTGGACAAACACGAGGCAGAGATATATGATATACCAGAAAATATAAGAAACATTCAGTTGCTGGCAGAGCGTGTACTTGGGAATGAACGTTTAATGAAAAACTCTCCTATGAGATTTGAATTACAAGAGATGATCCATATTGCAAAAATGATGTATGAACGCATCGCGTCAAAGCAAAAGTAATCTTCTTATAGAGGGGTTAGAAACGATAGGCATAGAATATCTCGCTTATTTACCATGCAGCACTGCATGCGATGTGTTAGAGCATTTTAGAAAAGATAAGAAAGTGACCATGATTCCCTTGACTAAAGAAGAGGAGGGAATCGGTGTTATGGCTGGGTTGGAAGCATGCGGCAAAAAAGCAGTGCTTTTGATTCAAGATTCCGGGTTAGGAAATTTTTTGAATGCCCTTGTTACGCTGGGGACTTCCTATAAGATTCCCATATGCATTGTTGCAACCCGGCGCGGGGGATTTTATGAAATCAACGAGGCGAATGCGGAGTTTGGAGAAATTGCTCCCGAGCTTATTGATGCTTCGCGGAGCATGGGATTTATCTTGGATTACAAAGTTCCTTTGGAACATTGGAAAGATGTTGTGGCGAATACCTATCAGTATGCGCATATGATGCATAAACCAATTATTTTACTTATCAATCTCAAGCAATAGCTATGGAAAGTCAGTACGTTTTAACAAAAGATATTGTATTTTCCGAGATCGCGAAACAGTTTCCTGACGATGTAAAAGTCACTTCGCTCGCTGAAAATGCGCGAGCATTTTATCATTATGCAAAAAAAATCAATGTTCAAGATTCCACCTTCTTTATGCTGGGCTCTATGGGGCAGGAAGTTTCGATGGGCTTGGGGGTCAGCATTGGGATAAAAGATGCAGCAAAACTTCGATGCATTGTGATAAGTAGTGACGGGAGTTTTCTTTCAAATTTGCCAGCATTGATGACCATAAGCTTGATGAAGCCCTCAAAAATGATTCTCTTGGTGCTTGATAATGAAATGCATCGTATTACGGGGGGGCAGGTGACTGCCTCTCGCGCAGTATCGCTTTGCAATATCGCGCGAGAATGCGGAATGGAAGCGTATTTGGTGCATACCATTGAAGAATTGAAGCAGGCCTTTCGAAAGGCAAAGCAGGAAGAGGGCCCAATTTTTATCCAGATCAAAATTAACGATAAGGTCGCTCATTCAGAGGAAATTGAGGAAGCCCCTGCGGTTCTCTTTCATAATTTTTCTAATTATATCCAGCAGCATCGATATGATAAGCGTACGAAGATTTCGAAAGGGAGATGAGAAAGGGATTGTACAATTGGGACATTTACTATTTCCCAATTTTTATTTTCCGTTTACTCAATGGCAATGGCGGCATTATTTCGACAAGAAGCGAATTGTTGTTGCCGTAGACGAATCAAATACAATAGTGGGACACTGGGCATACCTTCGTAGATCGCTTGTTTCGCAGGGGAAACGCTTTGCCGCCGGGATATCATTATCCGCAATGGTTCATCCCTCTTGGCAGGGCAAAGGAGTATTCTCGCAGATTGGGAAGATGCTTTTTAAGATTGCAAGAAATGAAGGCGTAAAGCTGTTATTCGGTTTTCCCAATGATCTTTCCATGCCTATTCATTCTCATTTGGGTTTTGTCGCTATACGATCGTATTTTATTTACAACCTTTTGCATTTTGTTCAGAAGCATTCTCGAGAAGACGCATGTTTTTCGTTCATGCCAACAAGAGTATGTCATCCCGTTTCCCATACGTACGCTGGTCAAGATGCTGTGCATCTTATAAAGAATCAGCGATATCTTGCATGGCGCTATGGAGAAAAACCACAAAGCAATTATTTTGCGTACACGATACATGGGCAACATAAGAGAAAAGGATATGCAGTATGGAAATTGTATCCGAGGGAAGACGGAACGACTCACATGCAGTTGATTGATGTCGATATCCATACTCAATTCCATGAGAAGTTTGCCGAAGAACTTTTTTCCTTCTGGCAAAAGCTTGCAAAAAAGAAAGGGGCGAATACTCTCTCCCTTTGGGGGCAGGGAATAGGAAGCATAGAAGATAGAATTATCGATCAGTATGGGTTTCAAAAGAATAACTCCAAAACATTCCATCTTATGGCAAAGGGAATATCCATTACACAGAAAGAGATGAGGATTCTTCAGGAAACCCCGTGGAATATCAAAATGGGAGACACAGAGATATTCTAATCGCTGTGCAATATAAAAGAGCTCCTGGTTTTCCCAAGAGCTCTTGTGGTTCCGTGGACGGTACTATGCGGCTTGGAGTACTTTGGAAGGGGTTTCTTGTTTTCTGCGGTAATATTCATATCCGAGATATAGCCCTAGGTAAATTGCATTGCCTACCACTACGTTTACCGTTAGCCCCAAGTTGCGGAGCCACCATGTGCCTGTGTTGACGTCAAGAGTATTATTGCTCATGACATGTATCCAGAAAATGAACACGAGTGCATTAGAAAAAAGCCCTTTTAAAAATATTCGTCGGTAATATCCTGTTGAGTCCACTCGTATGGTCTTGAGGTCGAGCAAAATCCATCTCAAGACAATCAAGGTGGCCACAATTGCAGTGATGGTTTCGAAACCCCAACCCCATCCGATCGTAGAATCATCGAGATACCGTATAAAGCCAGTCAGAATGCCAAGCAGAATAGCTACGGCCGCAATAAGAATTGCAGTTAGTTTTTCGTTCCATGTAAGTTTCCATCGGTTGTGCAACCCTACGCCAACCTGCGCACTAATAATGGTGAGCAGCAGCAATGTCAGAATAAACCACCAAATAGGCACATTTCTGTTCATCCATATGCCAATGTTCAGAACGAGGAGCATTGCCCAGTGGATGAGGTCGTACATACGGGCTTCAATATTTACGAGGTTTTTCCTTTGGATCGAAGAGAAAAGATCGAGTTGGCCCGAGATTACTGCCAGCATCCCTACGGGTGGCAGCCATGCAGCGGGGAAATGAAACGCATCACCCCACGTATCAAAAGATCCTTGCATTCTGCCGAAAACGATTCCCACCAAGAGAACAAGGAGTAGCCAATATGACATCCCAATCGCCTTCTTTGTGATCTCCATTTTTCCCCTCCTAGATTTGCTAGCTTATATCTATCCTTTCTCTTTCTGTTTGTCAAGAGCGAGTTTTTCAATCTCAAATTCAGCAAAACCCGCACCTTTACAAAAGGGAATAATCTGATAAGCTGAAGGTATATGAATACACATCCTTTTATAGAGGTTGCTGGGAGAAAGATTGGGCTCGGTTACCCCTCCTTTATTATTGCCGAGCTTTCTTGTAATCATCTCCAACAACTTGACAAGGCGAAGGAAATTATTAGGGCAGCAGCGGCTGCGGGCGCCGATGCGATTAAACTTCAAACTTATACCGCCGATACCATTACCATCGACTCCAGAAAGCCAGATTTTCTAGCAGGGGGCGCCGATAATCCGAGCGACTGGAATCAGCAGACCCTGTATGGACTTTACCAGCAAGCTTATACTCCTTGGGAATGGCACGCAGAATTAAAGCAACTCATTGAGGATCTTGGGATGATTTTTTTCTCAACGCCTTCTGACGACACCGCAGTTGATTTTCTGGAAGAACTCGGGACACCTTGCTATAAAATTGCTTCGTATGCCGCAACGCATATTCCTTTGCTTGAGAGGGTAGCAAAGACCCATAAACCAGTTATCCTTTCGACTGGTTTTGCTACTTTGGAAGAAATTGAGCTTGCCGTGCAAACGCTTAGAGAAAATGGGGCACAACAGATTGCATTACTGCATTGTATTACTACATATGCGAAGGATCCTGATTCAGGGATTATGAATCTTCGTACTATCTCTGATCTAGGGGAACGTTTTGGAGTTGTCAGCGGATTTTCAGATAATAATGCCGGCATCGAAATTCCTATTATGGCAGTGTGCGCAGGAGCTTCCATTGTTGAAAAACATCTCATGCTGCAGCATGCCGATGAAAGTTTTGATGCGCAATTTTCTTTGGATCCGTCTGAACTCAAAGAGATGGTTTCAAGGATTCGTCATTTCGAACGCCTTCTTGGGCAAGTGCATTATGGCCCCGCAAATGCTTCAGAAGAGCATAACTTAAGATATCGTCACTCTATTTACGTAGTAAAAGATATGAAGGCGGGAGATGTTTTCACGCCAGGGAATATACGAGTGATCCGGCCGGCATTCGGACTTGCTCCAAAGCACTACAAGAATATCCTCGGGAAGTCTGCTAAAAAAGATATTGAACGCGGAACTCGCCTCTCTTGGGAATTAATTTCTTGATCTCTATGACGATAGCGCAAGCAGGAATAAAACCGCGCATCTTAGTCATAGCGGCGCACCCGGATGACGAAATTTTAGGTTGTGGGGCAACGCTCGCCCGCTACATCCGCAGGGGAATTGAGGCGCACGGTTTTATTCTTGGGAAGGGGAAGTCCTCCCGCTTTGCGAATCCAGGAAATTCTGCCGAGACAATTCAAAAAGAACAGGACATTCTTCTGGAAGAAGCGCACAAAGCCGCCAGTATTATTGGAATTTCTCGTCTTTCCTTTGCTGATTTTCCGGATCAACGATACGATTCCGTACCATTTTTGGAGATTGTGCAGCGCATAGAAGATATGGTGGAGCAGGTGAAGCCGTCCATTGTCTTTACTCACTATCGGCGCGATCTTAATTTGGATCATCGAATTACGTTAAAAGCCGTGCTTACAGCTGTCCGTCCTCTCCCGGAACAATCTGTACGACATATCTATTCTTTCGAAGTGCCTTCTTCCACCGAATGGAACGTTCCTTTATCCTTTTCTCCAAATGTATTTATTGACGTGAAAGAAACCTTTGACCAAAAACTTGCTGCCCTTCAGGCATACGAGAGCGAAATGCGGGAATACCCTCATCCCCGTTCGATGCGAGCAATAGAAATTATCGCAAGACGATGGGGGACTATTGTTGGCAAAGAGTTGGTGGAGGCATTTGAACTCGTGCGCGAGATAAAATAGTGGAATATGCAAAGTGAACCGATATCTTCTCTTCGACAGGAAATTGTCAAACATATTGCGCAGTTTTCTTTTGGGACCCTCATAAAGGGCATAGGCCAGTTCGTCAATCAATATGTTGCCGCACTTTTGTTGGGTCCAGCTATCTTTGGCGTATGGCAGGGAGCACGATTATTGTTAGGATATGGGACGAATGTCGGCTTGGGGACCATCGAGGGCATGCAAAAAGAAATTCCTGTGTTGCGGGGGAGGGGAAACCAAGAAAAAGTATTGACCATTGCCCGCACCTCTTTCTTCTTTAATTTCGCAGCAACTCTTTTTTTATCTATCGTAATTTTATTGAGCAGTTTTTTTATACATGCAGGGCAGGAAATGATTCTCGCACTCCGTTTTATAAGTGTATTGCTCGTTTTGCAGTTTTTAAAAATGTTTTATGAGACGTGGCTGAAGGCACACAAGAAGTTTGACACTTTGAGCGTTGTTGCGGCGATCGACGGAATCGGTTTTCTCGCTTCTCTTACTCTCATTTTCTTTTATTCTTTTCTCGGGTTTCTTTTAGGATACGTATTCACAATGCTGGCGAGTACGGCATATGCAATGGGGAAGAGCGAATACAAATTTGCTCTTGGATTGGATGGGAAAACTCTTCGCTCCCTTATGATTATTGGTTTTCCTATCATGCTGATCGGATTTTCTGGAATGGGTTTTCAAACAATCGATCGCGTCCTCATTCTAGGATTTCTCGGCGCCGCATCTTTAGGGGAATACAGTTTGGGCTGGCTCCTTTTTATGCCTTTCACATTTCTTATCTATACCGTAAATTCAGTTATGTTTCCGCATTTTGCCGAGCGCTTCGGGGCAAAAGGAACCGATGGCGCACTTTTGAATTTTATTGTTGTGCCCATTCAGTATGTAGCGCTTATTATGCCTACTCTTATCGGAGCAATTGTGATTGCTTTGCCAGAACTTGTTCCTCTCTTTCTACCAGCGTATGAAAAGGGAGTTTTGGCGGCGCAAATTTTTCTTTTTGGGTCTTTTTTTATATCTACGGTTGGCATGGCCGGCAATTTTTTTATTTCCACCAACCGGCAAAATTTCTATCTTCTTATTCTCGCAGCGAGTTTCGCTTTAAATTTTGTCTTGAGCATATTTTTTTTATCGCTCGGCCTTGGAATCGTTGGAGTCGCATGGGGAGCAGCTCTTTCCTATTTTTTCTTCTTCATCGCAATGATTGTTCTATCGTTAAGATATTGTGGAGCTTTGAGAAATGAAATTATGAACAGAGTTGGTAAGTTTCTTTTTCCCGTATTGTATAGTATCCTTTTATCAATACTGGTGATGGTTTTTATTAAGACAGATAAAAATGCTCAAGGAGCAACAGCTGCAATGCAGACGATCCTGGCTCGGGAATCCATCTTTTTTCTTTTTAGTTCATATTTGGTTTATCTTTTTTTAAAAAATATGAAATCTTCTCTTCCCCGCTTTTCATGGAAAAAATAGATTTTTGTTTTTTCGTAACCGAACTTGCCAGAGACGGAGAATTTGCCGTCATGCTTTCTCGTGAGTTTGAAAAGCGCGGTTTGAGAACTTTTTTTGTAACCACAAGCGAAGCGGGGGATCTTGCATTTCAGAAAGCTGGCCTTACTAATTTTTGCAATATCGAGAGCATGAGCAAGACGATGCAGATTACGGATGAGAATCTTGGGCGGGCGGTGGAACGGGCTCAATCGCAATTTGGAATAGAAAGTATGTCATTCGAAATATTAACAGAGAAGATGGTCTTTAAAAGAAAAGATGATAAAGAAATGATGCGGAAACTTCTTCTCTACCTTTTTTCTTTAAGTGAGTTTTTCTCCAAGAGATTTGAAGTTCGCTATTTTGTGCAGGGGTGCTCCAAATCCCTCAATAGTATTGCGTTTTACTATGCGGGAGCCAATCAAGGGAAACATATCTTCTTTTCTGCTTCGCCAATTGCAGGATATCTTTATTTTTCTTTTCACCCGTGGGGTTTATTAGAAGTAGATCCTAAGAATGTAAAACATGTGGAAGGGGAAGCAAGAAAGCGTATCGAAGATTACGTTGCGAAAGTCAAAGAAGAAAAAAAGGTTGCTATTGTGCTGCCGATGTCCAAAGTGACTCCCTCCTTAACAAAAGAGCGATTTCAAAAACTTTTTTATCTGTTGAAAAATTTTCGGTCAGAACATCTGCCCATCCTTTTTATTTTGAAAAATTTTACCATGCGGTTTTTCCGCCAGTTCTATGTGCGCAGATTTTATCAAAATCCTGTGCCGGGAGAAAAATATATGTATTTCCCTCTTCATTTCCCTGATGACAGCCAATTGACCGCAAGAGCTGTTCCTTTTATTACCCAAGAATTTGTCATTGAGATTCTTTCCCGATATCTTCCTTATGGGTATAAAATTTACGTGAAAGAGCATCCGGCTTCCCTTGGATACTATTCATCACATATGCTCCGTTTTATTTGCGGTTTGCCAAATGTAAAATTGGTTCCTCCGTTACTCAATTCGCATGGCCTTATTCAAAAAGCAGAAATTGTATGCGTGATTAATTCCAGTGTGGGGTATGAAGCATTGCTGTATCAAAAACCCGTGGTTACGTTTGGCGAGTCATTTTATAGTGGGAGGGGAGTAACGCTCGATATTCGCAATTTGTACGATGTTCCAAAAATCCTTCAGCAGGCGCAGCGTTTTCAGCCAGATCGGGAACGGATTCTCTCATTGCTTCATGCGTGGTATCAGGAGAGCTATCCTCCGAGTCCGGAACGGGTGTTCTATGATTCGCATCAGGAAGATGCAGAAGTTTTTTGTGATGCATTGGTAAAATATACGGAAGGGCAAATTCCCTAAACATTTTTATGCAGCTGCTCAAGAGATTTCTTTTTGAAAATAAGGGCATTGCACCGATAGTTTTCAAGAATGCGTCGTGGCTTATTTTTGCCGAGGGGGTTTCGCGTCTTTTTGTATTTGCTGCTTTTCTTTTGGCTGCGAGAACTCTTGGGCCTTCTGGATTCGGGGAATTTACGTTTGCGCTTGCCTTTGTATCTTTATTTTTAATGTTTGGCGAGGGGGGGATTTCGATGGCTCTTACGAAAGAATTTTCCCAGCGTTCCATGCAGCGAGAGGAATTTTCTTCGCTGATCTCCTTGAGAGCGTTGATGAGCATTGTCCTTTTTCTGCCCATCCTCGGGTTCTCTTTTTTGGTGACCCAGCATATGGTTATTCGATATGCAATATGGATTCTTGCCTGGTATGTGGTTGCCGAGAGTTTTTCTGAAACCTTCTTTGCCATGTTTCGTGCGCACCAGAAAATGAAATACGAAGCAATTGTGCGTATTGTTCGAATGATCCTTGCCTTTGGATTAATGTGGTGGGTTCTTTTCACGATGCCCAGCGTGCTTTATTTGAGCATTGGATATTCGAGTGCCTACCTTGCGGGTTTGGCAATATGCTTCGTTCTTTGCCATCTGTTTATTCAACGTCTTGGTTTTCAGTGGAATTTTTTTATTTGGAAAAGATTCTTCAAGATGTCTTGGCCATTTGCTCTTATCGCTCTCTCCACTTCTTTCTATGCGTTTAGCGATTCAGTAATGATGGGATTCTGGGGACAAATCACACAAACAGGATGGTACAACGGGGCCTATAAAATAGTTTCGACGCTTCTTTTTCCTGCTTTGCTGCTTTCTTTGGGATTTTACCCGGCATTGAGCGTTCATATTCAAACTTCAAAGGAACAATTCCAACGCCTTTGGCGTACCCATTTTGAGTTAATGCTTATGGGCTCAATCCCCATGGTAGTTGGAGGAGTAATTCTTGCTCCCAAACTCATTGATTTGCTATATGGCGCGAGTTATCAGCCCTCGGTACTTGCATTTCAGATTCTGATCGGGATGGCAGGGCTTTTGATGCTTTTCCTGCCCTTCAAATACCTTCTGATTGTCTGCAATCAGGAGAGGAAACTTTTTATCTTGACCCTGGCTGGAGCAATCATTAATATTGTTTTAAATGTCATATTCATTCCTCGATTTAGTTTATATGGTGCCGCCGCCACCACGCTTGTGTCGTATCTTTTTTTGGTTTGCGCTGCGTGGATCTTTTCTTTTCGGTACACTCCAATTTTTTTAGATCGAATGCGTATTCTAAAAATCGTGGTCGCTTCTTTCGTAAGTAGTGCGATTCTTTATTTCTTCCTTTCTGAATCTTTGAACCTTCGTCTCCCAGTGATTGTTGTAGGATTAGCAGGATTTCTTCTTTACCTTACTGTTTTCGCGTTTGGCTATAGATTGTTCATAAAAGAGAGGCACATGGCGATATGAAAGTAGCGTTTCTTTTGGGCACCCGCCCGGAAATTATCAAAATGGCTCCGATGATACGGATTTGCCAGAGGGAGAAAATTCCTTTTCGCATTCTGCATACGGGTCAGCATTACGATGTGATGATGAGCGCCACTTTTTTTAAGGAATTGGGGCTTCCGTCGATCATACAGAATTTGCATACCAAATCAGGTACGCATGGAAGGATGACAGCGCAGATGATGGGGGGTATTGAGAGGGCGCTCAAGAAGGACAGATCAGATATTGTGTTGGTTCAGGGAGATACGGATACCACGGTGGCCGGCGCTTTGGCAAGCGTGAAATTGCATATCCCAGTGGGTCATGTGGAGGCGGGCTTGCGAAGCTATGATCGGCGGCTTCCGGAAGAATACAATCGCATTATATGCGACCATATTGCTGATTATCTTTTTGCTCCTACGAAGTTGGCAAAAGAAAATCTTCATCAGGAGGGTATTGGCAGGAACTCTATTCTTTTTCCGCAAGGGGAGAGGAGGCAGGAAATATTTGTTACCGGCAACACCGCTATTGATGTGCTCAAGCAGTGGAGAGAAAAGGCGGATAATTCCCGCATGCGCCAAAGAATTGGATTGCAGAGCACTGAATACTTTTTGATGACTGTTCATCGGGAAGAAAATGTGGATCGCAGAGAAAATTTGCTCGGCATGATACGGGGCATTGAGAATGTTGCGAAATTTTTCCGTGTGCCGATTGTGTTTCCGATGCATCCAAGGACAATGCGAAAACTCAAAGAATATAAACTTTTGGCAAAGGCAGCGAGAATTCGGGAATTGCGCATCATTGAGCCGGTTGGGTTTTTGGATTTTTTTGCACTGGAGGCAAATGCTTCGCTTGTGCTTACGGATTCCGGAGGAGTGCAGGAAGAGGCATGCTATCTGCGTGTTCCATGCGTTGTGTTGCGAGAGAGAACTGATCGTCCCGAATCTGTTCAAGCAGGAGCTGCCATGCTGGCTGGCTGTGATTCAGAAACAATACTGAAAAGCGCTCAGGTCATGCTTCAAAAACCCCGGCACTGGAAAAATCCCTTTGGCGATGGAAAGGCAGGAGAACGGATTATGGAAATACTCACGAGTCATTTTTGCCTTTTATGAAAACAGCATTGCTGATTTCATATTTTTTCCCACCAATTCAAAATCCGGAAAGTGTTATGTCTCTGCATCTTGCAAAATATTTATCACGATTGGGCTGGAAAATAATAATTCTTTGCGTTGATAAACCCGGGCGGGGAGGAATGGATTTTTCGCTCGATTCCGAGATCCCAAGCAATGCGGTTGTCTATCGAACATCGGGCTTCGAGAATTTCATTACGCGCATTCTATTTTATTTTTGGATCTTGCCCGATAGTAAAATCGGCTGGTATTTTTCCGGGTTGAAAAAAGCACGGCAGATTATCCAAGAGCATCGCGTGGATATCATTATTTCCCGCTCTACCCCAATAGCTTCTCATTTGATTGCCCTTCGACTTAAGCGCACATCACAACTTCCTTGGATTGCTTGTTTTTCAGACCCATGGGTGTTGAATCCCTATACGGCTTACCCCTGCGCATTGTTTCGAAAGCCCCAAGAGTATCTGGAAAAAACCGTTCTTTTCAATGCGGAGAGAATCATTGTCACCAATGAGCAAACAAAGCAATTATTTTTAGAAAATTATCCCTTGGGGGAAAAAATAAGAGTGATTTCAAATTCGTATGATCCCGAAGTTATCCCAAGACAAGGGAGCGCGCCAAAGAATAAAAATCTTGTGATTACCCATACGGGAAATTTTTATGGCAAGAGATCGCCAGAGCCGTTTTTCAAAGCATTGGCAGCGGTAATCTTGAAGCAAGAGTTTCGGAATACAATTAGTGTTCAGCTATTTGGATCAATTGGTCCTTTCCAAAATCTTATTTCGCAGTATCACCTTAATGAAACTGTTCATATACGTAATGCTGTTTCACGAAGAGAGGCGTTACGTCATCTTGGAGATTCGGATATACTTTTACTTATTGATGCCGTGCATAAGGGAGAAAGTCCATTTTTACCGTCTAAATTAATGGATTACATTGGTATTGGGAAACCTATTTTAGCCATTACTCCAAAGGGAGCAAGCATGGACGTTATGAAAATTACCAAAACAGGAGTTGCTGTGTTGCCTGACGATAGAGAAGGGATTCAAAAAGCAATTATGCAGTATGTGACATCGTGGCAACAAGGGCAACTGCAAGGAGAGCCGGACTGGAGTGAAATTCAGAAATACAGTGCGCCAATCCTGGCGCAAAGATTTTCTGAATATATGCAGGAAGTAATAGATCAATCAGGATCATTCTCGACGACCCATGCGAAAATTTGAGGCACATCTAGCTGCTTTATTTTGCCCCCATCTTTATACGAGATGGCTGTATCGTCATAACAAAGGAAAACAGGATTGGGGCGACAAGAAAGCATGCCTTACTCTTTCTTTTGACTGCGATTATGTGGAAGATATATACGCCTTGCCAAAGGTTCTTGATCTTCTTCGTGCTCACTCATTCAAGGCATCCTTTGCCTGCGTTGGGAAACTGATTGAGCAATATCCTTCTGAACATAAAAGTATTATTGCAGAGGGTCACGAAATAGTAAATCATACCTATACCCATCCGAATCATGAAAAGCTCAACCCTAGCCATACATTTAACGAGCTTACTTTTGAGCAACAGCAGGAAGAAATTGCCAAGTGTCACAAGGTTTGTGAGAATGTGTTGAATTACTCGCCGATCGGGTTTCGCACACCTCATTTTGGAATGTTGCATACCAAGAGAGTATATCAAATCTTAAAGGAAGCGGGATATGCATATTCTTCGTCCTTGGCTTTGATTCAGAGTTCAACATATGGCATGCCCTTTTTTGAACAGGGAATACGAGAAATCCCGGTCAGCATTTGCCCAAAGCATCCATTTAGCGTGTTCGATACTTGGCATTCCTTCGCCCGTGGAAGAGGCAGGCATGAGGGTAAGAACGACTGGGTTCGTACTTTTTGCGAACTGGTTGAGCTTGGTGTCCAGACCAATTCTTACCTTAATGTATATTTTGATCCACAGGATGTAGCAAGCCGGAAAGAATTTCAGACAATACTTGAGTATCTTGAAGAGAAAAGAGATACTATTACAGTAACTCCTTACGAGAAACTTCATCGAGAGATTTATGCAACAGCATGACATTGAACAAGCTATTGCGGAAAGGTTTGACGCATTGGCCGACCGATTTCCGGAAGAGTTGGATCCTGAAGATTTTCGTATGCGCGTAGTAGCAGATTTTTTTGGAGAGATCAAGGGCGCGAAGGTATTGGATGTGGGATGTGCGAAAGGGAGGTTTGCCAAAGCGCTTGCAAAACTGGATGCGAAAGTGGTTGGAGTGGATTCTTCGGAGAAATTAATCGAGAGTGCACGGGTGAATGTTCCAATCGCTGAATTTTTTGTAGGTTCTGCGACACATCTCGATTTTCAAAACAATGCCTTCGATCGTGTCTTATGTGTTGAGACTTTAGAGCATATCCCAGATATTGAAAAAGCAATTGCAGAAATGATGCGCGTTGTAAAATCGGGAGGCAAAGTACTTATCATTGATAAAAATAAATTTTCTTTTCATCCTACCATTTTCATTCCCCGCCTCGCGTTGAAAACCCTGATGGAGTATTGTAATCAGTGGTTTTATCCAAGAAATTTCCCATTTCACGAGCAGTGGTTTTCAAATCACACGATCGAACAGATGCTTGAAAAATATGCCTCGCGCGTGGAAAGTTCATACCTAAAAGACACAGAGAATAAGCTCTTTTCTTTTCTCCCCTTTCTTAATTTTTTTATTGCATGGAAAGCGATCAAATAATGAAAAATCCGCCACCTTCTTTGTGGAATGATGTATATCATAGGTATAGCGGCTTTGATTTGGTGAATGAGTATATTTATTCTAAACTCAAGAATATTTTAGATCAGTATATCAAAAGCAAAGATCGCATTCTCGAGGCTGGCTGCGGATCCGGATATATGGTTGCGCATTTTCAGCAAAAGGGGCATCTATCTGTAGGATTGGATTTGTATGAAGAACCTCTCCGTGTGGCGCGAGAGGTTTTTGGGGTGCAACATACCGTCCGAGGAAATATTTTTCGCATGCCATTTGAAGATTCTTCTTTTGATATTGTTTGGAATGAAGGTGTGTTGGAACATTTTTCGATTCAGCAATCAATTGAAGCGGCCAAAGAGATGAAGAGGGTTGCCAAAAGATATGTTATTATTGACGTACCCAATCGATATAATCTTTTCGTTGTCAAGAAACACCTTATGCGTTTTTTGGGGAAATGGCCGTATGGCTACGAAGAGTCATATTCGAGAAAACGTCTGCGATATCTCATGGAGCAGGCAGGATTGGAGGTGATGGGGATGCATGGGATCTATATTGCTCCTCCTCTCGTTCCTTTACTGCCTCAAAGAGTGCGTTCTTTTTTTCTTCAAAAAATTTCTTTTATTGAAGATCGCTATCCCGGATTCACCCGGTTATTTGGTTTTCACTTGCTGATGATTGGTAAGACCAATAAAGAATAAAGACAACTCTATTTTGGACAATGGATACAAAGAGTAAACATTTCCTGTCGATCGTGTACTTTGGGGGTGGTTGGCCTACCAATATTGGTAATGCTTTTATTGATCTCGGATCGATGCATTCTTTACGATCAGCATGCCCAAGTGTTACCGTACATTTTGCAAGCGAAATGCCCAAATGGTTTTTTCATATGCAAGGAAGAGATGTGCGGTATACATTTGATATTGCAAGCGTTACAAATGCTGACTACATTGTTGTCTCTGGGATGGTCTGTTGCGATGAGTTTATCCAACTGCACGGGCAAACGATTTCTGCTGCAGTCGAGCGCGGTACCCGTTTGGTTATTAATGGGGCAGGAGGAGCAGAGTATACCAAGAGAGAAATACAAAATTTCAGGAATTTTTTGAAGAAAAATCGTCCCTACGCTTTTATTTCTCGCGACACACGTTCTTTTGAGAACTATTGTGATCTCGCGGAGCATGCCTATAACGGCATTGACTGCGGATTTTTTGTTTCAGATTATTTCTCGCCCGCAAAACTCAATTTACCCAAGTATGTGATTTTCAATTTTGACGCAACGAATATCCAGAAGTTTGTACGCGTTATTCGGAAACGTTCTCTTCTCCAGTCGTCTCCTCGTCTTCCAAATGTTAAGGATAGAATGATTGTGAGAACTCATCATTCATGCTGGAAAATCCCGTATTCTCATTTTCGGGACCCCGATACATTTATTTCTGACATTCCGGAAGATTACCTTAACTTATACGCGAATACCCAAGCCACCTATTCTGATCGTGTTCATGCGTGCGTGGCAACGCTGGCATTCGGCAAGCCGGCAATGCTTTTTTCTTCGACGTCGCGGGGGTCTTTGTTTGAAAAAATAAACGCCTCTCACATTCATGAGGAGCTTGTCTATCCCAACGAAGAGATCATAAAAGAGGAAAAGGCAAAGCAACTCGAGTTCCTGGCAGATATATTGCGTTAATGTACGATTTTTTATAGCTTCAACAAACTCCATGGCTTTAAAAATTCGAGTTACTTTTTTTCTTTCTACGCTTGAATTTGGGGGAGCAGAACGGATTACCATAAATCTTATTCAGAATCTTCATCCAGATTTTTTTGATATTGTACTGCTTGTGAAAAAACGCACGGGAGATTTTCAAAAGGAAATTCCTTCCTATGCAAAAATATTAGATTTGCATTCTGCAAATCCCTGTATCGTATTTTGGAAATTGGTGAGATATTTTCGTAGCCAACAGCCAGATATTTTTATTTCTCATTTTACCTATACCAATCTTCTTGCAACCGGGGCCAAGATTTGTGCCCAAGCGAAAACAAAACTCATTCTTACCGAACATACGCCTTTTTCTCAAACCGTCGTTGATGCAAGATCATTGTTCAGAAAGATTCTTGCCCGATGGGTTACGCCCTCCATTATGAAAATGCTCTACCCCAAAGCTGATATGGTGGTATGTGTTTCGCAAGGAGTTGCTCAAGATCTCAAAAGATTGCTTGCGCCGAAGGCCTGCTCTCAACAAGTGATCTATAGCCCGATTGTCGGCAATTCCATATTGCAGTTTGCACAAGAAGAAGTGAGCCATCCTTGGTTTCAAGATGTGAAGAGTATCCCCATTGTTTTAAGCGTTGGTCGGATGATTAGAGCAAAAGATTACCCTACTTTACTAAAGGCCTTTCAGATGCTACGAAAGAAGAGAAGCGTTAGGCTTATTTTGATTGGAGAAGGCCCTGAAAGAAAGAAATTAGAACATCTCGCGAGGGAGTTGGACATTTCCAAGGATACCGCTTTTGCCGGCTTTCAGCGGAATCCCTATGCATATATGAAGAGATCCACCCTTTTTGTTCTGTCTTCGATACGCGAGGGGTTTCCCACGGCGTTAGTGGAGGCAATGGCTTGCGGGGTGCCGGTGGTATCGACCGATTGCAATACTGGGCCAAGAGAAATCATTCGACACGGGGAGAATGGATTTTTGGTAAGCGTGAAAGATGCTCAAGGGCTTGCCGGGGCATTAGAAATCCTTTTGAACAGTACCTCATTGCAATCGCAGTTCTCCATTCGAGGGAGAGAGCGTGCACAGGATTTTTCCATCGAAAAAAGCATGAAGAGTTATGAATATCTTTTTCAAAAATTAGTACAAAGTTGATATGATGGGGGCGAATTTTCCATTGCGAAAAATAATGATTTTGGCAGTAGGCGGAGTATTCATAGGGGGGATTGGGATCTTGGTTGCTTTTGATCCGGGGTTGGCGATAAGCACGATATTGCTTGCTTTGTTTGCTGCTGGGAGTCCCTTGATTGCCCGCTTGCTCGGAATACGATTCCATAAGCTTGTTTTCCAACTGTTTCTTTTTACACTTCTTTTCCATTTTGCAATTGCTGCGTTTTTGTACTACACCCAGTTCACTCCTTTTGGAGGAGTAGGGGATTATATTTTGTACCATGAGGTGGCAACGCAGGCAGCAGAGCGAATGCGCGAAGGGAATTTTTCGATGCAGGGTCTTGATACCTCCCATTACTACCCTTTTGTGATCGGGGCAGTGTATGCTTTGACTATTCCAGCTGAAATGATAGGCAACACCGTGAGCGTAGGACTGGCTGCCATTACCGCGTTGCTTATATACGCTGTTGTGTTAAAGATGGGTGGAAAAGAAAAAATGGCTTTCTGGATAAGCATCTTCACCACAAGTTTTTATCCAAGTTATGTGTATTACGGAAGTTTGTTG
Source organism: Candidatus Wildermuthbacteria bacterium (assembly GCA_016186115.1). Classification (GTDB taxonomy): domain Bacteria; phylum Patescibacteriota; class Minisyncoccia; order Minisyncoccales; family UBA10102; genus JACPMK01. The sequence continues at coordinate 170,507 of JACPMK010000003.1, forward strand.
CTGAAAGATACGCTGGTGATCCCACTCGTACTTCTTGGAGTTCTACTGATGATGAATTTGATGGAACGTTTTTCTGTGAAAGGATTTATTGGATTTTGTTTGATCCTTATCGCTTTATTCCCCTTAAGAATTTATGTGGGTTTTGCAATGCTGTTCACCTTTATAATCTCATGGGTATTGTTTTCAAAAGTTCACTTGATCAAAAAAATTATTTTGGGCGCAGGTGTCTTATACCTTGTACTTTTTATTCCTTCGTTCTCCGGGCATACCTTTGGAGGATTTGATGTGTTGCAGACCTACATGAGTGAATCGTGGGTGTCTTACTATCGTCAAGACGCCTATGTTGGGTCTGGTTCCACGGTAGAAGCTGCGGATATATTCGGTGGCCCTAGTCAATTTATTCGGGGTCTTCTCGGCTCATTTATGGTTGTACTGTTGGGGCCTCTTCCTTGGCAGGTTACGGCATGGAGACAGATGTTGGGCTTAGGAGAAGTTTTGTTATGGTATTTCGCTCTGCCATTTATTGCGTTGGCATTTTTCACCCCGCTCCTGAAAAAGAGAATGGTATTCATTCTTGTGATATTTAGCATTCTTTTGTTTGGCGTTTTAAGCGTATATGTTTCTAACATGGGTATTATCACAAGGATTAGAATGCCCGCCTTTATTTTGCTTTTTTCGCTTTTACCGTTTGGACTGTATCTGGTGCATCAAAAAATTTTTGGCTCCCGTTATTTCCCAATTGAACCCACAGTCCATTAAATGCATATTGCTTTATGAAAAACCTTTACGATTTTTATTTCCAGTCCCATTTTCAGCGCTTGAATAATTTATCAGAGCAGGGCTACGATCGTTCTGCCCGTTATTATCGGTCGTATTATGAGAATCTTTTGCCTCGAGATAAGCAAAGCGCAATTCTTGATGCAGGATGTGGGCTTGGTCAGTTCATTCATTTTTTGCAGAAAGAGGGGTATACAAATTACTATGGGATTGACCTTGCTTCAGATCATGTTGCGATTTGCAAGCGCCGGGGGTATCCAGTTGAGATTGCGGATATTTTTGAGTTTTTGCAAAATAAAAAACAAACTTTTGATCTCGTCGCCGCAAACGATGTACTGGAGCACATTCCGAAAACAAGAACAATGGAATTTCTCGCGGTTATTTTCCATGCGCTCAAGGATAACGGAACCATTCTTTTGAAGGTGCCGAATATGTCGAATCCCTTTGGGCTGATGGATCGCTATCAGGACTTTACTCACGAAGTAGGGTTTACAGAATTTAGCTTATCTGAAGTATTGGCAATGGCGGGGTTCAAGGATATTCAGATAAAGGGAGCGGCTTATCCGGTCATATCACTGCAGTCCGCGATTGGAAAGATAGCTGAACAAAGTTTGTATGCTATGTTGCGATTTCTGTTCCATATGCAAGGTCATGCAGTTCCTCGTATTATGGACAAGGATCTTATTGGGAAAGCAATAAAAAAACAACTATGAAGTATCTTGTGACGGGCGGCGCCGGTTTCATTGGCTCGCATATTGTGCAAAAAATTCTGGAGTCGGGGGATTTTGTAAGAGTAGTTGATAATTTTTCTACTGGCAAAACAGAAAATATCAAAGAATTTTTGGGAAATGAAAAATTTGATCTCATGGAAGGCGATCTCACGGATTTTGCGATTGCAAAAAAAGCGGTGGAGGAAATAGATATTGTTTTGCATCAAGCGGCAATTCCCTCGGTGCCCCGTTCCATTGCAGATCCCATTCGATCTACCAATGCGAACGTGATGGGAACGTTGCATATCTTGCTTGCAGCGCGCGATGCCGGAGTGAAACGGGTGGTGTACGCCTCTTCTTCTTCGATTTATGGCGACAATCCTGCGCTTCCGAAAAGGGAAGATTTTCCGGTGCGTCCTATTTCTCCCTACGCCTTAACAAAATACGTGGGGGAGAGGTACGCCCAGATTTTTTGGAGCATCTATCAATTACCCACGCTATGTCTTAGATATTTTAATGTTTTTGGGCCAAAGCAAGATCCCCAGAGCCAATACGCTCCAGTCATGCCAAAATTTATTACTGCATTGCTTAACGGAGAGCAGCCGCACATTTTTGGCGACGGAAGTCAATCAAGGGACTTCACCTATGTTGATAATGTGGTGCAGGCAAACTTGCTTGCAGCAAAAGCAGATAGCGGGTTTGGAGAAGTGTTCAACGTTGCCTGCGGCAAGGAAACAACGTTGAATGCCGTTGTCCAGATGATGTCTCGTATGATCGGCAGCAATGGTATGCCTGCGTATGAGCCAGCGCGGATAGGAGATGTGCCTCATTCTCTCGCAGACATCTCAAAAGCCAAGCAGATTCTGGGATATTCTCCTCATGTAGATATCGAAGAAGGCATCCGTCGTACTATTGAATGGTTTAAAGCACATGCCTAGTGCATCTCCATTTCGAAGACAAATACGGGTGTGCTGCGTGGCCAACATGGAGGCAGTGCGTTTTTTGTTATTGCCGCAGCTATTATTCTTGAAAGAGCGAGGGTACGATATTTCCGTGGTGTGTCCAGAAGGAAGATTCAATGAGGATATCAAGAAAAGCGGAGTGCGCCTCACCCCGATTCCCTTTCAGAGAAAAATGAATCCTTTTTCTGATCTTTTGTTTTTCATCCGGCTGTTTTTTTATTTTCGCAAAGAAAAATTCGATATCGTCCATACCCATAACCCAAAGCCTGAACTGTTTGGTCAACTTGCCGCCCGCCTTGCAGGCGTGCCTATTATTGTCAATACGGTTCACGGCTTTCCATTTAATGAGAAATCTTCTTTCCTCAAGAGGCGACTTTTTATTTTGATAGAAAAAATAGCAGCACTTTGTTCTGATCATGTGTTTTCTCAAAGTGAGGCAGGGGTGCAGGTTTTGATCAAAGAGAAAATAGCTGCGCCAGAGAAAGTTCAGTTTCTAGGGAATGGCATTGATCTTAAGAGATTCGACCCCATGCGGTTTGCCAAGCAGGATATCGAACAAAAGAAACAAGAGCTAGGGATCGACCCTCATACAAAGATCATTGGCATTGTGGCGCGATTAGTGCGCGAAAAGGGCTATCTTGAATTATTTGAGGCCTTTTCTCGAATCTTGGTACGTTTTCCTCAAACTATGCTTTTGATTGTGGGCCCTCAAGAGACGGAAAAGAGTGATGCCTTGCAACTTCATATCGTAAAGAAATACGGCATTGAAAAGAACGTGAAGTTTCTAGGCGAACGTACCGATGTTGATTCGCTTTATCCCGTGTTCGACATTTTTGTGCTGCCTTCGTGGCGGGAAGGATTCCCGAGGTCTGTGTTGGAGGCATCGGCAATGGCAAGAGCCGTAATCGCCACAGACATTAGCGGATGCAGAGAAGCAGTTGTTGATGGAAGTACAGGGATATTGGTGCCGATCAAAAATCCAGAACAATTATTTCATGCCTTGGAGCAGTTGTTGGAAGATCCAGAAAAAACGCAGATATTGGGAAAGAAAGGGCAAGAAAAGGCAGCGCAAGAATTTGATGAACGGCTTATCTTTCAAAGAATTGCCAAGGAATACGAACTGCTTATCAAAGAAAAACTTTCCGAAAGGTATAAAGTGTGTTGGGTGGCAAACATGGAAGCGGTTCGTTTTTTCCTTATGAATCAACTGCAGTGTTTGATGCGTGAGGGGTACGAGGTATCGGTCGTATGCCGGGATGGAAGATTTGTTTCAGATATGCGGGCTCAAGGTTTGAATATTAAAACAGTTAATTTCACGAGGAGAGTAAGTATTGTGCAAGATTTGATTGCATTGTTTCAGTTAGTACTCTATTTCCGCAAAGAAAAATTCGATATCGTCCATACCCATAACCCAAAGCCCGCTTTCTTTGGGCAATTGGCAGCAAGGTTAACGGGAGTACCGATTGTCATGAATACTCTTCATGGTTTTTCATTCAATCAGTACTCCACTTCATTGCGACGGGTTGCTTCACTGTTCTTGGAAAGAATTACGGCGCGTTTTTCCAGTCGCATTTTGTCGGTGAGCAAAATCAATATGCAGATTGCCATTGAAAAACATATTTGTACGTTAGACCGTATTCATTACGTAGGAAACGGGATTGAGCTGCCCCGATTCCGGCCAGAGCGTTTTTCACCAGAATTTATTGCTGCAAAGAAAAAAGAGCTTCGGATAGGAGAAGGAAAAAAAGTCGTGGGAGTGATTGCGCGGCTCGTAAAAGAAAAGGGCTACCTTGATTTGTTTCAAGCATGGCAAGAAGTTGCTGAAAAATTTCCAGAAGCCCTCCTCTTGATTATCGGACCTGTTGAGCCGGAAAAGGGAGATGCGGTAGATCCTGAAATAGTCAAATCATATGGCATAGCAAAAAGCACAATCTTTCTGGGAGAACGGCTTGATGTGGATGAGCTGTATCCGCTGATGGACGTATTTGTGTTGCCTTCTCATCGCGAGGGGCTTCCTTATTCGTTACTTGAGGCCTCTGCCATGGAAAAACCCATTGTTGCGACCGACGTGGGGGGTTGTAGAGAAATCATCGAGCATCATACAACAGGGATTCTGATTCCAGCGAAAAGCCCGGACCAGCTTGCCCAAGCTATTATGTATTTGTTCGAGCATCCCAAAGAAGCCGCACTCATGGGGAAAAATGCCAGAGCAAAAGTTGAGAGAGGATTTGATGAGCAGTTTGTATTTCAGAGATTGAGGGAGGAATACCAAGAACTTGTTTCAGAATATCATTCTAAAAGGTGATTACAGAAATAAAAATACCCGTTCATTCCAGCATTGGAATGAACGGGTATTAATGCACAATTTTTCTTTAATGTCAAATGATTGAGGAAGAATCCCGACTGCTCTATAATGAAGGCGTAAAAGAGGTATGATGCAAATTCAGCGATTTATAAAAACGCAGATGGATTTTTGGATTGCGTTGGTGGTGCTTATCGTTTGTACGCTGCCATTTTTAATGATTGCTTTGTTGATTGTGTTTGATTCAAAGGGGCCGATTTTTTTTCGGCAAGAGCGCGTAGGTAAATATGGAAAGATATTCAAGATATGGAAGTTCCGAACTATGGTGGATCATGCCGCGCACATAGGATTGGGTCTTGAAATAGCCCATAATGATTCCCGAATTACCAGAGTAGGAAAGTTTTTGCGGCGCTTTGGAATTGATGAAATCCCGCAGATATTCAATATTCTTGCTGGTCAGATGTCTTTGGTCGGGCCTCGGGCCGCTCTTCCTCATCAGGTTGCGCAGTATACGGATTTTGAGAAGAAACGTTTAGAAGTAAAGCCGGGTGTTACCAATATCAATATCTTGAAGGGATGGAATACATTGCCGTGGAAAGAGCGAATTAAGTGGGATGTGTGGTATGTGGAGCACTGGTCGTTGTGGCTCGACTTGAAAATCTTAACAGTAACTCCTATAATCGTACTATCTGGTAAGGGCCAGTATGGCGAAAAAGGAGTTGTAGAAGATTACAAACGAGAATAGTTGAGATATGCGAGCAATTGTAACAGGAGCAAGCGGACTCGTTGGTTCTTATCTTTCAGAGCAACTCTTGGAAAGGGGATACGAGGTGCTTGGATTGTCCTATGGACAAGAGGAACATATCGCTCATTTAAAACAAAAAAAGAATTTCCAATATATGAATGCCGATATTCGTGATTTTGAGAGAATTCTGGAAATTTTCCAGCAGTATCATCCTCAAGGAGTATTCCATGCTGCGGCACTGCTTCCTCCCAAGGCGGAAGGAAGTGATCCCTTTCCCTTTTTTGAGATCAACGTGCGGGGTACGCTCAATGTATTGGAGGCCTGCTGCAGATCAGGAATGAAAAAGATTATCTACAGTTCTTCTATGAATGTCTATGGCAAAGATATTCAGATATTGCCGGTAAAAGAAACGTGCCCGCCGCATCCTTTTGATTTCTACAGCATTACAAAACTTCAAGGGGAGGAGTTTTGCAGATTATACGCCGAGTTCTACGGATTACAGACAACTGTTTTGCGGTGCTCCGGCATTCATGGATTTCCCAGAAAAGGTGGAGCTGTATATTCATTTATTCGCAATGCTCTCGATAACAAACCCCTCGAAATCCTGAGCGATATGAGTTGGGATACGCTCTATGTGGAAGATGTGGCAAGAGCAAATATTCTTGCTTTTGAGAAAGACAGTCCCTCATCATTTTCAATTTTCAATATTGGGGGCGGCAAAGAAATACATCTCAAAGATCTTGCGCAAAAAATTATAGCGATGACGAACTCCCAATCGGAGATTGTTACGAAGGAAAGCACGGGTTCGAGCCATTTCTTCCTTGATATCAGCAAGGCAAAAGAACAATTGGGTTTTTCTCCCAGACCATTGGAAGAGGGCCTGCAAGAGTTTATCCAAAAGTTACGAGAATGAAATGATATGGTTACCGTCACCATCAATCAGGCACTCCACCTTCCTTATCTTGGAATTTTTGAACGCATGGCAAAAAGCGATGTATTCGTATTTCTTGATGACGTGCAGTTTGTTAAAAATGACTTTTACAATCGGAATAGAATCAAGACAGAGCAGGGCTGGCAGTGGATTACCGTACCAGTAAAATATCGCTTCCCGCAGATTCAGAATGAAGTAGAAATTGATAACATGAAAAATTGGCGGGAGAAAAACTGGAGAAGCATTGAATCAAGTTATGAACAAGCGCCCTTCTTCTCCGAGTACAAAGATTCATTCCGTGATGTGTACCAAGAGCAAAAAAATATTATTTCTGATTACAATGTCGATCTTACCCTGTATCTTGCAGAAAAATTGGGCATAAAGGCAAAACTGGTGCGTTCATCAGAGCTTGGGGTGCCAAAGGGGATTGGCGCCACAGAGCGATTAGTGGAAATCTGCAAACTCTTCGGCGCAACCACGTATTTCTCGGGGAAAGGTGGGCATAACTACTTAAAGGAAGACAAATTTTCTGAAGCCAATATGCAAGTTATCTATCAGGATTTTCAACACCCCACCTATCCCCAGTTGTATGGGGATTTTATTCCCGGGCTTTCCATTATTGATCTTCTTTTTAATATAGGCCCCAAAAGCATTGATTTTATCGTATGATTCCATTGCTACGACCAACCTTGCCAAAACTCGCTTCTCTTCAGGGAAAGTTAAAAGATGTGTTTCGCACTGGCATGCTTACCAATGCAAAGTATGTCCGGGAGTTTGAGAATCGTTGCGCAGAGTATTTGGGAGTAAAGCATGCCATTGCAGTCGCTAATGGGACCTCGGCTTTAATGCTTGCTCTCACTTGTCTTGATATGAAGGGAGAAGTTATTCTTCCAAGTTTTACCTACAGTTCAGATGGGCATGTATTGTTGTGGTGCGGGGTAAAACCTAAATTCGCAGATATTGATCCTGCAACGCTCAATTTAGATCCGGAATCAATCGAGCGCAGCATCACTTCTCGAACGCAGGCCATTATGCCGACCCATGTCTTTGGCAATCCCTGCGAGATTGATGCAATCGGCAAAATTGCAAGGAAACATAATGTAAAGGTAATCTATGATGGGGCGCATGCCTTCGGCTCTGTATATCATGGAAAGTCGGTGTTGGGATTTGGGGATGTTTCCATTGTGAGTTTGACGCCTACCAAAACTCTCACCACCGGAGAAGGCGGGCTGCTGATTGTAAATGATGAGAAGTTAGCGAGAAAGATGAAATTAGGCAGATATAACGGCGACAGCGAGAATCGTAATGAAGAATTCTTGGGCATTACCGCAAGAATGGATGAGTTGAGCGCCATCTTGGGAATCGAGGGATTGAAGATCTTTCCCAAAATGCAGCGAAGAAGATTGCATCTGGTCGAACTGTATCGAAGAGAATTACACGGGCTTCCGGGAATTACTTTCCAAAAGATTTCTTCCGGCTCTATATCTGCGTATAAGGACCTTGTGATTTTAGTTGACAAGGAAAAATTCGGGATTTCTCGTGATGAACTGATAGGAGAGTTGCGGAAAAAGAATATTGAGACCAAGGCGTATTTTTACCCCATTCACAAAAAGAAGGTCTATGAAAGGTACCAGAATCTTCGGCTTCCAAATACCGAATTGGTGTGGGAAAAAATTATGAACCTTCCCTTGTATTCTCACATGCCAGAGCAATATGCGAAAAAAGTGTGTTCTGTTATTCAATCTATTCATCAAAAGCATATATGAAGATTCTTGTGCTCGCTCCTCATCCTGACGATGAAGTGCTTGGATGCGGAGGAATAATGAAAAAATATAGTAAGAGAGGTGATGAGGTGTATCTTTGTGTGGTGACCCAAGGGTATAGTCCAGATTGGTCAGAAGAATTTTTGCGGAATCTTAGGGATGGACTAGATCAAGCAAATCGAATTTTGGGTACCAAGGAGAAATTTTTCTTGGGATTTCCTACGGCAAAGCTCGACATGATACCTCAAAAAGAATTGAATGATGCTCTTTTTCGACTTGTAGAAACCGTGCAACCTGATGTTATCTATGCGCCAAGCATGAGTGATTTAAGCAGGGATCATCGCTGTATTTTCGAGTCCTTACTCGTAGCGGTACGGCCTAAACCCGGAATGCATACACCCCAAGTTCTTTGCTACGAGGTTTTATCCGAAACAGATTGGGGAACTCCGCTTCATAATTTTGTTCCCAATGTATATGAAGATATCACAAACGAGTTTGGGGACAAGATAGAAGCAATGAAGGCGTATAAAAGCGAGCTGAAAGATTTTCCTCACCCCCGTTCTGTTGAAGCGATTGAGGCCCTAGCAAAGAAAAGGGGATCCGAAGTAGGCACATATGCTGCAGAGGCCTTTGTTTTGATACGTTCTTTCCAAAAATAGTATGAACATAGGGATTATCTCTGATGTGCATTCGAATGTGTATGGTTTGCAGAGTGTGTTGGATCAATTAAAGGGCATGGATACCATTTTGTGTGCTGGCGATCTGGTAGGGTATTATCCTTTTGTCAATGAGGCATTAGATCTTCTGCGCCGGAAGAATGTTCAGTGTATTCTTGGAAATCACGATGCGTATCTTCTGGGATTACTGCCCCCGCCAGAAAACCCCAATGTTATATCTCCTTTGCAATACGCCCAAAAGCATATCAGCCCAGAAAATATGAAATTTCTGAAAGATATAGGGACAGGCCATCGGGAGGTTACAATAGACGGGCTCCATGTTACAATGTTTCATGGAAGCCCTTGGGATGAGTTTGAGGAATATATCTTCCCAGATTTTTCTGATTTCCAAAAATTCAAAAAGATAAGGGCAGATGTTGTTATTTTGGGTCATACTCATTATTCTATGGTGAGACATGTAGAGAGTATGGTGATTGTGAATCCCGGCTCGTGCGGTCAGCCAAGAGATTGGAACCCCGCAGCTTCGTATGCGGTCTTAGATACCAGCACAAAAGAGGTTGTGCTCCAAAGAGCGAGTTATGATGTTGAGATTGTATGCGAAAGGGCGCGACAGGAAGGGTTTCCAGAATATGTTGTTCAGGTATTGCAACGAAGAAAATAGCCGTAAACTTTTATGAATACGCAACAAATATCAGTCCTTATTACCGGAGTGGGAGGAGGAAGCACAGGTGAAGGGTTGATAAAGTCGTTAAAACTTGCAGCGACTCCATATCGTATTATTGCGGTAGATGCGCTTCCCATCAGTTTTGGTTTTTTTGAAGTGGATGCGTATGAGCAGGTCCCTTCTGCAGGGAGCCCGCAATACCTGGAAAGAATTTTAGCTATTTGCAAGAGAGAAAACGTACAGGTCGTTATTCCGGGGTCTGAACCAGAGCTGAAAAAAATGTCAGAAAATCGGAAGGTCTTTGAGGATAATGGCATTCTTTTATTGATCAATAATGCCGAGGTCATCAGCCGGTGCATGGATAAATGGGAAACATATCTTTTTCTCAAGGAGCACGGTTTTGATGTGCCGCAGTCCTACCTTATTACCGAGGAGCAGCAGATAGACGAAATAGGTTTGTTTCCCGTTGTGATTAAGCCAATTCGCGGCGGGGGATCCTCGGTCAATGCTTTTCTTGCGCAGGACAAACCAGAACTCGAATTTTTTGTGCGGTATCTGCTTAAGCAAGGGGCTGTTCCTGTTGCGCAAGAATACGTTGGTTCTCCAAAAGAGGAATACACTACCGGAGTGTTGCATACCCTTGATGGAAATTTTCTTGGGTCCATTGCCTTGCGTCGTCAGATTTTAAGTGGGCTATCGAGCAAAATACGGATTAAGAATCGGACACAGCATCCTTATTTTGACACCTTGGCTATTTCTTCGGGTTATTCGCAGGGACTTGTGGGAGATTACAGGTCTGTTAGGGACTATGCCGAGCGAATTAGTCAGGCGTTGCATTCAACTGGTCCCTTGAACGTGCAATGTCGGAAAACAGAAAAGGGTATTTATACATTTGAAATTAATCCTCGCTTCTCTGGAACAACAGTAATGCGAGCAATGGTAGGATTTAATGAACCGGATATTCTTATACGCCATCATATTCTTGGGGAAAAAATTGAGTTGCCTATTCCATATAAAACTGGCATTGTCGCAAGGGGCTTGCGTGAACAGTATATAGGGATTGATCAGGTGAAAAATATTTCTTTGGAAGATTTTATCGAGCATCAATAACGCTCTATGAATGCTATTCTCAATTCTTTTCTATCGATTTTAAGAGGGGCAAAAAGATTCCGCAGGCCTATTTTTATAGCAATGGATGCCGGAGTTATTGTTGCCTCTATTCTTATTGCATTTTTGTTGCGATTCGATGGGACTATTCCTTCTGAACGATGGGATGCCCTATGGACATTTGCAGTCATTTCTCTTTGCGTGACGATCCCGGTATTTTGGTGGCAAAGCATGTACAAAATCTCCTGGTCTTACGTGGCGTTGACCGATATTCCCAAGATAGCAAGAAGCGTCGTGATGAGCGTTTCTCTTGTGGGGCTCATCCTCTTTCTTTTCAAGAATTCACCTGTGCTTGAGGAGTTTCCTCGGTCGGTCATCTTTAGTTATGGCCTCCTTCTTTTCTTATATGTTGGCACTCTTCGCTTTTCAAAAAGAATCTATTGGCAACTTTTTCAGGGTAAACTGGGCGTGCCTGTGCCGCAAGCGGAATTCCCCTTTCCTTTTCGAAAGATTGTGCAGAATGAAAAAGACCGCATCAAAACCGTTTTGCTTACGGGCGGAGCCGGATATTTGGGATCCATGCTTACGCATCTGCTTTTGAGCAGCGGTTATAGAGTGAGAGTGGTTGATCGGCTATTGTTTGGCGATGCCTCTCTGCAGGATGTGAGAAAAAATCCAAATTTTGAATTGATCGAAAGAAATATTTTTGATCTTCGAGATGACCACGCTGTGTTTGCAGATATTGATTGCGTGGTACACTTGGCTGCTATTGTTGGAGAGCCGGCTTGTGTCGCGAACAAAGACCTTTCTTTGAGAACAAATTATTTGGGGACGGTCTATCTTGCTCGTCTTTGCAAAGCATTTGGAATCAAAAGATTCATTTTTGCCTCTACGTGCAGCGTATATGGCGAAGCCGAGAATGGGAGCGTTGTCGATGAGAGGTCTTCTTTAAAACCAGTAGATTTTTATGGGGAGACGAAAATTTATGCCGAAAGAGAACTTTTGAAATTAATGGATGAACATTTTACTTGTGTTTTCCTGCGCTTCGGCACTTTGTATGGGTTGTCCTACCGAATGCGTTTTGACTTGGTTGTGAATACATTTGCAAAAAAGGCGGTGAAAGATAGAGAAATCTTACTGTTCGGAGGAAAGCAATGGAGACCTCTTGTCCATGTGCAAGATGCGGCTCGGGCAATTTATCTTTGTGTAGATGCCTCAACGCAGAGGGTCGCAAATCAGATTTTCAATGTAGGGGGAGATCAGGAAAACTACCTTATTTCAGATGTGAGCGATCTTATCAAAGAATATTTTCCAGAAACTTGCATTAAGACAATTTCAAATGTCACTGATCAGAGAAGTTATCGAGTTTCCTTTCAAAAGATTAAAAAAGTGTTAGGTTTTGAACCAACCAAAACCGTGGGAGATGGCATCGCAGAGATTAAGGGAGCGATTGACAGAGGCGTCTTTCAAGATCTCGAAAATAAACAGTACTATAATCATCTTTTCCAGAAGTAGCCCATCGGCTCTTGCATTATGTCTTTGAAAGAGATATAGAGAGAGTGATGTCCTATGGACAATTTTCAACTACTCCCCAAAAAAGAGAGTGAGCTTAAGCACTATCTGAAGCTTATTTCCCAAAAAAATAAGATCATTTTTGGTCTGGCTGTCGGAGCTATGATTGTAGCTGGTGGCTTGAGTTCTCAATTAAGCACTTCTTCAAAAGTGGAGGCAGTGTTTCAGGTAGGGACAATCGATGGTGCCGCGATTGAATCTCCGCAGGCAATCATTGAAAAGGTGAGAGCAAACATTTACATAAGCCAGCTTCAGGCGAGTTCTCGCGTGGACGATACCGAGCTAAGGAAAATGAGATTGACAAATCCCCCGGCTACAAATCTTATCAAGATAGAAATAAACAGCACTCAACCAGACCGGGCCAAAGATACTTTGCAGGCCCTGCTTGTTTTAATGGGAAAGGATCTCGAGAAAAGAATTAATGCGAAAAAAGAATCGTGGAGAACAGAAATTGCCTTTTTAGAAGACGATATTAAGCTTATGAATGAAGCTATCAAACGGCTTGATGGAGAAATCCAGTTGCTCGAAGGAGAAAGAAAGAGTTTTGAACAGAAAGAAAGAATTATTGAGAATTCAAATCCTTATGATCAAGTGAGTCAACGGCTCAGCGGATCTGTATTTATGCTTTTGGATACACGGGAAAAAATCGACCGGATAAGAGAAGACATGCAAGAATTACAAGGAGGAAAAGAACGCATGTCTTCTAGTATCCTTTCGCTTCAAAGACAAATCTCTCTGTTCCGCGATAAGCTTTCCAATAACGTCGAATCCCCCCTTGTCCTAAAAGACCCTGTAGTTTCGCAGACCTCCAAACAGCCGGGCATGCTTATGAATACTGTTGTTGCCGGTATTCTTGGTTTGGTGGCAGGGACCACGCTGGTGTTTGCAAGAGAATGGTGGAAGGCCTAGCAGTAGTTTTCCACAGTTTTTTTCTTGACTCATTCTGCTGGTGTGAGAAAATGACGTAATGTCGATAAAACCAGAGGTTTTTATTTATTGGTTGTGAAAAACTAGAACAATGTTGTTTTAGTTTTTTATTTTTATATGTTTCATAAAAAATCAGTACCAAGTAATTTTAGAAAGGGCATTCCATTTATTATTGTAATATTCGTGGTAATGCTGGCAGGAGTTGCCTGGTTTGTGCCCGGCGCTCCTCATGCTGAAGCCGCAGTGAGCAATGTGGTTCTGGCCGATAACGATACTACAGGGTATGGGTTAGATGGAAGGGACTTTTCCGTAACCTGGACTCCGGGTGATTCACCCGCAGGTTATGTAGGAACAAAAATATATATTCTTCCCGCAGCAGTTGCTGCAAGTGTAACTACGGGAAATGTGGCTACAAACGGATGTTCTGGGAATGCCTGTCAGGACAGAGGAATTTTCTTTCAGCAGAGCCAGTCATCTCATACGCTTCCCCAGTTTGAGCAAAATGATAGCGTGGGGACGGCATGGAGTGCTGCCACTTCCTACAAGGCCTGTATCTTGATCGATGCCACAACTGACGAATTGACGTGTTCTGCTGCCGGGGTCAGTCCGACTTCAGACAGTCCCAGCGATGCGAATCGTCCTTTTATTGATCATGCTGCTGTTCATAGCGCTCAAGGGGGAGTGGATGCGGTAATCCTTGCATTTGTTTTTGATGATCAAACAACCTCAACTGAATTTACAAGTCCTACAGTAGACGCAGTTCAATATTTCAAACTTTTTTACGGAGCCAATGTAGCAAGCAGCGAAACGGCAACAAACGGGGCGCAGGTTGACGGGAAGTTATTCAAATTCATTGTGCCAGCAGCATCAGTTCCTGCAGCAGGGGGTACGTTCCAGTACTATCTTTCTGCAAAAGACAAGTCGGCAAATACCACTTTCTTTTGCGCCAATCCCAATGCAGCTACCGCAGCAGAATGCAAAAGTTCTCCCATTGTTGTAAATACGGTTGCAGCCGGTTCACGCACTATTGCCGGCACTATTTCAGGGCTTAATGCCGGGGTAACAACTGCCTTGTCTGGAGCGTATGTATTTCCAGCCGGATTTGCCAAAGACACAACGACAACGAATGGTAGCGGTGCCTATACCTTGAGCGGCATTCCCAATAACGAAGCTCTTGATATAAGCGCATACAAATCCGGGTATTGCATGAATAAAAGATTTGAAGTAGTCGGAACCGGTAATCTCACAGGAATCAACATGAACCTTAATCAAGGGGAATGCGGATTCAGCGGAGCCGGAGGACCGGGAGCTGGAACGAGCGGAGCTCCCGCAGTACTGTTTTCTGGGCCTTCGGAAGGATCATCCAGCGTTCCTTTAACAGAAAAGCTGCGAGTCGGGCTTAACCAGTCGATGAATGCGAATACTGTCAATGATGCAGATGCATCAAATGCGGGAAGCAATGTGTACCTGACTACTGATGACGGGACCACTAAAGTTGCTGGCTCTGTTGTGTATTGCGCGAGCAGCGCATCCCCGGGATGTTCTGCGTTATTCTCGCAAGATCAAAATACGATTCTTTTCTCTCCTTCTAGCGATCTTACTGTAAATATATTTTATACATTAGTTGTTACCGAAGGAGTGACCAATACGGCAGGGCAATCGATTCAAGGCAATCGCGCGGGAGGAGGGCATAGAATCAGTTTTACCACTGGCGGCGCCGTCATGAACTCAAGCACCGTGACCACGAACTTTGGGGACAGCGGCCAATATATGCCTCCGTATGTAAAATCAATGAATCCCGGACCAGGAGTAAGTGCGCCAACAGCAACGAATATCTTGCTTGAGTTCAGCGAGCGCCTGAATACAGCCACGATTACCACCACAAATATACAGCTATGGAATAAGGGTACAGGCGTGCAGGTTTCGTTGAGTTCGAGCGATATCAGCGTGGATCCAAACGAGCAACGTTTTGTTACCATTAATCCTGCAAGTAATTTGGCTGCAGGCGATTACGAAGTCCGGGTAAAGGGAGCTGTGGCAAGCGCAAGCGGCATGAGCTTGATGCCTCCTAGCCAAGCGACTTCGAATGCATTTGTCTCCCAGTTTACCGTATCAACTTCTGCAACAGCACCGGCCCCAACCATTTATCCGGGCCTTACCTCAGGGAGCACGGGCGTTGCAGTGAATAGCGGATCCTTTGAATTTGGGTTTACTCAGCAGCTTTCCTACACTTCAATTTCGTCCACGAACATCACTCTGAAACGGGGATCCACAACGATTTCTGCAGATGTAAAATACAATCCCTCTCGAAACGGTGTGTTCGTAATGCCGCAGGATGTCTTAGCTCCGAACACGACGTACACTATTACCTTTGGAACAGGGGTGACCTCGCTTGCAGGTACCGCTCTTGCTTCAGAACAGAACTTCACCTATACCACAGGATCAGCGGATACGACAGCACCCAAGTTAAGGGAGGTACGTTGCGATGACTATACCTGTACCGCGTTCTTTACCGAGCCCATGAACCACGATACTCAGGCAGACAGTGATTTTGCGGGAAGCGTTCTGAATCATGCAAATATTACATTGACTCAGGGCGGAGCAGACAAGGTAATTTCTTCTACTCCTATAACGTATGATTCAGAGGCGTGGTCCATTACAGTGAAGGGCGTCGCTTTGACTGCCGGCGGAGGATCCTTTATCTTCACCGCTGCGGCTGCAACAGAGGATGTTTCCGATAACGGAATTGACGGGACCGCGAGAACGTTCACTGGCTCTGTCGAAAACAGCGCAAATACCTTTGGGTCCTTCGGAGATACGGGAATGTTTGCTCCTCCAACGTCTATTGCGGGAGGGGGAACAGCCGCATTTAAACCCGAAGGATTCGGATCTTTTTCTGCAGAGCAATTTGCATTTGGCCAGGCAGCCACGGCATACCCATTCAATAATATGGCGGGGAAGGACTCGAACGTGTTTCAGGTAAGGTTCGGTCCTGGAATTGCGCTTCAGAATGACGATCAGGTTGTGCTGACTTTCCCAAGCGGCACGACCATTACGAACGCGGTTCCTGATACGTTCTCTCCCTTCTACAACGATATGAATGGATCTGGTTCGGTAACCGCTATTTTCGACACTGCGTATGATACCGACGGAGTTGGTGTGGATGCGACCGCAAGAACCGTAACAGTCCAGCTGAATATCAGCGGAACTCCGGGAACGAGTGACCAATATACGATTGACCTTCGCAAGATCACAAACCCGTCCATTCCAAAGGGGCCTGAAACCGGAGGGTACACGCTCGGAATCAAAGTGGTGCGAGCAGGAACCACGCTCGTGAATAAGACCTCAATGCCGTACTTCATTATGACGGCAGGGGAACGGAGTATCACGGTGAATATCTATGCCGGAAGCCAAGCAAGTCCCACCGCAGGAGCCAATGGTAACATCTTCCTTCACGGAGGAGGTCCTACAGGACCCATGGATAAGAATGTTACGCTTACGAATGGAATTATCTCTTCGGTAGATGGAACTGCAGCTTCAAGTATCCAGTATACAAATTTGAACGATGGTTGTTACTTCTTAGGCACTGATCCATTTGTTACCTTGGGAGGTAACGATTACTTTGGCCAAATGTCCCCGGAACCCGTATGCGTTAGTTCTTCTGCTTCTTCAGTAACAAAAAATATCGTATTGACTTCTTCTTCTGGTTCTGCGTCTGTGCCGTTGACAGTCAAATTTTCCGGCATTGCAAGCTTCAATAGCACCGATGTGGATATCTTTGCAGGCGGACCCGGAAGATTTGTGGTCAAGACCCTCTCTGCTTTGGGTGCTCCTGATGCAAACGGTTACACCATTCGTCTTCCGCAAGACGGTACTTGGTTTGTGGGCGTGGGGCCGGCAATGCCAAAAAGCGCATCATCCAAAGTTACTACGATGTTGCCCGGAATTCCCCCGCCTCCTATTGAGCTAGCAGTAAGCGGCGTAGGCGGAGCAAGCCCCGCAATCAGCGCAGGGCGCAACGCTCCTGCCGGGGCATCATTCAATGATGCAACAGATACGGTTACCTTTACCTTTGCTACCGCAGATAAAACAGTTTCTGGCCAGGTAACTGATGGTAATTCAGGGTTGGCGAGCGTGCAGGTGTTTATGCATTCCCAAGGATTTGGTGCACCCGTGTTCACCACAACTGATGCAAGCGGCAACTTTACGATCAGTATGTCTGATTATGGGGCATATGAAATTGGCGCCTTCAAGGATGGATTGCCTCCGATGTTCCAGCCCATTGAGGTGCAGCCCGATAATACGGTAACTCCTGCAGACGCAGGGACTGCTCCCGATATCATTTTCAAGGGGAAGTTAATTACCGGAGATAATCCTTTGGTTCTTAAGTTGAAGAAAGGAACGTACTCAATTTCAGGAAAGGTGCTGGATGCTGCGAGCAGTGGGAATGGCATTGCAAACGCTTCTGTATTTGCAAATGATACCGCAGGAAATTTTGTGGGCGGCAATACCGATAGCAGCGGGAACTATACTTTATTCGTTGATGCTGGTACTTGGACCATACGGTCCGAACTTCCTCCAGACAAAACCGATATCTGCGGTACACTTTCTACGACTCAAACGATTACTACCGAGAGTAAGTCAAGCGTGAATCTTACTCCTTCTACAGCTACTTGTGTAGAATTATCCGGCACAATCACGGTCGGTGGCAGTGTCTTGGCAAATGCCCCGGTGTTCATTGATGAATGGGACGCGACCAACAGCAAGCCCATTACCGGAGGATTCTTTAAAGGAACGTCAACGAATAGCAGCGGAGTGTATGCCGTAAAAGTAGTGGGGAACAAAACTTATCGCGTGGGAACGTTTGACCCGAATAATGGAGAGATTGCGACAACAGCAACGGTTGCAGGATCCGATGTATTAAATGCTCACATTACTGCGACCACAGGAACTATTACCTTTGCCTTCACGGGCGGAACTTCTTCGATGAATGCGTTTGCCGAAGTGAAGAATTCCACGAACTCGACTCTCCGAAGAGGACAACAAAAGAATGGGCTAGACACAAATCTCACTATGTCTGTTCCTGCAGGTACCTACAACTACTTTGTTGATGTGTTTGGATTTGGGAAATTCACCGGGCAGGTTGCCACTGGTTCTACCGCAACCATTGATGTTTCAACATCGAGTTTCGTCTCTCTTTCCGGGAACGTGAAGGATGGGAATGCCGCTGAATCCAATAATTTGAAAGGAGTACTTGTTACTGCGACCGATACGACGACCGGTCTCGTTGCTACCGCGCTTACGGATTCAAGCGGCAATTACACAATAAATGTGAAAACAGGAACGTACAAGGTTTCTTCTGCTTTGTCCGGATATGTTCCGAGTCAGGCGTCTGCCACCGTGAGTATTAGCGGAAATACTTCAAATTACGATTTCGGCGGAGCAAGTGGCGATCAGACCGCGTTAGCCAAAGCAGGAAATGTGATCAGGGGTACTGTATATCAGTCAGACGGGAGTACTGCGATGAGCGAGGGGTCTGTTACTGCAACGGAAAGCTCCACGAATTTAGCAGTCACTGCTCCAATTGATCCTCAGAATGGTTCGTATTCTCTTTCTGTTACTAATGGAACCTGGACAGTTTCTGCAAAAGGCCCAAAGCATGCAAAGACCACAAGATCAGGCACGGTAACAATTGCGGGTGCCGATTCTACCGGTAACAATCTTACGCTTACCGCAGATGCTTCACGTACTCCGAAAAGTGACAGTAAATCGATAGCCGCAAACACAGGTGGATCTCTGGACGATTCAGATAATAGCGGAATCAAACTGACTGCAGGAGCTGGAGTATTGGCAACAGGATCCAGCAATGTAACAGTAGAGGTTGAGAAAAACTACAATGCTCCTGACACAAGCAACTTCATCCCGCTAGGGGACGTATCTTTCGATATTTCAGCTACTGGTTCAAGCGGCGCGATTAAGGATTTATCAGGGAATGCAGATATTCACATTGAATATACTGATTTGATGAGTTCGCTCCCCAGCGGAGTAAGCGAAAGCAATCTTAAACTAGCATACTATTCTTCTGAAAGAGGAGAATATGTTCCCGTGGAAGACGGCTTTACTATCGACACCACGAATAATGTCATTACTGCCCAGACCGATCACTTCACGACTTTCGGGGTTGTGTACGGTTCATCGGTGAGCGTCGCGAGTACGACGACCTCCGGAGTCACTTCTCCTGAAGATCTTTCGGGATCGAGTCCTTCAGTATACGCATATAATGCTCCTGTATCAACTTCGACTCCGACCCCGACGCCAACTCCTGCTGCTCCTTCCGTTCCGACTTCGATTCCCACCTCTCCATCTGTCTCAACTCCGAGCATTTCCAAACCGATCTCTGAAATGACAAGAGAAGAGATCGTTGCCAAAATTGCAGAATTGCAGGCATTAGTAGCAAAACTCCAACAAGAATTGCAGGCGCTTAAACAAGGTTCAGTGCTTGTAGGTATCCCTGTCGATTTTTCCTTCAGCAATGACCTGAAATACGGAATGAGGTCAGACGAAGTAAAGTACCTTCAGATTATTTTGAAAGCAGAAGTGGGAGATCCTATCTATCCTGCGAATGTTCCTGCGGGTGGATGGTTCGGTACGACTACAAAAAATTCCGTAATTGCGTTTCAGGAAAAGTATGCACAAGAGATTCTGGCTCCATGGGGCTTCACCAAAGGTACTGGGCTGGTAGGTAAGACCACGAGAGCAAAATTGAATACATTGCTGGGAGCACAGTAGGAGTTTGTCAGCAGATCCAAAGATTTTAACAACAGCAAAAGTCCTGAGCGAAGTCGAAGGACTTTTGTTTTTGAAGTAAATTTGATACATTAGGTTTATGCGAAAGCAATTGCTTACATTTTTATTGATTGGCGTGGGATTCCTGGCTGCGCCTCATATTGTCGATGCAGACATACTAGGGCAGAAGGTTACTTTTTTCATTGATCAGCAGAGCGATGCGGAACAACGAGAGAGGATATCTGCGACCCTTCAGTTTATTGCTGATGATTTGTATTTTTATACCGAAGATAGCTGGTGGAATTCCTTGGATCAAGATCAAAGAAATGGCTATATTGAAAAATTCCGTACCTTAGGGGTGAATTTCCAAAAAGAAATATACCCAACGCTTACCAATCTCTTTGGAACAGAGAATAGACCGGGTATCGATAAAGATGCTCTGATTACGATATTGATTCACCCGATGAAATCAAAGCAAGTCGGAGGGTATGTGCGTTCGTTGGATGGGCATTTCAAGCTTGAAGCCCCTACGTCGAACGAAAGAGAGATGCTCTATCTAAGCCCGGAGAGTGTTGTCTCAACCTTTGCAAAGAGCTTTCTTGCGCATGAATTCACGCATCTCATTTATTTCAATCAGAATCCAGCTGCAGAGAGTATCGAGGGCGAAACATGGTTTGCAGAAGGGTTTGCGGAATTAGCGCCAACATTTGTTGGATACGATGCAGAGCGGGGAGAGACCTATCTGAAGGTTCGGCAGGCCGACTTTGTTGCCAATAAAACCGATTCTCTTACAGAATGGAGCAAAATAGCAGATTATGGGGTAGTGAATATATTTTTTCAATATCTGAAAGAACAGTATGGATCCCAAGTATTACTTGAGGCCTTTCGTTCTTCCCAGCCCGGGATTTTAGCAGTTGAGGAAGCATTGGAAAAGAATGGGATCAAAAAGAGTTTCGATCAAATTTTTACCAACTGGACGATCGCATTATTTCTTAATGATTGCTCGTATGGAAAGGAGTATTGTTTTGAAAGAGAAGAACTGTCGCAATTGAGAGTGGCTCCTTATACAAGTATTCTTCCCACATTCGGCGACAGTTCCCTTACCATCACCAATCAGACAAAGGACTGGGCCGGAAACTGGCACAAGGTAACTGGCCGGCAAGGATTTTTGAAAATATCCTTTGAAGGAAATCCTACTGCAAAATTCGTGCTTCCGTATCTTTTACAAAAACAATCGGGCAGCTATGAGTTGCAGTTTCTGCCATTGAGCCCGGATCAGAAAGGAGAGATTCAGGTGAAGAATTTTGGAAAAGAATATATTGCCTTGATCATCATTCCTACGGTTCAGACGAAGCGTTCTGCGTTTACGAATTCCGATCCCGCATACTTTTTCTCATGGACTGCAAGTATTACAGGAAGCGAGAATGCTTCAGGAAGTGCCAATACCAATGCCGGCCAAAAGATTCAGGAACTTCTCCGGCAGATCGAACTTTTGCAGGCGAAAGTAAGGGAATTACAAGCGCAACTCACGCTTCTTCAGGGGACCAATCCGTGTAGTCGGTTCGAGAGCGATCTCTTCTTCGGTCTTCAGAATAACTCGCAGGTACGTTGTCTTCAGCAGTTTCTCAAGAGTCAGGGGCCTGCGATGTATCCCGAGGGTTTGGTAACCGGAAATTTCCTTTTCTTTACGAAGCAGGCGGTAATCAACTTCCAGGAAAAATATGCTTCAGAAATTCTTACTCCTTTAGGGTTGAGCAAGGGTACTGGTTTTGTGGGGCAGATGACGAGAAAGAAAATCAACGAAATTCTTGGCTATCATTGACAATAAAAAACGTATCGGCTATAATGAAGTATAGGTGAGTTAAGCTTCAATTCGGCAGCAGGCCCCACTCGAGCGGGGCTTGTTGTTTTTTTGTTCGAAGTATTCTATGATGAACTTGGACCAAGGGGCCGTACTCACCTATATTTTTGAATTGGGGTATAACGCCCTTGGTCCACTACATCTCTGCTATGCAAGATCGGCTATTGCAACTCCTGCCCGAGGCAAAAACAAATGTGCCCTTGGCTCCATACACAACTTTTCATATCGGCGGACCAGCCCGATATTTTTTTATTGCACGGCAAAAAGAAGATTTGGTTCACGCGGTTGAGGCAGCGAAAAAACTGCATATACCCCTTTTTATTTTGGGAGGCGGTTCCAATGTTTTGGTTTCTGATAAAGGATTCAATGGCTTGGTGGTGAAAATAGAGATACAGGGAATCGATTGGAAGCAGCAAAAAGATGAGAACGTAAGAGTTTGTGTCTGTGCAGGAGAGCAATGGGATCATGTTGTTGCGCTTTCTATTGAGAAGAATCTTTTTGGCGTCGAAAACCTTTCGGGAATTCCGGGTACTATGGGAGCTGCTCCCGTGCAAAATATCGGGGCGTATGGAGCAGAACTCAAGGATACTCTTGATGAAGTCGAGGTATTCAATAAAAAGACAACGCAATTCGAAAAATTATCAGCCGATGCGTGCAAGTTTCATTACCGTGAGAGTATTTTCAAAAAAAAGGAAGGGGAATCGCTTATCATTTCAGAGGTTTCGCTGCTGCTCAAAACGAATGGGCAATTCCGTGTACAATATAAAGATATTGATCGATATCTTAGTGATCATCAAATTAAAAATCTTTCACTTTCTATGCTTCGGAATATCATTCTCGAAATCCGGCAAAGAAAATTCCCTGATCTTCGCGAAGTAGGAACCGCAGGTTCTTTTTTTAAGAATCCTATCCTGCGTAAAAAGGAATTTCAGAAACTCATCGCGAAATTTCCAGAGATGCCTTTCTACGAACTGGACCAAGATCGAGTGAAGGTACCTGTTGCATGGATTTTAGATCGTATCTGTCGTCTTAAAGGGAAAACCAAGGGGTCTGTGGGTGCATATGAAAGACAACCGTTGGTGCTTATCAATACGGGAAACGCTACTGCAAATGAAGTAAAGGAATTTGCGTATGAAATCATACGAAATGTAAAAGAAAAAACAGGAATTTCTATTGAATCAGAAGTGCAATTGGTTGGGAAATTTTAGAAATTTCAGTTTTCCCCATTGACATCATCTTTCGGCCATGAAAAAATGAGTTAAAGTGTGCAAATAGTGAGAAATGTCGACGCTATTTGTAAAGACAATTCTCTAACAAAGATAGCACCCACAACAATGGCTAAGAAAAAAAGAAAGAGTGCAAAGAAAGCCGCGACTCGAAAGAGAACGACTCATCGGAGAAAAAGATAGATCTATTTTTCTCTCGATACTCTCGCAATCCCGCTTCAAGCGGGATTGCGTTTTTGTTCCAATGGAGTACAATAGAACGCAGGGATAGATTCTCCCGATTGTATATTCTGAAAAATGATCCGATCACGAAGACGGTTCAAGAATGGCAAGAACCATACCAATGTTCGATATGCCGGAGTTCATCTCATCGCTGATTTTTGGCATGGGAAAATCATTGAAGACGAGAAACAATTTGAAACATTACTCTGGCAGGCAGCAAAGAAGGCGAGAAGTCATCCTCTGCAAATTGCATTGCATAAATTTTCTCCTCAAGGAATTACAGGCGTTCTTTTGCTTTCCGAATCGCACATCGCAATCCATACCTGGCCCGAGATTGGATATACTGCTGTCGATATTTTTACATGCGGAAAGAAATCTTTCCCCTCAAGAGCGCTCAAATTTCTCCGCAAGGTTTTGCAGCCTCATGAGGTTATGATTCGAGAAATCAGACGCGGAGAAGCAATCGCATCTATCTCATGATTTTCTATGTCTTTTCTGGCGAAATTATTTCGCAATGTCGCCCAAGGCGATTTGCGGACATTTAATTCTGTTATCTCTGCAATAAATGCCCTTGAGAATCAATGGGCTGTTTTTTCATCAGAACAATTGAAAGAAAAAACCAAAGAACTTAAAGAAGAACTTCGCAGTGGCAAATCTCTTGACGACGTATTGCCCGAGGCCTTTGCTCAAGTTCGTGAGGCAGCAAAACGCACCTTAGGGCAGCGGCATTTTGACGTTCAGCTCATGGGCGGTATTGTTTTGCATCAAGGAAAGATCGCTGAAATGAAAACAGGAGAAGGAAAGACCCTTGCTGCAACATTACCCGCGTATCTCAATGCGCTTGAGGAAAAAGGCGTGCATATTGTGACAGTAAATGATTATCTTGCAAAACGGGACACGGTCTGGATGGGGCAGATTTACCATGCACTTGGTTTAGCCGTGGGATGTATCACGCATGACGCATCGTACCTGTACGATCCTCATTATACATCCCAAATCCCAATGGCCAATGACCAAAATACGGAGCGAGACAAAGAGCGTGACACAGTGGGCGGGTTCAAAGTGATCGAGAGTTATCTGCGACCGGTTTCGCGCAAAGAGGCCTATGCCGCTGACATTACCTATGGCACCAACAATGAATTTGGATTCGACTATTTGCGAGATAACATGATGTATAATCTGGAGGAGCGGGTGCAGCGAGAACACCAATTCGCAATCATTGATGAAATCGACTCGATTTTGATTGATGAATCGAGAACTCCTTTAATTATATCTGCTCCAGACGAGGAAAGTTCTAAATGGTATTATGATTTTGCGCATCTGATTCCTCATCTGGTCGCAAAAGAGGATTACGAGGTCGATGAAAAACTCAAAGCAGTTACACTTACAGAACAGGGTGTCAACAAAGTTGAGCAATTGCTTGGCGTGAAAGATATTTATGAAGAGAAAGGAATTAAATATCTTCATCATTTGGAGCAAGCGCTCCGAGCCCAGGTATTATTTCAGTGCGACCGTGATTATGTGGTCCGCAATGGCGAGGTGATTATTGTAGATGAGTTTACGGGCCGTCTCTTGCCCGGTCGGAGATTTTCCGGCGGGCTTCATCAGGCATTGGAGGCAAAGGAAGGCGTCAAAGTGCAGCCAGAATCAATCACCTTGGCTTCCATTACCTTTCAGAATTATTTTCGAACGTATAAAAAATTAGCAGGTATGACCGGAACCGCAGAAACCTCTGCAGAAGAATTTCATAAGGTCTACAACTTGGAAGTAGTCGTTGTTCCAACCAATAAATTAATGATTCGAAAGGATTTGCCTGATCAAATTTATAAAACCGCACAAGCGAAATTCGAGGCAGTTGCAAAACAAGTAAAAGAACTTCACGACAAGGGGCAGCCGGTTCTTATTGGCACGGTCTCAATCCAAAAGAATGAATATTTGAGTAAATTACTGGAGCGGGAAGGAGTTCCGCATCAGGTTCTCAATGCCAAGCATCATGAAAAAGAAGGAGAAATTATCGCTCAAGCCGGGCGTCTGGGCGCAGTGACCGTTGCCACCAACATGGCAGGCCGCGGTGTGGATATCATCCTCGGGGGGAACCCGCAGGTTCCCGGAGATGTGGAGCGGTGCAGAAGCATTGGGGGGCTCCATGTGATTGGAACCGAGCGCCACGAAGCACGAAGAATCGACAATCAGCTTCGCGGAAGATCGGGGAGGCAAGGTGATCCCGGTTCCTCTCAATTTTTTGTTTCTTTGGAAGACGATCTCATCCGAATCTTTGGAGGCGATCGTATTGCAAAAATTATGGATCGTTTGCATTTGCCGGAAGATCAGCCCATTGAGTCGGGAATTATTTCCCATGCCATTGAGTCAGCGCAATCACGGATCGAGGGCATGAACTTCGATACCAGAAAACACCTTCTTGATTTTGACGACGTGCTCAACAAGCACAGGGATGTAATATATAGGAAGCGAAAAGAAATTCTTGAGAAGGCCCAAGTGCAGGATTCGAATAACCCCGCGAGTTTAAAAGCGTATCTGCTTCCATTCTGTGAGCAGCACGGCTACACGCGGGAAGATTATGAAAAGAAAGAAAAAGAGCTGGGCCAAGAAAATATGCGGCAAGCCGAGAAGATTGTTGCATTGCGCGCCATTGATTCGTTGTGGGTTGAACATTTGGAAAACATGGAGCAGTTGCGCGACTCGGTGCGGCTGCGCGCCTATGGCCAGCAGGATCCCTTGGTGGAGTACAAACACGAGGGTCACCAAATGTTTCAGAATCTTCTTGCTACTATGGAAGAATTGATCGCGAATTCTTTGATGCGTGTCCAGATCGCCCCTCGACAGAACTCGGGGCAAGCCCCCCAAACTTCGCAGCAGATGGCATCTGTACGATCTCCGAACGCTGCTCCCAAGGTTGGCAGAAATGATCCTTGCCCCTGCGGAAGCGGTTTAAAGTATAAAAAGTGCCACGGGAAATAATATGGCAATAAAACCAAAATGCGACAAATGTAAAAAGGAGTTGAAAGAATTTGGAGGAATTCTATTGAGTCCACCAAAGAAGAATGTGGTGAAGAAATTTCACCTATGCCAAAAATGTTATTATGAGATTTCTCGTGGCCTGGGTAAGAAATATAAGAAGTGTCATGGAAAATAGCATGATCAAATTAGGAAAATACCGACACTACAAAGGAAAAGAGTATGAAGTTATAGGTGCTGCGCGACACAGCGAAACGCTGGAAGAATTGGTGATTTATCGAGCATTATATGGAAATTTTGACCTGTGGGCGCGGCCACTGAAGATGTTTTTGGAGGAAGTAGAAGTTGATGGTAAAAAGATGCCACGATTTCAATATTTGGGTGATCCGCGTGGCAATTAGCATTAAAGATGTCATGGGAAATAAAGCGGAGTGCTCGCAGAGATAAAATTTGTTAAGATAGCAATATGAAGACAAGAAAGCGAAAAACAGTATCTTCTAAGTCCGCTCAGGAGATTCAGGACGATATTTTTCGAAAGATGTCTGCCGATAGAAAATTTGCCACAGCAGCGCGCTTATCAATGTTTTGTTTGAAATTACATGCATTACATCACCATGCCGCACGAAATAGTGGATCCTAGAAAAGTAGTGGTACAGATAGCGAGTATATTTGATAACGTTAAAATTCCTTACTTTATAACCGGCGGCTTCGCCGTTTCTGTCTGGGGGCGGCCGCGCGCAACTTTCGATATCGATATTGTAGTAGAGCTTACCGAACCAAAGCAGATTGGCCCATTTGCTTCGGAAGTGCTTACGCTTGGCCTTCCAGATGAAAATGGAGAAGTTATTTTATTAACCCCGACCGCAAAAGTTCCTAACGGCGGGAAAATGTTTTGATATGATGGATGAATTGATCGATTTGAATGTTCCAGAAAAACTCGCTTATCCCTTAAAGCTTTCCTGCGAACATATTTTCAAATTGAGCAGAATGTAAAAATGGAACTTAAGAAATTGATTGTTGATGTGAAGGTGCAGGATTTAGAAAAATGAGATAAGTTGAGACAGGCTAAGCCTGTCTATATAATATAGAGGTATGTTGCGAGGTTTGGTAAAATTCACGACGATTCTGGCAGCCTTTTTGATTGGAGTTGTGGTTGGGGGATATTTGTTTGCAGATAGCCAGCCGAGATCATTTCTCGCTATTCCCGATTGCAGAGATCGTTGTCTTGATGCAAATGAGCTGACGGGACTGCTGGGATCAATAGGGATTCAGCGATTCAATGGACTGGTTCCGCTCATGGTGAAGGAAACCGAAAAAACAGTAGTCATCAAGCATCCGTTTCCTCAAGCCCCGGTTCATTACGTGATTATTCCCAAAAAAGACATCCGGAATATCGCGGAATTAGAAGAAGCGGATCAGGAATATATCGTTGATGCGTTGGCAGTTGCAGGAGAGCTTGCGCGGCAGGAAAAATTGGTGAAGTATCGCATTCTGACCAATGGCCCCGGCTATCAGTCGGTCGCGTATTTGCACTTCCACCTTATGGGAAATAGATGATATGAAAATAGAAATTGACCTCACAAAAATCAGAGAGAATCTACGCAATGCGATGCGGGAATGCGGTTATGCGCCGGAAGGAGTAGAGGAATCGACAGGCGAGTTGAAGTTTTTTCGTTCTATTCGCGGAGGGCGCTATCCAAGATTTCATATATATTGTAGGGTTTTACCCGACGATACCAAGGCGGTTTTGAATCTGCATTTAGATCAGAAGCAGCCGAGCTATGCCGGATCTGCGGCGCATAGTGGCGAGTACGAGGGTTCTGTTGTCGAGGCCGAAGCCGCCCGCATCCAATCGCATCTTTACTTTTAAGCAATTCGATGGTATCGTATAGAGGACTCTTTCATGAGAAAACGTACACTTGGTGCGGTTCTATTTTGTATTATACTTTTGGGAATTGCTGCTGCTGTTTTTGTATTTCCTAATGAAGTCAATCGCGGGATTGACTTTTTTAATGCAAAAAGAGATCAAATTTCGAAATTGCAATGGCTGCCCCACATCCGGCAGGTTCCCAATGTGCCTTTTCGTTTTGGTTTGGATCTGCGAGGCGGAGCCCAACTCACCTATCAAGCCGATCTTTCAAATGTTCAGAAGTCCGAATACGACGCAAAGATGCAGGGATTGCGAGATATTATTGAGCGAAGAGTGAATTTCTTTGGAGTTGTGGAGCCCAATATTCAGATTGAGGGTTCTGGAGATGACCAGCGGCTTGTCGTTGATCTGCCCGGAGTTACCAATGCAGAGCAGGCAAATAAACTTGTGACAAGCGCCCCATTTCTGGAGTTCAAGGAGCGTCTTTCTGTTGATCAGACAAAAGAAATTTTGAAGGAGTTTCTTGGAGATCAAAGCGACCAAGCAGATCCCGAAACGCTCTGCAGAACTTCTATTTTTTTGAGATCATTTATCGCTGCCTATCGGACAGATCCCTGTTTCCAATCAGTTGGCCTGACGGGCGCACAATTGAAGCGGGCGGATGTGGATTTTCAACAACTTCCGAGTCAGCCGGCGGTTTCTCTTCAGTTTAATGAAGAAGGAGCAAAAATTTTTGAGGAAATTACAGGAAGAAATATTCAAAAACCAGTGGCAATTTATCTCGATGGGCAACCCGTACAAATTGCTACTGTTCAGGAAAAGATTTCGGGAGGTCAGGCGCAAATCACAGGGATTGCTTCTCTTGATGAGGCCCGTCAGCTGGTGCGGAATTTAAATGCAGGAGCAATTCCCGTATCTATTACATTAATTTCGCAGAGAACTTTAGGTCCAACGCTTGGAGCCCTTTCTTTGCAGCAGAGCTTAAGGGCCGGGATTGGAGGGCTTGCTGCCGTGCTTGGATTTATGATTTTGTTCTATCGATTGCCGGGTTTGCTCGCAAGTATCGCCCTTATGCTTTACGTGCTATTTTTGCTTGCGTCCTTCAAAATTTTTTCTGTTACGCTTTCTTTGGCCGGGATCGCAGGAGTTATCCTTTCGATCGGCATGGCAGTGGACGCGAACATTCTTGTGTTTGCCAGAATGCGTGAGGAAATGCGGGAGGGAAAAGGTTTTTCTGCGGCGTTGAGCGAAGGATTCCGCCGGGCATGGCCCTCGATTCGCGATGGCAACCTTACTACAATTCTCACCACAGTCATCCTGTTTCTCCTTGGTTCTTCTTTCGTGCAGGGATTTGCGGTCACATTGCTTTTGGGTATTCTCTTGAGCATGTTTTCTGCGCTTGTTGTCACGAGAATTCTTTTGCGCATGTTCGAGGGAACCCGCTTATCGAACCTTAAGCGATTATGGATATAAAATAGATAGTATGAATTTCTTTCGATATCTTAAAATCTATTTCATTATTTCTGCTCTTTTGGTTGGCGCTGCAATCATGAGTATTGCGGTATTTCGTTTGCCCATCGGCATCGATTTTACCACGGGAAGTATTCTTGAAGTTGATTATGCCCAAGGGAGGCCGTCGAATCAGGAGATACAGGATCAACTCTCAAATATTGATCTTGGTTCAGTAACTATCCAGCCAGTTGGAGAGAGCGGCGTATTGTTGAAGATGAAAGATATTTCTCCCGAAACCCATCAGGAAATTTTAAAGCGCTTGGGAGACGATGCCAAAGAGTTACGCTTTGAATCCATTGGCCCGATCGTGGGCAGGGAGCTGCGCAATAAAACCTTCCTTATCGTTCTTCTTTCGGTGAGTTTGATGTTGCTTTACATTGCAATTGCTTTCCGGCGCGTAACGAAACCCATTTCTTCGTGGCATTATAGTTTGGCAAGTATTGTACCTCTTATCGTGAATATCCTTGTTCCGGTAGGAGTGTTTGCGGTGTTGGGACAGTTAGGCCAAAGCGTTCAAATTACTGTTCCTGTCGTTGTCGCCCTTTTGACGGTATTTGGGTATACAATCAATGATACCGTGGTTGTGTTTGACCGAGTCAGAGAAAATATTCTAACCCATGCCGGTCTTGATTTTATTGATGTGGTCAATCGAAGCTTTCGGCAGACATTGGCCCGAAACTTGGGAACATCCTTTACGGTGCTCCTCACGTTATTTGCTATTTTCTTTTTTGGGGGAGGGACGCTCAAAGATTTTTCTTTAGCATTGATTATTGGCATTGCTACCGGTCTCTTTTCTTCTCTTTTCCTCGCGCCGTCTTTCCTTATCTTTTTTGCAAAGGTTAGACATTCTTGACATAAATTTATAAATTTGGTTTAATATTTTAAACCCTTTATTTCCTAGATACTCTACACCTATGTTTAGCTATGAAAAAATCTGTTCCCAGCTTCTTTCTGATACTCACCCTCGAACAAAGGATATTTTAACCAAGCGTTTCGGGCTGTATTCCGAGGAGCCGCAAACTCTTGAGGCCATCGGGAAAAGCCACGGCATTACAAGAGAAAGAGTGAGACAAATCGTGGAAGATGGGATCGCTTTGCTCAAAGAAAAAGCGCTTCGCAATCGAAAAGAAAATCCTGAAGTTCAGGAGGTGTTGCGATATTTTGCAGACGCATTGCGAAAGCTCGGATATGTCAAGAAAGAAGACCTTTTTATCGAATATCTTGAGGCAAAACCCCTTTCCTGCGAGGTCATATTTTTGATGCATTTGGAAGATCGCTTCGCGAGGCATCGCGAAACCGAGGATTTCTATCCATTCTGGAGCGCGAAAAGAGAATACGTCGATCAGGCCCCAGCCATTCATCAAACGGTTATTGACTACCTCAAAGAACACAGCGCGATTCTTTCTGATGAAGAAATAAAAGAAGAGCTTTTAGCGAAGATTGAAAATCAGTTGCATCATCGTACATTCTTTTCTTTGCTCGAAAGTTCCAAGCACATTATGCAGGCGTATGATGGAAAATGGGGTTTGAGACAATGGCCAGAAGTGAATCCGCGCGGCATGAGAGAAAAAGCATATATTGTATTGCGGAATGCGGGCAAACCCTTGCACTTTCTTCAAATTACGGAACACATTGATCATTTGCAAAAGCTCTTGCCAAGTCGTCCGGAAAGAGCAGTGCTTTCGCAGACCGTACATAACGAGCTTATTAAAGATCCCCGCTTTGTGCTGGTTGGAAGAGGAATTTATGCATTGAAGGACTGGGGATACGAATCGGGAACAGTGCGGGATGTGTTGGTGGCTATTCTGGAACAGGCGGATGAACATCTCAGCAGAGAAGAGCTTATTCAGAAAACATTGGAACAGCGTCAGGTAAGAGAGAGCACTATTCTTTTAAATCTCCAAGATCGGGATCAGTTTGCGCGTGACGAGCAGGGGAGATATTATTTGGTACATATCTAATGCCAGATTTTGCTCCACAAGGAATTTTCGTAGCATTTTTCGCCATCTTGCAGGCCATTGTAAAATGGTGGTGGCTTTGGCTGCCTTTTGTTTTGTATAAACCCTTTGTGACGATGTGGATATGGTGGCGCAGGGAAATTTGGCTTTCCAAGCAGCGTTTTGTGATTCTTGATGTTCGGGTGCCGGCTGATGTGGAGAAATCCTATATGGCCATGGAAAATGTCTTCACGGGAATTTGGCAGGCACTCCATGATCCGCCAGACATTCCGGAGAAATGGCTCGACGGGAAATTTCAGCTTCCAATCGCGGTTGAAATCGTTTCAATCGCAGGAGAAATTCATTTTTATTTTGCGATGCTTCAGGGAGTGAGAAAAGGCGTGGAATCAGCAATTTACTCCCAGTTTCCTTCTGCAGAATTTAGCGAGGCGGAGGATTACAGCAGAAAAATTCCTTTCGATATCCCGAACAGGGAATGGAATTTGTGGGGCACAAACTACCGTTTTCAAAAAAGTGATGTGTATCCCATTAAGACCTTCATGAAGTTTTTTGAGCCAAGACCTGATGCCAAGGAAGAAACAAAAGTTGATCCCATGGGATTGTTGTTGGAGGGTTTAAGCCGCCTTGGTGAGGGCGAGCAACTTTGGATTCAATACTTGCTTAGCCCCATTACCCCGGAAGACGACTACGACTACGTTGCTCTCGGAAGAAAAGAAATAGATAGAATTGTCGAGGAACGCGCCAAGCCAAAGGCGGCAGCAGGCCCCCGTCTTCCTTGGTTCCTCACCCTTTTCAGGGACACGATTATTCAGATTGTGACTGGTCAGCCACCTGCCGAAGAAGAACAAAAGAAAGAAGAAAGAGTGCCTGCCGCCTTTGAGTTTACGCCCGGGGTTCGGGAGATGACTTCAGCTATCGAGCAGAAGATCGGCAAATACGCTTTTCGAAGTTCGGTGCGATTTATCTATCTTGCAAAGATCGATAACTATTTCAGCCCGGCAAAGGGATTTGCAATGTCCTATTTCACGCAGTTTAGCACGCAAACACTGAATAAGTTGCGGCCCTTCAAGGCAACTCTGACGAAAGTGAACACGATTACGATGCGGTTTTTGGATAAGCGCAGGACCTACCTTGTAAAGCGCAGATTATTGAGAAAATATTTGAGACGCGAACCTCCGGAAGGAAGCGCAGGGCACGTATTGCTCAATACGGAAGAAATGGCTACCTTGTTTCATTTTCCTGGGCGACTTACTGCTACTACTGCCCCGCTTGCCCGCGTGGAGACAAAGCGCGGCGGAGCCCCTCCCGAATTACCAACAGAATAGTTGTGCAATTCAGAGAGCATTGGAAATCCCCAATGCTTGTCTTTTTGAAAAGCCCTCTTTGCTTTGAGGAGGATTCGAGATACAATAAATAGGAATTATGGCAAACGGCAACGATATCACATTATTTGGGGAGACCAACTTTCGGAATATCCGAAGGAAGTTCGGCATCAAGCTTGACGATCGCCGCCGCCACATGTATGTGATCGGGAAGACCGGTATGGGAAAGAGCGAAACGCTCAAAAACATGGCCATTCAGGATATTCAACGCGGCTATGGAGTCGGATTTATTGATCCTCATGGCGAGGCAGTGGAGGACCTGTTGCATTTTGTGCCCAAAGAGCGTATCCAAGATGTGGTATATTTTAACCCTGCAGATACCAACTTTCCCGTTGCGTTTAATGTCATGGAATCTGTAGATCCTGAAAAGCATCACTTGATTGCCGCGGGGTTGATGTCGGTGTTCAAAAAAATCTGGCCCGACGTGTGGTCGGCTCGCATGGAGTATATTTTGAACTATGCAATTCTTGCACTCTTGGAAGATCCCAATTCAACTCTGCTCGGGATTAACCGCATGCTTTCGGATGTGGAATATCGCCAGCAGGTTGTGGAGCATGTGAAAGATCCCGTGGTAAAAGCATTCTGGCTGCAGGAATATGCAAGATACACGCAGCGCTATGAAGTTGAGGCAACCGCCGCAATTCAAAATAAAGTGGGACAGTTTATTTCCTCATCTCTTATCCGTAATATTATTGGTCAGCTTAAGTCCAGCATTAATATGCGCGAGATTATGGATCGGCAAAAAATTTTGCTGGTCAATTTATCGAAAGGGAAAATAGGAGAGGACAGCTCCCGCCTCTTGGGGGGACTTCTCGTAACAAAATTGCAGTTGGCAGCAATGTCTCGCGTTGATATTCCGGAGGCAGAACGAAGCGACTTCTTCCTTTATATTGATGAGTTCCAGAATTTTGCGAGCGATAGTTTTGCTGGTATTTTGTCAGAGGCAAGAAAGTACCGACTTTCGTTGATTTTGAGTCATCAGTATATTGCCCAGCTGGATGAAAAAGTGAGGGATGCGGTATTCGGGAATGTCGGAACTTTGGTTTCTTTTCGGATTGGAGCAGAGGACGCAGAAGCGTTTGAAAAAGAATTTTTTCCCGAATTTACCGCAGAGGATTTTGTTGATTTGGGAAAATATACGATTTATGTAAAGCTCATGATCGATGGAATTGCGAGCCATCCCTTCTCTGCAGTCACGCTTCCGCCGATGCCCCATCCAGAGGTTTCGTACGCCAAAGAGATTATTGAGAGTTCTCAAGCAAAATACGGAGCTCCCGCAAAAGAAGTGGAAGAACGAATTGTGCGCTGGTCCGGCATTGGGGAGTTAGAACAGCGTCTGCAGGAAAATCCTTTGCCGCAGCAGGCAAATCCCCCCGTGCTGTACGATGCGATTTGTAGTAATTGTAAGAAACCAACCAAGGTAGTGTTTCCTCCTGATGGCAAGAGACCAGTGTATTGCAAGAAATGCAGAAAGAATTTAAGAAGAGTGTCAGAAAAACAATCTTCTGCTTCTGTTGCTGCTGCTCCGCGCCCGGAACAACCTGCCAAGCCCAAGGATGGGCGGGAAGAGCTGCGAAAAGCGCTCAAAGATGCACTGCAAGGAGAATCATCCAATAAAGGAGTTTTGAATCCCGGCGATACGGTCTATTTTAAAAAGACCACATGAAAACAATACGCGACCTTGAGCTGAAAGGTAAGAGAGCGCTTCTTCGGTGCGATCTCAATGTACCTCTTGATGAAGAGGGGAATATTATTGATGATTTTCGCATCGCTGCGAGCATCCCTACCATTGCATACGCACTCAAACAACAGGCAAGAGTCATTCTTTTAACCCATCTGGGAGATCCGGAGGGGGAAATGATTGTGAAACTCCGGGTTGATAAAATTCAGGAAAAACTATTCGAATATCTCGATGTTTCGGTTACAAAAGCCGCAGATTGCATAGGGAAAGAAATTGAACAGTGGACTTTGGAAATGGCGCCGGGAGAACTATTGCTTTTGGAAAACGTACGGTTTCATAAAGAGGAAATGCTCAATGATGAGAATTTTGCAAAACAACTCGCCCTGCTTGGAGATGTTTTTATTAATGACGCATTTGGAGTTTCTCACCGGGCACATGCTTCTGTTGCGGGAATCCCAAAATATCTGCCGTCGGGCATAGGACTGCTTTTTGAAAAGGAACTGCACGCGCTCCATCGCCTCTTGGAAAATCCCAAGCGGCCAGTCGTTGCAATTGTGGGGGGAAAAAAAGTAGAAAGCAAACTTTCATTTATCAACCGTATCGCAGGGATTGCTGATGTCGTGCTGCTCGGTAATCTGCTTGCAAGAGAGGCCTTGCAAACCCATCTTCGCTGGGAGCATCCGGAAAAAATTGTTGTTCCTGTTGACGGAATTCCCAGTAATGAGCAGGCCCTTGATATCGGCCCAAAGACGCAGGATGCTTTTTTGGAAAAAATCCGTAACGCTTGCACAATTTTCTGGGCAGGGCCATTAGGCATGACCGAAGAAGAAAAATATGCACAAGGTTCTTTGCGAGTGGCAGAGGCGATCGGGAAGAGCAATGCCTTTTCGATCGCAGGAGGAGGGAATCTTCTCGCCTTTTTGAATGCATATCATCTTCGGGACCACTTTTACCATGTTTCGACGGGAGGAGGCGCAATGCTTGCATTTATTGTAGGAGAAAAACTCCCGGGATTAGAAGCATTACACGAGTATGATGGAGGTTAAAAACGTTCCAGAGGCTGCAGAGAGGATCAAAAAAGCAATTGATAAAAAAGAGCGCATTATTCTTTATGGGGATGCCGATTTGGACGGGGTTTGTTCGGTGTTGATTTTGAAGGAGGCATTAAAAAACATGGGGGGAGAAATTGCTGCCGTGTATTTTCCCAATCGCGAAGAAGAGGGGTACGGTATCACCAAGACGGCATTGGAAGCGCTTGGAAAATTCGCTCCCGCTCTTTTCATCGCGATGGATCTTGGGATATCGAATTTCGAGGAGATAGACCTTGCAAATCAAAAAGGATTCGAGGTTATTCTTATTGATCACCATCAAATTCTTGGGTCCCTGCCGTCTGCCTTTTTGATCGTTGACCCCAAGCAGGAAGGCGAGCAGTATCCTTTCACTAGCTTTGCCGCGTGCGGACTTACCTTGCGGGTCGCAGAACATGTGCTTGGAAAGGCAATGACCAATTCTTTGCGCAAGAGCTTGGTTGAGCTCGCGACTCTGGGCACGATTGCCGATATGATGCCGAGGGAGCAGGATAATCAAGCGCTTATCGAAGAGGGGTTATCGTATCTTCCGCAGTCATGGAGACCGGGTCTTCAGGCCCTTTTCCAATTCGAACCATTTTCTCAAGCATTAAGTTTGGAAGAAAAAATAGCGCGCGTCATCTCTCTCTTAAATGTGCGCGATATTCAATACGGACTGCCTGCGGCTTTTCGTCT
This sequence comes from Candidatus Wildermuthbacteria bacterium, assembly GCA_016186115.1. GTDB lineage: Bacteria > Patescibacteriota > Minisyncoccia > Minisyncoccales > UBA10102 > JACPMK01. The sequence continues at coordinate 206,881 of JACPMK010000003.1, forward strand.
TCTGGTTGTTTCGTCGCTGCAAGACGCGGAGGCGTTGCTTGAGCGTCTGTGGGAAATTAGCAAAGTGCGTCATGGCAATATCCGCGCGTTTGTCGAAGAAGTGGAAAGAAATATTGCAGCGAGAAGGGATGATCTTATCATCTTTGAAGGAACTACAGAGCTTGAGTACGTACTTTTGGGAGGGGCAGCTTCGGTACTTGCGAATCGATACAAAAAGCCCGTTTTTCTATATCGGGAAAGGGGAGCTGAAAGTTTAGGCAGTGTGCGAGCTCCTTTGGGGTATGATACTGTCAAGGCAATGACATATTGTTCGCAGTTTTTATCTACCTATGGCGGGCATGCACAGGCATCGGGCTTCCGTTTGAAAACAGAACATATCGATCAATTTCGATCTTGTCTTATCAAATTTTTTTCTACACATGAAAAATCCTGACCATTTGATTGTTCAAACCGACGGGGGAGCAAGGGGAAATCCCGGCCCCGCGGCGATTGGAGTTGTGATTAGCGACAAACAGGGCAACATCCTAAAGAAATACGGAGAATATCTGGGGGAACAAACCAATAACTACGCTGAATATCAGGCAGTCATTTCTGCCCTAAAGAAGATCAAACAACTCTTTGGCAAAGAGAACGCAAAAACCGCAATTATTGATGTGTTCGCTGATTCGGAGTTGCTGGTAAAACAAATGAATCATCAATATAAGGTAGAAAATGAGAGCGTCCAGCAACTTTTTTTGCAGCTGTGGAATCTTATCATTGATTTTCAAGAGGTACATTTTCATGCGGTGCCCCGGGAACAGAATAAAGAGGCAGACGCTCTTGTGAATGAGACACTCGATGCGCAACAAAAAGCAGCGAAACTTTTCTAAGAAAAATATCCCAACGCCCGCTCTGCTCTGCTTGAAGAAGATTCCTAAAGGGAAAGTGACTACCTATAAGGAATTGGCAAGAGCGTGCGGTACTTCTCCACGGGCAGTCGGCAGAATGATGGCGTGCAACCCTTATCCTCAAGAGTACCATTGCTATAAAATGGTCTCTTCGAGGGGGGAACTTTGCGGATATAGTGGCCATGGCGGATTGAAAGCCAAGAAAAAATTGCTGGAGAAAGAGGGTATCGAGGTTCACAACGGCAAAGTGGATTTGAAACGTTTTCTTTTTCGATTTGACTAATATTTTGAGTTCCCGTATAATATAATTGCTTGGAGTGGCAAGGTAATCGCCCGCTAAATTTTCGCAAGAAAACTTAGTCGGGAGGAAAGTCCGAACACTCTGCTGCCATGATTGGCAGTAGAAACAGGTCAGGGCAATTCCCTGCTAGCCGATGTTTCATCGGTTATGAGGTGCGAACAGAGACGATTTTGTCTGAAAAGACAAAATCGTCCTTCGAAGCCCGCCGACTGGCGGGCGTAGGAGGACGATCTGGGTTATACAGCGGGTGTCCTCCTTTGCGTAAAGCTACGGAGGACAGCTTCGCCAAAGGCTCAGCTGAAACGGCTAAATCCTGCCCGGGTGCAAGAGTAAATCCTGCTGTCTATGCGTGTAGGAAAGACCTGCGGAATCTTGACCCAGTTTCGAAAACTGCGTTGCGTGAGATTCTTTTCTGCATAGGCGTGGGGAGAAAAGTAACTCGCTTGACCCCGAGAGTAATCGAGGGGCTAGATAGATGATTATCATTTTCTTTTCTGCGTGGACAACAGAAGAGAAAAACAGAATTCGGCTTACTGCCATTCCAAGTTCCATAGCAAAAGAGCGTGATTCGCGCTCTTTTGCTTTATGGGATACAATAAAAAAGATGACAATTTCTCAAATTTTTAATTCCCAGACAAAAACTATCGCTTTTGCCGCAGGGCTGCTTGCTGTTTCGTCGTTGATTAGCCGCTTCCTTGGACTCATAAGAAATGCCATGCTTTCGTGGCGTTTCGGAGCAAGCGAGTCCACTGATATGTATTTTGCCGCATTTCAAATTCCCGACTTCTTATATGCCATCTTGATTACGGGTGGGGTTTCTGTTGTGTTTCTTCCTTTGTTTGCCTCATATATGGAACAGAACAAGGAAGAAGCATGGAAATTTGCGAGCAATCTTCTCAATAGTGCTATTGGAATTCTCGTAGGCCTCGCAGTTCTCGCTGCCCTTTTCGCCCCCCTTCTTATGAAGCTTGTCGCACCGGGATTTACAGAGGATCAGATCCAAGTGGCCAGCAACCTTACGCGGCTGATGCTTCTCAGCCCAATTTTATTCGGCATATCCTCCATATTTTCGGGAATGCTTCAATATTTCAATAAATTCTTTGCGTATTCTTTAGCCCCAATTTTGTATAATTTGGGAATTATGTTCGGTATCGTATTTTTGGTTCCTCTATTTGATGTATGGGGGTTAGGGCTTGGCGTCGTGTTGGGCGCTCTTTTTCATGTGCTTATTCAAATTCCAGCTGCGATTCAGTCCGGATTTTCCTGGCGCGCGATATGTGACATGAGACATCCCTCGATTCAAAAGGCGATACGCATGACTTTTCCCCGTACCATTGCCTCTGCAGGATTTCAATTCAATCTTGTGGTTATTACTGCCTTGGCCTCCCTTATTTCTGCAGGAAGTATTACGATTTTTCAATACGCAAACGATCTTCAGTATGTGTCGATTGGCTTGGTGGGGGCGCCGTTCTCAATTGCCGCTTTTTCTGCGCTTTCCAGATTATTTGCCCAGCAAAATTTTGAACAAATGAAACGGGTATTATCTCGTACAACAGCCCAGATCATTTTTTTCTTAATTCCTTTCTCCGTGCTTTTGTTTTTATTGAGAGCCCAGATCGTTCGTTTGGTGTATGGCAGCACTCCAAAATTTACATGGGAAGATACTCAGCTTACCGCGGCGGTATTGGGAATTTTCGCATTTGGGTTGGTGCTCTATGGTCTCATTCCATTATTCGCGCGAAGTTTTTTTGCTATGCAAGATACCAAAACCCCCACCATCTTCGGCCTTATGGCTATTGCGCTTAACATTGGTTCTGCCATAGGGCTGATGCAGCTTTTTGCGACAGAAAATGCGTTTCAGCAGTTTTTTGTATCTTTCTTAAAACTTCAGAATATTTCCGATGTGCGCATTTTGGCGTTCCCCTTGGCTTTTGTGATATCGGGCATGTTTCAGGTAGCAACACTCGCAATTTTTTTGATGCGCGCAGTCCCCGCTCTTTTCGATAAGGCGTTTTTCCTTTCGGTGCGCAGGACTTTTATGCTCACTACAATAATTGGTATTGCAACCTATGCGACGCTTCATCTATATGGGGCAATCATCCCGCTTCGCACCTACACCGAGGTTCTTTTTCAATTTCTGTCGGCAGGATTGATTGGGATGTTGGCCGGCATCGCAACAGGATTTGCCGTGAAGTCGCCCGAACTACTTTCATTAGTAAGAAGATTGAAGAAGACGCCCTGAATCGCAAATGATATGCAAGAGAATATCCGCAATTTCTGTATTATTGCCCATATTGATCACGGAAAATCGACGCTTGCCGATCGGTTGTTGGAATTGACCAAGACCATCGAAGAAAGAAAAATGCGGGAGCAGGTGCTGGACTCGATGGAGTTGGAGCGTGAGCGGGGAATTACTATTAAAATGACCCCTGTCCGTATGCTCTATACGCGGACAGGTCCGCAACAGACAACATATATGCTGAATTTGATTGATACACCGGGGCATGCCGATTTTTCGTATGAGGTTTCGCGCTCTTTGGCTGCGGTGGAGGGGGCGGTCTTGCTGGTTGACGCAACCAAGGGGGTGCAGGCGCAGACCTTATCGAATATCAAGCTTGCGCAGAAACAGAATCTCGTATTAATTCCCGTAGTCAATAAAATCGATTCTTCGCTTGCAAGGCCAGAAGAGGTGGCGCAGGAGATTGCTGATCTTTTGCATATTCAGAAGGAAACTATTATTCGCATTTCTGCAAAACTTGGTACAAATGTAGAGCAGTTGCTTGAAAAGGTAGTAGAAAAAATTTCTCCGCCCTCCGGAAATTCAGGCGCTCCTTTGCGAGCTCTTATATTCGATTCTTTATTCGATCCTTTCAAGGGGGTAATTGCGTATGTCCGTATTGTGGATGGGGAGTTAAAGACCGGAGAGCAGATTCTTTTTTTGGGTACTGGCGAGAAAGCCAGCGCAAAGGAAATCGGATATTTTGCGCCCCAAGAAGTTTCGGTGCCAATCTTGCGGGCAGGCGAGATTGGGTATATTGCCACCGGCGTAAAAGAGCCAGAGCATGTCCGCATCGGCGATACTATCTCTAAACCCGGCGCAAGCGGAGAAATGCTGCCCGGATACAAAGAGCCAAAGCCGATGGTGTTTTTAAGTTTTTATCCGCAAGACCCCGGCGATTTTAATGCTTTGAGGGATGGGTTTTCCTACCTTAAGTTGAACGATCCTTCTTTTACGTTTGAACTCGAATCCAAAGATGCACTGGGACGGGGATTTCGCTGCGGATTTCTTGGAGTGCTGCATTCTGAAATTATCGCAGAGCGCGTACAGCGCGAATTTCATATTGAAATGGTAATTTCCCGTCCTTCTGTTGAGTATCGCGTGAGCGATATGCAAGGAAAAACTTATTCGGTGAAAACCCCGTCTGATTGGCCCGAAGAAAAACAACTTACAGCGATGGAAGAGCCATGGGCAAGAGTAGAGGTGCTTGCTCCTCAAAGCGTATTCTCGCAAGTCGTGCAATTATTCGAGAAAACAGAGGGAAATCAGGTTGATTTTCTGCCAATGGGAGAAGGCCGTCTTTTGATAAAGTATGAAATGCCCTTGCGGGGCGTTATGAACGATTTATATGACAGATTGAAGGGCGCGACGCAGGGGATGGCATCGATGGACTACGAGCTTTGCGGATGGCGCTCTGCAGATTTAGTAAAGCTGGATATTCTTGTTGCGGGAATAAAAGAGGAGGCATTCGCAACCATTATTCCGCGTATTCAGGCATACGATGAGGGAAAGCGTATTGTTGAAAAATTGAAAGAATTATTGCCAGCGCAGCAGTTTGAAGTGGCGCTTCAGGCGGTTGTGGGAGGAAAAGTTATTGCAAGAGAGACCATCAGGGCGAGGCGGCGCGACGTGACCGCGCCCTTGTATGGGGGAGATGTGACAAGAAAACGCAAACTGCTCGAGAGACAAAAGAAAGGCAAAAAAGAATTAAAAACAAAAGGAAGGGTGATCGTCCCGACTCGCGTTTTCCTCGACGTCTTCCGCGCATGATACGTCCCTGCCTTCTTGAAGAATCAAGAAAATCCTTTAGAATAAAGGAGCGAGGAGGTACCCCACCATGCTGATGGCGACGAGCAGGACGAGAATCGCCCAAGTGACGCGAATGAACTTTTTGGAAAGCATATTCTTTTATGGTAACAAGAGTTTCAAAAACACGCAAAAATCATTTTTCTTTTTCGCGTAAAGTGGCTACGGGTTTGACGGTTTTGACGCTGTTGGGCATTATGGGAGTACTATTGTCTGCGAATGCGCGAATTGCCGATAAGCGCAAGGAATTGCTCCAGAAGCAGGAAACAGTCCAGGAGCATATTCTTCGTATCGAGCAGCAGCGACAAGAACTTGAACAAGGAGTTCTGGACAGCCAGAATCAAGAATATCAGGAAAAGATTTTGCGAGAAAGGGGTCTCTACAAAAAACCAGGCGAAGAGGTGGTCACCATTTTGAGGCCAGAGGAGCAGAAAAATACATCAGAGCAAAACACGAAACAGCAGTCATGGTGGTCCCCCATAGAAATGTATCATCGTCTGTTTGGGAAATAAGTTGAACGTGATGCGAGTGTGGTTCAATGGTAGAATGCGACCTTCCCAAGGTTGAGACGGGGGTTCGATTCCCCTCACTCGCTCATGCCGGAGTAACTCAGAGGCAGAGTAGCTGTTTCGTAAACAGCAAGTCGCGAGTTCGAATCTCGCCTCCGGCTCTTTTTTATTGCATTTTTTTCAATTTCTCCGTACAATATACTCGATATGCTAGATATTGCGCAGGAATTGAACGAACTCTCTAACCGCCTCCATGAGTTGGAGGACTGTCTTTGACATTGCCGAAAAACGCAACCGAATCCGAGAACTCGAGAATGAATTTCAGAACCCGGCATTTTGGCAAAACAAGGAACGCGCTGCCAAGCTAAATCGCGAACTTTCTGAAACAAAAGAAATTGTGGCGCAGATCGAGGGTTTCCAGCGCGAGCTTAATGATGCAAGGGACTTAGCAAAAATTTCAGAAGGGGATATACATTCTATTGAAGGGATCGAACGGCAACTCAATGATTTCAAAGACCGCATTCGGCAGGAAGAACTCAAGACCTTTTTTTCTGCAAAGTATGATCATGGCGATGCGCTGCTTACGATTACCGCCGGTGCCGGCGGCCAGGATGCCCAAGATTGGGCCGCACTGCTTTTGCGTATGTACCAGCGCTATTGCGAAAAGAAAGGATGGGCTGTAAAAATTCTTCATCAGTCGTTTGGAGAGCAGGGAGCAGAGGGGCGCATCGGTATCAAGCACGCGCTTCTGGAAATTCAAGGACCTTTTGCCTACGGATTTTTGAAAAAAGAAACAGGAGTGCATAGGTTAGTGCGCATCTCGCCATTTTCTGCAAAATCCTTACGGCATACATCATTTGCTTCGGTAGAAGTACTGCCTCGTATCGATATGGTGGAAGAAAAAAGTATTGCCATTAAACCAGAAGATGTGAAGTTGGAGCTGACAAGGTCTTCCGGTCCCGGCGGGCAGAATGTGAACAAGCGCGAAACAGCCGTGCGTTTGACTCACATTCCAACAGGAATCGTTGTCGAGTCGCAATCTGAACGTAGTCAGCAACAGAATCGGGATCAGGCAATGGCAGTGCTTGCCTCAAAATTGTATCAGCTTCAGGAGCAGCAGCGGCAGCAGGAAGTGGCCGCGCTCAAGGGCGTGCAAAAGCCAATTGAATGGGGAAGCCAGATACGTTCGTATGTGTTGCACCCGTATACTTTGGCAAAAGATCATAGAACCGATGTTGAAATTTCCGATGTACATTCGGTGCTCAATGGCGAACTCGATTCATTCGTGGAAGCAGAAATAAAATTATAGAAGAATACGATCATGGCAACTGAACCGCTGATACGATTCCATCAAGTTACAAAATTATACCCTCCCGATACCGTAGCATTGGAAGATATTGATGTGGCGATCGAGGAGCACGAATTTCTTTCTTTAGTAGGGAAATCCGGTGCCGGCAAAACAACATTTCTCAAGCTGTTGCTTAAAGAGGAGGAGCCAACCAAGGGAGAGCTTTTGAGCCGGGGAAAAAATCTTGCCGGCATGGAAGGGAACGAGCTTTTGGATTATCGGAGAACAATCGGAGCAATTTTTCAGGACTATAAACTTCTGGACTCCAGAACCGTGTACGAAAACGTTGCTTACGCGATGGAGGTTTTGGGAGCTCCAGACGATGCGATCAGGCGCGATGTTTCAGAGGTGCTCAAGGTGGTGAATCTTCTTCATAAAATTGATCAATTTCCCTTTCAACTTTCCAACGGCGAAAAACAGCGGGTGGCAATCGCGCGCGCACTGATCCATCGGCCCCAAATAATTTTGGCGGATGAGCCAACCGGCAATCTCGACCCTTATCACACCAGAGATATTGTCCGCCTGCTCTTGAAAATTCATGAATTTGGGACTACCGTACTACTAGCAACCCACAATAAAGAAATCGTGAATTTGCTGGGTCGCCGCGTGATCACCTTAGACGATGGGAAAATCATACGAGACGCACAAGAAGGAAGGTATGTAATCTAGTATATGAGCATATTACTTTCATTTCGAAGAATTTTTGCCTCGGGCTGGAAAATGTTTATTCGCGACCGTAGTTCAACAGGCGCGGCTTTGCTTGTGATGACGATCGTCCTGATGCTTGTTTCGGGTTGGTTTATGCTCGAGGGGGTAAGTGAATTCTTCCTCAAGAATTTACAGGATCGGATTGACATTAGTACCTATTTTAAGGACTCTGCCACCGAGGCGCAGATTCTTCAATTGAAAGACGAGCTCGCAAAGTTCCCCGAGGTAAAGGAAGTGGACTATATTTCCAAAGAAGATGCTTTGAATAAATTTGTCGCAACGCACAAAGAAGATCAATTAATTTTGCGTTCGCTTGACGCCCTTGGAGACAATCCTTTGCTTGCTTCTTTGAGCATTAAAGCATGGGCGCCAGAATCATTTGAAAAAATATCGACATTTCTCGAAGCTAGTTCCTTTGCGCCAGTTATTGAGAATGTTGACTATCGGGATCGGGCTCCGGTGATTGAGCGTATTGCAAAGTTCATGGCCAACATACGCAATGGGATACTTGTGGTCAGTATGGGAGGCAGCATTGTAGTTTTTCTTGTGCTGTTTAACACTATCCGACTTGCTATCTCCCATTCCAAAGAGGAAATCGAGGTGATGCGACTGGTGGGCGCCTCAAATCTGTTTATCGGCGGACCGTTTATTGTGCAGGGGATTCTGGTGGGGCTTATCGCAATGTTCATTCTTTTTCTTCTTAGCTTTCTTTCGCTTCCTTTTATTGCTCCCCGTCTGGAAGCCGCACTCGGAGGATTCAATTTCTTTTCTTATTTTACAGATCACCTTTTTCTTATCCTTGGTCTCCAAGCAGCGGTTGGAATTGGTCTCGGCATTCTTTCAAGTTTCCTCGCCATCCGCAAGTACTTGCGTGCGTAAAAAAGCTGCGGGGCTTGGATTCGGACCAAGATACTCGCCTCCAGAGGGCGAAGTCCTACCATTAGACGACCCCGCAATAACATCAATAGTATATCCTATTTTCCGGAAAAATCCAGAGAAGGGGGGGTATCTTGCTATAAACTCACGGCCGTGAGTTTTTAGCCGGATAGCATTCTTTTTTGGCTTGCCATTCTAGTTGGCAGTGACCGCTAGGTTTTGATAGAATAAGTTTATGAATGGGAATAAAGACAAGAAATTTATTGCGGTGGCGGTGGCGTTGGTGAAAAGAGGGGATGAAATTTTAATGACTCTCCGAAATGAAAAAGCGCTCCCTGAAGCGCATTTGAAATGGGAATTGCCCGGAGGCAAAATTGACTTTGGAGAAACTCCCGAACAAGCGCTGATTCGGGAAATACGCGAAGAAACCGGATATACAGTAAAAATAATTGATAAAAATCCGATTATACGCACCCATATTTGGGAATATCCCACATTATCTTTGCATGCGCTTTGTTTGGGATATAAATGTAAAGTAGTCGACGAGCAGAAACCGAAAAACGATCCAAGCATTAAAGCCATCGCTTGGAAGAAAATCCGCGACTTGGATTATTCCCAAACCCTCCGCGGCACCAAAGAATTTCTAGAGGCAATGAGGAAATAAGAAATACGTAGGTAGCCTCATAGACCAAACATAAATTGACATCCCCTTTTGCAAAATTATAATGAAAACATGCCTTTAACCAAGCAGGATTTAAAACAAATAAAAAAGGTTGTTATTGAGGCGGTTGATCCGTATTTTACTGCAATACAACAAGATTTTGGGCAAGTATATGGGCGTTTCGACAGAATCGAAAAGCTCATGCTTGCGGATCATAAGAGGCGAATAGAGAAACTCGAGCTAGAAGTGCGCGAACTAAAAGATTTGCTCGCAATAAAGTAAATTATTTATTGATGCCGACTAGAGTCAGTTGCTTAACTTAGTTAAGCAATCCATAGTTGAGTCGCCATAGAGGCGATTTTTTGGTAGAGTAAAACAATGATTGAATTTATCGTTCGTGCGTTGATACAGAAAAACGAGAAAATTCTTAGAAATGAGGGAAGTTTAACTTCCTTCCCATTCCTCCATCTATTTGATTTTTTGTTTAGAATTTGGTAGAAGTAAGCATAAGAAAAAGGGAGGAAAGAGAGGTAAATAAACTATGCCAGGAGAAAGATTTAAAATTACCCCAGCGGTACATCTCATACTACAGAAAGGGGAGAAAATTTTTCTTTCGCTTCGCAAGAACACGGGATGGCATGATGGAGAATACAGTTTACCCTCCGGGCATTTGGAGGGGAATGAAACATTGCTGGAGGCAATGACAAGAGAAGCAAAAGAAGAAATTGGCATTACAGTCGCCTCCGAAGATTTGCGACTGGTCCATGTAATGCATAGGAAACAATCAGATCAAGAAAGGATTGACTTTTTCTTCTCCGCCACGAAATGGTCTGGCGAACCCGAAAATAAAGAGCCCGAAAAATGCGGGGGTTTGGGTTGGTACGAAATCCCTTCGCTCGGGGTAATCTTGCCGATAGATATTATTCCTTATGTCGAGCAGGCAGTACGACAATCCTTCGGAGGAAAATTCTATAGTGAATATGGCTGGGATTGAGCAACTCTCTTGACGACTATGGTTGGGCTGGTATAGTGAAAACATCTGGAGGAGGACCTGTGCCGGGAAAATCGAAGAGGCCTCTTACCAGTTGGTTGTGTGGCGTGGTAGGTGAGAGTGTCCTTGGGGATTGACGGACGCTCTATGCGTTCCTTGCCCCTCCTTTTCGGGTGGACATCTCTCTCGTTGTGGGAGGCGTGATCCCGGCCACGCCCGCCCCCAACTAAAATAAAGGACGAGTTTATCTCGTCCTTTTATATTTGACACCCGTTCTATGTCGCCAGTAGAATAGATGTATGGAAAGTAATAACCATGAAGTTACCAACGAGGAACTCGCAAGAATGGTTGCGAAGGGCTTTGAGGGAGTTCCGACAAAGCAAGAAATGAACGCACGTTTTGATGAGGTGAGTGACCGATTCGACAAAATCGACAAGCGTCTCGAGCATATAGAGAAATTTTTGCTTGAGGATCACCGCAGAAGAATAGAAAAATTGGAGGAACAAGTGAAAGAGCTGCGCGATGCGCTTGCAATGAAGTAAAATAGCTGTAGACAGGCTTAGCCTGTTTTAGATATAAGGGAAGTTATGAGGGAAGTTTGACTTCCTTCTCAAAAGACGAGTCAAGAGCTTGTCCTTTTATATTTGAGAAATTTCTAGCAAAGCACAGCGTCTTAATTCTATGAAAATTGCGCAAATAGCGCCTCTCATTGAACGCGTGCCTCCAAAAAAATACGGCGGAACAGAACGAATGGTTTATGCTCTGACCGAAAAACTTGTAAAGCGCGGGCATGACGTTACTCTTTTTGCGAGCGGCGATTCGATAAGTTCTGCAAAATTAGTTTCGGTATATCCCCGCAGTTTACGGGAAGCGCGGATCAAAGATCTGTACGGCTTGAATGATTTGATGCTTTTTAATATTGGGTTGGCGTATTCCAGGCAGAAAGAATTTGACATTATCCATGACCACAACGCTCAAATCAGTTTGCCTACTGCAAATCTTTGCACTGTCCCTGTGGTCTTCACTTTGCATGGTCCTATTTCTCTCACGCAACGAAAAATGTTGGAGGAGCTTGGCAATCCCCATCTCGTTGCGGTATCTCATGCCCAGAAGGATCAAGCTCCTCGCTTGAATTTTGCTGGCGTGGTGTACAACGGATTAGATATGGAACAGTATCCTTTTTCTGCGGAGCACGATGGGTATCTTCTTTCTGTGGGAAGAATTTCTGCAGAGAAAGGAACGCATCTTGCAATTCAAGCCGCGCAATATTTGAACTTGCCTCTTGTGATTGCGGCAAAACTTGATGCAATGGATATGCCGTATTTCCAGCAATATATCGCTCCTTTACTTTCTGAAGATATTCGTTGGGTTGGCGAGGTTGACGAGCAGGAACGCAATCGCCTTATGAGCAAAGCGCGCTGTCTGTTGCACCCGGTTACGTGGCGGGAGCCGTTTGGACTTGTCATGATTGAGGCAATGGCATGCGGCTGCCCGGTCATAGGATTTCGCAGGGGATCAATTCCCGAGATCGTCAAAGATGGCAAAACTGGTTTTGTGGTTGGAGATTTGGAAGAAATGCTTGAAGCCATTTTAAAAATTGATACAATAGACAGACAAGAATGCAGGAAATATGCCATTGAGCATTTTCATACTGATCGCATGGCTGATGGCTACGAAAAAATTTATCGTACGATTCTTGAGAGAAATTAATTTTTATGAGAGACCGCAAATATTATTGGGATATTGGGGTCCAGTGCGTTGCAGAACTCGAGACGGAGCAGGGGATTTTGGCTTCGGCAAAGGACGAGGCATACGGTTGTATTTTTGGTCGGGATTCGCTTATCACTTGTCTTAAGTTGCTGCGCGTTTCGCAAAAGACAGGAATGGACAATTTTTTACCTTTGATTCGTAAAGTCCTTTTCACATTAATGCAATTGCAGGGCAAGGAAGAAAATATTGAAAGCGGAGAGCAGCCGGGGAAATGTATTCATGAGTTTAGACCAACCGCTCACGAGCATCTGACAAAAAATGGAGAGCATCCTTGGTATGTATACCCGGATAATTCCATGCGCAATTATGACAGCGTTGATGCAACCCCTCTGTTTTTGATTGGTGCGTATCGGTATTGGCAAATCACGGGCGACAGGGAATTTTTAAAGCGTATGTTGCCTGCGGTTGAGGCCGCATTGCAATGGATAATGGAGTTTGGCGATACGAACCGGGACGGACTTATTGATTATACCTTTCCTGCAAATCGCAGGTACGGGGGGTTGGTCATTCAGAACTGGATGGACAGTATGGAGTCGGCATTGCTTAGCAAAGAGCAGATTTCTTATCCCATTGCGCCGGTGGAAGTTCAGGCGTATACATTTTTGGCACTTCGTCTTTGGTCTGGATTTTACGGTAGATCTTCTCCGCAAAAGGAAGTTGTATTTGGACAATTTGCGTTGCGGCTCAAAAAAAGATTCAATGAAGTGTTTATTCTCCCCGATATTGAGGGGAAGTATTCGCTTGCCTATCAAGTCGATGGACAGGGGCGAGTTTTTTCGGAAGCGCGGTCTAGTATGGGTCATTGTTTGTGGGCTTCCCTTACGAAAGAACAGGATGGAGTATTAGAGGGTATTCTCGAACAGGAACAGATTTCATTTATTGTTGAGCGACTTTTACGTCCTGATCTTTTTGAGCCGCAGGCAGGGATCAGAACTTTAAGCACGCAATCCAGTCACTTTAATCCCAATAGCTATCACAACGGAACCATTTGGCCGCATGACAATGGAATGATTGCAGAGGGATTTGAAATTTATGGATACAAAAAAGAAGCGCAAATGGTGCAGAATGCGGTGTTAGAGGCAATTGCCTATTTTGGCACGCCCATTGAACTTTTTGTCTATCAAAATAAAAACGATGGGTATCAAGAGTATCGTTCTGTGCACGGGCAATGCTCTTGCAAAAAGCAGGCCTGGTCAGCCGCAACGATTCTCGACATGGTGAGTTCCCAGCCAGAATTTGTTGCGGTGAGATAACCCGAGCTATTGACTTTTGGATGGTTTTCGGCTATACTATAGATGATTCGTTGTAAGTTAAAAATTCCTCTGAACGTTTTTCTCATGGTTATTACCATTCGGGAATGCGCAAGGAGAGTAGGTCGTCTTGCACGAAGTTTATTAGTTAGTTGTTTAAAACATGGCAAAGAAGTTATTTGTCGGTGGATTGCCTTACAGCGTTACCGACAGTGAACTCTCCGAAGCATTCTCTCAAGCGGGAACGGTAGAGTCGGCAGTAATTATTGCTGACCGAGCCACTGGACGATCCAAAGGATTTGGATTTGTCGAGATGGCAACCGAGGAAGAGGCCCAAGCAGCCATTGAGCTCTGGAATGGAAAGGAGTATCAAGGCCGCAAGCTCACCGTGAGCGAGGCCCGACCAATGGAGCCGCGTCCTCGAAGAGAAGAGTGGGGAAATCGTCGCGAGAGATAATCTCGAAATAGATTCCTTATACCAATTAGCCCCGGTTTTACCGGGGCTAATTGTTTTTTGGAGGCAATTTTCATACAATGTGGAATATGGCACAGTTACCAATTCATAGAGAATCAAAAAAGCTCGAAGCAACTTTGAAGCAGGGAGGGCTCGAAATTTGCTTGCCTGCCTCGCAAGTTGCAGAGTTGCTGCGGCTTCCTCCGGAAGACATCAAGTCGGTGCGGCTGTCCCGCATCATGAAGGAATTTATCTCTGGATTCGAATTTTTGAAGGGATACACCAAGGCAGCTACTTTTTTTGGTTCTTCTCGCGTGGACGAGAGAAATTTTTATTATCGAGAAGCGCAAAAACTTGCCCATCGTCTTTCCCAAGAAGGATTTGCAATTATCACTGGCGGTGGTCCTGGCATTATGGAAGCAGCAAACAAAGGAGCATACGAGGCGGGAGGAAAATCCGTGGGAATCAATATTCAGATGTATGCAGAGCAGAAGATTAATAAATATGTTGACGCTTCCACTTCTTTTCACTATTTCTTTGTGCGTAAGGTGATGCTTGCTTTTGCCTCGGAAATTTACATCTTTTTTCCCGGAGGATTTGGCACGCTGGACGAATTTTTTGAGATTATCACTCTTATTCAAACCAAGAAAATAAAACCGATTCCTGTTCTGCTGGTTGGGAAATCTTATTGGCAGGAACTTCTCAAGTGGATTGAATTAGCGGTGTATGAAGAAAATCATGCCATTGAGAAAGAGCATCTTGAGATCTATCGATTGGTTGATAATGCGGATGAGGCATTTGCTCTCGTGAAGGAGTTGGTCAATCATAAATCATAAGGTGCGTATGGATTCTTTTCGAAAGATCGCGCTTATCTTTCTTGAAAATGAGGAGGGGAAACTTCTCTTTTTACTGCGTGATAATAATCCTCATATTCCGTTTCCTAATACATGGGATTTGATCGGCGGCCATTTGGAGGGAAGTGAAACGCCAGAAGAAGCATTGCGCCGGGAAGTGAGAGAAGAAATTGGAGAAGAACTTCTTGACTATTCTTTCTCTTTTTTTCGTTCCTACGAGGTATTGCAGGGGGATGCTTATCCGAATATCAAGTTCGTGTATTGCGCAAAGTTTTCAAAACCAATTCCTGAGTTAAAGCTTGGAAACGAAGGCCAGCGTCTTGAGCTTTTTTCTTATGAAGACCTAAAAAACATTTCTCTTGCAAATGTGATGGATAAAATTGTTGAAGATTACATGAAAGCGAGAAAAGCAGGCCTCATCTCTTTTCTCTAGCAGGACCATTGATTTTTTTGAGGTCGTGCTTATGATGGATGTAAGGAAGATTATTCTTATAGAAAGGAGGGAGAAAATGGTAGTAGCAAGGGCAAGTTATCACTACGAGCCATTTGCTGATACAGCAGAGTATCGTGATGTTAATGCTGCCGCCGTCCGGAGATGGCTCGAAGTAATGCGAGACAATGGGATAGGAAGAATCGAAAGACTTCTGGATCTAGCCACTGGCGTTGGGACAATGGCCAAACTATTCATTGATTATCTGCCGGCGCACTCGAGGCAGCCAACGGTCATCTGCGTTGACAAGAGCGAAGAGGCGTTAGAGCAAGCAAAGGTCCGGTTGGCTCCCGTGGTGGCTGATTTGAACATGATCCATGCCGCAGTGGAAGAGATGGATCTGCCGGATGAAAGCGTTGATGTTGCTGTGTGGGGCAACGGCATCCATTACTTGAGCGCAGAAGATCAGGAAAAAGCCCTCCGCCGCATCAAGCGTGTGCTAAGGCCCGAGGGCTGGTTCTGTGTTAACACTGCATTTCATGCCGAGGGCAGGCCGTCAGAGACAGTGCCTTTCTATCGTGCCCAGGTTAAGAAGGCGGTCGAGCACCTTCGATCCCGAGGCATTAACAGACAAGATAGGAGCAAGCGTCCTGAGGCGAGTAACTACTTTTCTCAGGCGCAATACGAAGAGCTGATAAGAGCTGCGGGTTTGCGCATAGAAAATGCGCATGAATTTAGCATACGTGTTAGGGTACATGCCCTAAGGTGTATCAGTGGTTTCGTGCAATACGCCAGTGGCGCGCTTCATGGTTATACGCCTGAAGCCGCAGTCGAAGCGATGCAAAATGCTGTGGAGCCTGCGCTTCAGGAATACGGCCAGCGCGATGAGCAAAACAAGCCATACGTTACTCGTAACTGGCTGGCGATCATTGCGAGAAAAGAAATCATGACTTCCACGGGAGCGGCGTAGGCGATGTTCTTTGAGAAGGGGTCATTCACATGTGTGAACTGACCCCTTTTGATTTCGTTGACAGAAAAGGGGATGAGGTTTACACTAAAATAACATGAAAAAGCGAAAGCGCCAGTCGGTTTTGGCACATAAACCAAAGAGAAAAACGCATCCAAAGAAAATGCGGTCAGGGCGTCTTTCGCATGCACGCCCATCTCAAGGAGAAAGTCCTCAAGCGCAGAAAGGTGCTGCTGAAAATAGCATTCACCGTGCGAGAATTCGGATTGTTGGTCTTGGAGGCGGGGGCGGAAGTGTTGTTGCAGAAATAGCCCAGCGGGTATCAAAAGTTGACTGCGTGATAGCAAATACCGATATTCAAGCCCTTAAAGGTGTTCCCTCGAATATTAAAACCGTTTCTTTCGGGCAGGAATTTACCAGAGGGTTGGGATGCGGAATGGATGTGGCTATTGGCGAAAAGGCGGCGCGGGCAGAAAAAGAAAAAATCAAGAAAATTTTTGAGGGGCAAGACGTCTGTATATTTATTGCAGCTCTGGGGGGAGGGACTGGCTCGGGAGCAGCTCCGGTGTTTGCTCAAATTGCGAGCGAAGAGAAATGCCTTACATTGGGAATTTTTCTTTTACCATTCCGTTTCGAGGGAGAAAAGCGCCAACAGGTTGCAAAGGCGGCTCTCGATCTTGTGATTCCGTGGGTGAACGCGTATCTTGTGATTCCCAACGAGAATATTTTTTCTACGATTGATCAGAAGACCCATCTCAAGGAAGCATTCTCAATGGTCAATAGCGCTCTTGCGGATGCGATTCAGGGATTGATCGAGACGATTTATTCTCCGGGATTGATCAATATTGATTTTGCGGATTTGAAATCGTTGCTCGAGGGCAGATCGCGGCTCGCCTATATCCATAGCGCAGTTGCTTCGGGGCCTGCCAAGGCCCAAGAAGCGGTAAAGAGTGTGCTTTCCCATTCTCTTTTGGAATACGGGGTTGAAGGTACGGAACGCATTCTTTTTAATATTGTTTCCGACCGGAATATGAAAATGCAGGAAGTGGTGGAGATCAGCAATGCGATTTGCGCAGCCAACCCCAAGGCAAAAATCATTTTTGGGATTGCTCATGATCCCAAGCTGAAAGATCGCGTGCGAGTAAGTTTATGTACGGTGGGGTGCAAAACCAAAGAACAACTGCGTTCGGACCCCTCGAGCGAAAAAACAGCTCCTCTTCAAAATTCTCCGAAAAAAGAATCCAAAAAATCTTTTTCCGGTAAGGGTAGGCATTCTTCTTCGAAAAAAATAGACACCTTAAAAGAGCAAGAAAGGAAGGAGACGACAGCTTTTCTTCCTGCGAAGGGAAGTCAGGAATTCACAGGCGCAAAACAAACAGCGGCAGGAGTAGTACCGAGTAGCAGGCAATTCAAACAACGGAGAAATGGATTAGAGTTGAAAAAAGACGTAGATAAGGCGATTGAAGAATTTGAAGAAAAACAAAAAGAGTGGGATATTCCTGCGTTTCTTCGCAATAAGTCGATTTCATAAGTTATATGGCAGAAATAACAAAGGCGATTATACCCATTGCGGGACGAGGTCTCCGCTTTTTACCGCTTTCCAAAGTGCTTCCCAAAGAATTGTTTCCTTTGGGCGACAAACCCCTTATTCATTATGCGGTTGCCGAGGCAAAGGGAGCGGGCGCTACCGAGATTATTTTTGTTACGAATACTGCGAAAAAGTTCGTGGGAGATTATTTCCGCAGATCTCCCCAATTGGAAAAAATTATTGATGAGAGACACGAGGAAAAACTCATAGAAGAATTACGGGAAGTGGAGCGACTATGCGAAGGGCTCACATTTTCTTATGCTTCGGAGCCCCAGCCCCAAGGCGATGGGCATGCGATTTTGCAGGCGCGAAAACTCATTGGGGATGAGCCATGTTTTGTTTTGTATCCCGATGATGTGATTGTATCCTCAAAGCCCGTGTTATCACAGTTGGAGCAGTTATTCAAAACATCGCAGCGTCCTATTCTTGCCTTGGCGTCTATGGCCAAAGAGCGCCTTTCCTCGTACGGAGTAATCAGCGGAGAAAAAATTACCAATAAGGTATACAAGGTAAAAAAGATTATTGAAAAACCGAAAATCGAAGAGGCCCCTTCTCATTTGGTATTGGTGGGCAGAAGTATTATTACTCCAGAGGTTTTTGAATATCTGAAGAAAGCCCGTCCCAATAAAAAAGGGGAGGTCTCGCTCACAGAAACCTTTGGCGAAATGGTAAGAGACGGTCAGGTGATTTATGGCTATGAAATCGAGGGCAAATGGCTTGAATGTGGAACCAAGCGTGAGTGGTTAAAATCGTTTTTCTCTTTTGCGCTTTCTGAACCCGAATTGCGAAAAGAAATTCAACAATTGGTCAAAGAACAAAAATAGTAACCAATATTCGTAACCAATATGAATCAAGTTGAGGCAAAGAAAGTAACTTCTGCCATGCTTAGAAACGCCTATCCTCAAAGGCCGCCGGAAGTAAAAAAGTATAACTACGGACTGTTGATTGTGATTGGGGGTTCGGAATTTTATTCAGGTTCCCCGGCTTTGGCCGCACTTGCCGGGTTTCGCGCAGGAGTAGATATGGTTCGTATCATTGCACCAAAGCGGGCAGCAGATATTATCGCCTCGTTTTCTCCTATTTTGGCGGCATACCCCTTGGATAATCATCACCTGTTGCAAGAGCATGTTGCAACCCTGCTTTCTCTTACAGAGGGAGCGAAAGAGGTCTCTCATGGGAAGACCGCAGTGGTAATTGGCGGAGGAATCGGAAGAACAACTGATACCCAAGAGGCAATTCTTGAATATCTTTCTCAGATTACCGTGCCTGCGGTGATTGATGCGGACGCATTGCACGCAGTGGCGAAAAAGCCGGAAATATTAAGAGGAAAACCATTTTTGATCACGCCCAATACATTTGAATTTCAATTGGTAACCGGGCAGGAGGTGCGCGCATTAGATCCGGAGGCGCGTATTCCTGTGGTGCAGGAAGCAGCGGCACGCTTGGAAACAACCATTGTCGTCAAGGCGCGAGTTGATATCGCTTCCAATGGCAATGAAATTCTTCTCAATGAAACCGGATCTCCCTATTTGAGCATCGGAGGAGCCGGCGACACCTTGGCTGGCATTGCAGGGGCATTAGCTGCAAGGGGAGTCAATCTGCTTGAAGCTGGAGCTTTTGCGGCGTTTATTAACGGTAAGGCCGGGGAGTTAGCGGCGCAGCAATATAAAGAATCCCTTGTGGCCACCGATCTTATCGAGGCAATCCCACAAGTTATCAACAAATAATTTCTATGACGAAAATTGTAATCAACGGGTTTGGGAGAATTGGCCGTCTTTTCTTTCGGGCAATGTCCGGAAAAAAAGATTTCGAGATCACGGCAATCAATGATTTAGGCGATATTGAAAATCTTGCTTATCTTTTGCAATATGACACGGTATATCGCTCCTTCGATAAAAAAATTTCCGTAGAAGGGAATGCTCTGGTCGTGGAAGGAAAGAAAATCCGCATTTGTCAGGAAAAGGATCCCGCCAAACTGCCGTGGCGGGAACTCGGTATTGATATTGCGGTTGAGGCAACAGGATTTTTTGAATCGTACGAAGGAGCAAAGGCGCATCTTGCAGCGGGAGCAAAGCGGGTGGTCATTACAGCCCCCGCAAAAGATGGAGATGGTGCCGATGGAAAAACGATATTGGTTGGGGTAAATGAAGAAGAACTTGCGACTTGCCGGATTTCTTCCAATGGTTCCTGCACAACGAACGCTGCTTCTCCTGTCATTGCGGTGTTGAGTGAGAATCCGGGCATTGCCAAAGCAGTTTTGAATACTGCTCATGGCTATACCGCAACGCAAAATTTAGTGGATGGGCCGACGAAAGGCAAGGATTATCGCCGCGGCAGAGCTGCAGCCCAGAATATTGTTCCTTCGAGTACGGGAGCCGCGATCGCAGTCACAAGAGCAGTCAAATCTCTCGATGGAAAATTCGATGGCATTGCTTTGAGAATTCCGGTGATCACCGGATCTATTGTAGATGTTACGTTTGTGGCAAAGCGAAAAACTTCGGCTGAAGAAATCAATGAAATTTTGACCAAAGCAGCGGCGTCGCCGCGGTGGGAGGGGATTTTGAAGGTAACGGATGATTTCATTGTTTCTTCTGATATTGTGGGACAGCCCTACGGAGCTGTGGTTGACTTGAATTTTACCCGCGTGGTTGACGGAGATCTGGTGAAAGTGCTCTCGTGGTACGACAACGAATGGGGGTATGTCGCCACATTAGTCAAACACGTCGAATCCGTCACCCGTACTTTATAGCTCGAGTCAGCAGAAAAACCACTTACTCTTGCTCTCTGTGTTTATACTAAATACCAAAAATACTAGATACTAAATACTATGCTGTTGTTTCCAATCGTTGCCTCGCTTCTTTCTATTCTCTATGCCGTGTTTTTGGCTTGGCAGGTTTTAAAAGCACCTCGTGGCGATAGTCAAATGCAGGATATTGCAAAGGCAATTCAGGAAGGGGCTTTGGCATATTTGAAACGACAATATCGCACCGTTGCAATTGTTGCAATTCCCATACTTGCTGTTTTGTGGTGGCTTTTTGATTTGGAAGTCGCAGGAGGATTTTTGGTGGGTGCTGTCGCCTCTGCGTTTGCAGGAGTATTCGGTATGATGATTGCAGTACGAGCAAATGCGAGAGTTGCCGAAGGAGCAAAAAAAGGATTCCCCGAAGCATTTTCGCTTGCCTTTCGCGGCGGAGCAGTTACAGGATTTTTCGTGGTTGGGTTGGCATTGCTCGCTGTCACAGCGTACTATTTGGCCACTCAAAATCTTCAGGCATTAATTGGTCTTGGCTTTGGGGGATCCCTCATTTCGGTTTTCGCCCGGCTTGGCGGGGGCATCTATACCAAAGCTGCTGATGTGGGGGCAGATATTGTTGGAAAAGTGGAGAAAGGAATTCCAGAAGATGATCTTCGCAATCCGGCGGTTATCGCAGATAATGTGGGAGATAATGTGGGGGATGATGCTGGCATGGCCGCTGATTTGTTTGAAACCTATGCCGTGACCACGGTTGCCGCAATGGTTCTGGGGTCTCTGCTTTTTTCTGGTGTGAAAGAAGTTATTGAACTGCCTCTCTTTATGGGCGCAGCCGCTCTCATCGCCTCGCTTTTGGGAAGTATGGCTGTCCGCATTTCAGGAAAAGCAATCATGCGCGCTTTGTATCAAGGGCTTATCGCGAGCGCAATTCTTTCCGTGCCCGCGTTTTATTTCATATTGAATTCAAGAATTTCAGCAGATGCATTTCCCCGCATGGCATGGTTTTTTGCTTCTTTGGTTGGTATTGCGGTGACACTTCTTCTTGTTGGTATCACGGAATACTACACTTCAAAGAAATTTCGGCCAGTGCAATCAATTGCCGAGGCCTCGAAGACCGGCTCTGGCACGAACGTCATTATCGGTCTTGCCATGGGCATGGAATCAACTGCAGCTCCTATCATGGTCATTGTAGCGGGTGCCCTTCTTGCCTACGGGTTGGCAGGATTATTCGGAGTTGCGTTAGCTGCCGTGGCGATGCTGTCTCTGGCCGGCATTGTGATCGCGATCGATGCCTTCGGCCCTATCACTGACAACGCCGGAGGAATTGCAGAAATGGCAAATCTTCCAGAATCCGTTCGCAATGTTACGGATCCCTTGGACGCAGTAGGAAATACCACAAAAGCCGTTACCAAGGCATACGCGATAGGATCGGCAGGATTGGCTGCGTTAGTTCTCTTTGTTTCCTACACGCAGGAGCTTGAGCATGTGACGGGCAGAATTTTTAATTTTGAACTGGGGGATCCCAAAGTATTGGCAGGGCTTTTCTTGGGAGGCGCAGTGCCTTATCTGTTTGGATCGATGGCCATGCGGGCAGTTGGCAAAGCTGCGGGTTCTGTGGTTGAAGAAGTCCGCCGGCAATTTCGGGAAATCAAAGGGATCATGGAGAGAACCGCGAAACCGGATTATGGATCGGCTGTTGATATTGTGACTAAGGCGGCGCTCAAAGAAATGTTCTTGCCCACGGCAATTGTAGTAGCATCCCCTATCCTTGTTGGATTTCTTTTGGGGCCGGAAGCATTGGGAGGATTTTTAATAGGTACTATTGTGACTGGACTTTTCGTCGCAATTTCAATGACTTCGGGAGGAGCCGCTTGGGATAATGCCAAAAAG
Source organism: Candidatus Wildermuthbacteria bacterium (assembly GCA_016186115.1). Taxonomy (GTDB): domain Bacteria; phylum Patescibacteriota; class Minisyncoccia; order Minisyncoccales; family UBA10102; genus JACPMK01. Next base: position 229,201 of record JACPMK010000003.1, read on the forward strand.
TATATTGAGGAAGGGCATTTTGGCGGCAAGGGGTCTGACGCGCATAAAGCTGCAATTACCGGAGATACCGTTGGCGATCCCTACAAAGATACGGCAGGGCCGGCGATTAACCCGGTGATTAAGGTGGTCAATATCATTGCGATTCTTCTGGTGCGATTTTTCGTCTAGGGAATATGGATAAAGCTACTCTCATTGTCGTTATGCTTGCGATGGGCGGGATGATCCTTGGAATTTTTGCGATCGGCGGAGTCGTGGAAACGCTCACCGGATTTTTCTTTTAAGTTCAGGAAAAGATGCAGAAAGATTTATCTTATTGGTTTCAAAAAGCAACAAAAGAACACTGGGCATTGGCTCAATTTAATTTTTCCTGTGCCGAGCAGCTCAAGGGAATCGTGCAGGCGGCTGTTGCGCTCCGTTCTCCTTTGCTTTTGGGAACATCAGAAGGGGATAGCAACTTTTTTGGTTTGGCGCAGGCAGTTGCCATGGTCGGGGCATGGCGCAGAACAACTGGCTTGCCTATTTTTTTGAATTTTGATCACGGGAAGTCGTTTGAGACGGTTGCAGCAGCTATAGAAGCAGGATACGACGCCGTGCATTTTGACGGGTCGCATTTTCCTCTTGAGGAAAATATCGCAATCACTAAAAAAGTGGTTGCGCTGGCGAAAAAAAATAAAATTTCTGTGGTGGAGGGGGAATTCGGCGAGATTCCCGGCAAGCATTCTGATATCCATTTGAACGAAGAGGTCACCCTTGATCCGAGTGTCTATACTGATCCCGAAGAAGCGCACGCATTTGTAGAGCAAACCAAGGTAAGCAGTTTGGCAATTATTATTGGGAATGTGCATGGCGTATATGCCAAAGTGCCCCGTCTTGATCTGATGAGGTTGCAAAAAATTCAAAAACGAGTAGAATCCTTTCTAGTGCTTCATGGCGGTTCAGGCACGCCCGAAGAAGACATGAAGGGCGCAATTCGTCTTGGCGTTGTTAAGATTAATATCAGCACTGATCTGCGGGCTGCCTTTGTGCAAGGCCTGCGGGATGTTTTGTCGGAACATCCCGAAGAAGTAACCCCGTCGAAGCTTCTCGGTCCATCCGTAGAATTAGTTCAAAAAGCAGCAGAAAAGAATATTCTTCTTTTCGGTTCAGCAGGAAAAATATGTTAAAACTTTCTTCAAAAATTCGGGCATCAAAAGAAAACGTAAAATTGATTCGTACGCAGGGGTATATCCCCGCAGTATTATATGGTCCCGCAACCGAGAATTTGCCTTTGAGCGTTGATGCAAAAGAATTCAAGAAATTGTATGATGCCTCGGGAGAGAGCACTCTTATTTCCTTGGATGCGGGTGGGAAAAGCCATATTGTTTTAATCCATGATGCTCAATACGATCCTCTTTCGGGTGACATTTTGCATGTTGATTTTTATCAGCCTCGTTTGGATGAAGAAATTAATATCACGGTACCCGTTGAGTTTGACGGCGAAGCCCCTGCAGTAAAAGATCTAGGGGGTACGCTTATAAAACATATTCAGGAGATTGAGGTGCGTGCCTTGCCCCAAGATCTTCCTCACGAAATACGAGTTGATGTCGCAAAGCTCGCCACTTTCGAGGACCGGATTTTGGTACAGGATCTTCCCCGGCCCCAAGGCGTCACATTTTTGCGCGAGCCAGAAGAAATTGTTGCAAGCGTGGCAACAGTAGAAAATGTGGAAGAGGAGTTGGCAAAACCAATCGAAGAGGGTGTAGAAAAAGTAGAGCTCGTAGCAAAAGAAGTCAAGAAGGAGGAGAAAGAAGAGGCAGTAGCGGCTCCAGAGCAGCCATCAAAGGAAGCTCCCAAAAAGGCGTAAGAATTTTTCTTTTGCCATGCATTGGCGCACGAAAATCGCAGCGATGGGCGTATTGCTTCTGCTATTATTGAGCAGCTTTGCTTCCATTGGGAATATCCATGTTTCAGCTCTTAGTCCTGCCGAAGAGCGCGAGCAGTTGGAACAGGAACTCGCGAAACTCGAACAGGAAATCAAGCAGTATGAAAGTACCGTTGCCAAAACCCAGCAGGAAAAGAAAACGCTCCAGAACCAAATTGCGCTTTTGCGTACTCAAATTCGGAAGATCGAACTCCAAATTGAGCAGAGCAAGAAAATTATCAGTGCTTTGAAAGTGCAGATAGGAGATACCTCTGCTTCTCTTGCAAAGACCCAAGATCATATTGAGGTAACCAAAGAACAGCTGCGCGAGATTTTGCAGCTGATGTACCAGGAGGATCAAAAATCCAATATCGAAGTGCTTTTTTCGGGAGCAACTCTCTCGGATTTTTTTGATAATGCGGTTGCCTTGCAAACGGTAAACGTGCGCAATCAGGAACTTTTGCAACAGCTTACTGATCTTACCAACATTCTCGAGGGCCAGAAGCAAGATCTCGAAGACGAAAAATCGAGCGAAGAAAATTTTCAGAGAATTCAGATTTTGCAAAAGCAGGAGAATCAGAATTTAACGAAAGATCGAGAGAAGCTTTTGACAGTTACCAAGGGGAAAGAAGCTGAATATCAAAAAATTCTTGCTGATAAACAAAAACAAGCGGCAGAAATTCGAAATCGTATTTTCGAGCTCGTAGGAATTCCCGAAGCCCCTACATTTGGCGAGGCGTTGAAAATTGCCCAATACGTCTCAAACCAAACAGGAGTGCGCCCGGCGCTTTTGCTTGCTGTGCTTACCCAAGAATCGAATCTCGGGAAAAATGTGGGGCAATGTTATCTCAAGGATCCAAAGACGGGAAGTGGAGTGGTCGCGTATAACGGAAGACAAGTGAATGCGGTAATGAAACCGTCGCGGGATGTGCAACCATTTATGCAACTTGCGAGAGAGCTCGGGAGAGATCCCTACAAAACACCGGTGTCATGTCCAATTGCAAGTGTGGGCGGATACGGAGGCGCAATGGGCCCTGCACAGTTCATTCCTTCCACGTGGATGCTCTATAAATCCCGGCTCGACGGAGTTCTCGGCAGGACAGGAGATCCATGGAAAATTACCGATGCATTTCTTGCTGCTGGCTTGTACCTCAAGGACGGGGGAGCTGCAGCTCAAACTTATAACGCGGAATGGGGTGCTGCGATGAAGTATTTTTCTGGTTCCACCAATCCTCGCTATCGATTTTATGGCGATTCAGTGATGGCCATTGCCTCCCGTTACGCGAACGACATCAAAGTTCTCGAAAGTAACGGCGGCAACTAAATACTCTCTCGCTGTTTTTGGTAAGTTTGGAGGGCTTCGATAATAGGGTCGAGATCTCCTTGCGTGATTTTTTCAATGCCATGAAAGGATTGCTCGATGCGATGATCGGTCACGCGATCTTGAGGGAAATTGTAGGTGCGGATTTTTTCCGCTCTTTTTGCCCAGCCGATCTGGGCTTTTCTTTTTGAAGTAAGTTCTTGCTGCGCTTTTTCTTCGCGTTGTTCGAAAAGCCGTGCTCTCAAAAGAGCGAGAGCATATTCCCGGTTGGTTTGCTGGCTTCTGGAAACCTGCGATTCTACTACAAGACCAGTTGGGATATGAGTCATGCGTACTGCGGTGTGACGCTTATTCACATTTTGTCCGCCGGGGCCTGAAGCAGTTGTAAATTCAACTTGAATATCGCTGGGATTGATTGGAATCTGGGCCTCGCTCGGTTTTGGGAGGATAGCAACCGACGCGGTGGAGGTATGAATGCGGCCTGCTTTTTCGGTCACGGGAATTCGTTGCACGCGATGGACTCCTCCTTCATACTGGAGATTTTCAAATGCGTCTTCCCCTTCAATCTCAAAAGAGATTTCCCGTATTCCGTTCACTTCTGTTTCGCTGCTGTTGAGTACGGTTACTTTCCATCCATTTGCAACTGCGTATTTGTTGTACATGTTCCAGAGATCTGCCGCAAATAAAGACGCCTCCTCGCCCCCTGTTCCTGCACGTAATTCCACGATCAGAGCTTTTGGATATTCTTCTGTTTGCTGCATCTTTTCGATTGCTTTTGTCAGGGCTTGGACACGTTGCTCCAAGGCCGGAAGTTCTTGCTGCGCCACGAGCGCAAGATCTTCTTCGTTGGACTTGGCAATATCTTCATTCTCTGCAATTTCTTTTTTCAATGCCACCAGTTCTTCTGTTTTTTTGAGTATCTTCTCAAGATGTGCTCTGCGTTTGGAAATCTGCTGGAACTGTTCCCAATGAGAAATCAGATCGGGATTCGTGAGCTGTTGGGTAAGGTCATCATACTCTGCTTTCAATTTTTCGAGATCCTCCATGATTTAGCGGGCTTTTTTGCGAGTTCCTTTCTTGGCCGTGGTTTTCGATTTTTCTTTGAGCGAGGAGGCCTTGGTAACGCGCTCTTTGAATTTTTGCACCCGGCCTACTTTATCAAAAGTTTTCTCCTTGCCCGTGTACAAAGGATGGCAAGCCGAACATACTTCTACCTGAATGAGCTCTTTGGTAGATCCGATGGTAAACGTATTTCCGCAGGCGCATTCAACTTTTGCCTTGGGATAGTATATGGGATGGATATCTTTTTTCATACGTCACTAGAATAGCATACCGGGACGTAGAAATCAATGATCTATTTTGCGGCGCTCTTGATGTTTTTCTTTCGGTATGGTACAAAATGAGGCGTATGACCGTTGAAGAAAAACCAGTCCAACTTCCTCTTGATCCCGAACTTCAGGCAATGGTTGCCGCTGGTTTGCATTTTGGCCATAAGACCTCAAAGACCCATCCCAAAATGCGTCAGTATGTTGCAGGGGTGAGGAATGCCATCCATATTATTGATTTGGAGCAAACAAGAGAACGGATGCAGGAGGCATTGAATTTTATAAGAACATTGAAAAGCGAAGGGAAAATGCTGATGCTGATTGGTACGAAAGTTCAGCTGAAAAATTTTGTGAAGGAAGTAGCCGAAGAATGTCAGTTGCCGTACGTGGCGGAGAGGTGGATTGGCGGAACAGTCACAAATTTCGGAGTCGTGATCAAACGTATTCAGCGGATGCGTGAATTGGAAAAGATGCTTGCCGCGGGCGAGCTCGAAAAATATACCAAAAAGGAACAGTCGAAATTTCAGCGCGAATTTCGTGATCTGGAAGCTGAATTCGGAGGACTTAAGAGTATGAATGCCCTGCCTGCCGCACTATTTATCTGCGACTTGGATAAGAATTTGCTTGCGGCAAAAGAAGCCAAGCAAAAGAATATTCCCGTGATTGCGATCGTGGATACAAACATGAGTCCGGGGCTCGTTGATTATGTAATTCCTGCGAACGATGATGCGGCAACTTCAGTGAAGTATATCTTAGAGAAGGTGAAAGAAGCCGTACTTCAGACATCCGTAGCTACAACGATGATCCAGTAGTACCCATGGTGACTATTGACCAAATCAGGCAACTTCGCGAAGCAACAGAAGTTTCGCTTGCAGAGTGCAAAAAAGCGTTGGAGGCAACAGGAGGGAATGTTGCAGCCGCAAAAGAACTTTTGAAAACATGGGGAAAGGCACTCGCTGAAAAGAAACAGCAAAGAGAAGCAAAGGAAGGAATCATTGAGGCCTACACTCACGGCAACGGGAAAATCGGAGTTCTTGTTGAAGTACGGTGTGAAACTGACTTTGTGGCCAGATCCCAAGATTTCAAGCATCTTGCGCATGAAATCGCTTTGCAAATTGCAGGGGTTGATCCGCAAGATGTCCAAGCGCTTCTCGAGCAAGAATACATTCGAGATCCCTCCAAAAAAATACGGGATCTTATCGAAGAGGTCACTGCGAAAGTCGGGGAGAAAATCCTCGTGGAGCGGTTTGTGCGTTTTGAACTCTAAACATATGCAATTTCTTCGTATCGAATTTATTGTTCTCTCTATTTTTCTTTTGAGCACTGTTGGGCTCGCATTTTTTCTGAAGCGGAAAGTTGCCATGCTTGGCGCATTGCCGAGAGAGGAAGAAAAAAATTTGATATACTATCTTGGGAAGGCAAAAGGATTGGCTCAACAGAATTATCTTCTTAAACATATTGTTTCTCCGGATTTACTTTTGCAGCAGCTTCTTTCGAAAGTTCGGATATGGGCATTGCGTTTGGAAGCAAAGAGCAGCATATGGCTCGAGCGCTTGCGAAAACGGGCGCAGGGAAAACGAACAAAATTCTCTGAAAATTATTGGCTTCAACTTACTCAACGAAAGAAAAAAGAAAAGTAGGAGGCCTGCCGGAGTAACTCAGTGGTAGAGTAGCTGTTTTGTAAACAGCAAGTCGCGAGTTCGAATCTCGCCTCCGGCTCCCGGCAATTTAGGCGGGTAGGTCGTGGGTTCAAATCCGACCTCATGCTCTTAGGGAAAAATTGACGGCCTTGACATTTTTTAGTGGGGCTTTATACTGAAAAAAGAAAGGTAACTTTCTCGTATGTAGAAAGGCATTTTACAAGGTTTGACAGTAAACAATTCCCGAAGGTGTTCTGTATGAATATCTTCGGGAGTTGTTTTGGGAAGGTACATTGACAATTGCATACAGAGTTCATTCTTATAGAGCATGAACCTTATTTGGTTCATGGCGACTCTTTTACTTTGAGAGTTTGATCCTAGCTCAGGATGAACGCTGGCGGCGTGGATACTGGCATGCAAGTCGTGCGGTCGCGTAGAGCGCGCAAGCGCTTTTACGCGATAGCGGCAGACGAGTTAATAACACGTAGATACCTGCCTTTGAGACAGAGATAATCCGCCGAAAGGCGGACTAATATCTGATGGTCCCCGAGAGCAATCGAGGGGTAAAGCCGAAAGGCGCTCGAAGAGGGGTCTGCGGCCTATCAGCTAGTTGGTAAGGTAACGGCTTACCAAGGCGATGACGGGTAGGGGACGTGAGAGCGTGTTCCCCAACGATGGCACTGAGACACGGGCCATACTCCTACGGGAGGCAGCAGTCGAGAATATTGGTCAATGGGGGAAACCCTGAACCAGCGACGCCGCGTGCGGGATGAAGGCCTTCGGGTTGTAAACCGCTTTTGCAGGGGATGAAGTCCGCCGTTGAGGCGGATTGACAGTACTCTGCGAATAAGGGGGGACTAACTCTGTGCCAGCAGTAGCGGTAAAACAGAGCCCCCGAGCGTTATCCGGATTTATTGGGCGTAAAGGGTCCGTAGCCGGTTTGGCAAGTCTTAGGTTAAATACCAAGGGCTCAACCTTTGGAGTGCCTGAGAAACTGTCAGACTAGAGGGTGTCAGGGGCTGATGGAACGTACGGTGGAGGGGTGAAATCCGTTGATATCGTACGGAACACCAAAAGCGAAGGCAGCTAGCTGGGAC